>NZ_LMPN02000017.1:0-364200 GCF_001423865.2 Brevibacillus sp. Leaf182 | reverse complement strand
GATGAGGTTGATAGGTTCGGTGTGGAAGCGCGGTAACGCGTGGAGCTGACGAATACTAATCGGTCGAGGACTTATCCACACATTCTTAGCAATCATGCGTATTCAGTTTTGAAGGAACAAGCCTTCTATATGGAGCTGTGGTGAAGTTGGAGTTCACGCCGGTCTGTCACACCGGAGGTCGCGGGTTCGAGTCCCGTCAGCTCCGCCATTCTTATTCAAGAGTGGCGCACATAGTATATGGCTCGGTAGCTCAGTCGGTAGAGCAGAGGACTGAAAATCCTCGTGTCGGCGGTTCGATTCCGTCCCGAGCCACCATGTACGAGCCATTAGCTCAGTTGGTAGAGCATCTGACTTTTAATCAGAGGGTCGAAGGTTCGAGTCCTTCATGGCTCACCAGTTTTTTCAATCGGACAAATATAAATAGTTGATAAGATATGCGGACGTAGCTCAATTGGTAGAGCGTCGCCTTGCCAAGGCGAAGGTCGAGGGTTCGAGACCCTTCGTCCGCTCCATTTTTGTTCGTAAACACCACTTGCTATGGGCCAGTGGTGTTTCTTGCTTTATCCGCTGAACACTTTAAAAGACGAGTCAGCTTGTAGGGTGCCGATGCTTCTGGTACGATACTTGGAGTGTAAGCTCCTACGATGTTGGAGGTTTTATGAAACATAACAAAAGTATTTTGAAGAAAACGACCGTCGTTGACTTTAAGCAAGATGCTGCTTTTTTTGTTGACCGAGGCATGCGTTGTTTGAATCGGTACGACTATGATAAAGCATTGCGTTCATTTCGCCGAGCAGTTGAAATGGAGCCGACGAATGCAGAATGCCACTGCCATTTGGCTAGTGCTTTAGCTGAAACCGGACAGTTTGAAGCGTCGAATGAAGTCCTATATGAAGTGATAGAAAAATGGGACCCATCGATGACAGAAGTGTATTTTTACATGGCGAACAACTATGCCAACTTAGAAGATTACCATATGGCAGAAGAAATGGCTGTTCGTTATTTACAAGAAGATAGCACCGGACCGTATCGGGAAGATGCCGAAGAGCTCCTCGACTATATTTACTTTGAGCTGGACATGCCACCGCGCCACTTCCTCCCAAGTGAAAAAGAGGACGTATACAGTAAGCATGAACGAGCTCGTCGCAGTCTGGAAGAGGGACGTTTCCTGGAGGCATTGGATACCTTAAAAGAAATCGTCGAGGCTGATCCTGACTTTTTGCCAGCGTGGAACAATTTGTCTCTCGCCTACTATTATGCTGGGGAATTCCAGAAGGCGATGGAGACAATCGAACAGACGCTGGATAAGGAAGAAGGAAACCTGCATGCACTTTGCAATCTGGCGGTTTTGCTCTCCCATCACAATCAAACGATAGAGCTGTTGAGCTTGATTGATATGCTGAAAAAGGTCGTTCCGTTCCATCCGGAAAATACGTATAAGCTCGCAACAACAATGGGAGTGCTTGGCCAGCATGACGAAGCGTATTTCCATTACCAACGCATGCTGCGAAATGGACGGCCACATGAAGCATGCACGTACCACTACGCTGCGATCTCCGCTTATTTGAGTGGGAAAAAGGATCAGGCACTGCGCTGGTGGCAAAAAGCCAAGCAGTTAGATCCAGAAGCAGGCATCGCAGATCAATACATTCAAATGGTAAAAAACGAACAAGAAGGGGAGACTATAAAACCGATCCCCTACCAATACAATACGACCCAGCGTGATGTTTCTTGGGAAAAGGCTTCATTCACGGGAGTGGAAGATTTTAAAACTGACCCGATGATCCGTGCTTCCCTTCTCTGGGCGTTGCAGCATGGACGCGATGAAGTGAAATTCGCGGTGCTGCAAACCTTGTCTCTGATCGGAGACGATGAAGCTGAAACTGCGGTCCGTCAATTTTACTACCAGACGGATAACCAACAACTGCAAAAGTTGGCTTTGCTGGCTCTGGCTGATATGGGTGCAGACATGCCGGAAGGAACTCCTGATGGAGCAAATGGTTCACTGAAGACGGAAGAGGGAATGAGCAGTATAGAAGAAGGCATAAGCCGTTATTTGCTCTCACAGGGCAAGCAAGAGGCTGGAGAATGGTGCCTTGACGCATGGCGCAAGCATCATGAATATGCCCAAAGTCGTGTACAAGTGCGAAAAGAAGTAGCGTGGGTCGCAGCATTGGAATATGTATACGGAACGATAACGAACGAAAAACAGTCACAAGCCCTTCTAGCTCAAAAATACGGCATTTCTGCCGCTACCTTGGCAAAGTGCGTCAAAGTTTTGTCGACACTTGATTTTAAATAGATTATTACATTATAATTAATTTAAATAAGGAAACAGAACTGTGTGAGACGAGGAGGCAACAAGCATGAGCGATCAAAAAATTTATGATGTTATTATCGCCGGAGCTGGCCCTGCTGGAATGACGGCTGCTGTATATACATCCCGTGCGAACATGAGCACATTGATGCTGGAGAGAGGGATCCCGGGCGGTCAAATGGCGAACACGGAAGATATCGAGAACTACCCAGGCTTCACTTCCATTCTTGGCCCTGATCTCTCTACAAAAATGTTTGAGCATGCACAGCAATTCGGTGCGGAGTATGCTTATGGCGAGATCAAGGAAATCCGCGATGAAGAGCCGTACAAGCGCGTTATCACGGGTGACAAGGAATACTTGACCAAATCTGTTATTGTGGCAACTGGTGCAGAGCATCGTTTGCTCGGAGTACAAGGCGAAAAAGAATTGTCCGGCCGTGGCGTTTCTTACTGCGCGGTATGCGACGGTGCATTTTTCCGCAATAAAGAGCTGGTGGTTGTTGGTGGAGGAGACTCCGCGGTAGAAGAGGCTGTGTTCCTTACTCGCTTCGCTTCCAAAGTGACGATCGTACACCGTCGTGATCAGTTCCGTGCACAGAAAATCCTGCAAAAACGCGCTTTCGATAACGAAAAAATCGAAGTGATCTGGGATACAGAACTAAAAGAGATCCGTGGTGAAGGCAAAGTACAAGCGGTTCTCTTGGAAAACACCAAAACAGGTGAACAAAGAGAATACCCAGCAGATGGTGTATTCATCTACGTTGGTATGGACCCATTGACTGCAAGCGTCCGTCCACTGGGCATCACTAACGACGCAGGCTACGTACTGACAGACGAAAAAATGAACACCAAAGTAAAAGGTGTATTTGCGGCAGGGGATGTACGCGAAAAAATGCTGCGCCAGGTCGTGACAGCTACTGGAGACGGTTCTATCGCTGCTCAATCTGCTCAACACTATGTAGAAGAGCTGAATGAAAAGCTAAAGGAACAAAATGTCACAATCTCTTAATCTGCTTGTAACATGGGTGAAATAATTCAAGAGTAATCTATAGACAATGAATTGACCCCCTTATCTATATAAACAATTGTTGCGTGGCTGGCATTCAGTCACGCATCTTTTTTTCTAAAAAAGCTTTTTACGCTTGTAGAAGACGTCATTGGAAAAACAGGGGAAGCCGTTCAAAAAGGTGCGAATAAGGTCGACAATATGGTATGCTATTGTCAGAATCGTAGGAGGCGAGTTGCGTGACGGAATTGGGAAACGACAAGGCCATGAATCTCCTGATTATTACCGGAATGTCAGGTGCGGGAAAGACAGTTGCTGTACAAAGCTTGGAGGACCTGGGCTTCTTTTGTGTAGACAACCTACCCCCTGTACTGATTCCCAAATTTGCTGAGTTGGTCAAACAGTCTGGTGGGAGTATTGAGCGAGTCGCATTGGTGATTGACTTGCGAGGGCGTGAGTTTTTTGAAAATCTAGCCGTAACTATGGAGAGCCTCAATCAAATGAATGGATTATCGTACCACATCCTTTATCTGGATGCGAACGATCAGACATTGGTTTCTCGCTATAAGGAAACACGTCGCAGACATCCTCTTTCCCCGAACGGTTCGCCTTTGGAAGGAATTCACGCTGAGCGCCGTTTGTTGGAGGAAATGAAGGGCTGGGCGCATCAGATTATTGATACGAGTCAATTGAAGCCAGTTCAGCTTCGAGAAAAAATCATCAACCAATATGGTCAACAAGGATCACCACTTACGATTAATGTATTGTCGTTTGGTTTCAAATACGGCGCACCAATAGACGCTGACTTGATGTTCGATGTCCGTTTTTTGCCTAACCCGCATTATGTGGAGGATTTGCGTCCGAAAACAGGATGTGATCCAGAGGTGGCAGAGTATGTGATGCAGCACAAGGACACAAAAGAATTCTTAGAAAAGCTTACAGACTTTTTGGGGTACACCCTGCCGCATTACCAGCGAGAAGGAAAAAGTCAACTTGTGATAGGAATTGGATGCACCGGTGGCAAACATCGCTCGGTCGCCATTGCAGAACATTTGGGAGAAACCTTTGGCAAAGATTTTTCTGTCCGTGTCAGTCATCGAGACATGGAGAAGAACAAATGAGCATAAGATGGCAGGAAAGACTGAAACGCGCATAAATAGCCACCTGTGGTATGTGTATTAGAAATAATGAGGTGACATATGCCTACTAAGGGAGTCGGGAGGCTACAGTCAAGGCCATTACGGGTAGTCGTTATTGGCGGAGGAACGGGTCTGTCCGTCCTTCTACGCGGTTTAAAGCACGAGCCGGTGCATATCACAGCGATTGTTACGGTAGCAGACGATGGGGGAAGCTCTGGACGTTTGCGAGAAGAAATGGATATGCTTCCACCTGGCGACATTCGAAACGTCTTGACTGCTCTGGCCGATACAGAGCCATTGATGGAAAAAGTCATGCAATATCGTTTTTCCACAGGCACGGGATTAGCAGGGCATAATTTGGGAAATCTATTACTTGCAGCGATGAACGAAATCACTGGAGACTTTGTCACCGCAGTCAAAACATTAAGCGGGGTTTTGGCAGTGCGTGGAGATGTATTGCCAGCTTCCACGCAATCGATTCAGTTGAAAGCGGAAATGACAGATGGATCTCTCGTAATCGGAGAATCCCAAATACCGTTGACTGGCAAAGAAATCAAGCGGGTGTTCCTTGACCCGGAGGATGCTGTTCCTCTGAGCGAAGCCCTGATGGCTATTGCCGACGCGGATGCCATTTTGATTGGGCCTGGCAGCTTGTACACGAGCATCCTGCCCAATTTATTAGTACGCGGGTTATTTGAAGCGATTACACGCGCACAAGCCCCGAAAATCTATATTTGTAACGTCATGACACAACCGGGGGAGACAGACGGTTTTTCTGCATCCAGGCACGTGAATGTCATGTATGAACATGTAGATAGACCATTTCTGGATACGATCATTGTCAATTCAGCCGAGCTGCCTACCCATGTATTGGACAAATACGCGGAAAAAGGAGCAGCTCCTGTCCGATGTGACTTAAAGCAACTGCGCCAACTCGGTCTGCATGTTGTGGCGAGGCCGTTAGTCACATTTGAGGACGGATACCTACGTCATGATGCACATGCTGTCAGCAAGCAGATTGTGTCACTGGTCAGACGAAGACGGAAGGTGCTGAAGATAGAGAAGGAGTAGTGAAGTCGATGTCATTCGCCGCGCATACCAAAAAAGAACTTACCATGACGGAGGGTGCCGATTGCTGCAGCAAGGCAGAGCTCTCAGCCTTGATTCGGATGAATGGAAGTCTGCAGTTTGGAGCCGGACGACTGGTGCTGGATGTGACGACAGAGAACGCGGCGATTGCCCGACGTATTTACACGTTAATCAAGAGGCTGTTTCAGATACACGCTGAACTGCTGGTTCGCAAAAAAATGCGTTTGAAAAAGAACAACGTTTACATTGTGCGTATTCCGAATAAGGCCAATGAGGTTTTGCAAGACTTGGGCATCATGGATCAAAGCCTGTCGTTTATCCCAGGAATCGCCCCTGAGATCGTGAAGAAGTCCTGTTGCCGCGCTGCTTATTTGCGGGGGGCTTTTTTGGCGGGGGGATCTGTGAATCATCCAGAGGCATCCAGCTATCATCTGGAGATTTTTACTTCCTATCAGGATTTTTGCGAAGCATTGACCAAGATCGCCAATCGGTATAAACTAAATGCCAAGTGCATCGAGCGGAAAAAAGGGTATGTTCTCTATATTAAAGAAGGCGAAAAGATTACAGAGTTTTTGAGCTTGATTGGAGCTCATCAGGCGCTTCTGTATTTCGAGGACGTTCGAATCGTAAAGGACATGCGGAACTCAGTAAACCGTTTACACAATTGTGAAATCGCCAACATAAACAAAACGGTGAATGCAGCCACCAGACAAATGGAAAATATTCAGCTCATCGATCAAGAGATGGGATTGGAGAATTTGCCAAAACGTCTGCGAGAGGTCGCGGAGCTTCGAGTGGCTCATCCTGACATCAATTTGAAAGAATTGGGTGAGATGGTGCCAAGCGGAGTAGTGAGCAAATCGGGTATTAACCACCGCTTGCGAAAAATTAACGAAATCGCTGACAAAATACGAGAAAAACAAAATATTTCGATGTAGATGCATGTTATACTTAAGGATAATAGTCTACAAGTGAGGAGGTCCATTCATGGTTCAACAGCAGGTCGTGGTTCAGTTAAAGACCGGTTTGCAAGCTCGTCCAGCAGCCTTTTTCGTTCAGGAGGCTAACCGTTTTGCATCGGAAGTATTCGTAGAAAAAGGCAACAAGAAGGTCAATGCGAAAAGCATCATGGGTATCATGAGCCTCGCAATCAGCTCTGGAACGGAAATTACCATTTTAGCAGAAGGGCCGGATGCCTCCCAGGCAGTCACCAGCCTTACGAATCTGGTAAGCAAAGAAGAATAGAGTCACGAGAGACACTTTTCCCGTATGGAAGGTGTCTTTTTTTGTTGGTTATCTTGATGAATATGTATCAATTCACTTCGGGCAGGGCATTTCTAACCATGTATATTGCATGAAGGAGGAATGACACATGAGTAACCGTGATAAGTGTTACGAAGGCCGCGATTGTTATGATATGGACATTGATCGGATGGTGAACGAGGGACTGGGAGGTGGAGTTGTTTCCGATCAAAACGGCCTGATTGAAGAAACAACTGTAGACACGATGACAGGGGCGTCGTCAGCCAAGCAAGCCCTTGAAGATGAGCAATAGGGAGCCGCTTATGAATGTAACGAGAGCACAGGCCATTATGAGCTCCGACGACCATATCAAGGTAGAGTACGAAGGACAAGCCGTTTGGATCGATGCTGTAGACGAAAAAACGTCAACAGCACGTGTGCATGAGGAAAAAAATCCAGGACATAGCCGGACGGTCTATGTCAGTCAGTTAATGGAAGTATCACAATGATTCATCGAAAAAGCCGAGCAAACCAAGGGAAGCCTCTTGGGGCTTGCTCGGCATACAAAAAAACACTCGGCCCATAGTTCAGGCACGAGTGCTTCTTTTTTTACTAGGTATCTCTTATTTTTTGGAAGACGGTTCGGAAGTGATGACTTTGTCAATCAATCCGTACTCTACTGCTTCTGCGGCAGAGAGGAAGTTGTCGCGATCGGTATCCTTTTGGATGCGCTCCAAAGGCTGTCCAGTGCGTTCAGCCAGGATGGTGTTCAGATGATCACGCATCTTCAAAATACGTTTTGCGGCAATCTCAATGTCGCTCGCTTGTCCTTGGGCTCCACCCAATGGTTGGTGGATCATGACTTCACTGTTTGGCAGAGCAAAGCGTTTGCCTTTTGCCCCAGCAGCCAGCAGGAATGCTCCCATCGAAGCAGCCATTCCGATACAAATGGTGGATACATCTGGCTTGATGAAGTGCATAGTATCGTAAATTGCCATACCAGCAGTAATAGAACCGCCTGGGCTGTTTATGTACAAGTGAATGTCTTTCTCCGGATCTTCCGCCTGAAGGAACAACAACTGTGCCACAACGATATTGGCTACGGTGTCGTTGATTGGGGTTCCCAGAAAGATGATGCGGTCTTTGAGCAGGCGGGAATAAATGTCGTAAGCACGTTCCCCGCGGTTCGTCTGTTCAATGACGGTTGGAATTAAATTCATATGCATCTAGTCTTCCTCCTCTCTTTGTAACAATATCATACACAAAAGGTCAATGAAGGTCAAACACATAAGTGCGCGCCCTCACTACCATGTTTGCCAATTTCCCTCTGTCTAAACCTACTCGAAAAAGAAAACATTCATTCCTTAGAATTCTCATCGGCTTCGGTCAAATCGACGGCGAGTTTCAGCGTGGCTTTCATCTTTTTTCCCTTGATGATCGTATATTCATCGACTTGTTTGGCCTGTAGCTGATTGATGGCTTCCGCCAGCTCCTGTTGATCTTTGTATGGTTCAATGGTCAATAAGCATTCCTCGTCACTGGCCTCTTGATAAATGAGAAAAAAACGTTCCCCTGCCATGGTAAGCCTCACTTTCGAAAGTTATCCACAATGTTATGCACAGGTTGTGCACAAAAACATTTGTTCGTGGGATATTTTATTTTTTTCCTAGTCTTGTCATGTTTAGTGAGAGAATTACATAGGAAATGTATGGGATAAAAAAGAAGGAAAAAGTTGATTCGTGTCGAACTTTACAAAATTGGAATTCATTTCATGATATTTAAGGGGTGTTTATTATGCTTCGCAAGTTTTCAACAATGATGCTGACAGCGGCTCTTCTAACAGGAAGTGTAGCAGCAACGGCTGCGTTTGCCCAAACTGCGCCTGCTCCTGTACAGCAACAAAAAATCAAGGTTCAGCTAAACGGCAAGGAGTTCCCATTCCCAGAAGAGATCGTTACTGAAAATGGTGTTGCGTATGTGAATGCGAGCACATTGGCGATTGCTTTGGGTGGTTCCGCAGCATGGGATAGCACGACCAAATCTCTGCTGGTTGCCAAAGACAATACGTACGCTCTACGTATGTACGAAAACAAAAACTTTGCTTATAAAAACGGCAAAGAAACCAGTGTAGCAAATCCGCCACGTCCAGTGACCGGAGCAGTGCTCGTTCCTCTCGTATTCATCGCCCAAGAATTGGGTGCAAAAGTAGAGTACGATGCAAAAACGCTCACTTACAAGCTGAGCATTCCAATTAATTCCTAGAAATGAATGGAACTTCTCATCAAGATAGCCACTTCTATGCGTAGAAGTGGCTATTTGCTTTCTTACTACATGCGTACGCCTCTATTAGCAGACAGCGAAAGAGGTTATTTAATTGATTCTTCCTTCAATCATTTCTATTGCAAATTTTCTAAAATATCCTACAATAAGATTGTGATTCATAGTTTGCTCATAAATAAAGAGGGGGATGTTTTGCTATGAAAAAACAGAAATCATTGTCGATACTGGCTGCAACATTTGCTCTGAGCACATTGCTCGCGGGCTGTGGTGGAGGTACGGGGACTGGTGGACAAAGCGCGACACCACAGCCCAGCAACAATAGTGGAGGAAGCACGGGCGGTGCAAGCGGAGCTACTGAGAAGCTCGTGATTGCTGTAGTTGGTCCGATGTCTGGTCAGTACTCCGATTACGGAAGCACAGCAAAAGCTGGTGCTGAATATGCATTGAAAGAAAAAAAGGAGGCATTCAAAGCACTTGGCTTTGATGTTGAATTGTCCGCGCAAGACGACCAAGCTGACCCGAAACAAGGGGTAGCAGTCGCGCAAATGTTGATTTCAAATCCTGACGTAGTCGGAGTAGTTGGCCATGCTACAACAGGTGCTTCGATCACAGCAGCAGCGCAATACGAGCAAGAGAAGCTCGTAATGGTATCTCCTTCCGCAACGGGATCAGATTTGACTGAGCAAGGCAAGAAGATCGTACACCGCATTTGTGCGCGTGATGATCAACAAGGCTCCAAGGCTGCTATTTTTGCCAAAAATCAGTTGAATGTAAAAACGGCGTTCGTTATGCATGACAAGGCTGCCTATGGACAAGGTCTTGCAACAGAAGTGAAAAAGCAATTTGAAAAAGACGGCGTACAAGTTCTCGGCTTTGAAGGGGTAACGGCAGGCGAGAAGGATTATAGTGCGATCATCACCCAAATCCTTGCGAAAAATCCAGAGATGATCTACTTCGGTGGATACTACTCTGATGCAGGAATCATCGTGAAGCAAGCACGTGAAAAAGGCTTCAAAGGTGTCTTTATGGGTGGAGATGGCTACGACTCTGCTGACATGGTGAAAATTGCTGGTGCGGAAAATGCCAATAACGTAGTCTTTACTTCTACTGTTGGCGATATTGGTGCTACCGAAGACGGCAAGAAATGGATCACAGACTTCGAGAGCGCGACTGGCAACAAAGTAGGGATCTTCACTTCCTTTGGTTATGACTCCATGGGTGTTATGCTGAACGGACTGGAAGAAGCGATTAAAGCAAACGGCGGCAAAAAGCCAACTCGTGAACAAGTGCTGGAAGCTGTTCACAAAACCAAAGATTACAAAGGCAAATTCGTTAACGTAACATTCAATGAAAAAGGCGACAACGACTTTGCTTCCGTATACGTGTACAAGTATGAGGATGGAAAGAAAGTATTTATGGGTGAAGCGAAGTAATTCTTCATTATGAACAAGCCGTTTGGGACATACTACGTTTGGCATGAATACCAGAATGAAAAGGAAGGGATTCTGTTGTCAAACAATCGTAATACGAAGAATGGCGGCAATCAAGGACACAGCAGCAAGACGCAAGGTACCCAGAAGCAAAAGTCCGAAAAAGATCGTAACCTGAATAAGCAGGATCCACAATAACAATGACAAAAGCCCACCCGTTGTAGCCAAAGGAGCTCAACGGGAGGGCTTTTGTTTGTTAAATACCTTGCTTGCTAGGCAAACGCTTTTCGGGATGACCGTAGCCCTGATGCTGTCTGCTTCGCAGATTTTTCGCTTGGGATTCGCGAATTTTGGCCACGAACTCACTCGTGGTCATTTTGGTGAAATCCATAGAGTACCTCCGCTGATGATGAGATGTACACCTCTCTAGGATGACCCAATTTGGTCTGGTACAATCGGCAGTGTAATCTCTACCACTGTACCTTCGTGCTCCCTGCTTTTAATTTCCAGACTGCCGTTGTGGTCTTTCATGATTTTGCTGCTAATCATGAGGCCGAGGCCAGTCCCGTTTTCTTTTGTCGTGAAAAAGGGGGCACCCAGCTTGTGAATCATTTCTTCAGAGATTCCACAGCCAGTATCCGTGAGCGTAATGAGTACTTGATGATTGTCTTTTAAGGCGGTGGCAATGAGAACCTCACCATGTCCGTCGATCGCTTCGATGGCATTTTTAATGATGTTGATAAAGACCTGCTTGAGCTGGTTTTCTTCTCCCGCAATGATCGGATGGTAAGCAAATGCGGTACGGAAATGGATGTTTTTCAAATTTGCTTCCGACCTCAATAGTGCCAAGACATTTTCCAGCAAAGGGATGAGCGGAAGAGGCTTGATTTGAATGCTATGTGGCTTTGCCAAGACTAGCAATTCACTCACAATAAAATTAATCCGGTCCAATTCAGAGAGCATGATGTCGGCATATTGCTGGTTATCATTCATGCTCGGATAAAGAAATTGGATAAAGCCCTTCAAAGAGGTGAGCGGATTGCGAATCTCATGGGCGATTCCAGCAGCCAGCTCTCCAATCACGGACAGTTTCTCAGCCTTCCGTAATAATTCCTCGTTATATCGGCGTTCTGTAATATCGCGCGATACGATGATAAAGCCATCACAATCTCCCGTTTTCGTAAGGATGGGGGTACCCTTTGATTCGAGGACGATCCATTTGTTATATTTCGTTTGGAAACGAAACTCGCATATTTTTGGTTCTTGGGTCGCCAGTAAATGATGAAAGTGGTCAATGACAGTTTGGCGATCTTCTGGATGAATCTCGGCAAAGGTGAGCTGACGGCAATGTTCACTCGTTTCGATTACGCGTGAATGCGAAGGGGAGAGATAGAGGATATCCCCGTTCTTGTCCGTAATCAGAATCAGATCATCTGTGTATTCCGAGATGATTTTGTTCGTATTCTCGCTTTTAAACAAGGCGGCCTCAGAGTATTTGCGTTCGGTGACATTCCGCGAGACTAACATGATGTTTTGGACGTCTCCTCCCGCGCTTAAAATGGGGATACCGCGTGTTTCGAAGGAGACCTCGTTTCCGTTCCTATCCATAGAGCGCGTCTCGAAATGAACGGGTTGTTTCGTTGCCATGATCTCTTGAAATTTGTCCCGGAACATAGGGACATCCTCTGGATGTGTGAGTTGCAGATTGTTAGGGGAAGTAACCTCGGCTGGAACAAATCCCAATTGCTCGATTGATGGGGATGCATAGATGCGTCGCATGGATAAATCATAAATCGTCACGATATCCTGGGTATGATCAATGAGGAGACGATATTTGGCTTCGGTTTGACGCAAGGCCTCTTCCATTTTTTTGCGTTCGGAAATGTCACGGGTAATGCAGGAAGCACCAATAATTTTTCCGGTTTCATCTTTGATTGGAGCAGCCGACAGAATGACATCCATCTTCGTTCCATCTTTTCGCTGCCTGATGGTTTCGTAATTGGTTAGTAATACACCCATGCTCCTGACCGCATCAAATAACTGTTTGGTCTCGTTCCTATACTCGTATGGAATAAAGCAAAGCGGTGAAGCGTAAATCTCCTCCATCGACCAACCGTAGTATTGCTCAAAAGCATGATTTACCAGGACGATATTGTTATCGAGATCACTAATCGAGATGGCATCTGTCGTGAAGTGAAAAAATGCTTTTAATATTTGATCTGGAAATAACACTTGCGTGATTTCCTTTTTTGAGCGTTTCTTTTTCCATAAGAAAGGGGTATTAAGCTTGTTCATCAGATTTCCCCCGCATAGTCTATCAAGGATTTGAGTGAGATAGCGTTGTCGTAACTATTCGAGATATAGAAGCCATTTTCCTATCAAAATTTGGAATAGTTTGCTATTCCATAATGAATTGGTTAGGCATGAAGGTTCTGACTCGCATGGAAATCAGCTATAATGAAAGTTAGAAAAAAGTCGGGGGTGTATGCATGACAACTGGTTTTATCGTTGCGTTGGTGCTCATTTTTATCGTCATCATCGGTGCGACGATTTTGGTTACAAACAAAGCTTATTCGCGTAAACCTGAACAAATAGATCCGATTCTGCCCAGTAAGGATACTGTTGGAAAGAAGGAACTCGATCAATAATGCCAGTAGGCAAAAGAACAGGAGTGGTTATCTCAACCACTCCTGCTTCATTGACGGTATCGGAAAGTATGTAGCCTACAGTTTGGAGAAGCGTTCTACGATGTCATCAACAAGCAGTTCAGCAGAAAGGATACCGCCGCCTACGTTCCAGATCACTTCGTCAACTTGGAATGCCTTATTGTTTTTCGCGACATTCAATTTTTGATAGAGCGGATCTTTCATCCATTCCTCGGTGTATTTATTGGCAGATCCATCACCGGAATAATCGCCGATCCAGTAAAACATAACGTCGCCATCCATTTCAGACATGAGCTCTTTTGGAATGTCTTTTTTGAACTCATCGATGTCTTGGGAGGCTGGTCGAGCAAAGCCGAGCTGGCTCAGAACAACGCCAGAGAAAGTGTCTTTCAAGTAAAGACGGGTTGTGCCTGCTACGAAACGAGCGACAGAGACTTTCATCTTCGTCTTATCACCCAGTTTTCCTTTTGCATCCTCAATCTTCTTATCGAAATCAGCCATCAGCTTGTCGCCTTCAGCTTTTTTATTCAGTGCTTCTGAGTAAAGGGCAAAGTTGATTTTCCATCTGCCTACGAGATCCTCGGAGAAGACGGTTGGGGCAATCGCGGAAAGCTGATCGTATACTTTTTCTTGCCCTTGGCGTCCTTTGGTTCCCAGAATCAGGTCTGGCTTCAGGCTGGTGATCAGCTCAACGTTTGGTTGGTTCTCGTCACCTAATTCAACTGCATCCTTCATTTTCTCTTTAATATGTGGATGCCATGGGTCACCAGGTTTACCGAGGCCACTCATGACAGCCCCAACTGGCGTAATCCCTAATGCGAGAACTGCCTCTGTGCTTTCACTGGTAAGAGTGACGACGCGTTGAGGAGTCCCTTTTATTTTTGTTGCCCCCATAAAGTGTTTTACTTCTCTCTCTTCAGACGCTGCCGGTGCAGGTGCTGGTGTAGAAGAAGATGAGCTGGATGAAGGCGTTGCCTGTCCCCCGCAGCCTGTTACGAGCATGACAACGGAAAGCATAGCCCCGATCATCAAACGCAGGGAAGTTTTGCGCATGATGGAAAATCCCCCTTTTAACTGATAATGATTATCATTTTTCTTCACTACTGTATATGCATATATGACAATGTGTCAATATATTTTTTGGAATCAAAGGAAAACTATAGATATTTTTGTGCTGAATTTTCCAGTAGCGATAATAAAAATCAATATCATTGACTAGCCCTATCCGCAAGCTTAGACTGATTAGTGGGAGAAACTTACATACATTGTAGCGAATAGACAGAACAGGGAGAATGCAACGGAAAGAAGGGAACAGGCGTGAATGTGATTTTGTCCAGCCGACTGCAAAAGACTACTGTACTCATAATAGGATTCGTCGTCCTGGCAGTCGTGATGGTAGCTAGTATCCTTTTCGGAATCAATCGGTATTCGCTCACTACTGCTGTAGAGGCATACACCCAATTTTCCGGTTCAGAGGAACATTTGATTATTACGACTTCCCGGATGCCGCGTACACTGACAGCGGTAGCGGTGGGGAGCAGCCTCGCTGTAGCAGGTGTTTTGTTACAGGCGTTGACTCGTAACCCTTTGGCTTCACCATCTCTTATAGGTGTGAACGCTGGAGCTGCAGCTGCTATTGTGACGACGATTGCTGTTTTTGGCTCGCAATTCCCAATGTCGCAAATGATGTGGGCAGGCTTTATCGGAGCCGGGGTGACTGCTCTGCTTGTATACGGGTTGGCTTCCGCTGGGCGGGGAGGCATGACTCCGATTAAGCTGACACTTTCGGGGGCAGCGGTTGCTGCTTTTGCTTCGTCTGTGACTTCACTATTTATGCTGCTGCAAGAAAAGACGATGACAGAGGCCTTTTACTGGTTAGTTGGTTCTGTGGAGGGAAGACAGCTCGATCATTTTTTTATGATCGTTCCTTATTTGCTAGTAGGCTGGTTAGGCGCTATGCTACTGACCGGCTCGTTAAACTTGATGGTACTCGGAGATGATGTAGCGACTGGCCTGGGCCAAAAGATTATCTTGGTAAAAGCTACAGCGATATTGATCGTGGTGCTCTTAGCAGGTGGGAGTGTCGCGCTCGCAGGACCGATTGGATTTGTGGGGATCATCATACCGCATCTTTGCCGTTTTTTAGTCGGCCTTGATCATCGCTGGTTGATTCCCTATTCGATTGTCTTCGGCGGAGCTTTTCTGGTTTGCGCTGATTTGCTTTCTCGTCTTGTCTTGATGCCTATGCGTTTGGAAGTACCAGTAGGCGTAGCAACTGCCATGATCGGAGTGGCTTTTATCATCCCGCTGGTCAGGGGGAGGGCATATGCATAGACATGTAGTTATTCGGACCAAAAAGCCAGCGCTCTCGTTTCATGTAAATAAGCGAGCGTTAGGAATTAATTTCATTTTATTTTTGCTGTTATCTGTTGTGATTGTACTGAGTATTGGCTTAGGAAGCTTGCATATTCCTGTGTGGGAAGTCATCAAAGCTTTTGTGGGAGCGGGCAGTGATCAGAATGAATTGATCGTGCTGGATTGGCGATTGCCTCGCGTTGTCGTTTCAGTCATGGTAGGGGCCTCCCTGGCAGTATCGGGGGCCATCTTGCAGTCCTTGGTGCGAAATCCATTAGCTTCGCCTGATTTGATCGGGACTACAGCGGGAGCGACGGCAGCAGCGGTAGCATTTATCACTTTCGCAAAAGATGTAAGTGTGCAATGGATGCCATTGGTGGCCTTGATCGGTGGATTGTTAACCGCTACGCTTACGTATCTCACTGCGTGGAAGGAAGGAGTCTCACCTTTTCGCCTCGCGCTGGTCGGTGTATGTATCTCAGCGGGGATGGGGGCATTAACGATCTTTTTCCTGGTGATCACCCAAACCCACAAAGCCTCAAACGCTCTCGGGTGGATGACTGGAACGGTGTACGGAATGTCGTGGGTAAATGTGATGACGCTGCTTCCGTGGACCGTTTTGTTTCTCGGTGCTACGATTTTCCAAATCCGTTATTTGAATGCCCAGGAGCTCGGTGATGATATCGCCAAAGGCATTGGCGTAGCGATTGATAAAAAGAGATTGCTCTTGATTGCGATCAGTGTAGCACTGGCAGGTGCTGCGGTTGGTGTGGCAGGAGGAATCAGTTTTATTGGGTTGATGGCTCCACACATTGCTCGCAGGCTAGTTGGCTCTGCGTATGGCTACTTGCTTCCGGCTTCCGCTATTTTGGGCGGGATGCTCGTCGTCTTGGCTGATTTGATTGGGAGAACGGTGTTTTTACCGCATGATTTGCCAGCAGGGATTTTTACCGCAGCGATTGGAGCGCCGTTTTTTGTGTATCTTTTGTATAAAACGAGGAATCATCAGTAGGGAATCGATGTGTGTTTAACTATAGTTGAGTGAGAACCCTGAAGGAGAGTAATGCTTCAGGGTTTTTTCGTATTTACTATCCGCCAATTCAATAGAACTATCAAAGGACAACCAGTAAAGGTAGCGCATGAAAAACAGTCCTTAATCGGGCCTGTTTTGTGTTACCATGGGGGGTTCAACATAAAAAAGCGACCTCTGGAAGTCCAAGAGATCGCTTTATGTTCGTAAGTATGGTACGCCTGAAGGGAATCGAACCCCCGCACATGGTTCCGGAGACCATTGCTCTATCCACTGAGCTACAGGCGTATATTGTGACGACAACTTTTATTATAAAACATCGAGAATCTCAATGCAAACGAAAAAAATAGTTCAACAGAAAAAACTAGCAATAAGGTAAGCAAGATTGAAAAAGTCCATTGGTGAAGATCTTTCGACATTTTTTGTGTTCTGCTTCATCAATTTGGCAGGAAAATTGCATGAGAGAACGAATATAATGAAAATAAAGAGTCATCGAGCAGCATGAGCAAGTGCGAAGGAGGCGAGCTTCATGAACATGGGATTGGGGTTATTTCAAGAACAAACACTGAAATTAGTGATGACGCCGGAATTACGCCAAGCGATTACCATATTGCAGTATTCAGCCATTGATCTCATCTCCTATTTGCAGGATCAGGCCAATGAGAATCCTGTTTTTGACCTTGAAGTGGCTGGAGAAGTCGCTTCTGCAAAAGCAGAGAAACCAGCTCCTGAGATTGACTGGAAAGAAATTGTGGGCAATCGCGCGACAGGTGAGTACGGTTCGTCGAAAAATGAAAGCACTTACAATCCGCTGGATCACGTCCAGCAAGGTGCGGAGACGCTGTACGAACATTTGGAGCGTCAACTCGGCTATGTAAAAGGATTCTCGTCGCTGCAAAAACAGATCGCTCTCTTTTTGATCGGGAATCTGGATGAGAAGGGGTATTTGGAAATTACCCTGGAGGAAGCAAGTGCGCGACTGGGCGCTGAAATGCTGGAAATTGAGGACGTGTTGTCCGTTTTGCAGCATTTTGATCCGGTAGGCGTAGCTTCACGCAGCTTAGAAGAATGTCTTTTGCTGCAGCTCGGGCATTTGGCACTCGATGACGAAAAGATCGTTCAGGTCGTTCGCAACCACCTGCAAGATTTGGCGGACAATCGCTATCAACGGATCGCAGACAAAATCGGATGTACACCGCAAGACGTACAGGCGATGGCAGACCTGATCCGTACACTGAATCCGCGTCCAGGTGCGGCCTTTTCCACAGTGGAGACAAGATATGTCATTCCAGATGTGACGGTAGAGAAGGTCGGGAATGATTATGTAGTATTGGTCAATGATGTTGCTGCACCACGGTTGAAAATCAACAGCTTCTATGAAAAAATGCTGAGCCAGCAAAAAAGTCAGGATGAAGCCAAACAATTCATTCACGATAAGCTGAATGCCGCTATGTGGCTGGCAAAAAGTCTGGAGCAGCGCCGCCTGACGCTCATGCGTGTAACACAGGCTATCCTCGATATGCAACGGGAGTTTTTTGATCGGGGGATTCATTTTTTAAAGCCCATGACACAAAAGGAAATTGCAGAGCGGGTCGGCCTGCACGAATCGACGATCAGCCGGGCAACCAGCAACAAGTACGTCCAGACACCGCGTGGAATCTTTGAGCTGAAGTATTTCTTTACGTCAGCGCTCTCTACTTCCAGCGGGGAAGCGACTTCTTCTGAGAGCGTTAAGCGCAGAATCAAAGCTCTGATCGAGCAAGAAGATCGAAAGTCTCCGTTATCTGATCAAAAGCTGGGTGAGATGCTGCTTACAGAGGGGATTGAAATCTCCCGCCGCACGGTTGCCAAGTACCGGGAAGAAATGCTGATTCCATCGTCGGCCAAACGAAAGAGGTTTTAAGGGCATGAATGAAAAAACGTTTGAAATTGTCTTGTACGGACGAAATAAATGTCATTTGTGCGACGAGGTGGAACTCTACATCCGCAGTCTGGCGGAGGAGTTCCCCCTTCGTATGCGCGTAGTCGATATTGAAAGTGATCCTGTCTTGCATGAAGAAATGATGTTTGTCATTCCAGTTGTCGAAATTGATGGAGAAATCGTGTTTCGTTCTATTAAACACGTGGTGACGCTCGGGGAGCTGCGAAACGAATTACATGGACGTGCCGCTCGGACATGAGTGGCACTTTTTTATAGGGGCTCGGGGAAAACTTGCAAGATATTGTTAAATATGATACATTCAAGTTGTAGCAAGTGATCTTTTTTTTGCATCAAGCGGGACATAAAATGTATATACAGGGACATAAAACGTCCCGATCAACAATTTGTAACCAAGGAAGAAGGTATAATGCGACGTTTACTGGAACTGCAACAAAAATTGTTGCCTGACTTGATTCAGGTTTTGCGTCAGCGGTACATGTTACTCCGATCCATCTATCATTTGCAGCCGATTGGCAGAAGAGGTCTAGCTCAAGCCATGGATACCACTGAGCGTATTTTGCGGGCAGAAGTGGAACTGCTAAAAGAGACGGGGCTCCTTCATGTAACGGCTGCGGGAATGAGCCTGAGTGAAGAAGGGCAACAAGTCTTGGACGACATGGAGCCTCTCGTCGGAGAGCTATTCGGCCTTACTGACTTGGCGGAGCGCCTGCAAAAAAAGCTGGGCATAGCAGAAGTCATTGTGGTGCAGGGCAATGCAGATCAATCGCCTTGGGTAAAGGAAGAGCTTGGACGGGTAGGGGCAAGGATCCTCAAACAGGTCGTGCAAGAAGGAGACATTGTAGCGGTAACAGGTGGTTCATCCATCGCCAGCGTAGCAAGTCATCTGACGCCTTCTGCTTCGTTCAAAAACGTTCAGTTTGTCCCTGCTCGCGGTGGACTGGGAGAACGCGTAGAGCTGCAAGCAAATACGCTTGCTTCCGCCATGGCAGCGAAAACAGGTGCTTCTTATCGGCTTCTTCACGTACCGGATCGCCTTCATCCAGAAGCCTTGCAGACATTGGTTAAAGAGCCGCAAGTACAAGATGTGCTGTCGCTCTTGGGCCAAACCCGAATCGTTTTGCATGGAATCGGGGATGCCGTCACGATGGCGAGAAGGCGGAATTATTCGGAGGAAGAGCTCGCAGAATTAGTGGAGACGGGCGCTGTATCAGAAGCATTCGGCTACTACTTTAATGAAGCGGGAGAAACGGTCCACAGAATGCCGACAATTGGTTTACAGCTAGAGGAAGTGCACAAGGCAGAAACTGTGCTCTCCATTGCGGGGGGCGAAAGCAAGGCAAAAGCGATTCTTTCCTTTGCTAAGCAATCGTGTCAGAATGTACTCATTACGGACGAAGGGGCAGCTTACACGCTGTTGTCCACACGATTGTAACGGAAGGAAGTCGGTCGCATGTCTATCACATCGGTAACACCCATCTTGGCAATGATCGCTGGCATCATTTTGAGCCTATCGCTCGGTTTTCCGATTGCATGGGGGATTGTTTTTGCGATCTTGGTCACACTGGTTAGTGTAAAAAGATTGGGTTATCCGTGGAAGCAGCAGTTCGTGTTTGGCTGGGAAGGTGTCCAAAAGGCAAAGCCCGTCCTTACGATTCTGTTTTTAGTAGGACTCTTGATTCCGCTATTAATGATGGGAGGAACCATTCCCGCCATCATTTACTACGGATTATCGATTGTGAATGTCGAGTATTTGTTCGTCCTCTCTTTTCTGTTGACCGCAGGCGTCAGTTATTTATTGGGTACATCAATCGGCACGCTGAGTACGATTGGGCTGTCCCTGATGGGTATTGCACACGCAGCAGGGATATCACCTGCGATCGTAGGTGGTGCGCTCATCTCTGGGGCGATGGTGGGGGAACGTTTCTCACCGATATCCAGCAGTCGATTACTGGTGCTTTCCAATGTCGGTATGACAGAAGAGCAGGAAAGAAGAACACGGCGTCCTGCTTTGCTTACGGTAGCGCTTTGCGCGTTACTTTTCCTGATCCTTGATCTGTTTCGACCTCAGGCGAACTCGACGGATACCATTCAGATGTACCAAGAGCTGTTAGTCAGTCATTTTTCTGTACATTGGCTGCTCATGCTGCCTCTCGTCGTGTTAATTGCCTCTTTTGCACTGAGAGTAAAAGCAGTAAAGGCATTGTTTTTCGGTATCGGAGCCAGTGCGATTCTAGTCGGGATCAATGGGAATTTGGATGTGAAGACGTTTTTTACATCGATACTATATGGATTTGAGCTTCATTCAGGAACGCCGCTGGATCAACTGGTCCATGGGGGCGGGATGTTCGCCATCTTCAATGTTCTGGCGTTAATCATTCTCGCAGGCTTTTTAAACGGCATTTTGAACAGAGCCAATTTATTAACTCCCATCGTAGACAAAATGATGGGCCATACAAAAAATAAGACGGTATTGGTAGCGAAGGCAGCGGCATTGTCGCTGTTAGTGGTTATCATCAGTTGTAATCAAACCATTCCAATACTGGTTCTCGGCTCGACTCTTCTCGGGAGGTTCTCCCAATGGGATGGAGGGCGTGAGCTGTTGGGCAAGACGATGCTGGACTCCACAGTGGTCATGCCTGTACTGATCCCTTGGAACGGACTATCGATGATGATGGCACTCACGTTAGGTGTTTCAACGATCCAGACATTACCTTTTGTGTTTTTTCCAATCTTATTACCGATTGTTACGATATTATCGACTCGCTGGTTTTCGCCAGAGGGCAGGTTTCTCGCGATGAAGAATAAAGCTAGCTAATGAGCAGGAGGTATACATTATGGTAAAAGTAGGTATTAACGGATTTGGTCGTATCGGTCGTAACGTATTTCGTGCAGCACTGAACAATCCGAATGTAGAAATCGTAGCGGTCAATGACCTGACAGATGCACGCACACTGGCGCACCTTTTGAAATATGACACGGTTCATGGCGTTTTGAACGTGAGTGTTGAAGCTTCCGAGAACACGCTCATCGTTGATGGCAAAGAAATCAAGGTGTTGGCAGAACGCGATCCAGCACAACTCAAGTGGGCAGAGTACGGTGTTGAAATCGTAGTCGAATCGACTGGACGCTTCACGAAGCGCGAAGATGCAGCGAAGCACTTGGAGGGTGGCGCGAAAAAAGTCATCATCTCCGCTCCAGCAACAAACGAAGACATTACAGTCGTAATCGGTGTAAACGAAGACAAGTACGATCCAGCACAACACACTGTGATCTCCAACGCATCCTGCACAACGAACTGCTTGGCGCCATATGCGAAGGTTCTCAATGAAAAATTCGGTATCGTACGCGGCTTGATGACAACCGTTCACTCTTATACGAATGACCAACAAATTCTCGACCTGCCGCACAAAGATTTGCGCCGTGCCCGTGCAGCTGCGGAGAACATCATCCCAACCTCTACAGGAGCGGCAAAAGCGGTAGCACTCGTACTGCCTGAGCTGAAAGGCAAGCTGAACGGTTTTGCTATGCGCGTACCAACTCCAAACGTATCCGTAGTGGACTTGGTAGTTGAGCTGAAAACAGACGCAACTGTTGAAGAAATCAACAACGCTCTGAAAGAAGCGGCAGAAGGCCCACTCAAAGGCATTCTCGGCTACTCCGAAGAGCCGCTCGTATCCTCTGATTACAATGGAAACCCTGCATCCTCCACAATCGATGCTTTGTCTACAATGGTACTGGAAGGAAACATGGTAAAAGTCGTTTCCTGGTATGATAACGAGTGGGGTTACTCCAATCGTGTCGTAGACTTGTGTCATTATGTTGCACAGCGCGGCTTCTAACACGTAAAATAGAACTGTTGTGGAAAAAAAGGGAGAGCAATCTCCCTTTTCCCATATCTTTTTTCCGAATAAAAAGCCAATGATTTGGGAGGATCGTTCATGAACAAGAAATCTATCCGCGATGTTGAGCTGGCAGGCAAGCGCGTATTCTGCCGTGTCGACTTTAACGTGCCGATGCAGGACGGGGTAATCACCGACGATACACGCATTCGTGCTGCTGTACCAACTATCCGTTTCATGATGGAGGCAGGAGCCAAAGTAATCCTGGCGAGCCATTTTGGGCGTCCTAAAGGCCAAGTAGTGGAAGAGATGCGTCTTACTCCTGTCGCAGCCCATCTGTCCTCGCTTTTGGGCAAGGACGTGCGTAAGCTGGAGGATTGCCATGGTGCTGACGTAGAAGCGGCAGTAGAACGAATTGAGTCTGGCGACGTCATCCTGTTGGAAAACGTGCGCTTCCATGCGGGAGAAGAAAAGAACGATCCAGAACTGGCAAAAAGCTTTGCGGCCTTGGCTGATCTGTTTGTGAATGATGCATTCGGGACAGCTCACCGGGCACATGCTTCTACAGCGGGAATCGCTGAGTACATACCAGCAGTTGCGGGCTTATTGATGGAAAAGGAGATTCGCTTCATGGGCGGAGCCTTGTCCAATCCGGAGCGTCCGTTTACCGCGATTGTCGGCGGTGCAAAAGTAAAGGATAAGATTGCTGTCATTGAAAATTTGTTGACCAAAGTCGATCATCTGATTATCGGTGGCGGTATGGCGAATACATTCCTCAAAGCACAGGGCTATGGCATTGGTGCTTCTCTGTGTGAAGACGACAAGCTCGATCTCGCACGTACGTTGATGGATCAGGCAAAAGAGCGCGGCGTTCAATTGCTGATGCCAGTTGATGTTGTGGTAGCTGACCGTTTTGCGGCAGATGCAGAAAAGCAGGTCGTTGCAATCGATGCGATTCCAGAGGGCTGGATGGCACTCGATATTGGGCCAAAAACAGTGGAGCAGTACCACAACGTCATTGTAGATTCGAAAACGGTTGTATGGAACGGTCCGATGGGCGTATTTGAAATGGATGCTTTTGCAGGCGGCACGATTGGTGTAGCCAAGGCGATGGCAGCATGCAGCGGTACGACCATCATCGGTGGCGGCGATTCCGTAGCGGCTGTGGAAAAAGCAGGCGTAGCCGAGCAGATGACACACATTTCTACAGGCGGCGGAGCGTCCCTGGAATTCATGGAAGGCAAGGAACTGCCAGGCGTAGCTGTGTTGGCAGATAACCAATAAGAGCGAAGAGGGGGAGTTTGCATGCGAACACCAATTATCGCGGGGAACTGGAAGATGTTCAAAACGATGGCCGAGGCAAGAGCGTTTGCACAGGACGCCAAGGCAGGCAACCATACTTCCGGGGTACAAAAAGTCATTTGCGCACCTTTTACAGCGTTGGCTGCACTTAAGGAAGAGCTGGCGGGCACGGATATTGCCATCGGCGCGCAAAACATGCATTTTGAAGAGCAAGGTGCTTATACAGGCGAAATCAGCGCGTCCATGCTGAAAGAAATCGGTGTGGAGTACGTGATCCTTGGTCACTCCGAGCGCCGTCAATATTTCAATGAGACAGATGAGACCGTGAACAAAAAGGTTGTAGCCGCATTAGCCGCAGGTCTCGTACCGATTGTGTGCGTAGGCGAGAGTCTGGAGCAACGGGAAGCAGGCGAGACAGCTGACGTAGTCCGTACGCAGACAGAAGGTGCCTTTGCTGGAGTGGATGCTGCACAAGTGGCGGATACCATTATTGCATACGAGCCGATTTGGGCGATTGGCACAGGCAAGTCTTCCACGGCAGAGGATGCCAATGAAACGATTGCTATCATTCGCAGTGTAATCGGTGAACGCTTCGGACAAACGACAGCCGAGAAAGTGCGCATTCAATACGGCGGCAGCGTAAAGCCGGAAAACATCGCAAGCTACATGGCACAGCCAGACATCGACGGAGCATTGGTTGGTGGCGCGAGTCTCGTAGCGGACAGCTACTTGCAGCTTGTGGCAGGAGCTACGTCGCGATAGGAGGAGAAAGCAATGGCACAAAGACCAAAACCGGTTGCCCTTTTAATTGTGGATGGTTTTGCTCTGCGTAACGAAACGTATGGAAACGCAGTAGCACAAGCCAGCAAGCCGAATTTTGACCGTTACTGGAACCAATACCCTCACGCGACCCTGGAGGCAAGTGGGCTGGCTGTTGGACTGCCAGAAGGACAGATGGGGAACTCCGAGGTAGGCCATCTCAATATCGGAGCAGGGCGTGTTGTTTATCAGGATTTGACGCGCATTACCAAGTCGATTCGAGAAGGCGCTTTTTTTGAAAACGAAACATTGATCGCAGCTTTCCAGCACGCGAAGCAAAACGGCAAGCAACTCCATCTGTTCGGACTTTTGTCCGATGGTGGTGTACACAGTCACATTGACCACCTGTTTGCGATGCTCGAGTTGGCGAAAAAGCAGGACTTTGCGGATGTGTTCATCCATGGTTTCCTCGATGGCCGCGATGTATCGCCTGACAGTGCAGTGGGCTATATCGAACAGCTGCAAGCCAAAATTGCAGAAATCGGCGTTGGCCGCATTGCTACGGTACAAGGTCGCTACTATGCGATGGATCGGGACAAACGCTGGGATCGCGTAGAGAAGGCGTATCGTGCCATGGTGTATGCAGATGCTCCGGCTTATCGTGATCCGGTTCAAGCGGTAAAGGAATCCTACGAAAAGTCCATTATGGATGAATTCGTCATGCCAACCGTGATTCTTGATGAAGCAGGCAAACCTGTGACGACCGTTCAAAGCGGCGATTCGATTATTTTTTATAATTTCCGCCCGGATCGTGCGATTCAAATGTCGCAAGCCTTTACGAATGAAGACTTCCGTGGCTTTGACCGCGGAGATAAGCGACCACGCGATCTGCATTTTGTGTGCCTGACGCATTTTTCCGAGACGGTTGACGGGTATGTCGCTTACAAGCCTTCCAATCTGGATAATACATTGGGAGAGGTGCTTTCCCAGCACGGCTTGAAGCAGTTGCGCATTGCCGAGACAGAGAAATATCCGCATGTGACGTTCTTCTTCAGTGGCGGGCGTGAAAAGGAGTTTCCAGGTGAGACGCGTATCCTGATTCCTTCGCCAAAAGTAGCGACGTACGATCTGCAGCCGGAGATGAGTGCACCAGAGCTGACAGACGCTGTTGTCGCTGAGATTGAGGCAGACAATTTTGACGCGATCATCCTGAACTTTGCCAACTGCGACATGGTTGGTCATTCCGGTATGATGGAGCCAACGATCAAAGCAGTCGAGACGGTTGATGCATGCTTGGGCCGAGTGGTCGATGCCATCGTAGCAAAAGGTGGCGTAGCCATCATCACGGCTGACCACGGAAACGCGGATCTGATGCTGGATGAAGCGGGACGCCCGATTACTTCACACAGTACGTATCCGGTGCCTGTAATCGTGACCAAAGACGGGGCTGTTCTGCGCGAAGACGGTATTTTGGCCGACTTGTCACCAACGCTTTTGGAGCTTTTGGGGGTAGCGCAACCGGTTGAAATGACAGGCAAATCGTTACTTGCAAAATAGGCTTTACTGGGACACACTGTAAGGGTAGCTTGGCTTTTATCGAAAAATAGATTGTAAGTGCACATGAAAAAAGGAGATGGACGAGAAATGGCAATGATTACTGACATTTATGCACGCGAAATTATGGACTCCCGCGGTAATCCAACTGTGGAAGTAGAAGTGTATCTCGAAGATGGCTCGATGGGTCGCGCAGATGTTCCATCTGGAGCGTCTACAGGTGCGTATGAAGCAGTTGAGCTTCGCGACGGTGACAAATCCCGTTACCTGGGCAAAGGCGTTCTGAAAGCCGTAGAAAACGTGAATGAAATCATTGCTCCTGAACTGATCGGCATGGATGCCCTCGATCAAGTTGGTATCGATATGGCGATGATTCAGCTCGACGGCACGCCAAACAAAGGCAAGCTGGGCGCAAACGCGATTCTCGGCGTGTCCATGGCAGTAGCACGTGCAGCCGCAGATTCTCTCGGCGTTCCTCTCTACAACTACCTCGGCGGCTTCAACGCAAGAATGTTGCCAGTTCCTATGATGAACATCCTGAACGGTGGTAAGCACGCAGACAACACCGTAGACATTCAGGAATTCATGGTTATGCCAGTAGGTGCGACATCCTTCAAGGAAGCGCTGCGCACAGGTGCGGAAATTTTCCACTCCCTGAAAAAAGTATTGGGTGAAAAAGGCCTGAGCACAGCAGTAGGGGATGAGGGTGGTTTTGCTCCAAACCTGAAATCCAACGAAGAAGCGATCACAACCATTTTGGATGCGATCAAGGTAGCGGGCTATGAGCCAGGCAAAGACGTGTTCCTCGCGCTGGACGTAGCGGCTACAGAGATGTTCAAAGACGGCAAATACCACTTCGAAGGCGAAGGCGTTGTGAAAACAACAGAAGAAATGATCGCATTCTACGAAGATCTGGTAAACAAATACCCAATCATCTCCATCGAAGACGGTTTGTCTGAAGACGACTGGGATGGCTGGAAAGCGCTGACTGACAAGTTGGGCAGCAAAGTCCAGTTGGTAGGTGACGACTTGTTCGTAACGAACACAGAGCGTCTGGCTCGCGGAATCGAGACCTCCACAGGTAACTCCATTCTGGTAAAAGTAAACCAAATCGGTACGCTGACAGAAACCTTCGAAGCGATCGAAATGGCGAAGCTGGCAGGTTATACAGCGGTCATCTCCCACCGTTCCGGTGAAACGGAAGACTCTACAATCTCTGATATCGCAGTCGCTACAAATGCTGGTCAAATCAAGACTGGTGCGCCTTCCCGCACTGACCGCGTAGCGAAGTACAACCAATTGCTGCGTATTGAAGACGAACTCGCTGATACAGCTCGCTTTGGCGGTCGTTCTGCCTTCTACAACCTGAAGAAGTAAGCTTGCCTGATTGATAGATAAAAAGAGCGCGCGGCAGTCCAGGATGCAAAAAAAGTCCGGGACTGCCGCGCCTCTTTGTGTAGGATGAAAGAAACATGCCACCGGAAGCCTCGCTTCGTTAGGCGTTCAAGTTTTTGCATAAGAAAAAAGACTGCCCATACGACTCGATGGACAGTCTTTTTGTTGTTTGGCGCTTATGACATGGCGAATGCTTTTCGTTCGGTCTGCACAGTGCCCAGGCGACTTTTACTATACGGGATGCACATAGGAGTTCCGTACAGCGGGTCTTGCGTAATTTGGCAATCCATATCGAATACCGTACGGACAAGGTCGGTCGTCAGCACTTCGTTCGGAGCGCCTTCTGCCACTACGGTTTGATTGTGAACAGCAACGATATGATGGGCATAGCGGCAAGCGAGATTCAGATCGTGGAGAACCATGACGATGGTACGCTGTTCCGTTTGATTCAGTTCAAACAACAGGTCCAAAATCTCAATCTGATGCGACATATCCAAATAAGTCGTAGGCTCATCCAGCAAAATCGTCTCGGTTCCTTGGGCGAGCGTCATCGCAATCCAGGCGCGTTGACGTTGTCCGCCAGAAAGACTGTCGACGGCACGATTAGCCATATCCGTGAGTTGAGTAGCTGCCAATGCTTTGTTGACCATCTGCTCGTCTTCTTCTGACCATTGCTGTAGCCAGTTTTGATAAGGATAGCGTCCTTGTTTGACCAATTGCAGAATCGTTAATCCTTCTGGTGCAGATGGGCCTTGAGGAAGGATAGCAAGACGTTTGGCTACCTCTTTGGTAGAGCGTTTCGCGATCGATTCTCCTTCAAGCAGGATGGCGCCTTCCTTTGGTTTGAGTAAACGTGCCAGAGAGCGCAGCAATGTCGATTTGCCACTGCCATTACTGCCAATGAAAACTGTGATTTTTCCACGCGGGATGTTTAAATCTAATGCTTCAATGATGTTGCGTTCTCCGTACGATAACGTAAGCCGTTGGGTTTCCAAAGCTTGCATATGGTCTGGACTCCTTTCAAACGCATAGGAAGTTTAAAAATATATTCAGGGTCGCATGTGGCTGCGGTGGGGAGAAGAATATTTCCAGTCTAGGCTCCAGGCTCCGTCCCACTGGAAGTGTGCACTGTCCGCTCCGAAGGGATTCGCGGGGAAACGCAAAAGCGGTAGCCGCTTCGTCGTATGGGCACGGTTGCGTTTCTTTTGCCCGCGAATCCCTTCTCCGCTCGGTAGGACTCCACAAGTCGCTACGTCTGGAAATATTCTTCTCTGGCGTAACGGAATATGCTCTACATTCTTTTAAGGCTTTTAAAATCGTCATAACAAGGAAAGCTCGTAGAGGAAACAGGAGAAATAAGCGAAGATCTTTGGTACACCGACCGAGACTCCATGCAAAAAGCGAAACACGCTCTTAAGCGTCCACCTCTGAAAAACATCCTGAAAGAACTACTTTGGACGCGGTTTCGCTTTTTGCATGGAGTCGGGCAGTGAATCCCTCAGTGGGTGGGACAAGAATCTGAGCGTTTTCTCCTGTTTCCTCCCCACCACTACAGCGGGACTAAGTTCTTTCCTAGCGATTTCGGTTTTTGTACAGCAAGTAGATGAAAAACGGAGCGCCGATGGCAGAGGTGAATACTCCTACAGGCACTTCGATTGGTGAAAAAGCCATGCGTGCAATCAAATCGGCAAGCAATACGATAATGGCACCCAAGAAAGCTGAAAGTGTCATGGCACCGCCAAAGGACGGACCAATCAGTTGCTTGGCAATGTGTGGGGCCAGCAAAGCCACAAAGCTGATATCTCCTCCAACAGAGACGGCTGTTCCCGTCAAAGCCGCACAAATCATGAGCAGGAGGAAGCGATCCAATTGTAAGGAACTGCCGAGACTTGTCGCCAGATCATCGCCGAGCTGTTGAATGTTCACGCGTCTTGCAAGCAAGCACGCTGCGAGAATCAGTCCGACTACCCACGGCAAAATCATGAATACGTCGTTCCAGGCAACGCCGTAGATGCTTCCGGTCAGCCAGAGCAATGCCTTATTTTGCAGCAAAAACGGACTGAACATGATCAGCATGGTGACAATGGCACCCGCTGCGATTTTGATTCCAACACCGATCATGACGAGACGAAGCGGCGTAACTCCTTTTTTCCAAGAGAGGGCGTACAGCAGGAATGTCGTCAATGTTGCTCCCAAAAAAGCGATGGGAGGAAGCCACTTGATGCTCGCTGTTTCAAATAGGATCAGGAAACCGACTGCAAAAACAGATGCTCCCCCCGATACCCCAAGAATATCCGGGGAAGCCAGCGGATTGCGGACGAGCCCCTGCATGATGGCACCCGCAACGGCGAGTGCGGCACCTACCAGAATAGCAATGACGATGCGTGGCAGGCGAAATTGCTCCACAATCAAAGCATTCTCTTCTGAACCGATTCCCAACAAAACTTTTACCACATCGAGCGGGGCGATTTTCATTTCACCCATTCCGAGACTGACAACCGCCACTGCGATGACGATCAGCAAGGCGAGTAGCGAAAACCAGATCGTCTTTTTATGTAGCTGAAACGATGAAAAGCGCTTGCCGATGCGAAGAGACAGGTAGTCTTTCATTATTTATCCAGCCCCTTGCGTGCGACATAGATGAAGAACGGAATTCCGATCAGGGCTGTCATTACTCCAATAGGAACTTCGGCAGGCATTGCGATAAAGCGAGCGCCGATGTCTGCTAACAGCAGCAGAATGGAACCAAGCAGACCGCTGTACAAAAGCACCCAGCGTGTGTTGATTCCGACAAGATAGCGGGCCAGATGCGGGGTAACCAATCCGACAAAACCAATAGGTCCAGCAACAGCAACCGCGCAACCGGATAAGAGAACAATGACGATTCCAACACTAAATTTGACCAATAATGTGCGTTGTCCGAGACCTTTTGCAACGTCATCGCCCATCAACAACGTTTGAATCGGACGTGCGAGGGCAAAAGCAGCGATCCAGGCGATGATCATATAAGGAAAGACAGTGGCTAAATACTCCAGCTTTCTGCCTCCAACGGAACCCGCCAGCCAGAAAAGCACCTCGTCAGTAGCTTTTTCATTCAGGACCATCATGCCGTGTCGGATCGAGGAAGCCAAAGCGGTGATAGCTGCACCCGCTAGAACCAGCTTCACAGGCGAAAGACCATCTCTGCCGAATGAACCGAGCAAGTAGACGATCAAACCTGCTACAGCGGCTCCTAAAAAGGAAATCCACGTAAACTGGGTCAAGGAGCTGATCCCAACAAATGTAACGGCGAACACAACAAAAAGAGAAGCACCTGCATTAAGACCGAACAGTTCAACGTCTGCAACAGGGTTTCTCGTCAAGGATTGGAGCAGAGTTCCGGCCAAGCCGAGGCAGAAACCGACCGTAAGCGCATTGAGCACACGCGGTACTCGTACTTCTTTAATGACGATGTGTTCATTGGAGCCGTTGAAATTCGTGTAGGCATCAATCGCAGTTTGCCAACTCGTGTCAATGACGCCAAAGATGAGGCTGGCATAACTGAGGTAAGTCAGGAGAAGAAGGGCGAATACCACTCCCAGAATTTTACGAAAGTTGCTAGCTAAAAAAGAATTCATGATGGCTACATCCTTATTTCTTAGATGGTTTCATAGTTAAGTGTAGAGCTACATAAAGGAAGTGTCAATGACGTTGATAGTCATTATCATTTTATGATTGACTTTTGACAAGCAGGGGAGTAGGATAGACTCTGTCATTGATATGAATTCTCATTATAGAAAAGGGAAAGGGGTCCTTTCATCATGTTTTCTCGTACATATCGGACCGCAGGCGGTAAAGCGTTCTTTGCTGTCTTAATGGCGCTCTTGCTGATCGTTACAGGTTGTGGCGCACCGCAAGCAAGCGAACAAAAGCCGGCAGAACAAAAGCCTGCTGATCAAGCAACTGGCAATTCCGAGGGTTCCGGCCAAAGCTACACAGTGAAACACGCAATGGGTGAAACAACCATTAAAGGAACACCAGAACGTATCGTTATGTTGACTAACCAAGGTACAGAAACCTTGATGGCTCTCGGTGTAAAGCCAGTAGGGGCTGTAGGTTCGACCGTTGATCCTACTCAATTCTACGATTTCACCAAGTCCTTCCTTGAGGGGACAAAATCCGTTGGTACAGAAGGACAACCTAACCTAGAAGCAATCGCGGCACTGAAACCTGACCTGATTCTGGGTATGAAATTCCGTCATGAAAAAATTTATCAACAATTGACTGCAATCGCTCCAACCGTATTTGTGGATGAGCCGCGCGGTGACTGGAAAGCAAACTTCTCCTTGTTCGCAGAAGCAGTAAACAAAAAGGCTGAGGGCGAAAAGGTCCTTGCTGACTGGAACAAGCGCGTAGAAGACTTCAAAGTAAAAGCCGGCGACAAGCTGAACACGAAAGTATCCGTAGTTCGCTTCATGCCTGGTAAAGTTCGCATCTACTACAAAGACACCTTCACTGGCGCGATCTTCAAGGATCTTGGCCTGGCACGTCCAGCTTCCCAAGATAAAGAAGAATTCGCAGCAGAAGTAACCAAAGAGCGCATTCCAGAAATGGACGGCGACATCATGTTCTACTTCACGTACGAAACAGGCAAAGGCGAGGCTTCTAAGCTGGAGCAGGAGTGGACAAACGATCCTCTCTGGAAAAACCTGAACGTCGTGAAAAACAACAAGGCATTCAAAGTGGATGACACCATCTGGAATACTTCCGGTGGCGTAATCGCAGCCAATAAAGTACTGGATGAGCTGGAAGGCTACATCATCGGTAAATAATGAGAAAAGACGGGACTAATGCTCCCGTCTTTTTTGTGTGGTTATCCCGCCATGTTGTTGAATGTTCCTCGTGGGTAGTAAATGTTTACGTGATCGATGTAAAGGGTGTTTGGATCATCGGTCATGATGCCTGAGAAAATGAATTTCAATTCGTAATCAGGGGTTACCTTGTAGGTGTAGATGGTTTGGCCGCCCGTTGTGATTTTGCTAGTTGGCTCCCCAAGTGTTTCACGCACTTCGGCAAGTGTGATTGCTTGCAGGCGCGGGTCATAGGAACGAATATCCACGATCTGCATTCCTTTGTTAAAGGCGAAGACTAGATTGAGATCCCGGTACGTATTGTAAGTGATACCATTAATGAAGGAGACGACATCCGGTTTGCCCAGTTGTTTTTCTGCATCATCGAATACATCCTTTTCTAAACGATACTGACTGCCAAAGATTTGGCCTTTCCCGGCGAGATCACGCACGCTTTGCAACAATTCGGCGTTGTCTCCATATAGCATGAGATTTTTGTTTCCTTGCGGGTGATACAGATGGTATTCAACAAGAATCAAGTCTTCCTTACTCGTGCTTTTCGTGCCTTGGAAGTGGAACTTCACCTGATAGTCGTTTGTGACATCGTAGGTGTAAATCGTTTGATTGCCAAACTCACTAATACGCCCGGGTTTTCCCCAGCTCTTTTCGACGGCAGACAGGCTGATTTGCTGCAAACGTGAATCTGTCCTGTGCATGTCTACGAGCTGCATGCCTTTGTTGTAGCCAAACACGACTTCTTTTTTCGGGTAGGCGGAGTAGATCAGCCCATTTGCTGTGTAGGTTTTCTCAGGTTTTCCCCAGCCCTTCTCAACTTCCTCTACCGTTCTTTCCAGAGAGAAAGGATGCCAGATGACTCTGCCTTCTTTCGCATTGGAGAGAATTTGTGACAATAGCTCCTCTGACTGCGGAGTAGGCTGTGTGGTTACGCTGTTGTTTGGAGCCGGTCCCGGAGAAGCAGTAGGAGAGCCAGGAGCAATAGGCGCAATGGTGTCTGGCAATGTACTCTGTTGTTGATTCGTAAGCAGTGAGGCTCCCAGCCAGACGGTCACAGCAAGTACGGAGCAGAGGGCCAATCCCTTGCCAAGGGCAGAGAAACCACGAAAAGGGACAGTCCGCCCAGATTTACTCACATTTGTTTGGCGAATAGCAGAAACGATCTCGTGATTTTTTTCTCCGCTCATTTTCATATCCGGCATCCCTTTCAATTTAGCTAGTAAGTCATGGTCTGAATTAGATCGCATCGCCAATCATCTCCTTTTTCTCACGCTCAAATATTTCCCTGACAGCTTTCATGGCACGGTGCAGTGTCACGTTTACTTTGTTTTCGGACCACCCAAGTATTTCAGCCGTCTCCTTGGAGGACAGTCCCTTGACTCCACGCAAAATGAGCACCTCGCGAAAAGCGGGTTTTACTTCACGGATCGCCTGGTAAAGTGCTTGCTGCTCCTCATGTACGTGCAGAATTTCTTCCGGTGTTTTTTCTTCCGTCTCTACACTCGCCAGCCATTTATCTGGCAGCCAATTACGAAGACGTTGCTTTCGTTTATGATCGATGGCGGTATTCCTCGCGATCGTCAATAACCATGTTTTCGGTTGCGATCTGCCTTCGAATGCATCCAGAGACCGAAGCGCTTTTAGAAAGACATCCTGAACGAGGTCTTCTACATCGCGGGTTCCTGTGTAGTAAATAAGAAATTTGAAAATATCATCGCCATAGCGCAGGAACCATTGCTCCATTAATCCGTTTTTGTCCATAGCTGAACCACCTTTTGTACGTTCTACTTGTAATTTGACGACTCAGGGTGCATTTCATTACAAAAACAAAAAAACTGCCGGAAGCTGTGTCCGACAGTGTGTGTATTTAAGAGTGGAGCATGGAGTCCCGCGTAAACCAGAGCTGATAACTGAGCATACTGATCAGAACCGCCGAAATAGCAGCGGAGGAGCTAAAGCTGAGCATAATGAGGATTTGATAGCGTACGGCCTCGATGGGACTGGCACCCGCGACGATCATTCCGGTCATCATTCCTGGCAACTGGACGAGTCCGATTGTTTTCATCGTATCAAAGGTAGGAATCATGCTCGCTTTGACCGCGCGCTTCAACACCACATGCACAGCTTGGCGTGTAGTGGCTCCCAGGCAAAGCAATGTCTCGATTTCCCCACGAGAGGCTTCCACTTCTCTGTTCATATGCGTGAGAAAAAGGCTTGTGACGATCATAGAGCTGCCAATAATCATGCCGCTCATCGGGATGAGGTACTGCGGCGTAGGAGAGACAAGCCCGAGTATAACCAACAGACCCATGGTGATGATCTCTGTGATCGCAAGGGAAAGGGAGATCCGCCAAAAAATCCCCGATACATGCTTAGCTCTGCTGGCAGCGTTCCACGAAGCGACGAAGATCATCATGAGAATGATCAATAAAATAAACCAGACACTATCGGCAGCAAAGACAAAATGCAGGACGTAGCCGATCGCGAGCAATTGAACGGTAGAGCGAATGGTACCAATCAAAATGTCTTTTTCCAAACCGAGCTTCTGCCAAACAGAGAGCAGGAGGGCGATGAAAACAAAGGCATAGGCAAAGAGTAGCCACATGTATGAAAACGTAAACGTATGCGTCATCACTGCACCTCACTTAGGGCAGCATGGACATTTCCATCTTGCAAAAATTCACGTGCTTCCACGGATTGGGGCGAGTGGAAAAACGCATCACATTCAGCATCTTCTGCGAGCAGGTGGTTGGCCATAAACCAAATGCGCTTGCAAGCGACTCGCGCTTCTTCTAAATCATGCGTGACCCAAATTAAGGTCGTTCCCGTTTGGTGGTGCAAATCGACGAGGAGCCGCTCAGCAGCCTGCTTGCTTTTCGGATCGAGTGAAGCGGTGACCTCATCCAGCAGCAGGACAGGTGGCTGGAGCAACAGACTTCGAACGAGCGCGAGCCGTTGCTTTTCTCCGCCAGATAGTTGAGCGGCTGGTTTTGACCAATCGATCTCTTCCATATATAACTGCTCCATCAAGTCTGAGGCGAGCTTCTTATCAAAAGGACGCTGATGCAGGCTGCTCACTGTCCGCAGGTTGTCTTCCACGTTCCCGCGCAGCATGACGGCTTGCTGTGCCACATAACTGATTTTCATTCGCCAAGCTCTCGCGTCCCACAGTGACATTTCTTTATTCTCCAAGGAAACTGTACCGGCGTCAGGTTGTAGGAGGCGACCCAAAATACGAAGCAATGTGCTTTTTCCCTGTCCTGATTGCCCCAGAATTCCAATAATCGTAGGTTCATCAATACTCGCGTTTATGTCACGGAACAACCATGTACTCGTGGGAGAGTGGATTTGTTTCCCTAAAGATTCAATCTTGATGGTCATATGTAAAAGCCTCCCCATTAACGCGGAAAACACCGAAGAGGACGAGTCTTCGGTGTTTCTTTCCTACAGGCTATCTATGTACTTATTTTTTCTCCGACAGCCACTGTGAAACCGCTTGAATTTCTGGTTGTTTCTTCAGCATTCCAGGAGGCATGCCGCCCTTACCGTCTTTGATGATTTTAGCAATGTCGTCAGCGCTGAGCGTTGCTCCAATTTTCGTCAGGTTTGGACCTGCAATGCCTTCGAGATTTTGACCGTGACAGGAAGCGCAATTTTGTTTGAATACAGCAGCAGCGTCAATTTGTGCAGTTGGTGCGCCGCCACCATTGGCCTCTTCCCCATGTTTTGGTGGAAAAATAATTGATCCTACAAGTGCAATGAGAAAAACTAGAAACAAGATACCAAACGAAGTGAAAAAGGCCTTCGCGGAATCAATTACATCGTTTTGATTCATGTCTTTTTTGTTGGACCCAGCCATCTGACAAAGACCTCCCAAAGCAAAATAATAAAGTTTCATGGTAATTTTACGGCAAAAGTTTGACAATATCAAGGCGACTACCAAACAAGACAAAGAAAGTACACAATTTGCCATTTTTTCGTAAAAACACGTTGCTCTTATTCTACCTTATAACAGTCAATATTATTTGAAAGAATTTCTCTTATAATGGAAGGGATAGCGGGTTGCTGTTACCAGACAAGTGTGATAAAGTTGTTGTATTGGTTTTTTCCGCCTTGGAAATACGTTTTGAGGTGAATGAAAATGGCATTGGCTGCGAAAATTTTACTTGTGATCGCAAGTATTGGCTTAATTATCGTCGTGTTGCTGCAATCGGGAAAAAGTGCCGGCCTTTCCGGAGCGATTGGTGGCGGCGCAGAGCAACTGATGGGCAAACAAAAAGCCCGCGGGATTGACGCACTTTTAGGGAAACTGACCGTTGTATTTGCGGTTGGCTTCATGATTTTTGCGATTTTGCTCGGGTATTTCTTGAAATCAGGAGCGTAATAGACGAACGGCCGAAAGACAGCGAGTGCAACTTGCTGTCTTTTTCTCTATTCCGATTGCGATATGCGGGAACGGTGAATACTACATAATAGGATGGTCATGGAGAAACGCGGGAATGCCACGCGAAAAAGGAGGTTTGTGAATGGAAGACCAAGAAAAAATACTCGCGTTTATGCGAGAGCAAGCATATCACCCGATGACGGTGAAGGAACTGGAAGAAGCGTTTGAAATCAAAGATTCTGCCACGTTCAAGGAGCTTGTGAAAACGCTGAATGCACTGGAAGCGAGCGGAGAGGTGATCCGCACCAGAGCGAATCGGTATGGCGTGCCTGAAAAAATGAATCTGGTACGTGGACGTCTGCAAAGTCATCCAAAGGGCTTTGGATTTGTGATCCCGGAAACACAGGGCATGGAGGACGTATACGTTCATGCGAATGATATGAACGGTGCGTTGCATGGGGATACCGTACTGGTTCGTGTGGAAAAGGAAGCGGGCGGCAATCGTCTGGAAGGGCAAATTATTCGCATCGTCGAACGAGGAATGAAGCAGGTAGTAGGGACGTTCAAGGACGAGACGTATTACGCGTTTGTCATTCCCGACGAAAAGCGGCTCGGCAAGGATATTTTTATCCCAAAAGAAGCCTATAACGGTGCCGTAGATGGGCATAAGGTAGTCGTGAACATCGTTCGTTACCCAGAGGGACGAGTGAATCCTGAGGGTGAGGTCGTCGAGATTCTCGGCCATAAGAACGATCCGGGTGTCGATATCCTGTCGATCATCCGCAAGTTCAACCTGCCGGAAGCTTTTCCTGAAGACGTGTTAGAAGAGGCTGAGGCAGCACCAGATGAGATTTCCGAGGAGGAGATCAGCGGTCGTCGAGATTTGCGCGAGCGGATGATGGTTACGATCGACGGTGCAGATGCCAAAGACTTGGACGATGCCGTTTCCTTGGAGAGACTGCCAAATGGAAACGTAAGACTCGGCGTGCATATCGCTGATGTCAGCTACTATGTTCGTGAAAAGTCTCAACTGGACAATGAAGCGTATCGCCGTGGTACCAGCGTCTACTTAGTTGACCGTGTTATCCCGATGCTGCCACATCGTTTGTCCAACGGCATATGCAGTCTCAATCCGCAGGTAGATCGACTGACGATTTCCTGCGATATGGAGATGGACTCGAGCGGAAACACCGTGAAGTACGACATCTTTTTGAGTGTGATTCGTACAGATGAGCGCATGACGTATGCAGATGTACGCAGTATTTTGGAAGACAAGGACGAAGCCTTGGCCGAAAAGTACAGCAGACTCGTCCCGATGTTCGAGGATATGAAAGAGCTGGCCTTGAAGCTGCGTAAAAAACGGATGCAGCGCGGTGCGATTGACTTCGATTTCCGCGAAGCAAAAATTTACGTCGATGAAGAGGGAACCCCTACGGAAATCGGCTTCCGTACGAGATCGATTGCGGAGCAGATCATTGAGGAGTTCATGCTCGCTGCCAACGAAACAGTGGCGGAGCATTTTCACTGGATGAAGCAGCCGTTCATGTACCGGATTCACGAAGACCCGAATGCTGAAAAGCTCATGGCCTTCATGGAGTTCATCACGAATTTTGGCTACTCGATCCGCGGGAAGGGCAATTCTGTCCATCCTCGTGCGTTGCAGCAGTTGTTGGAAGAGGTAAAAGGAACGCCGGAAGAAATTATTATCAGCACGGTCATGCTGCGTTCGATGAAACAAGCGCGCTACGACGCGGAAAGTCTGGGGCATTATGGCTTGTCTACGGAGTTTTATACCCATTTTACTTCGCCGATTCGCCGTTATCCCGACCTAATCGTCCACCGCCGCATTCGCGAATGGATCGAACTAGGGAATCAAATATCAGAAAAACGTCTGGGGTACTGGGCAGAGCAAATGCCAGTAATCGCGGAGCATGCGTCTCAGCGTGAACGATTGGCTGTCGATGCCGAGCGTGAAACAGATGATCTGAAAAAAGCAGAGTTCATGCTTGAGCGAGTGGGAGAAGAATTCGAAGGTGTCATCTCCAGCGTCACGTCGTTTGGGATTTTCGTTGAGCTTCCTAATACCATTGAAGGCTTGGTGCACGTCAGCTTTTTGACCGACGACTACTATCATTACCATGAGAAAATGTTTGCCTTGGTCGGTGAGCGTACAGGCAAGCAGTATCGGATCGGGGATGTCGTCGAGGTACGTGTAGCGAATGTCAACGTGGATGAACGCACCATCGACTTCGAAATCGTCGGGATGCCGAAGGCTGGCTTCCGCGGTAGCCGTGAGCGTACGCCTCGCGTAATAGATGGTCGCGGTGGAGATCATAAGCCGACACGTGGCAAACAAGATCGTTCACGCGCAGGCCGTGCAGATCGTCCTGGCAGACCAGATCGTCAAAAGGACAAAAAGCATCCGGCGGAAATCCGTCAGAAATACAAGGATCGCCGCAAAGCGGAGGGGAACAAACCTCCTCGTCGTACTGGATCGGGCAGAGCATCGACCGGTGAAGAAGTGCTGCCAATTGGTGCAGGAGAAGGGGATACCCCAGCGAAACGCCAGAAGGGATTCTGGGAAGATCTCGTCAAGTCCAAGAAAAAGAATCGTAAAAATGTAGCCAGTCAGGTGAAACGGAAACGCCGTTAAACAGTTGTTTAATCCCCGAAAAGTACTCGGAACGATCCGTTTACCTTTTCGGGGATGTCTATTTACCGGGTAAATGACTTGCCACAATGGGCAAAATTTGCTAGACTAACTGGTACGAAACGCAGTACGTACAAGTGAGGTGATCTCCATGTCAAAAGATAAGGCCGGAACCAAGACAATCGCCCAAAACCGAAAAGCGCGCCACGATTACCACATCGAGCAAGTATACGAGGCAGGCATTGAGCTGACCGGTACGGAGATCAAGTCCGTGCGTGCGGCGCGTGTCCAGCTCAAGGACAGCTTCGCCCGTGTGCACAATGGCGAATTGCTTTTGTACAATGTGCACATCAGTCCGTACGAGCAGGGAAATCGTTTTAACCATGAGCCAGAGCGGACTCGCAAGCTCCTGATGCGCCGCTTGGAAATTCTCAAGCTCAATGGTCTGATTCGCGAAAGAGGGTACTCGCTGGTCCCACTCAGCATTTATTTGAAGGGCGGCTGGGCCAAGGTCGAGCTCGCACTTGTCAAAGGGAAAAAGAACTACGACAAGCGCGAAGACCTCAAGAAAAAAGAGTCTGCACGTGATATCGAGCGTGCTCTGCGCGAACGCCAAAAAGGCTGATTGGATTGCACTGGCAGGCTTGGCAGCAATCAACGTTGAGTTTTGGTTGTCGCCTGTGCTATATTTAATAAGCAACAACAAGCCAATACACTGTTAGTTAAAATATAGTCTAGGTGCGGATTTAATGGCTCTTCACCTAGACTTTTTCTCTCCTACCTGGGGGCGTTCTGGATTCGACGGGGATGGTAGAGCATGAGAAGCGAGCCGGGGGGCTGCGGACCTCGTCAACAACGCGGAACGCCATTAACTGGCAACAAACAACTTTCTCTCGCTGCTTAATAACCAGTGAGGCGCTACCATTCCATCGCCCATGTGGCATGACTAGCGCTCAACTTTAGTGGGATACGCCGGAGGCTTCCGCCTGGAGCCGAAGGAAGAAGATGAATCAGGCTAGGTAACGGGTCAGCGCGTCACTCCGCGAATCCGGTACCGAAATTTAAATGAGTGACTGCGCTCGGAGATGCTCATGTATCGCTGTTTTCGGACGGGGGTTCGAATCCCCCCGCCTCCACCAAATACATAAAGTGAAGCCACCTGATGAGGGTGGTTTTTTTGTTGTTTTGAATTCTGATTTTAACAGAAGTGTATTTTTTTGTTTAATTGATCGAATATTTTATTTATTGAACCCAAAATATTGATTTGTTAGAGGATTCTGGTTTTCAGTGTATAAATTTATAGTACAAAGCATTTTTTGACCTTTATTAGGGGGAGTGATTATGCAACAGCAGATATTCCAAATTGCGGATACTGTTCATGGAAGTATTCAAATTAGCTACTTAGAAAAACAAGTAATATCAACTCAACCGTTCAACCGGCTTCATAATATCCTTCAAAACTCTACCGTATATTTAACGTTCCCTTCTAATCAAACTAAACGGTTCGCACATTCTCTAGGTGTTATGCATCTCGGGGGAAAGATGTTTTTAAACGCTATTATTAATGCAGATGATGAAGTTCGTTGTGATTTTTTGCATAGTGTAAATTTACTGATTGATGAATATAAAAAAAGTCAAGAGTTCAGTAGTCTACTTCGTGCTTTTCTTGGAGATCAATATGTTGATCTCATCGATAGATATAAGGAGATTAGGATTAATGAACCCCTATATAATTTATCTTTACCAGGAGTAGTTAAAGAGGAACATCAATTTGCATTTACTCTAGTCTATCAATCAGTACGATTAGCCGCTTTACTGCATGATGTGGGGCATCCGCCATTTAGTCATATTTCAGAGTATGCATTAAAAGATGTATGGAAATCAGTTTATCAGAAATCGAATAAGGGAGAACAACTAACACAACGGGAAGAAACATTTCTTGAGGCCACAAGTTTTTATGCAGAAGATGGTGACGCTGAGTTACACGAACAAATAGGAAATAAGATTGCACAGAGGTTGATAGAATCTGTAATATCCAAACCAACTAATATTGAAGAGGCGAATATTCAACTGTTTTATAGTTTAGTTACTAGATTAGTAAACAGTATTCTTTGCGAAGAGAATAAATTATGTACTGATATACATCGGCTTATAGCGGCATCAATAGATTGTGATAGGCTCGATTATATTACTAGGGATATGTTGAGCTCAGGTTTTAATGTAGGGAAAATAGAATATGACAGACTAATTTCATCTTTTAAATTAGTTAAACAAGCTGAGGATTTTTTATTTTGCACAGATGTTAGAACGATTTCAACAGTAGAGGATTACTTTCATAGACGCTGGCAGTTATATAAGAACATCATATTTCATCACCGTGTTGTAAAAACGGATTACTTATTAGGTGAAGTGATCACTTCTCTAGCTAAGGATTATCTGGGGAAAAGTGAAATTGATAGTGATGTGTTTGAACAAGCACTTCCATTGGATATTTCAGGTTTGTGGCGGGCGATTAAAGAAGTTAGGTCAAATAATTCATATTTTAACGCACTCATTCAATGGGATGACTCTTGGTTAATTTCTGTACTTAGACAACAGTATTTTGCAAAATATATAAGAGAATCTGACAGTATTGTGAGATATCAAATGGAAGAGTTATTATCGAATAGAAAAAACTATCGTTCAATGATTAAGAAAATGGAGGCTTTTTCGGAAATTGATAAAATAGTTTTAGAGTTCTTTAGTACTAATTATAATGAAGTAAATGAACTACTCTTACAAATTGAGAGATTAGTTGGAACGTCTTGGTCACTCATCGAAAAAATCAGGGAACAAATTAAGGCATTTTCTGAAGCTGATTGGTTAAATAAGGCCCCAACGTTTGGATTCTTACTAACAAGAATAAGAGAAACGTTGGATACGCTATATCCAAAACAAAGTGTGTTTGAACAAATTATAATCGGGGCTGTTCAAGGAGTATCAAAACAGAGTTATGGTATTAGAGATAGTATAGTCGTTTTTAAAAGAACAAAGACAGGATTGGAAAAGAACTTTCCATCGGTGCATAAGGATAATGATGTAGTTTTACTTGATAAAGTGTCCCGGGTGAAAACTGATTTAAGGATGTATCAAACAGGGTTTCCCACTTTTTTTATTTATCTTTTCGAATCGGATAAAAAAGTACCCCACAAAGAATTTCTTAATAAGGTTGGAGAAGAGATCGGTATTCAAATCGTTAAGGAACTGAGAGAAAAAATGCCAACATCTGCAATAACTTAGTGTTATAATGTTGTAATCAAAAACAATGCGATTTATAAATGAAAATTTTGAGGAGGATGAAAGATGGCTACTGTGTTCATGGAGGATACTGGATTTAAATTAGCCAATATTGTTTTGTCCCAGAAAAAATCATTTACATTAGACGACCTTTTGATTCAAGCCCAAAATATTGGACTAGAAGAAAATGAGGTAACATTAAAAAGATCTTTGAGTCGCTTGTGTGATATCGGAATAATAATTAAGCATGGATCATTATACTCAGTATCGCTTAATGATTTGTAAGCCTTATTGGTCACATTACATAGTAATGTGACCAATAGTCATTTTAAGAACTACTTAATCTCAGCTAGGCGCTACCAGTCCATCGCCCATGTGGCATGACTAGCCTCAACTTTAGTGGGATACGCCGGAGGCTTCCGCCTGGAGCCGAAGGAAGAAGATCAATCAGGCTAGGTAACGGGTCAGCGCGTCACTCCGCGAATCCGGTACCGAAATTTAAATGAGTGACTGCGCTCGGAGATGCTCATGTATCGCTGTTTTCGGACGGGGGTTCGAATCCCCCCGCCTCCACCAAATACATAATAAGCCAAGCCACCTGATGAGGGTTATGACTTAAACCATATATTTGCCGCAACGGCAAGATTGTGCTTTAAAAAACTTTAGGCAAACATATGCTTTAAAGTTTTTTATTTATATTCGGGCATAAGGGCGGCCTTTTAGAAGCAAGGTGTTCATAATGAGTGTAAAGCAAATTCAACTACTGCGATTTAAGAAATAACCCGACCTTCAGATCGGGTTATTATTATATTTTGAAGCATGAAGAGATTGTTTCTTTTACATTTTGGAGTTTATAATTGATGGGAGGAAATTACTTTTCAATTCAGCAGTTCTTTCGTTAGGTGAAATATCGTACGCAATAAGCCTTTCTATCGCTATATAAATAGTTATTCCAATATTTCAATTCCAACGTCAATCATTCTCTCGTCTCCTAGAAAGTCAATTGCAATTTTGGCTCTTTTCTTTCGGCGGTTCACTTTCTTTATGATTCCTTCTTTTCCGGCAAGGGGACCTTTCTTGACGGTAATTTTGGAGCCGGTCATCATTAAGGTTGAATATCCGAGCACCCCGTCTGTGTCCAGCAATTTTAAAATCGGACGGATTTCTGCTTCTTGGATTTGGGACACTTCCAGTAAACCATCCGATCGTTGTCTTGTCTGCTTGTTGCTATTTAGTAATCTGAAGATTCTGGGTGTTTCTTTAATGTCGTAGTATGTCTTCGTGTCCAAATTCGTTTGAATGAGTAGATAACCCGGAAACATGATTTTTAAAGGGTGGGTAATAAGACCCTGTTTTCGTTCAGGAAGCCTTCTTTTCGGTACAACGGCCCTTAATTGGTGAGAAGAGAATTTATCCGAAAGAAATTTGGCCACTCGTTCTTCGTATCCGGTCTCTACATAAAGGGCATACCAATTCATCAATTCCCACCTCATAGAATGTAAGTTAAAAATGTCACATAATTCTTGAAATATCGACATGATTTTTAAAATTCGACTTTTGAAATTGTGGTAAAATACAATTGTGGTAAAATACGGATATAAATATTATAATTCACTAAACTATCTTTGTACATAGTCCCAAACGGCACGAGCTAATCGTTGTTTCGGCACGTTAGTTCGCTTTGGATTCTGAATATTCGATGCCATTTTTTTTGCTGCTATATAGCCGCGAAATGTCTCGTCATGTCCATTTTTGGGTGGTGGTCATCTTTGCAGTGGCGTTCGTTCGAGAAATACCTCGTGTTGAATAGGCCTGATCTAATCATGAACGCAGGTCTAAGCTTCGTTCATATCAGCGAGGATAAGGAACCTGGGATAGATCCGCTTATATTCGGCCTCGACGAAATAGAAGATTATCGAAAAATGAAATATGATGTCGGAAAGAGAAATTATGTGCTAGGCAGAATAGCTGCCAAACGAGCGGCTTCGACAATGATGAGCCGGTCTGATTTAACAAAGATAACCATTAGCCGGGGAGTTTTCGGACAGCCAGTCCTTTATACCGGTAGCGCGGATAAATTAGCGGTCAGTATTTCTCATTGCCAATGCATGGGGGCTGCTATTGTTTTCCCCGAAGGAAGCCCAATGGGAATCGATGTGGAAGCCATCAATCCGTCAAGAAACGAAACAATGGCCAGTCAAATGACAGTAGCGGAGATGGAGAGCGGTGCAACTGTTATTAGCAACAAAGCATTCTTGCTAACGTTGTTGTGGTCCAGCAAAGAGGCGCTATCAAAGGTGCTTCGAACGGGACTTACCATCCCGTTCGAATTGCTGGAGATCGAAACGATTCAGTCTTACGGCGGGTTTTATGTGAGTACGTTCACGAATTTTCCGCAGTACAGCGCCAAAACGTACCTGACTTGCGGCTACGTCTGGTCAATCGTAGCCCCTCGCAAAAGCGAGTGGCATTTAGATCCCTTGCAAATGCAAAATCATTTTCTGGCATTCGATTGCGGCTGTGATAAACGAAGTGCACCTATAAATTAAAAGCTGTGTTTATAAAAGAATTAGGCTTCGAAGGAAGAGCTCCACTTAGTGGGGCTATTTTGTTTTGGGTTTTGCTCTTGAAGGGAGAGTTAGCTGCGATGAGCGAATCCTATCAGATCCATACCATTTGTACCAGCTATCTCAATAAATTGTCCAATTACAATTATTTAATCGTGGATAAAGCGACAAAGCTTGCCGCTCTTGTAGATCCTTCTTGGGAGATCGATCGAATTTTGACGGTGATCGAGGAGCTGGACGTGAAGCTGCATGCCATTTTGTTAACTCATTCCCATTTTGATCATGTCAATCTTGTGGAATTGCTGAGTGTGCGGTATGGGCCCAATGTGTACATATCAGAGAAGGAAGCGCGGTATTACGCGTTTTCTGCGCCCAATTTACATACATTTAACGATCTGGATACCATTTCACTGGGCAACACCACGATTACCTGTATGCTTACGCCGGGTCATACGGCTGGAAGCGCCTGTTATCTATTGTCCGGTTGTTTGATAACAGGAGATACGCTATTTATCGAAGGCTGCGGCAGATGCGATACAACCGGCGGAAATCCGGGTGATATGTTCGACAGCTTACAAAAAATACAAGATACCGTGCCGATCTACGCCAGAATCTATCCTGGACATTCATACGGGAAAGAGCCTGGATATCCACTTTGGTATTTATTGGAGAACAACATCTATTTTCACCTTGTGAAACGCGCGCAATTCATTTCGTTCCGAATGCGTCATGCTCAAGGCTATGGCTCGGATGCGAAAGAGAGACGATAGTAAAACGGAGGGGACAATGGAGAAAAAAGTCGTGTTTATGTTCTCGGGTCAAGGCTCCCAATATTATCACATGGGTGAGACGCTCCTGGCCGAGGGAGATGTATTCAAAAAATGGATGACCCGGCTGGATCAAATTGCCGAACCGTTAGTTGGGCGGTCCATCATGCAACTGCTCTATGACCCTCAACATTCGAAAGCAGAATCCTTCGATCGCACACTTTTTACTCATCCGGCTCTTTTTATGGTGCAGTACGCCTTGGCACAAGAAATGCTTCATCACGGGATCTTTCCTGATTATGTGCTGGGCAGCAGTCTCGGGGAATTTGTCGCGGCCGCTGTCTCCAATATTCTGGACCCGGAGCAGGCCCTCATTGCTGTCATCAAACAAGCTCAAATCTTTGAGATGAGTTGTGAAGGCGGGGGGATGCTGGCTGTATTGGATGATCCGCGCACCTTTCGGGAGAACCCGCTCTTACATCACAACAGCGAGCTGGCAGGAGTTAACTACGATGGGCATTTTGTGATCGCAGGCGGTAATGTGGACTTGGACGGCATTCATACGCATTTGAGGGATAAAGGTATTGCTTCCATTCGGCTTCCTGTCTCCTACGCGTTCCATTCTAGGGAAATTGATCCTGCCGAAAACGCGTTTATCAGTCATCTCCGTACGTTATCGCTTCAGAAACCGGCCATTCCTTTTTGTTCCGGCATGTATGGAGAATTGGTTGAAGCTGTGAGGCACGAATACTTCTGGGATGTGGTCAGACAGCCGATGAGGTTTCGGGAAGCAGTAACTGCTATGGAGCGGGAACAGCCGGCCGTTTATTTGGATTTGAGCCCTTCAGGGGTGCTCGCAAATTTCACGAAACGGCTTCTTAAGGACGATTCAAGCTCTGAAAGCGCTGTGCTTCTGACGGTATACGGTTTTGACTTTGAGAAAATGAATGAGCTCAAGCGAACGATCGCACGACCAAATGACTCGATTACGGGAGGGAACGATAAAAGCATGATCGCATATCTTTTTCCAGGACAAGGCTCGCAGCACGTTGGCATGGGGGAGGGACTTTTTGATGAATTTCCGGATTTGACTGCAAAGGCGGATGCCATTCTTGGTTATTCGGTAAAGGAGCTATGCCTGAACGATCCGAAGCATCAGTTGGGCAACACCGCTTTTACCCAACCACTTTTATACACGGTCAATGCTCTGATGTATATGAAGAAAAGAAAGGAAACAGGCAGACGTCCCGACTTTGTAGCCGGTCATAGCTTGGGCGAGTATAACGCCCTGTTTGCGGCAGAGGTTTTCGATTTCGAAACCGGACTACGTCTCGTTAAGAAGCGGGGCGAGCTGATGGCCCTGGCTGCAGGCGGAGGAATGGCGGCAGTAATCGGCATGCAAGCGCAAGAGGTTGAAGACATTATTCGCCGGAATGGACACTTGGAAATCGACGTTGCCAATTATAATTCGCCCGTGCAAACCGTCTTGTCGGGGCGTAAAGACCATATAATGGAGGCGCAGCGCATTTTTGAACAGGCCGGGGCAGGGATGTACATTCCGCTTAATGTCAGCGGCGCATTCCATTCCCGGTATATGAATGAAGCGAAGAAAGAATTCGAGCAATTTTTGAATAACTTTACCTTCCACAAGCCTGTTATCCCTGTCATCGCAAACGTATCTGCTCGTCCCTGTCCGTTCAACGAAATCAAACGCAACTTGACTGAGCAAATCACAAGCTCCGTCAATTGGACGGACACCATTCGCTATTTAATGGGAAAAGAGGTAGAGCTGTTCGAGGAGGTCGGGCCTAAGGACGTGCTTACAAAGTTGACGGAGAAGATCAGGCAGTCGAGCTCTCCGTTATTCGTAGAGGATGAAACGCCGGAGGAACCGAGCACAAACGAACAAAAGAACGAGAACAACCCGCCGTTCGTTGACACGGAATCGGTCTTTATGCCCAACGCCCGGAAGAAGATCACTGCAGCTTCGCTTGGCAGCCCGGCATTCAAGGAACGGTATGGTCTGAAATATGCCTATGTTTTGGGAGCCATGTACAAGGGGATTGCCTCGGCCGAAATGGTTGTGAAAGCCGGAAAGGCTGGCATGCTCTGTTTCTTTGGCTCCGGAGGACTAAGGATTACGCAAATCGAGGAAGCGATTCGGGACATTCAGCGCCAATTACGCGGCGGCGAGCCCTATGGAATGAATTTTCTTCACCATCCGGATAACCAGGCTCTCGAAGAAGCGGTTGCTGATCTTTACTTGAAGTACGGCATAACCGTAATAGAGGCTTCTTCCTTCATTACGATGACTCCTGCGCTAATTAAATATCGGGCGAAGGGACTGACAAGAAGAGCGGACGGAACGGTGGAGATTCGAAACAAAATTATCGCCAAGGTTTCCAGGCCGGAGGTCGCATCCAACTTCCTAAGACCGGCACCGGAGCGGATCATCGAGAGGCTTGTTCAAGAAGGTAAAATCACGCAGGAAGAAGGTCGCTTGCTGCAAATGGTGCCGGTTGCCGACGATCTGTGCGTCGAAGCGGATTCGGGCGGACATACCGATCAAGGCAGCGCGTATGTGCTCATGCCGACGTTGATTAGGCTGCGTGACGACATGGTACGCGAACATGGTTATACGAGCGAGATTTCCGTAGGTGCTGCCGGAGGGATCGGAACTCCTGAGGCGGCGGCTGCCGCGATATTGCTAGGTGCGGATTTCCTTGTGACTGGTTCTATTAACCAATGTACGGTGGAGGCTGCGACTAGTGATGCCGCTAAAGACCTTCTGCAGCAGGCGAATGTGCAGGATACCGATTATGCACCGGCGGGCGATATGTTTGAAATCGGCGCCAAGATACAGGTTTTAAAGAAGGGTCTGTTTTTCCCCGCAAGAGCGAATAAATTGTATGATCTGTACCGGCATTTCAACGCCTTGGAAGAAATAGACGAGGCGACAAGGGAGCGTATTCAGGATAAGTTTTTCCATCGCTCCTTTGAAGAAATCTATCGGGAAGTTATAGCACACAAAGTTCCTGCCGAAATCGAGAAGGCGGAGCGGAATCCGAAGCATAAAATGGCCCTTATATTCAAGTGGTATTTCTCCTATTCGACGCGGTTGGCGATGACGGGCAGCAAGGAACATAAGGTAGATTACCAAATTCATTGCGGTCCTGCGCTCGGAGCATTTAACCAGTGGGTGCTGGGCACGGAGCTGGAGCATTGGAGAAACCGTCATATTGATCAGATTGGCGAAATGCTGCTGAATGAAACGGCAGCCCTGTTGAACCGCCGAATTTCCGAATTGGTTGGCAATTGACTGAGAAGGAGAACGTTATGGGTGATATAGCAATCATCGGGATGTCCTGCAGACTACCTGGAGCGCGGAATTATCATGAATACTGGTCCAATTTGATCGAGGGCCGTTCATCCATCCGGGAAATTCCCAAGGAGCGGTGGGACTGGAGAGACTATTGGGGAGATCCGAAAGTTGAATACGCGAAGACCAACAGCAAATGGGGCGGCTTTATTGACGATGTAGACGCTTTTGATGCCGCGTTCTTCGGCATATCGGCCAGAGAGGCGGAGGTGATGGACCCGCAGCAGCGGATGATGCTTGAGCTTTCCTGGTCGTGTCTTGAAGATGCCGGGATCGTCCCGTCAACGTTATCGGGCAGCAAGACAGGGGTCTATATCGGCGTGTTCAACTTGGATTACAAGGAACTGCAGGAGAGGCCTTCCAGCCTTATTGAAGCTCATTATTCGACGGGAACCGCAGCTACTGTTATCGCGAATCGAATATCCCATTTTATGAATCTGAGAGGGCCCAGCCTTTCAGTGGACAGCTCATGCTCAAGTTCGCTGCAAGCGATTCATTTGGCGGTTCAATCGCTGCAGACCGGTGAATGCAGCATGGCTTTGGCGGGTGGCGTCAGTTTGATCCTGACTCCGACCCGCCATATTTCATTTTCCAGAACCGGCATGCTGTCACCTACGGGCTCCTGTAAAACGTTTGATGATAACGCGGATGGCTATGTCCGCAGTGAAGGCGCCGGACTTATTTTGCTTAAGCCCTTGGCACTGGCGGAAAAGGACGGCGATTTAATCTATGGCGTCATTAAAGGAAGCGCGGTGAATCATGTCGGCAAGACACACACCTTAACTTATCCGAATCCACAGGCGCAGGCTGAAGTCATCGAGGAGGCGTTCCGCAAAGCGGGTCTAACGCCGGACCAGGTGAATTATATGGAGGCACACGGCACTGGGACGCCTAAAGGCGATCCGATTGAGTTTCAGGGCCTTAAGCTTGCGTTTCAAAAACTCGAAGCAGAGATGGATAAGCCGCTTAGTCATCGTTATTGCGGCATCGGTTCAGCCAAAACAAGTATCGGGCATGCCGAATCCGCAGCAGGCATCGCGGGCGTGATTAAAGTGCTGCTTTCCATGAAGCATAGAAAACTCCCTGGATTACAAAATTTCAAAACGTTGAACCATCGGGTTGAATTAACCGGGACTCCTTTCTATGTGGTGGACCAGCCGCGGGAATGGGAGCCGCTTCTGGATCATAATCAACAGCTGCTTCCGAGAAGAGCCGGCGTAAGCTCGTTCGGCTTCGGAGGGACGAATGCGCATGTGCTGATCGAGGAAGCGCCGCAGCGGACGTCTCGCAAGATGGCGCAGCATGGATTGCCATGCCATCTATTTTGTTTTTCCGCAAAGTCTGAAAAATCGCTTCTTCTATCGCTCGAGACGTTAGTCGCATGGTTGGACAGCGAAGGAAGCGAGTGCGAAGCCGCGGACCTAAGTGCCGCCTTGCTGTTGCGCAAGCAGCACTTTGGCATTCGTACTGCTATCGCGGCTCAAAGTGTGGAGGAGCTTAGAGGGCGTTTAAAGGAGCTGTTGTCCGACAGGGAAGAAGCACAGCAATTTTTGAAGCAAGAAGCATCAAAAATAGAAAAGACCAAAAGTGCGCTTTTTCAAGAGCTGGCAGGACTACTGATCCGGGAGCTCCGTGAATGTGTGAATGATACGCAAAAGTATCGGGAGAAAATATCGGCTTTGGCAGAGCTGTATGTAAAGGGCTATGACTTCGATGCATGGGCGCTCTTTGAAGGAATGGACCTGAACAGACTTCGACTGCCTGCCTATGCTTTTACTAAAGACCGATACTGGATTACGGGCAGTACTCCGGAATCCGCCATTGTGCCGACGTCAGGCAGCGGAGGTGTAGGTGAGCTTCATCCTGTACTGCATCGGAACACATCGGACTTTGCTGGGGTTCGTTACACTTCGGTTTTCACAGGAGAGGAATTTTTTCTCGCTCATCATGTCGTCGCCGGGAAGCGTGTATTACCAGGTGTCGTTTACTTGGAAATGGTTCGCGAGGCGGCTGAACAGGCCGGCAGGAAATGGTTAGGGGAGCGTAAACGTATCGTCCTGAATCGGGTGGTGTGGTCGCAGCCTGTTATTGTGACGGATAGCTCCGTTGAGGTTCATGTGTCGCTTTCGGTTCAAAATGACGATATCTGTAGCTTTCAAGTGTACAGCGTATCCGGTGAATCCGAGCAAGATCGTGTTCTTCATTGCGAAGGTCATGTCTCGTTTCGTTCGGCTGATCCGGCTTCCAGGAAACAGCAAATTCAAGATTTCTTAAACTCCGGGCTAACCCCCGTCCCATCGCTCGTCTGTTATGAACGTATGAGGGGGATGGGTCTTCATTATGGTCCGGCTCATCAAGGAATTGAGCAACTATATCAAATGGACGGCATTATCGCTGCTAAGCTGTTGCTGCCGGAACTCATTTCCGATACGCGAAATCACTTTGTTCTTCATCCGAGCTTGATGGACGCCGCTCTGCAGACGGCGGTTTACAGTTATTCAAATGCCGGACAAACGACCGTTGGTGAAAGCAACAAGCCCTTGCTGCCTTTTACGCTGAGAGAGCTCGAAATTATACGTCCGTGCGCTTCTGCTGCTTGGGCGATTGTAAGCCAGGAAGATACGGAAGACAGCAAAAAGGCTAAACGTCTCCGTATTGATGTATGCGATGAGGATGGCAGCGTCTGTGTGAGCATCAAGGGATTCGTCCTAAGGCCGCTTGAGGGCGGGTTCGCCGGCGGCGTCTCAGATCCTGCAAAACCGGAGGCGTCAAAGGCATATGCGGGATTAATGGTGCCGCTATGGGACCCGATCACACCGGTTGCACGTAAAACGGATGCTCCGAACCTACGAACCGTAATAGCTGGAGGTTCGGCAGCGAGCCGTGACAAGATATGGCGGGTTATTCCGAATGCGCAGGATGTACAGTTGCAGGTGGAGGATGACCCGGAAGTATTGGCACGAAAGCTGGGCCAGTGCGGCGAGATCGGCCATTTTGTTTGGATTGCGCCTGAGGATTCGATAGAGTCAGCGGAATCGGATGCGATGCTTGCGGCGCAGCATAAAGGCGTGCTGTTCCTGTTTCGGATCATCAAAGTGCTGCTGAAGCTTGGATATGGTGCAAAGCCGTTAAAGTGGAGCGTCATCACATTCCAAACGGTGCAGGTATGCCAGAAGGAAACGATTCAGCCGGCCCATGCGAGCCTGCATGGGCTTATCGGCTCGATGGCCAAGGAATATCCGAACTGGTCGGTTAGCTTTGCCGATTTGGAGCGGGAAGAAGTTTGGCCGATTGAAGAGTTGATCGCATTACCGCCTGATGAGCGGGGCGACGTATGGGCATACCGGTCCAGGGAGTGGTACCGGCAGAAAATGATCCCGGCGCAGATCCCCAAACCCGAAGGTACAGCCTATCGGAAGGGAGGGGTCTATGCGGTAATCGGCGGAACCGGCGGAATCGGAGAAGCATGGAGCGAATATATGATTCGCCGGTATCAGGCGAACATCGTCTGGATTGGCCGGCGGGAGATTGATGCCAGTATTCAGGAGAAGATCGATCGGCTGTCAAAACTGGGGCCGTCTCCGTGCTACATCCAAGCAGACGCAAAGGACGGGAAGGCACTGAAACTCGCGTACGAGAGCATAAAATCCAGCTACGGACAGATCCATGGCGTCATACACTCGGCAATTGTGCTTTTGGATCAAAGTTTGGCGAATATGTCGGAGGAACGGTTCGCAGCGGGATTGACGGCAAAGGTGGACGTGAGCGTACGGATCGTACAGGCATTCGGAAAGGAACCATTGGATTTCGTCTTGTTCTTCTCTTCCATGAACTCTTTTGCAAAACCCGGAGGTCAGAGCAATTACGCGGCGGGGTGCACCTTCAAAGATGCATTCGCACAGCGTCTGGCGATGGAATGGCCATGCAAAGTGAAGGTCATAAACTGGGGCTACTGGGGAGGCACAGGCATCGTTTCCTCGGAACATTACCGAAAGCGCATGGCACAAGCAGGGGTTGGCTCCATCGAGCCGGAAGAAGCGATGGACGCACTGGAGACGCTCCTTGCTGGGCCGTTTGACCAAATGATGCTAATCAAAACAACAAAGCCTTATCCGCTAATTGATATGAAGCATGATGAATGGATTGCAAACTATCCGGAACAGCTCTCGTCCAATATCCAACGGCTGATATCGGAGCGAAAGAGGCGCAGTGCATCGGAGCAGGAGTATCCTGTAGCTGCTTCTTTGGTATCGGACGATGAGACAGCCGATCCTGTGCTGACGTATTTATCCGGTTTAGCCGCTGAATGGCTTCAAGTGGATTTCGGTGAAATTGGTGTGGATACTCGGCTGGAGGAATACGGGGTCGATGCGGTCGTTCTTAACGAAATGCTCATATCCGTAAACCAGCAGTATCATATCGATTTACAGCCGGCCGAGCTGTCTGCTCAAGCATCGCTGCGTCAGATCGGTTCATGTGTGCGCGAGGCAATAAGAATCGGCGCTGACAAGAGCTAATACCCAATATCCGAAGGCGATGCATAATAAAAGAAAGGATGGCCTGCTAATGTCGGGATTTAAGGTTGGAAGTCTGCAAATGAAGTGGAACGATCCGCTTCTTTGCCGGCTACTCTGGGGTCAACTGCAATCGATTGGCATGTTTAGGGAACGAAATACGACAATGGATGCGCTAAAAGCATCTGCCGGCTTGCGCGGGATATACGAAAGATGGCTGGAAGAAAGTGTCGCCGCACTTGCGCGGCACGGTTATCTCGAGGTTAGCGGCGGCAATATCGATGTTTACGATACATCGCTTGTCCATATCGAGACCATCTGGGCAGAATGGGACCGACAAAAAACGGAGTGGCTCGCCGACCCGAATCTTAAAGCGCAGGCCGTCTTGGCTGAAGCCACGCTTAAGGCGCTGCCGGAGATTATTACGGGCAAAATGCCTGCAACCGATGTTATATTCCCTCAAGCCTCCATGGCGCTGACGGAGGGGATTTACAAGAACAATTTGGCCGCGGATTACTTCAATGAAGTGATCGCAGACTTCGTGGTCGATTATGTAAAAGAACGAAAGCGTCAGGACGCATCGGTACGCATCCGGATTTTAGAGATCGGCGCCGGCACGGGCGGAACGAGCGCGATGGTCTTTCGCAAGCTGAAACCGTACCAGGCGAATATTGAGGAGTACTGCTACACAGATCTGTCCCGCGCTTTTTTTATGCACGCCGAGAAAGAATACCGGCCTGACAATCCGTATTTGACCTGTCAAATATTCGATCTGGAGAAACCCCTAGCGGAGCAGCACATAGAGCCGGGAGCCTATGAGCTGGTGATTGCGACGAATGTTCTTCATGCTACAAAGCAGATCAGGCAAACACTGCGCAATGCCAAAGCCGCACTTAAAAAGAATGGGCTGCTTCTTCTCAATGAATTAAATGACAACTCCCTGTTCTCCCATCTTACCTTCGGGTTTCTGGAAGGCTGGTGGAAGTATGAGGATGCAGAGCTCCGAATACCCGGCTGTCCCGGCTTGTACCCCGAGACATGGAAGCGGGTGCTGGAGGCGGAGGGCTTTCGGCATGTATTTTTCCCTGCTGAAGGCAGACATGAATGGGGGCAGCAAATTGTCATTGCAGAGAGCGACGGCATCGTTCGACAGCTTGAAAAACGTCCGGCCTCTGCCGGTGTTGCAGAGCCTGCGGGATACCGGGCTTCGTCTTCGGAACGCTTGGATCGGATCGAAACGCAGCATGGTTACCCAGCGCCGCTTGCCAAGGTAGAAGCGGCGAACGTTCAGGACATCGACCAGCACGCGATATCGGAATCGATTCGAGCGGTTATTCGAGAGAAACTGGCCGAATCGTTGAAGGTGAGTACCGATATTATTCAAGACGACGAATCGTTTGCCGATTACGGTGTCGACTCCATCCTTGGCATTCATCTGGTGCGTATATTGAACGAGGCGCTAAAGGTGGAGCTGGAAACAACGAGTCTGTTCGACTACTCCTCCGTGAACGAATTGACTGCACATATCCAGTCGGCTTATATGGATGTTTTTATACATAAAAATGTGCTTGAACCAAAAGTAGAAGCAGAAGCAGCTAATGTTGTAGCCGACAGCGTCGTAATCGAAACTGCGGAGCAAGAGCAGGAGATTGCTCGTGACCCGATGACGGCGGAGGGCATTGCGATTATCGGGATGAGCGGACGGTTTGCCGGCTCGGAAACGACGGACGAGCTGTGGCAGCATATCGCAAGCGGCCATGATTTGGTGGGCCCAATCACCCGCTGGGATATTTCTTCCCACCTGGCGTGGAGCGGCTCGGATGCTTGCCGCGACGGCAGCTTTTTGGACCATATCGACCGGTTTGATCCAATGTTCTTTAATATTTCGGGACTGGAAGCATCGTATATGGACCCTCAGCAAAGGCTGTTTCTCGAAGAAGCGTGGAAAACGCTTGAGGATGCGGGCTACGCGGGATCGGCCGCTTCAAGCCGGCAATGCGGGGTCTATGTCGGATGCTGTGGAAGCGATTACAATGAATTGTTCGGTAATCATCCACCGGCTCAATCGTTTTGGGGGAACGCCATATCCGTAATCCCATCCCGTATCGCTTACTTTCTTAATCTGCAGGGGCCTGCGGTTACGATTGACACGGCCTGCTCTAGCTCGCTGACGGCTATTCATTTGGCTTGCCAAGCGCTTTGGTCCAATGAGGTCGAAATGGCATTGGCAGGCGGTGTTTTCGTGCAAGCGACGACTCGATTTTATGAAAACGCCATTCGAGCTGGCATGCTCTCGCCGAGCGGCCGCTGCTATACGTTCGATGAACGGGCGGACGGCTTTGTACCCGGCGAAGGGGTTGGTGTCGTGATGCTGAAGCGATTGAAGGACGCATTGGCAGACGGCGACCATATTTATGGTGTCATCCGGGGCTCCGGAATTAATCAGGATGGGACGACCAACGGCATTACAGCGCCAAGCGCCAAATCCCAGGAACGACTGGAGCGCCAAGTGTATGACCGCTTCCAGCTCGATCCGCAGGGGATCCAAATGATGGAGGCACATGGAACGGGAACAAGACTGGGCGATCCGATCGAGTTCCAGGCCTTAACGCGTGCGTTCCGGCATTATACGGATAAGGAGCATTATTGCGCTCTTGGTTCGATCAAAACGAATATCGGCCATTCGGTCGGCGCTGCCGGAGTAGCCGGCGTTATGAAAATATTGCTTGCTTTGAAGCATAAGCAACTGCCGCCGTCGCTGCACGCAGAGCGCATCAATTCGAATATCCGCCTGGAAGGCAGTCCGTTTTTCATCAACAAGTCCATTCGGGCTTGGGAGACGGAGCCCGGCACGCCGCGCCGCGCTGCTGTCAGCTCGTTTGGCTTCAGCGGCACGAACGCCCATGCGGTCATTGAGGAGGCTCCGCCGCATATTAGACGCGGTAAGCGGCAGCACTCTCTCTACTTGATTGTACTGTCGGCCCGGACAGGTGAGCAGTTGCGCAGGCAAGCGGAACGACTCGCTGCGTTTTGCAGGCGGGAGAACGGCAGTATATTCATCGGGGATATGAGCTTAACGCTTCTTCTCGGACGGAGACATTTTGCCGACCGGCTCGCCTTCTTGGCCAGGGATACGGAGGAGCTTCTTCACTGTCTTGAAACTTGGCTGATGAATGGAGAAGGTCCGGGTATCTATGGATCTGATGCCCTTACGAAAGAGCAACGGGAGAAGCCAGATCTGAAACAGTATGGCAACGAATGTATAGCCATTTGCGCAGCGGCCGACCAAGGTGCCAAGTTTATCGAGAGTCTGACTGCCGTGGCAGACTTATACAGCCAAGGCTATTCCTTGAACTATGAACAATTGTTCGAGGGGTGCAATTATAACAGAGTGTCTCTTCCGACGTACCCCTTTGCCGATGAGCGGTATTGGGTAAACGAGGGCGAGAGCAGTCCGCATGCAGGAGCACAGGAAGCTTTGCAATCCTCGGAGGCTTTTCATCCATTGCTGCATCGGAATGTCTCTACGTTTGCCGAACAACGGTTTACGTCGATCTTTACCGGCAAAGAGTTTTTCTTGGAAGACCATGTGGTGCATGGGCAGCGGGTGCTGCCAGGAGCTGCATATTTAGAGATGGCAAGGGCGGCCGTTCAGTCGGCCGTAAGCGATGGGGAATACAGCGGAAAGAAGATCCGGCTCAAAAATGTGATATGGGCTAAGCCTATTACGGCAGGGGCTGCAGCCGTTTCGGCCGAAATTACGCTGACACCGTCAACCGACGGCGATATTGCTTTTCGGGTATACGGTCCGGCAGAAGCCGAAACCGTCTTATGCAGTGAAGGCTCCGTATGCCTGGAGGAGCCGGGTGAGCAGCCGCGCATTCCGATTGACCGGCTGCTAAAGGAATGTGCTACACGTTCGATCAGCCGGACGGAATGCTACGAGACATTTAATAGGATCGGTGTCAATTATGGTCCTTCTCATCAGGTCATGGACATTCTGCTCACCGGACAGGGCAAGGCGCTTGCGAAGCTGGTGCTTCCCGAATCCTTAGCTGCGTCTGTGCAGAGTTTTGCGCTGCACCCGAGCTTGCTGGACGGCGCGCTGCAGGCAGCTTCATGCTTGCTGCTCGGACTCGATACGGAAGTCGGCTACCAACCAGGTACCTCGCCGCCGCTTCCTTTTGCGCTAAAGGAGTTGGAGCTGCTGAATGAATGCCTGCCTGTTATGTGGGCTTTCGCCCGCTTTAGCAGCGGCAGCGGTCGACACAATCAGCTTCCAAGCCTTGACATCGATCTGCTGGACGAGCAGGGGAATATTTGCGTACGAATGAAGGGGTATTGCGCCAGAGCTATGGAGTCAGGTACCAGGCAAGAGGATGTCCTTTTTATGGTTCCGGAATGGAGGGACAAAGCTCCGCAGCCTGGAATTGCGATTTCGCCGGTAACCGAGCATACCGTGATCCTGTGCGAGCCCCCTCCCATGCTGCAAGCATCGGTGGAAAGCGCGTTTCCCAGTGTCCGTTGCTTGGTGCTGACGGCCGAAGAGGACGCCATGGAGCAGAGATTCAGCCGCTTCGCGCAACGGATCTTCGAAGAGACCCAGCGCTTGCTGCGCCAAGTAACAGGGAGAGGCGTCATTCAGATCGTTTATACCCCCGGTAGCGGACGCGAGCTGCTAGCGGGACTGCGCGGGCTGCTAAAAACGATGTGTCTGGAAAACCCGCATATGTCAGGGCAATTGATCGAAGTATCGCAAGACGATACAGAGCACGCAATCGTGCAAAAGCTTCACGATAATCTCGATCATCCCGAGGATACGCATATCGGCTATCAAGGTTCCCGTCGTATGGTGATGACACTCAAGAGGCGGGCTCCTGGAGAGGGAACGAACTCCCGGTTATGGAAGGACGATGGCGTTTATCTCATTACGGGCGGAGCAGGCGGCTTGGGTATCATTTTTGCGCAGGAAATCGCCCGAGCCGTACGCGGAGCGACGATCATTCTGACCGGCCGAGCACAGTACGATCCATATAAGCTGTACGAGATCAAAAATTCAGTTTCGGGAAACGCCGACATTGTATACAAGCAAGCCAATATGACACGGAAGGAGGAGGTAGAGTGGCTGGTTCACGCTATCGAGACGGAATACGGAGGATTGAACGGGGTCCTTCACAGCGCCGGCGTGCATGCGGATAATTATTTACTTCGCAAAAGCAAGGACGAATGGAATGCGGTATTGGCTCCTAAGGTTTCGGGGCTCGTCCACCTGGATGAAGCAACGAAGCATATCCCTTTGGATGTATTCGTCATGTTTTCGTCTGTGGTTGCTTGGCTTGGCAATCCCGGGCAGGCGGACTATAGCACGGCGAACGCGTTTATGGACGCGTATGCCGCCTTCCGCAGCAGACTTGCCTCGGAGGGCCAAAGAAAAGGCCATACTTGTTCCATTAACTGGCCGTTATGGCAAGAAGGCGGCATGCGGGCAGGCGAGCATGCGGAGCGTGAGCTCGCCAAGGCGATTGGATTGATTCCGATGTCTACCGAAGCCGGAATCCGGGCCTTCGATCAGGCGATGGCAATCGGTTCGTCGAATGTGATCGTCGCGGCCGGAAGTGCTGATCGATTGGAGCAAGCCCTGACAGGGGATATCCAAGTATCGTCGGATGACGTGCAGCAGTACGAATCGGCAATGGACACCCTTTCGACCGAAGTGGAAGAACGGGTCCTCCTAAAAGTGAGGGAGATCGTTTCCTCCGTCATCCGGCTGCCTCTGCATCGGGTGGAAGCGGATGCGCACATGATGACGTTCGGGCTGGATTCCATTATCGTCATGCAATTGACGGGACAGCTCGAGCGTCTATTCGGCTCCTTGCCGAAAACGCTGTTTTTTGAATATCAAAATCTGCGTGACTTGGCGAAGTTTTTCATACAGCGGTACGAATCACGTTGTGCGCAATTATTCGGAGATCGTCCTCAGCCGAAGGTGCTAGAGGAAGAGGCGCGTATGCCGGAACATTCTGCCGCGCGGCAAACGGTACTTTTACCAGAGAAGGAAAGCGAGAATGCCGTCCCTAAGCAGCGCAGCCTTCCCGGCAGCGCTCCCCTTGATATCGCGATAATTGGTGTTGCCGGCAGATATCCGGGTGCGAGAAATATGGATGAGTTTTGGGAACTGCTGCAAAAGGGTGTCGATTGCGTGACAGAAATTCCAAAGGAACGGTGGGATCATACCCCTTATTTCCACCCTGACAAAGGAACGACCGGCAAAACAAATGGCAAGTGGGGCGGGTTTCTGGAGGGCGTCGATCAGTTTGACCCGTTATTTTTTAATATTTCGCCGCGTGAAGCAGAGCTTATGGATCCTCAGGAGCGGCTCTTTTTGCAGTGTGTCTATGAAACAATCGAGGATGCTGGCTACACCCGGGACAGTCTTGCCGGAAGACAAGGGGACGGTGAGAGCTCCAGTGTAGGGGTATTCGCAGGCGTCATGTACGAGGAGTACCAGCTTTACGGAGTTCGGGAGACGATGAACGGTAATCCGGTCGCGCTGAGCGGAAGTCCGGCGTCGATTGCAAATCGGGTATCGTATGTTTGTAATTTTCACGGTCCGAGCGTTGCTGTTGATACGATGTGCTCGTCCTCGCTCACGGCCATCCATTTTGCATGCCACAGCCTGCAAAGGGGTGAGTGCGATGCAGCCATTGCCGGCGGCGTAAACGTCTCGCTGCATCCGAACAAATATCTGTTGCTTGGCCAAGGCAATTTCCTGTCCACCAAAGGCCGTTGCGAAAGCTTCGGAGCCGGCGGAGACGGCTATGTCCCCGGGGAAGGCGTTGGAGCCGTCTTGTTGAAACCGCTTGCGAAGGCCATCGCTGATGGTGACCAGATTTATGGTGTCATTAAGGGGACATCTATTAATCACGGCGGGAGAACGAACGGTTATTATGTTCCGAATCCGAATGCGCAGGCTTCCGCAATTGCGCGCGCGTTGAAGGAGTCGGGTATAGACGCGAGGTCAATCAGCTATGTAGAGGCCCATGGTACGGGTACATCTCTTGGAGATCCGATTGAAATTGCCGGGCTTTCTAAAGCGTTTGAAGCTTATACCGAGGACAAGCAATATTGTGCGATCGGTTCCGTGAAATCGAATATCGGTCACTGTGAAAGTGCCGCAGGCATAGCGGGCCTGACCAAGGTGCTGCTGCAGCTCAAGCACCGGAAGCTGGTACCGTCGCTGCATGCCGACACGCCCAACCCTTTTATCGATTTTGCTACTACGCCGTTTCAGGTACAGCGGGAGCTAGGGGAGTGGGAGCGTCCGGTGATGGTGCTTGACGGGAAAATCGAGGAGCAGCCGAGAATGGCCGGCCTTTCCTCATTCGGAGCCGGCGGTGCGAACGCACATCTCATCGTTGCCGAGTATATTCCGGATCGTAAGCGTGCCGTGCATGCGCCAAAAGCTCAGCGAGAATGCATGATCGTGCTCTCCGCCAGAAGTGAAGACCAATTAAAAGAACGGGCTCGGCATCTGCTGCAAGCGGTTAATAAAGACCTTGAAAATGACGATTCTTTCCTGATTAACATGTCTTACACACTCCAGGTAGGCCGGGAGCCGATGGAAGAGCGTATGGCCATCGTCGTAAGAACGATCGAGGAGCTGCGGGCAAAGCTTATCCAATATGTGGATGGGCAGCTAGGGATTCCGGATTTGTACAGAGGATCGGTAAAACAGAACCGGGAAACCGTTGCGCTCATTGCGGTGGACGAAGATATGATGAAAGCGGTCGGGGCCTGGATGGCCAAAGGTAAATACGCGAAGCTCCTGGATCTATGGGTAAAAGGGCTGGATATCGACTGGAGCAGTCTCTATGAAGAAGGGGATAAGCCGGAGAGGGTCAGTCTGCCCACCTATCCGTTCGCACAGGAGCGTTACTGGCTGCCGTCGGTATCTTCTTCGGATGAATCAGGGGCGTTCCACTCTTTAGAACGACATACTTCCGAGCCTGCTCTTGAGCCTGATGAGAAGGCAAAGGTTATTTCCGCTGAGGAATTTAGATCTCCGCTTGCCCAAAACGGATTACTCGTGCCAGTGTGGGACCCTGCACCATCGACAGTAAGAAGCGCGGCTGATCGGAAGCCGTATGGCCGCACAGTTATTATTGGCGGTACGGCAGCAAGGGTCGCGGAGATCAGGCGGCATGTGGAGGATGCATCGGATGTACAGTTGCATGCGGGAGAGAACACGACGGAATTGGCACGGAAGCTGGAACTGTCCGGTCCGATCGGGCATTTGATCTGGATTGCTCCGGATGATTCGATAGAAATAGCGCAATCGGAGGCCATGTTGGAGGCGCAGCGTGAAGGGGTACTGTTCCTGTTTCGGACCCTAAAAGCCTTGTTGGCCCTTGGATATGGCATGAAGCCGTTACGGTGGAGCATCATCACGGTTCGAACCGTCCAGGTTTACCGTGGCGAAGCGATTAAGCCTGCCCATGCAAGCCTCCATGGGCTAATCGGCTCAATGGCCAAGGAATATCCGAACTGGTCCGTTTGTCTTGCGGACATGGAGACGGATAACGGCTGGCCGCTCGAGGAACTGTTCGCACTCCCGCCGGATGCGCGGGGCGATGGATGGGCGTACCGGTCCGGGGAATGGTACCGGCAGAGACTGATGCCGGTGCGCATGACCAAGCCTGCAGCTACCGTATACAAGAAGGGTGGCGTCTATGTAGTCATCGGCGGTACGGGCGGCATCGGAGAAGTTTGGAGCGAATATATGATTCGGCGTTATCAGGCGAACATCGTTTGGATCGGGCGACGGGGGAAGGATACCGGCATACAGGCCAAGATCGATCGGCTGGCGGAGCTTGGACCGGCTCCACGCTATATCCAAGCGGATGCGACTGACGGGAAGGCGATGGAGCGGGCGTATGAGGAAATAATAAACCGATACGGACGCATCCACGGACTGGTCCACTCGGCCATCGTACTGCTGGATCAAAGCCTGGCGAACATGGAAGAGGAGCGGTTCGTTGCGGGATTGCGCCCGAAGACAGATGTGAGCGTACGAATGGCACAAATATTCGGCCATGAAAAGCTGGACTTTGTCCTGTTCTTCTCATCAATGAACGCGTTTCTAAAGCAGGAGGGGCAGAGCAACTATGCGGCAGGCTGCACATTCAAGGATGCGTTCGCGCAGCGTCTGGCGACGGAGTGGCCATGCGCCGTGAAGATCATGAACTGGGGCTATTGGGGCAGCACGGGCGCTGTGTCGTCAGAGCATTACCGCCGGAGAATGGCGCAAGCAGGCATTGTCTCCATTGAACCGGGCGAGGCGATGGACGCGCTGGAATCGCTGCTTGCCGGACCTTTCGATCAGCTTGCCCTGATGAAAACGGAGGCAGGTAACGAAACGTTTGGCCTGTCGATCGCCGATGAGCTGGAAGCTTATCCGGAAGAGGACAGCCTGTCTTTCGAGCATATTGTCAATCATCTTCGTTTGCCCGCGGTTCCGAAGGCTGAAGCTTCGGACTTGCTTAGAGAGGGAGAGTCGGCGGACCGGCTTGGAAATTCCCTGCTACGGGCGGCAGCGAGCATATTGAATGTGCAAGCGGAAGAAATCGAAGCGGACATCCCATTCTATGAGTATGGATTCGACCCTGTTAAGCTGGCCGAATTTTCCCGGTGGATCTCCGATCACTATCAGCTTGCTATGACAAGCGATACGCTCCTTCAACAGGCAACGCTTGGACAGTTGGAGGCCTTCCTTGCGGAGCAGATCGGATAAACAACCGGATTCGGTAAAAATCGGAGATGGAGGCTTCTGTATGAAGGAAATGGAAGAACTGCTAAGCCGGCTGCTATGGCAGCAGCTTCGAACCATGGGGGAATTTGCGGAAGCCGGTGCTATTACGTCCGCATCAATGGCAGCAGCAGGAATGGACGGTAAATATGAGCGCTGGTTTGAGCACACCCTGGCCGTTCTAACAGAACATGGCTGGCTGAGGATGAAGGATACGGCTTATTTTGCTAACGATCGAAGCACCGGGCTGGAAACCGCATGGAGCGAGTGGAATAACCGCAAACAGGCCTGGCTGGAAGATGCAAGCTTGCGTGCGCGGGTCACCTTGCTTGATGCGGTGCTTCATCAGCTACCGGACATCTTAACAGGCAAGCTGCCGGCTACAGATGTCCTTTTTCCTAACTCTTCCATGGAATTGGTTGAAGGAATTTATAAAGACAATGAGATTGCGGATTACTTTAATGAGGGAATGGCTAATGCGGTTGTTGCCTATATCGAAGCAAGTTTGAAACAAAATCCGCATGCGCGGTTTCGATTGCTGGAAATCGGTGCGGGCACAGGCGGGACGAGCGCCATGGTGATCCGTAAGCTTACGCCCTATCAGGACCGGATAGCGGAGTATAAGTATACGGACATTTCGCAAGGATTTCTTCGGCATGCCGAAGCCGTCTTTGGAACGAAGGCGCCATACTTGACCTGCCAGCTCTATCATGTCGAGAAGCCTTGCGCCGAGCAGCAAATTCAAACAGGCGTCTACGATCTTGTACTTGCGTCAAATGTGCTTCACGCGACGGCCAATATTCGGTCAACCCTCAGAAATGCCAAGACGCTGCTGAAAAAAAACGGTCTGCTGCTCATCAATGAGATCAGCGGCAATTCGTTGTTTGCCCATCTGACATTCGGGCTGCTGCAAGGGTGGTGGCTATATGAGGATCATATGCTTCGGATCCCGGGCTGTCCGGGCCTCTACCCGGAAACCTGGAGAAGGGTTTTGAGTCAAGAAGGCTTTCAGCACGTGCTGTTCCCCGTTAAGGAAGCTCATGCGCTGGGGCAGCAGATCATTATTGCCCAAAGCGACGGTATCGTTCGCCAAGCGCGAATCAGCGAAGCTGATGCTGCATGGATGGAGGCAGCGACAGGTTCTGCTTCCATCACGGTGAAGAAGACGGAGAAAGACGCTGTCTCTGTACATGAAGCAATGGACGAAGGACAATTTAAACGCCGTATCCGGAGTATATTAATGGAAAACTTGTCCGTATCGCTAAAGCTCGATAAACAGCGCATCGATACGGATGAATCGTTCTCCGATTACGGTTTGGATTCCATTACCGGGGTTCAATTCGTTAAGCAGATCAACAACGTCTTGGGGACCGCCTTATCCACGACGATTTTGTTCGATTACAGCTCGATCCGGAAATTGACCGATTATTTGTGGAGTGCGTTCGGTCCGGTTATTACGGCTCAATGGGCAGAAACAGATGGCAACGTACCTTCCATGTCCTCTGATAAGGAGGCAGGCAATCGAAAGCCGCCCGTGCAGCAAGAGAAGAAAAACGTTTCCTCCGATAGTACGGACCAGTTGGGAGAGGCCTTTTATAAAGAGCCGATCGCCATCATCGGCATGAGTGGTAAATTTGCCAAATCAGATACACTCGAGGAATTGTGGAAGCACTTGGAAAATGGCGACAACCTCGTGGAGAAGGTAACACGTTGGGACTTGTCTTCTTATATGGAAAACGATTCTTTCTGCAATTTCGGCAGCTTCATCGAAGGCTTTGATCTTTTTGACCCGTTATTTTTTAACATCTCCCCAACGGAAGCTGCCTATATGGACCCGCAGCAAAGGCTTTTTCTGGAAGAGGCCTGGAAGGCGCTGGAGCATGCCGGTTATGCCGGAAAGGGAATGGATGGACGAGCTTGCGGGATTTATGCCGGATTTAATATGAATTATTACGCCGAGCTGATCGAGGGCCGGCCTCCGGCACAAGCGATGTGGGGTAACGCAGGGTCCGTTATTCCCGCACGTCTATCGTACTATCTCAATCTGCAGGGGCCTGCAGTAACCGTAGATACCGCGTGCTCCAGCTCGCTTGTGGCCATCCATTTGGCTTGTCAGAGCTTGTGGAGCCGGGAGACCGAGGCCGCCATTGCCGGAGGGGTGTTTCTTCAGCCTACGCCAGGCTTCTATATTAGCGCAACCCGGGCGGGAATGCTCTCCGCAGATGGGCGATGCTATACATTCGACGACCGTGCCAACGGATTCGTTCCGGGCGAGGGTGTAGGTGTCGTCGTGTTGAAACGGCTGCGGGATGCGCTGAAAGACGGCGATTCCATCTATGGCGTCATCCGCGGCAGCGCCACGAATCAAGACGGGACAACAAACGGGATAACGGCACCAAGCGCGAGGTCTCAGGAAATGCTGCTGCGTCAGGTGTATGATTCATTCGGTCTTAACCCGGCGGACATTCAATTGGTCGAGGCGCATGGAACCGGAACCCGGTTGGGCGATCCGATCGAGTACCAAGCGCTCAACCGGGCATTCCGTCAGCATACGAGCAAAACCGGATATTGTGCATTGGGTTCGATCAAAACGAATATTGGACATACGACAGCGGCAGCAGGAATTGCGGGCTTGCTGAAAATTTTGCTGGCCATGAAGCATCGGAAGCTGCCTCCATCGCTACATTTTCAATCGATCAATGGAAACATAGAGGCATCTGATAGTCCATTTTACATCAATACATCGCTGAAGAATTGGGAGGTTGAGGCAGGGGGGAAACGCCGAGCCGCCATCAGCGCATTCGGATTTAGCGGAACGAACGCCCATATGGTAATCGAGGAAGCTCCGGATACGGCACCGCCGCGTACGGACAAGCCCGCCTACCTCATCGCACTGTCGGCGCGGACAGCCGGACAACTGCGCAGGCAAGCGGAACAAATGATGGCGTACATCAAAGGCGAACCAGATGTCGATCTTGGACATGTAAGCTTTACGCTTCTTCTGGGCCGAAAGCACTTTCCGCACAGGCTCGCCTGCCTCGTGCAGAACGCCGGACAATTGGCGGAGCGGTTGAACGCATGGCTGGAGAACGGGCAAGCTGTAGACCTGTTTCAATCCGATCCCGGAGCCGAGCTGCCTCTAGAGACGCTCCCGAGCGATCATTATGGCTATGCCTGTATGGATGCGTGTGCGCGGGAAACTGAGCGAATAAACTATTTGGAACAGATTGCGTCGATTTTGGAGCTGTATACGCAAGGATATGAGATGTCATTCGACCGTTTATTCGCGGATGGTCGTTATATCAGACTGGCGCTTCCTGTTTATCCGTTTGCGCGGGAACGTTATTGGGTGCCTGAATCCTCGGCAAGGCCAACTGTACGGACAAGACCGCCGGAGGGCGCCGATCTACATCCACTGCTTCACCGTAAAATACCAGCGCTTGAAGGAACAGGCTTTCGCTCCACGTTCACCGGGCGCGAGTTTTTTCTGGCGGATCACGTCATTATGGGACGATCGTTATTACCGGGTGTAGCCTTTCTGGAAATGGCCCGGGCTGCTGTCGGGATGGCATTGGAATCAAGCGGTGGAGACTATGAAGTCAGATTGAAAGATCTGTTCTGGACCCGGCCTTATAGCGTGGACGGTCCGCATACGGAGCTTGAATTTCATATGAATACCGGGGATAACGGTACCATTGACTATGAAATATACGCCGTAGCCACTGCCGACAAGGACGAAGCGGTACGCTGCCACCACGGCAAAGCTGCGGTCGTACCGTTTTCTCGCGCGGAGAATGTTACCCTGGATGCAATCCGGCTGAAGTGTGGCTTGGCGATGCTGGATGCACAGCAGTGTTATACGGCTTTCAGGCAGATCGGCATGCATTACGGTCCGACCTTCCAATGCATCGAACGCCTATATATCGGCGAGGAACAAGCGCTGGCCAAGCTTCGGCTGCCGGTAGCCGCCCAGGAAACGGCTCGTCATTACGGGCTTCATCCCGGAATGCTGGATGCAGCGCTTCAAGCGGCGGGCGTCGTAGCCACGGCGGACCTCGCGGACAGAAGCCGCGTTCTTGACCGGATTAAATCGGTCATTCCTTTTGCACTTAAGGAGCTTCGTGTTTATAGGAGCTGTACATCGGACATGTGGGCCCATATAAGGCGGAACGCGAATGCGCCGTTCGATGAACGGACCCGGCAGGTCGACATTGATTTGTGCGATGAGCAAGGGAACGTTTGTGCACGGCTTATTGGTCTAGCATTCCGGGAGCCCAAATTGGAAGGTGTAGCAGCCGAACAAGGAAATGAAACACTCTTGTGGGAGCCGGTATGGGTAGAAAAGGAGGCCGTCGGTGAAGACGACTCCGAAACGGCATCGCGGCATATTGTCTTCCTATGCGAACCGAATGAATCGATCGTCAACTTCGTGCAATCGGAAGCTGGCATAAACCGATATGTGACGCTTAGCGCAGGCCGTGCAGCGGAAATAACGGAGCGTTACGAGACCTACGCCGTTCAAATGATGGAAGAACTCAAATCTATCCATTCGGAAGGCGTTCACCAGGAGACGCTGATCCAGATTGCTTCGTTCAGTTCGGAAAGCGATTGGCTGTTCCGGGGTCTGACCGGATTGCTTCGGACGGCATGTCTGGAGTATGCCGGTTTCATCGGGCAGTACATCGAGCTGGAACAAAATGTTCGAGCGGAGGACTTGATTCGGAAGCTTCTCGAGAACAAGAGCTGCCCGGAAGACTTTATGATTCGTTATCGCAAGGGCATTCGACAGGTTCAGCATTGGGTTGAACGAGAGGAGATACCTTCGGCGGTGGACATTCCGTGGAAGCATGAGGGCGTTTATTTCATTACAGGCGGTGCCGGCGGTCTGGGCTATGCACTTGCCCAGGAGATCGCAGGGAAGGTCGTCTCTCCGACGCTTGTGCTTGCTGGAAGAACGCCGGCCGGTACAGCGATCCACGATAAGCTTGCCGCGTTAGGAAGGTTAGGCGCACAAGCGGTGTACATGCAGATGGACGTATCCGATAAGGAGCAGACCGTTGCCGTCATCCAAGCCGTCAGGTCCAAGTATGGGCGGCTGAACGGAATCATTCATGCCGCAGGCTTGCTGAGAGACAGTCTTCTTGTTCATAAAACCAAGACTCAGGTTTCTGATGTTATGGGTGCGAAGGTAAAGGGAGTTGTCCATTTGGATGAAGCAACCCGGGAGCTGGATGTCGACTGGGTGCTTGTATTCTCCGCTGCAGCGGCTGTGCTCGGCAATTACGGACAAGCCGATTACGCTGCGGCGAACGGCTTTATGGATGCCTACGTTGCATATCGAAACGGTCAATCATCCGCCGGAGGCCGAAAAGGCAGAATGCTCTCCATTAACTGGCCATTATGGCAGGATGGCGGTATGCGAGTTACTCGCGAAACGGAGCAGAGCCTAAGAGACAGGATCGGTATGGCTCCCATGAACGCAATGAACGGTATGCAGGCTTTGTATCGGGCATTTGGCACCGACCGGGATCAACTGCTTTTCATGCATGGTGATCCAGAACGGTTAAGGGCCCACATCCGTTTGGTGAACCGTCCTGCCCGACCAAGAAAGCCTAAAGCTCATCATCATGGCGCGGTGCTTCGGGACGAATTAACGGTATGGGTAAAACAGAAGCTGGCCGGTATTATCGGGATACCTGCGGACGATATTCACCCCGATACGGCATTCGATAAATACGGCGTGGATTCCATCATGCAGCTCGATCTGATCCGCGAGCTGGAGAAGCTGACCGGAGAGTTGCCCAAAACGCTCCTTTTTGAACATAACACTGTCCATGAGGCAGCTGCTTATTTGGCCGATCATTATGCGGAACAGATTCGAAAATCATGGCAGGTGGATGTTATAGAGCAGCCTCCTGCCCCGCATATTTCCGTAACGCCGCCCTCCGGACCGGTCTCTGTCCGTGAAGCGTTCGTCGATACGCAACGGCAGGATGTGAATTCGAGTGCCTTGAAGCAGGAAGGTATCGCCATAATCGGGGTAGCGGGTAGATACCCGAAAGCCAATCAATTGGAGGAGCTGTGGGAGCGGCTCAGGTCGGGAGAGAACTGCATTACGGAAGCGCCTGCTGACCGATGGTGCCGAACGTTGCTTCGGGGGTCGTCGGTCAAAGAAACCGAACAGAGGGCCCCGTATTACGGCGGGTTTTTAGATGCAGTCGATCGCTTTGACCATCGGTTGTTCGAAATGGATGCCGAAGAAGCTCGGGATCTTCCCCCAGAAGCCCGGCTCTTCCTCGAGACGGTCTGGGAAACGTTCGAGAGTGCAGGTTATTCCAAATCGGCGATACAGCATTGGCAGAACCGGGAGCAGGTCGGTATCGGCGTGTTTGCCGGAACGATGTACAGCCAATATGGCTGGCAAATGCCGTCGTTGGAGCAGGCGGCGCTTCATTCGAATCGGACCGATTGGCAGATCGCAAACCGGGCATCGCATTTCTTCAACCTGACAGGTCCTAGCTTAACGGTCAATACCGCCTGCAGCAGTTCGCTTACCGCGATCCATCTCGCTTGCGAAAGCCTAAGGCAGAACGGGTGTTCCATGGCTGTTGCCGGCGGAGTCAACTTGACGCTTGACGTGTCCAAATACGAGGCGCTGGAGCAGGTCAATTTTCTCGGGACCGGCGGCAGGAGCAAATCGTTCGGCGACGGTGACGGTTATATTCCTGGAGAAGGCGTCGGGGCAGTGCTGCTCAAACCGCTTTCGCTGGCCGAACGTGACGGAGACCGGATCCTCGGGATCATCACGTACAGCGGTGTCAATCATGGCGGCGGCCGACAAAAATATAGCGTCCCCGATCCGAAGCAGCAGGCACAGCTCATGGAATCGGCAATTAAGCGTTCGGGGGTCGATCCCGAATCGATCACCTACGTCGAGTGCGCGGCTAACGGTTCGCCGCTGGGCGATTCCATCGAGGTCGCGGCTTTACGCAGCGCTTTCTCGCGATTTACCGGCAAGCAGCAATATTGTGCTATCGGCTCGGTCAAATCCAACATCGGGCATCTTGAAGCGGCTTCCGGCATCTCGCAGCTCAGTAAAGTGCTGCTGCAATTGAAATACCGCATGCTCGTTCCGTCGATTCATGCTGACGTGCGCAATCCGAATCTTAAATTGGAAGGCACGCCTTTTTACTTGCAGGAGAAGTTGGAGCCCTGGGAGCAAAAGGTTGACCCATCAAATGGGAACCCGCTCCCACGCAGGAGTATGATCAATTCGTTTGGTGCTGGCGGTTCGTATGCCGTGCTTATCGTTGAAGAGTATATCGGTCCGCGCATCCAGATAGAAACTGGGGCGGATGCGGCTATTGACCCGCCGTCAGAGTATATGGCCGTTTGGTCGGCCAAAACCGAATATAGCTTACGAAGCTATACGGATCGTATGCTCCGACTGCTAAGAAAGGAACGCAATCTCCCGCCAGAAGCGGTTTCGGACTCCCTCATTCGGATTAACCACGATTTGGAATACCGTTTCGCTATCATTTATCGTTCAGTTGACGATCTGCGACTGAAGCTGGAAGCGTTGAGAGCAGGGGAAGCAGTGGGTGACCCGGATATGTTCATCTCGCCAAATTGCAGGCTGGGCAAATCTGTACAAGTGGTAAACACACAACGGCAGGACCATGCTGGGGAGCTGTTCCGGCTTGCCACTCAATGGGTTCAAGGAAGAACCGTAGATTTGCTAAGCCTAAGGCATCACCCTGCAGCGGGAACAGTGAATCTTCCCCATTACGCATTCGATTATGGAACGGATGATGGCGAAGCCTCCGTCCAGGGAAGCGGGGAAACCCAACTGCGCGTGATCTTGGAGAGAGTATCGCGCGGCGAAATGTCCAAAAACGAGGCTATGCAGTACTTTTTCGATATCGAGGTGTAAGGATGGACATGAAAAAGGAAGAATTGGAACGTCTTCTTGAACGGGTACAAAACGGCAATCTGGAGGTCGAGCAGGCGCTTCAGGAAGTCATGGAAGCCCGGCGGCTTGCGAGCCAGGTTCCGCCACGGCCTGCTTTCGAAGCGGCCAACCGCCAGTGGACGAGAAGCTATCATTACGATGAGACGCTTCTGCGTGACCACAAAGTCGGCGGCCAACCGGTTATCATAGGCGTCGCTCATGCTTCAATGGCCATGGATGCTTATTTTGCCCTCTATGAGAGGGAACGTTGCGGCCGAATTCGGAATCTTTCCTTCATCAGCCCTATAAAAGTCGATCCTGCGCAGCCGGTGATCGTCGAGATGAAGCTCGAGAAGGACAGCTATGAAGCCACGGGCTTCGAGACCGTGTATGGGAACCTCTCCTCAGAGGACAGACGGCTCACCGCTAAAGGTGAGCTTCTTGTATGTCCGGCAAGTAACCGTGTTTTGGATCTGGTCGAGCTACAGGCATCAGCCGAACTGTACGAGCAGTTGGATCGGATCTATGAGATCAATCGAACCGTTGAATTAGGGCCAAGCTTCAGAACCATTCAGCGTGTATACAAAGGACAGGACTATATTCTTGTCCGGGCTGAACTGACCGGCGAATCGGCTTCCGAGGAATCTGAATCGAGTATTCATCCTCTGCTCTTAAACAGTGCGTTTCTCTCGGTCGTCCCCCTTTTGAATAAGGCGACCGGTTGGGACGGTTATTTGCCGTTTGCGGTCAAGGATGTGCTCTTCCGTAAAACCGAACGATTGAACGAATGCTGGATTCATATCCATCATTTGAAAGAATCGGACGAAATGATCGTTTTCGATGCGGAGCTGATTGATAACACCGGCAAAGTGGTGGCGGAGCTGACGGAATGTTCGATCAAGCGACTCCGTCTTTCAGCAATCTCACGTGAAGAGACTGCAACGAATGATTCCGCTGATGGCGGAATCGAGGCTCTGGAAGACCGCATCATCGGCTATTTGGTGCGTCAGGTGGAGACGGTCACCGATGGCCGGTTAAAGTCTTGCAGCATTACGGCGAATTTAATGGAGCTTGGTCTAAACTCCGCTCAGCTTATTGCACTTACCGGCGTTATCGGAGGGGAAATCGGCTCCGAGCTCTATCCGACCTTGTTCTTCGAGTACCCAAGCATTGAGGAGCTTGCGTCCTATTTTGGCAAGGAGCATAGGGAGGCCTTCCAGAAGCTGCTGGGAACGGCATTTGCACCGACCGTGGAAGCAAAGCCGAAGACTCATTCGTCGACCGCGGGCCGGATCGCAGGAAACGAAGTCCACCATGAAGATATCGCGGTCATCGGGATGCACGCATTATTTGCAGAATCGTCCGATATCGAAACGTTTTGGGAAAATATCGTATCCCGGAAGGATCTGATCAAAGAGATTCCGCCCGACCATTGGGATTTCCGGCCTTGGTTCGACGAAGACCGCCAGGCCAAGGATAAGACGTATTGCAAATGGGGCAGCTTTATCGATGATGTCGATAAGTTTGATGCTGAATTTTTTAACATATCGCCAAGAGAAGCCGAATGGATGGATCCGCAAATCCGTCTGCTGCTGCAAAGCGTCTACGCAACCGCGGAGGATGCAGGCGTTGTGAAGCAGTTAAGAGGAAGCAGCACGGGAGTATTTGTCGGGGCGTGTGTTCATGATTACGCGGACCGAATTGCGGAAATGAATCTCCCCGTCGATCCTCATATGGGGACAGGCAATGCGCAGACGGTTGTCGCCAATCGGGTATCGTTCATCTTTGATTTGAAAGGCCCGAGCATGGCGATAGATACAGCGTGTTCTTCGTCTTTGTTCGCTTTACATACGGCTTGCCGTTCCTTGCAAAATGGGGAGTGTAAGATGGCCTTTGTCGGCGGCGTCAATCTGCTGCTGTCGTCCTGGCACTACCGGTATTTCAGCAGTATCGGCGCCTTATCTCCCACCGGTCGCTGCCATACGTTTGATGCAGCCGCCGACGGGTATGTACCGGGAGAGGCGATCGCCAGCATGCTGCTTAAACCGCTGTCGCAAGCGAAGAAAGACGGCGACCGCATCTACGCCGTCATAAAAGGTTCAGCGGCGCTGCATGGAGGACATACGCCATCCCTTACGGCACCAAGTATCGAGGGCGAGGAACATGTCATTGCGAAAGCTTGGGAGGACGCAGGGATTGAGCCAGAATCGATCGGTTATATCGAAGCGCATGGCACCGGTACGGCACTCGGCGACCCGATCGAAATAAGCAGCTTGAAGAAAGCGTTTGAGCGTTTCACCGACAAGAAGCAGTTCTGCGCGGTCGGTTCCGTGAAGTCGAATATCGGCCACACGGAAGGTGCTGCCGGAATCGCTGGCGTCATCAAAGTCATCCAACAGATGAGGCATCGGCAAATACCAGCAATGCCAAAGCTTAATCAAATAAACCCTTACATCCAACTAGAAGGCTCGGCGCTTTACATTAACCGGGAGAATCAATACTGGGACACAAGGGACGGACTTCCGAGACGGGCGGGTGTCAGCTCCTTCGGCTTTTCCGGCTCCTATGCCCATGTCGTCATCGAAGAATATGTGGAAGAAGCATCGGCCGCTCTGGTAATAGGAGCTCCTTATGCGCTGATATGGTCGGCCAAAAATGAAGAACGGCTGCGTGAGCAGGTTCGCCAGTTCGTCGAGTGGATGAGCAAATCGAAAAATAGCGAAGCGGAATTGGCGCAGATTGCTTATATGCTGCAGACCGGCAGGGATGAGCATGAAGAACGGTTGGCCGTTGCCGTTGAATCGGTTGAGGAGCTTCAATATAAGCTCTCCGCTTATTTGGATGGCCGCCAAGGAATTCCGCTGCTGTACCAGGGAAGTGTTGGATCCGGCAGCAGGGGAAGCAAGCCCGAAATACTTGAGCACGAGGATATATCGAAGGTTCTCGAACGGTGGGTTCAGGGCGGCGTCTATGATTGGAATCGCCGATACGAAGCGCTAAAGCCTCGTCCGATCTCGCTCCCGACGTATCCGTTCGACAAGCAGAGATACTGGATCCCGGATATGAAAAGCACCCAAACGGTAGCGGGTGCTGATCCGATTCATCCGCTGCTGCATCGCAATACGTCGGATTTCACCGTACAGCGCTTTAGTTCGCGGTTTGAAGGAACTGAATTTTACTTGGAGGACCACCAGGTTGAAGGCAGGCGCATCCTTCCGGGAGTCGCTTATTTGGAAATGGCCCGAGAAGCGGCTGTCCTATCCATCGGCAAGTCACTGCCGGAGGTATCCGTCCGATTGCAACAGGTGGTATGGGCGCAGCCGATCCTTGCAGGCGATGAACCTGTACATGCCCATATTACCTTGAAGCCAAGCGACAACGGGACAATTGATTATCGGATTTATACCGGGGCACCGGAGGAACAAGCTGGGGAGAACGTACACAGCCTAGGAACCGTGCTGGTCACAGAAGCGGCTGATCCGCCCGTTTTAGATTACCAGGAGATTCGGAAGCAATGCTCGCAACGACAGTTATCGGCTGGACAATGCTACAAAGCGTTCGAGGAGATGGGTATTCATTACGGTCCCTCGCATCGTTCGGTATCCGAGATTTATATCGGCGACGGGCACCTGCTTGCGCAACTGTCGATGCCTTCATTGATTGCGGAAACAAAGGATGACTTCGTGTTACACCCTAGCATGATGGATGGCGCCTTGCAGGCCTGCATCGGTTTGGCTGCAGTAGAATACGGGCAAGCACCGCTTGCGATGCCGTTTGCATTGACGTCACTTGAGGTGTTTCGCGGATGCACGCCATCGATGTGGGCTTATATCCGGAGCGTCTCGGAGGAAGGCAATGGTAAGGACCAGGATCTCACATTCGATATCGACTTATGTGATGACCAAGGCCGTGTCTGTATCCGGATGACAGGTCTTGTAACTCGGGCGTTGACCGTAAAACGAGAACTTGCGCTTCAGGCATGTTCCGCTGAAAGCCGCACGGCCGTTCAACTGCGGCCGGTTTTGATAAAAGCTGCGGCTTCCATTTTAGGTGTGAAGGAAGACGAGATTGATCCGGACGCCGAGATGGAGGAATACGGTATGGACCCGATCAAGCTGAATGAATGGGCTCATCAACTGTTCGAAGCTTGTCAGCTTGAAATACGGCCATCCGAATTGCCCGCATTTAAGACGATGACGATCAATACAATGGCGGAGTATCTTAGCGAACCCAGAGGAGTATCGCAAGTTTTGAATGGCGATGAAGAGACGGCGCAGGACAAAGCCAAAGTGTCGGAAGCAATCGATCGAATGAACGATATGAACCGCACACTGTGCCGGATGCTTTGGGCTTATTTTTGCGAAACAGGATGGGTGGCCTCTTTATCAGCCTTCGGAGGTTACATACCCTCGGAGACGGAATTGCTGAGCTCCTACCGGAGATGGTTTCAAGAAAGCGTCGCAATGCTGGTTCGCAGCGGCTATTTAATACCGGAGGCAGCCGGCGTTTACGCTCCAGCCCAAGAGCCGGTAACTCTCGAGCAAGCCTGGGTGGAATGGGAAGCGAACAAGAACAAATGGCTGGACCATGACGATGTCTCTGCACAAGCTTCCCTTGTGGAGGCGACGATGCGCGCGCTTTCCGAGATTCTCTCCGATGGCGTTAGGCCGACGGATGTCATGTTCCCAGGTTCGTCCACGGCGTTGGTGGAGGGCATTTACAAAAATAACCGCGTAGCCGACTTTTATAACGACCTGCTCGCGGATACGGCGGCGGATTACGTGCGTGAACGGATTGTACTTGATCCGAATGTAAAAATACGGATTTTGGAAATTGGTGCCGGAAGCGGCGGAACAAGCGAGGCGGTGCTTCGGAGGCTGAAGCCTTATGAAGCGCATATCATCGATTTTAGCTACACGGATGTATCCAAATCGTTCTTGCTCCATGCGGAACAGAAGTATGGCAAAGAATATCCGTACCTTTCCTTCCATTTATTCGATGTCGAGCAAGCGTTGGAAGGGCAGGGAATGGCGAAGGGCAGCTTTGATATCGTGATTGCGGCCAATGTGCTTCATGCGACCCGCGATATGAAAAAGACGCTGTATCATGTCAAATCCGCACTGCGCGCAAACGGACTGCTTCTGTTAAACGAGCTTACCGGCAACACGATGTTCAATCATGTGACATTCGGTCTGCTGGAGGGCTGGTGGCGTTATGAAGATCCGGAGCTTCGAATTCCAGGATGTCCGGGTCTGCATGTGCCAGTCTGGCAGTCCCTGCTTGCCCAGACAGGCTTTCACGGGATCATGATTCCTTCCGATGGACGCCTTTCATGGGACCAGCATATTATCGCCGCGTTGAGCGACGGCATTTTAGATCAACCTAAGCGGCTTGCGGCCGGAGAGCGGCACGAGCGGCTTCATGACCTAACCAATACGGACAAAAGCGGTGAACATGTGGAAGAACAGTGGATGGAAGACTATGTCAAGAAGACGATACGGGAATATGTCGCGCAAGCCTTGAAAATGGACGAGAAGCGTATTCAGGAAGAGAAAAGCTTCTCCGAATACGGCGTAGATTCCATCGTGGCAGTCAGTCTCGTGAACAGCCTGAATCATCACTTCGGCCTTATTCTCAAGACAACGGTGCTGTTTGACTACAATAACGTGAAGCGGTTATGTGCGTTTTTGATCAAGGAGCATACGGATCAAATAACCGTTCTTCTCAAGCAGAGCGAACTGGCTGCCAGCAGAGAGGAAGAGGGCGCGCGAGCCCTGCGGGTATCGGCAAAGCAGCCCGTCCAAAGCGGCCTTAGCATACCTGCGTTTAACAATCGCTTTCGATCGCAACCAGCAGAATCCCCATCGCCTGCAGTCAGTGAGCGTCAGAGCGCTCCCCTTCCTGCGGAAAAGTCGACGTATCACCATGTCGTGATCGAGCGGCCCGGGGGCGTTGATTCGCTGCGGATTGCTCAATCTGGCGTTCCAGAGCTGAGATCCGATGAAGTTCGCATCGCTGTCCGTGCCTTTGCGCTGAATTTCGGCGATCTTCTCTGCTTGAAGGGTTTATACCCGACCATGCCGGCATACCCGTTCACACCGGGTTTTGAGGCAAGCGGGGTTGTTGTAGCCTGCGGTGCCGACGTTTCGACTGTTCGCACGGGCGATGAAGTGATTGTGGCGCTCGGGGCTTCTTTCGGCGGACAATCCACCATGATTACATGCCGGGAAGACCAGTTGTTCAAGAAGCCGGATTACCTCACGTTTGAGCAGGCTTGTACCATTCCGGCAGCCGCCGTGACGATGATCAACGCTTTCCGCAAAGCGGATCTCAAGAAAGGCGAGAAAGTTCTCATCCATACCGCGGCAAGCGGAACAGGACTTATCGCGGTACAGCTTGCGCGTCATTATGGTGCGGAACTATATGTTACAGCCGGGTCCAACCATAAGCTTGAATTTTTGGAATCACTCGGTGTGAACTATAGGATCAATTACAGGGAGACCGATTTCGAGGAAGAGATCGACAGGCTGACCGGCGGTAAAGGAATCGATGTCATTATCAATACGCTTCCGGGGGACGCCATTCAGAAAGGAATCAACTGTTTGGCGTCGGGAGGTCGTTATATCGAGCTGGCGATGACGGCACTCAAAACAGCGAAGACGATCGATTTATCAGCGCTGGATGGGAATCAGACCTTTTATAGCATCAATTCAAGAAAGCTTGCTAACGAGAATCCGGCCGAGCTGCGCGGTTATGTCGAAGAGATGCTTGCGCTTGTAGAAGCGGGAACGATAAGCCCTGTCATTGATAGGGTTATCCCGTTTGAGCGAGTGGCGGATGCTTACCGGTCTATTGAGGATCGGACGGCCATCGGCAAGATCGTCGTTACGGTTACAGAGCCTTATCGATATCAAGAAACGGCGGCTTTAGTCAAGCAGTTGGACAATGCGGAACTGCCGAGAGCACCGCACAGCGGGGAACAAGGCCGGGAGCCGGAGCCCATTGCCGTGATCGGGATGAGCGGCAGGTTTGCCAAGTCGGAAACGCTGGAGGAATTTTGGGCCAATCTGGCAAACGGGACCGATTTGATCGAGGAGGCAAGCCGCTGGGATCTCAGCCCATACAAGGCAGGGAATAACAGTTTCTGTTCGAAAGGCAGCTATGTCGATGCGATCGACCGTTTCGACCCAGTTTTCTTTAACATATCGGGTTACGAAGCGAATTATATGGATCCTCAACAGCGTTTATTTTTAGAGGAAGCGTGGAAAGCGCTTGAAGATGCCGGTTATGCCGGAGCGGGAATGGATGGGCGAAAATGCGGCGTGTTTGTCGGCAGCAGTGGAAGCGACTATGCCCGACTGATGGGCAAGCAGGCGCCGGCACCTGCGTTTTGGGGCAATGCCGGTTCGGTCATTCCCGCACGAATCGCCTATTATCTTAACTTGCACGGACCGGCGGTAACCATCGACACCGCATGCTCAAGCTCGCTTGTCGCTGTCCACATGGCTTGCCAGAGCTTAAGGTCCGGGGAAACAGAATTGGCGCTGGCCGGCGGTGTTTTCATTCAGTCGACACCAAGCTTTTATGAGAGCGCCAATCAAGCGGGTATGCTGTCCGCGTCGGGACGGTGCCACACTTTTGATGAACGGGCAGATGGCTTTGTACCCGGTGAAGGCGTGGGGACTGTTGTTCTGAAGCGGCTCCGTGACGCCCAGGCCGACGGTGATTACATCTATGGCGTCATCATAGGCTCAGGTATAAACCAGGACGGTACAACGAACGGTCTTACGGCTCCAAGCGCGTTATCCCAGGAGCGTCTCGAACGGGATGTTTACGATTCATTCGGCATTGATCCAGAAAGTATACAGCTAGTCGAAGCACACGGGACCGGCACGCGATTGGGCGATCCGATCGAATATCAAGCTCTGACGAATGCGTTTCGCCATTATACGGAGCGGCGGGAGTACTGCGCCATCGGCTCCGTCAAGACCAATATGGGCCATGCCGCAGCCGCCGCGGGTATTGCCGGCTTGCTCAAGGTACTGCTGGCGCTCAAATATAAGCAGCTGCCGCCGTCCTTGCATTTTAGTAACGGCAACCCCGGCATTGATTTTAAAGAAAGTCCGTTTTATGTCAATACCGAGCTGAGGAGCTGGGAGGCCGAAGCAGGAAGCAGGCGCCGCGCAGCCGTCAGCTCGTTTGGGTTCAGCGGGACGAACGCGCATCTTGTTGTCGAAGAAGCCCCTGTAATCGATCGTAGGTCCATCAAACGGCAGGGCTTCCTGATCGTCTTGTCGGCTTGTACGCAGGAGCAGCTGCGCCGGCAAGCGGAACAGCTCCTGGATTACGGTTTAGCCAACGCTGACGCCGATTGCGGCAGCATAAGCTTTACGCTGCTTACAGGGCGGAAACACTTCCATCACAGACTGGCGCTTGTCGTCCGTGATACCCGTGAATTAGCGTCCTTACTGTCTTCGTGGATCGGCAGTGAGGCCACGCCGCGGATATTCCAGTCCGAGCTGAACGCCAATGGCGTGCGGCAGCAGCTTACTTTGAAACGGTATGGAAACCAGTGCATTCGCGAGCTGCAACATGCGAACGACGCCGCAGACTATATGGAGCGTTTGTCATCGATAGCCGAGCTTTACGTACAAGGTTATGAGCTTGATTATCACGAGCTGTTCGCGAAGGGAAGCAATTTCAAAATTCCGCTGCCTACCTATCCTTTTGCCGATGAACGGTATTGGGTGCCGGAAGTCAAACCGCATGCGGATGCGCAGACGGAAAGTGATGCGACAATGCAAGCTGTACTCCACCCATTGGTACAAAGAAATACATCGGATCTCCAGGGCATGAAATACAGCTCGACATTTACAGGCGAGGAATTCTTCATCAGAGATCACGTCGTGAACGGCGAACCGGTTCTGCCCGGTGTCGCTTATTTGGAGATGGCTCAAGCCGCGATTCGGATGGCGGGCGGCGAGCGGGAGAGCAGACTCGGGCTCCGTCTGAAACGAGTCGTTTGGGCACAGCCCATGACTGTGGCTGTCAAGCCTCTGGACGTTCGGATCGGGGTGAAGCAGGAACAAAAAGGAGACATCAGCTACCGGGTTACGAGCCAAATCGAGAAAGAGAGCGTTCTCCATAGTCAAGGGGCAGGAGCATTTTTCGAGATGCGGGAACGACCTGTGGTGTTGCTTGAAGCGTTGAAAACTACGCTGACGCAGAAGCGGTCCGTTCAGAGCTGCTACGAGGCATTTGAACGAATGGGTATTCAATACGGTTCCGGGCAAAGAGGATTGGACGAGGTTTACACAGGGCCTGAGGGCGTACTCGCCAAGCTCATGCTGCCCGCGAGCGTCCAGAGCACGAAGGATCGCTACACGATGCACCCAAGCATGATGGATTCCGCCCTGCAAGCGGCGGTTTTCTTTATGGACGGGACGGAAGAGAACAAGATGAAGCTCCCGTTTGCAATCGATGAGCTTGAGCTGTTTGACCGCTGCGCAACGGTTATGTGGGCTTGGCTGCGGCCAACACGCGGCGAGGCTGCAGACGGCCACATTCATAAGCTTGATATCGATCTGTGTGATGAACAAGGGAACGTTTGCGTGGCAATAAAGGGATTTTCGTCCCGTTTGACGGATCGGAACGCGACGGATCATGCGAAGTCGTCGAACACGGATTATGCTTCCGCGAAGTCTGACCAGACCTTGTCGGATTTGCTGACTTACGTCTGGGGCGAGGCGGAAGTAGAAACAAGCAGTGTCCAGCCGCCGAACCGAACCGTGATCATTGCGGAAGACGAAAGCGTGGCCGTTCGTGAAAATCAGCATGAGTGGCCGGCAGCGCCGAGAATCATCCTGAAGGCTTCGGATACGATCGAGGAGATGGCCCACAAGGTAAGGGCGTGCGGCGAATTCGAGCATCTGTTGTGGATTGCGGCACGGGAACCGGCCGGAGCTGCCGTTTCGGATGCTCCCATCGAAGAACAGGAAAGGGGCGTCCTTCATCTGTTCCGGCTCGTAAAGGCCTTATTGGCGCTGGGTTATGGGAGCAAGCGTATCGCCTTGAGCTTCATCACCCAGCAAGCCGTTTCGGTCCAACGCGATGACGCCGTGCGTTCTTCCGCTGCCAGCGTACACGGATTGGCCGGCGCGATTGCCAAGGAATATCCGCTATGGGCGATACGGGTTGCTGATTTGGAAGCAGGCGGCAGCCTTTCGTTTGATCAATTGTTCCGTCTTCCTGCCGACCCGGAAGGCCACGTATGGGCTTGTCGGGATAACCGGTGGTATCGTCAACAAATACTTCCGGTGGCCGCAGCCGTACCGAAACAAAGCCTTTATCGTCAAGGCGGCGTGTATGTTGTCATCGGCGGTGCAGGCGGGATCGGCGAGGCGTGGACCGAATATATGATCCGCCAATATAGAGGACGAATTGTTTGGATTGGCCGGAAATCGCTGGATGAAACCATTCAGCTTAAGATTGACCGACTGGGTGCGGCTTATGGGATAGAGCCGTGGTATATTTCGGCCGATGCCAAAGACAAGCAGTCTTTACAGCAGTCTATCGACGAAGTGAAGTCACGCTATGGCACAATCCATGGCGTCATTCATTCCGCGATCGTTCTGCTGGATCAAAGCTTGGCAAACATGGATGAAGCACGCTTCCGCGCGGCGCTATCGGCGAAAGTGGATATCAGTGCGCGGATGGCCCAAGTATTCGCGGCTGAGCAGCTTGATTTTATGTTGTTCTTTTCTTCTATTAATTCGTATACCAAACCGGCCGGTCAAAGTAATTATGCTTCCGGCTGCACCTTCAAGGATGCTTATGCCCACAGGCTTGGCAAGGAGCTGCCCTTCCCGGTCAAGGTGATGAATTGGGGTTATTGGGGAAGCGTAGGCGTCGTTGCCTCGGAGGAGTACCGGAAGAAAATGGCCTCGCTTGGCGTAGCTTCCATTGAACCGGACGAAGCAATGGCCGCGTTGGAATTGCTGCTTGTAGGACAATTGGACCAACTGGTGATGCTGAAGATGACAAAGCCGGTGCCGCTTGCAGGAATGCTACAGGATGAACGTCTAGTCATGCAGGCTGATCGCAGCTCACTGCTTCCAGGAATTCGAAACCGCATACAGGAAGCAGATGATACGCGGCTTGACCGTATACAATCCGATATGGGGCACCCCATGGCGATACTGGACGCTGCCATTTGCAAATTGATGTGGGCGATCTACAGAGAAGGCGGCTGGCTTAGCAGTGTGGAAGACGGTGCGTCCGGGATGCTGCCGGCCTACTACAGGTGGCATCAAGAAACCATAGCCGCCTTCGAACGGGCCGGTTATGTTCGGCTCGAGGACGGCACGGTGCGCATATTGGATACACGCCCTCTAGATTTGGATGGAGAGTGGCGGCAATGGTACCGGATGAGAAGCGAATGGAAGAGCAACGGCAATATGAATACACAAGCCGAGTTGGCAGAAAAAACGCTGCACGCCCTCCAGCGCATTTTGGTCGGGGAATTACCGGCAACGGATGTTATTTTCCCGAACGGTTCCTTCGGATTGGTGGAGTCTGTTTACAAAAACAATCTGATGGCTGATTTTTTCAATGAAGCGCTTGCGGATACGGCGGCGGCTTATGTACAGGAACGCTTGGCGCTGGACAAGTCGGCCAAGATTCGGATCCTGGAGATCGGAGCGGGTACGGGAGGGACGAGTGCGGTTGTACTCAAGCGGCTGGAACCGTATCAATCCAACATGGCCGACTATCTTTACACGGATTTATCCAAGGCGTTTCTGATTCACGGAAAGCAGGCGTATGGGACGCAGGCTCCTTACTTGTCCTGCAAAATGGTCGATATTGAACGTCCGCTTGCCGAGCAAGGGATTGAAGAAGGAAGCTTCGATCTTGTCATAGCAACGAATGTGCTCCATGCCACTGCACGGATAAGCCGTACGTTGCGTCATGCAAAGGCAGCCCTGCGCCCGGGCGGGTTATTGCTGATCAACGAGATCCATGCAAACCGCCTGTTCATGCACGTGACTTTCGGGTTATTGGAAGGCTGGTGGCTGCATGAGGATGCGGAAGTACGCATTCCCGGCAGTCCGGTTCTAACTACGGAAATGTGGCAGCGGCTTTTGGTGGAGGAAGGTTTCCGGAGCATCTTCTATCCGGCACAGAAAGGTCATTTTCTCGGTGCTGCTGTCATTGCTGCGGAGAGCGACGGCGTGTACCGGCAGTACCTAAACCGTTGCGCGAGCGTCCCGTCGGATTTCCAGGGGCAGGAGCCGCTTCCGATCAGCCCGTCCACAAGCGGCACAAACGGCACAAACGGCACAAACGGTGCCAGTGACGTTTCGGATCGGGCGCTTGGTTCGTTTATCCAAACCGTTATTCGAACAGCGGTGGCGGATGCACTGCAAATCGATGCAGGCCGAATCCAGGACGATCGGAGCTTCTCGGATTACGGCGTCGATTCCATCATTGCGGTCAACCTCATTAATATCATTAATGAGCACTGCGATACGCAGCTCCAGACGACGATCATTTTTGACTATAACAGCGTCGAGCGGCTATCCGATTGGCTGCTTCGCGAGCATCGGCAGGAACTGCTGAGCAAGTACCGGCAGTCGGATAAAAACGCAGCCCAGTCCCCGCCGCAGGCCATGGCTGAAGAACGGGCCTCGGCACCGGAGGCATCGGAGGACGGGTATCGAGCCACAGAAGATGCAGCTACCTTCGAGCTGGCGGAAAAGAGTCAGACGCGGCAGGTACGCCATCATATAGTCGTTGAACGCCCCGGCAGTATCGACGAGCTTCAATTGAAACAATCGGCAGTGCCGCCGCTGACGGAGCATGATGTGCTTGTTGAGGTACGCGCCTTTTCATTGAACTTTGGCGATTTGCTTTGCGCCAAAGGTCTGTATCCAGTGATGCCACCTTTTCCTTTTACGCCCGGCTTTGAGGCAAGTGGTGTTGTCATCGATACCGGTAAAGCAGTGACCTCCGTCCGGCGTGGTGATCAAGTGGTTGTGACCGGAGGGGAAAATATAGGCGCGCAATCGACCTACATCGTATGCTCGGAGCAGTCGCTTCTTCCAAAGCCTGACTTTCTGTCCTTCGAAGAAGCTTGTTCGCTGCCAGCAGTCGGCCTTACGATGATGGACGCCTTTCGCAAAGCGGCAGTCAAACCGGGCGACAAGGTGCTTGTTCAAACGGCGGCGGGAGGAATCGGCTTGATGGCCGTACAGCTAGCCCGCCATTACGGGGCGGAAATATACGCTACCGCTGGCTCCAAGGAAAAATTGGACTATCTTGCAGGTATCGGTGTTTCGAAGCTCATCAATTACAGGGAAGACGATTTCGAGCAGGAGATCAAGAGGCTTACGGACGGACAAGGGTTACAGATCGTTGTGAACACACTGTCCGGGGACGCGATGTCGAAAGGATTCCGGTGTTTGGCTCCGGGAGGCCGGTATATTGAGCTCGCCTTAACCGCGCTGAAGTCCGCACGGAGCATCGACTTGTCTCTGTTGAACGAGAACAGGGCGTTCTATTCCGTTGACTTAAGAGCGTTGTCAGCCGAACAACCGGCTACGATCCAGGCTTATTGGGAAGAGTTGACAGCTCTGATTGCACAAGGGTTCATTCGGCCAACAATCGGCCGCGTTTACGCGCTCTCTGATTTTAAGGAAGCCTATCGTCAGTTGGAGAACCGGAAAAATATCGGCAAGATTGTAGTGCGTATACCCGGTGGCGATTACGTGACCGAACCTGAAGCCAGTTCTTCTGCTATGGAGAATGCAAGCATGCCGCAGGTTCCGACGTCTTTAGAACCTGTGGCCATTGTCGGGATAAGCGGCCGTTTTGCTCGTTCGGATTCAGTGGAGGAGCTATGGTCACATCTTGAGGCTGGAACCGATTTGGTAGAAGAAGTGACGCGCTGGGAACTTCGTGGGAGCGGTCGGGATCCGGAAGGGGTCAAAAGCTGCCGACATGGAAGCTTTCTAAGCTCAATTGATTGCTTCGATCCGCTTTTCTTTAACATCACCGGCGTGGAAGCCGATTACATGGATCCTCAGCAGCGTATCTTTCTCGAGGAATCGTGGAAAGCGCTGGAGGATGCTGGATATGCGGGACCGGGAGAGCATACGCGGCGATGCGGCGTCTATGTCGGTAGCTGCGGCAGCGATTACGCGAGATTGTTTGGAGACGAAGCGCCGGCTCAGGCGTTCTGGGGCAATGCAGGATCCGTCATACCTGCACGGATCGCTTATTACCTGAACCTGCAGGGGCCTGCGGTAACGGTGGATACAGCCTGCTCCAGTTCGCTGGTTTCGATTCATCTTGCCTGTCAAAGCCTGTGGACAAGGGAAACGGACATGGCGCTTGCGGGCGGCGTATTTATCCAATCAACGTCTGAATTTTATACCGTCTCCAATCGTGCCGGTATGCTTTCTCCCAGCGGCCGATGCCATGCTTTTGACGAAAGAGCCGATGGCTTCGTGCCTGGAGAAGGCGCCGGTGTGGTTGTTCTCAAACGTTTGAAGGATGCGCTTGCCGACGGCGATCATATTTATGGCGTGATCCGCGGCAGCGGCATCAATCAAGACGGCACGACAAACGGCATTACGGCACCAAGTGCGAATTCACAGGAACGTCTGCTGCGGCATGTGTATGATAGCTTCGGCATCAATCCGCGCCATATTCAGTTGGTGGAGGCGCATGGAACGGGAACGAAGCTGGGAGATCCGATCGAGTTTCAGGCACTGACCCGGGCGTTCCGCCATTACACGGACGATAACCGCTATTGCGCGGTCGGTTCGATTAAATCGAATCTCGGACATCCGGCTGCTGCCGCAGGCATTGCGGGCTTTTTGAAAGTTATTCTGTCATTGCGTCACAAAAAGCTGCCGCCTTCACTCCATTTTGAAAAGGGCAACACAAGCATTGCTTTCGAAAATAGTCCCTTTTACGTCAATACGGAGCTTAGGGATTGGACACTTGGCGAGGGAACGAAACGAATGGCGGCCATTAGCTCATTCGGATTCAGTGGAACGAATGCGCATCTTGTTCTTGAGGAAGCTCCTCAGCCGGTTCGCAGGCGGGAGACGAGATCCGCATACTTGTTCGTGCTGTCGGGACGGACTGCCGTACAGTTGCGCCAACAGGTTGAAAGGCTGGCTGCGCACTGCAGACACTCCCTGCAGTTGGACTGCGCCTCGGTCAGCTTTACGCTACTGGCAGGACGTAAGCACTTGAAGCACCGGTTTGCATGCGTCGCCGGCTCCCGGCATGAGCTACTCGAACGGCTTGGCGAATGGTTGGAGAACGGCCATGCGCAGGACGTTGTTCAAGCAGAGCTGCAGCCTGCCGGGATGCGGGATGATGAACGGCGAATCGAGGAAGTAAATCAAAGCATTCAGGCATACCGAGACAATGTCGACGGCCTGGCACGAGAGCATCTGCTGGCTTGTGCCGAGCTGTTTGTTCACGGTTATCCGCTGGACTTACGCAAGCTGTTCCTGGAAGGGGAGCAGCAGCGGATTCCATTGCCGACATACCCCTTTGCCAAAGAAAGCCATTGGGTAAAGAAAGCGGAGCAACGGGAAGAGGCGAAGACGGATGAAAACGGCTTCAGTGATCTTCTAGATCAGTTTCTCGACGAAACCATAACGTTGGAGACCGCCGTCCAGAAAGCGGAACGAATCCTATCATCTTTGTCCTAGCAGGCTTCTAACCGGGAGGTCAATATGAGAGATTTTTTGCAAGATGTGTTGAGTGGAGTCCAAGAGGGCCGTCTGTCCAAGCCGGAGGCCCTTCGAATGTTGAACAAGTATAAGCAGAGCGCCCCATCCGCAGCAAATGATGAATACGGTGTACTGCTTTTTCGGCCGTTCGAAGAGGAAACTGCAAAGTCTCCATCGGACCCTCCTGGGCTCAATCAGGACCGATTGATCATATTTGGCGAGTCGATCGAGGTCCGCGCTGATAAATTAAAATGCATGACAGGCAATGCCGAATGGCTTGTTCTTGAATTCTCAGAGCAGCCGATCGAGCAGCGGTATGAGGCTTACACACTCCAAATCGTCGACCACCTCCAGCGCCTTCTGCATAATCAAACCGGCCGGGAAACGCTTGTGCAGCTCTTCATTGCAAATAAAGAGGAGTCGCCATGGCTTGTCGGATTATACAGCTTACTGTTAACCGCACGTGCAGAAAATCCGAAGCTCACGGTAGAATGTCTCGAATGGTCGGAAAATGGTAAGGGAGATATTGCCGGTGCGCTCGAGGCAGGTGCTTGGGGGGGCGGCAGCACAAGTGCTGTCCGATCCCGGCACGGTCGTAGCTATCGTGCCGCGTGGAAGAAGGAGACGGTCCTACAGGAGCAGGTGCGAATGCCATGGAAAGACCGCGGCATCTATTTAATAACAGGCGGAGCGGGCGCACTCGGCCTGTTATTTGCTGAGGAAATCGCAAGGCAAGTGAGCCGGCCTGTTCTTATACTAATCGGAAGATCGGCAACGCTGAATGACGAAGCATCCGACCGAATCGAACGGATGGCGGCTCTTGGCGCCAAGGTCGAATATAGGCAGGTTGATCTAAGCGAAGAACATCAAGTTGCTGCATTAATCGATGCAATTCGGCATCAATATGGCGGCTTGAATGGGATTCTACATGCGGCGGGCATCATCCGCGATGAATATTTGTACCACAAAACGCGTGATCAGGTTATCGAGGTGCTTGGTCCGAAGGTGAAGGGACTCGTCCACTTAGACCAGTCTAGCAAGGATATCAAGCTGGACGTGTTTGCCGTCTTCTCATCCGTAGCGGGTGTATATGGCAATGCCGGCCAAGCAGACTATGCGGCGGCGAACGGTTTTATGGATGCTTATACCGTATGGAGACAACAGACGGACCGCAACAGGTCAGGAATGATCGCAATCAACTGGCCGCTCTGGAGATCGAACGGGATGCAGCTCGAACCCGGAGCCGAGGAAGCATTGGAACGTGAGACCGGGATGGCGGCGATGCCGGGAACGATCGGCATCCGTGCATTCTACGCTGCGCTTGCAAGTGGTGGGAGCCGGGCCATGGTACTCTACGGTGATGGTGCTAAGCTAACCCGTTTTGTAGAAAATGACCGAACCCGCTCTTCGGCCGATCTTGTCGAAGGCGTCAGGCTGGATCCAAACTTGGACAAGCGGACGCTGAAACGGTTGATTCAATTGTTCACGGGCTATACGAGGCTCAATCCGGACAGCATTGATCCGGATGAACCGTTGGAAACGTATGGCATCGATTCGATTATGATTACCGAGTTGAACCGCAATCTCGCGAATGACTTCGGTGAGCTTTCCAAAACGCTGTTTTACGAATTCAGGACATTAAGAGGCGTAGCCGATTATTTGACCGCAACGTATCCGCATCAATGTCTCAATTGGATTGGACTGGCCGAGAAAGATACACAGGAGAAAATTAACGCGGCGACAGCTTCGTCCTCCGGTGTGACGCCCCGTTTGTTCCCGAGCAGTGAAAGTGATCAAACGGTCAGCAGATCGGCCGGCTTTGCAGGCAAGAGCGGTCAGCCGGCAGAGAAGGAACCGATCGCGATTATCGGGATGAGCGGCAGATATCCGCAGGCAGAAGATTTGGACGCGTTCTGGCGAAATCTTGCCGAAGGCATGGACTGCATAACCGAAATTCCCGGGGGTCGTTGGCCGGTGGAAGGCTTCTATGAGCCCAATCCGGAGATTGCGGTGGCCGAGGGGAAATGCTATAGCAAGTGGGGCGGATTTCTAGAGCATGCGACAAGCTTTGATCCGCTCTTCTTTAAAATATCGCCGCTGGAGGCGTCCTGCATGGACCCTCAGGAACGGATCTTTCTCGAAAGCTGCTGGCATGCGCTTGAGGATGCGGGCTGCACGAGAGAGCATCTGGCTTCACAGTACGGCGGCAGAGTCGGCGTTTTCGCCGGAATAACGAAAACAGGGTTTAATCTATACGGGCCTGAGTTCAAAAAACAGGGAGAGCGCATGCTTCCCTTTACGTCTTTTAGCTCCGTGGCCAATCGGGTTTCTTACTTGTTTAACTTCAATGGTCCGAGCATGCCGATCGATACGATGTGCTCCTCTTCGTTAACCGCTATTCATGAAGCTTGCGAGCATATTTTGCGCGGGGAATGCGAATTGGCTATCGCCGGCGGCGTCAATTTATATCTTCATCCGTCTAATTACATCGAGCTTAGCGCTCATGGGATGCTGTCCACCGACGGCAAATGCAGAAGCTTCAGCAGCGACGGTAGCGGCTTCGTTCCGGGAGAAGGGGTAGGTGTTTTGCTGCTGAAACGGCTGTCGCAAGCCATTGCTGACGGTGACCGGATTCATGCCGTGATCAGAGCCACCAGCGTGAATCATGGTGGCAAAACAAATGGCTACACCGTTCCAAATCCGAATGCCCAGGGACAGCTGATTCGGCAAGCGCTTGACAAAGCCGGCATTCACAGCAGAACCGTAAGCTATATCGAAGCGCACGGTACGGGCACCAAACTGGGCGATCCGATCGAAATTACCGGGCTGACGCAAGCGTTCCGCCAAGATACGCAGGATAATCAATATTGCGCGATTGGTTCGGTCAAATCGAATATCGGTCATCTAGAGGCGGCGGCTGGTGTGGCCGGCGTAACGAAAATCGTGCTGCAAATGAAGCATCGGAAGCTCGTACCGAGCTTGCATGCGCGTACGCTAAACCCGAATATTCCGATGAAAAACACGCCTTTTATGGTCCAGCAGGAGCTGGCGGATTGGGATAGACCCGTCGTTCGCCTGAACGGCAAAGAGGAAGAGTATCCGAGAATTGCGGGCATTTCTTCCTTTGGTGCAGGCGGCGCCAATGCCCATATTGTGCTCGAGGAGTATATTCCGCCTGCGAGTGAAGCCCGAAAAGAAACATCCGCTAGTGAAGAGGTGCTTATTCTGCTGTCGGCCGCCAACAAGGAGCGGCTGCGTATTCAGGCGGAGAGACTGCTTTCGGCTTTGGACAGCGGATTATTGGCGGATTCAGAATTGACGGAAATCGCTTATACGCTTCAGATCGGCCGCGAGGCGTTGGATGAAAGGCTTGCTTTTACCGCGGCTTCGATGGAAGAGTTATCCCTTCGCTTACGAAGTTTTTTGAATAAAACGTCGGATGACGGATCAATATACCGCGGCCATGCGAAATCGGATAAGGATCAGTTGGCCTCGATCGGAGCGGATGACGATCTTGCAAGCCTTGTAAACCGGTGGATCGAGCACCGGAATGTTGACAGGCTTGGGGCATTATGGGTGAAGGGTCTGAAGGTAGACTGGAGCCGGATGTATGAGAACAAGCCAGCTAGGCGAGTGAGTTTGCCGGGTTATCCTTTTGAACGCAAAACGTACTGGCTGCCGGGCAGCGGCAAGCGGAAGGAAGCTGAAGCTAGTCCAGACTTGGCAACTGAGAAGCAGCGCTTTATCCGCGAACCAAAGAATCATCCGGAAGCGTTTGAACATGTTTTGCTTACACCTGTTTGGGAGGCTGTGCCTGTCAGGTCCGGGCCTGCGTACCCCGGAGCGAACAGCCGAAGCGTTGTGATCATCGGAGGAACGGCTGAAAGCCGGGATGCTCTCTTGGTTCATTATCCGAACGCCATTACAGTCAACGTGGGCGAAGAGGATGATATCGAGCAGATCGCTATGGTGTTGGCACGATTCGGAATCATCGATCATTTATTTTGGCTTGCGCCGCCTTCGGAATTTTTGCTTCATGACGATTCACTCCTTGCCAAGCAAAAGGCTGGTGTCCTTTTACTATTCCGCTTGATCAAGGCGCTACTGCACGCCGGATATGGCGGGAAAAGGCTGAGTGTCGATGTCCTCACCTTCCAAACCCAGCGGGCATACACGGGAGACAGAATAAATCCCGTTCATGCAAGTGTGCATGGACTGATAGGTGCGCTTGCAAAAGAATATCCCAATTGGCAGATTCGTTTACTGGATTTGGAGCCCGGCTGGGAGACTTCAATTGAAACGCTGTTGACGCTTCCTCCCGATACGGAAGGAAATACGTGGTGCTTAAGGGGACGGGAATGGCTGTGTCAAAGGCTGGCTCCCGTGAATCTCGCCCCTGGCATGCAGCACAACGGTTACCGGAAAGGCGGCGTCTATGTCGTTATTGGCGGGGCCGGAGGTATAGGTGAAGTCTGGACGGCGTACATGATCCGCCGCTATCAGGCCCAGATAGTCTGGCTTGGACGCCGCAGGCAGGATGAGTCGATCAGCGCGTCAATCGAACGGGTGTCCGTGTCCACTACGGGGCCAAAGCCTATCTATATAGAGGCGGACGCAGCGGATACCCAATCGCTGGATCATGCTTATCAGGTCATCAAAGCACGTTTCGGCGCCATTCATGGTGTCATTCATGCTGCAATCGTCTTGCGCGACCAAAGCCTCGCCAATATGCAGGAGGACGACTTCCGGGCAGGGCTTGGAGCCAAGATTGACGTCAGTGTACGGCTCGCGCAAATATTCCGCAAAGAGCCGCTTGATTTTGTTTTGTTTTTCTCAGGCATGATGTCCTTCGCCAGAAGGGCGGGTCAAAGCAATTATGCAGCAGGCTGCACGTTTAAGGATGCCTTCGCGATCCGTTTGGCCCGTGACTGGCCGTGTGCGGTGAAGATAATGAATTGGGGCTACTGGGGAAGTGCGGGCATTGTCGCTTCGGACGAATACCGGGCAAGGATGGAGCTTGACGGCATCGGTTCGATAACGCCTTCCGATGCGATGGAGGCGTTGGAGACGCTGCTTGCAAGTCCGATTGAGCAGATGGCATTTATTAAAGCCTCGAAGAGTGTCCTGGAAGCAGGCTTTGCTTCGGAGAGGCTAATAGACGTCATATTCGACACGCCGGGCTTCAACGGCGATTACAGGTCAATGGTGGAACTGCCAGCACTTCCTGATCTCATTACCGGTATGAACATAGAACGAGGCCAACCAGTTCGGCCGACCGGTCAAGCCGAACCGATTTTGCATGATTTGATCGGGGAAGCGTCCCGTTTGCTGAATGTCCATCCCGAGGAAATCGACCCGAACGCTGAGTTTGCGGAATACGGATTGGATACGGTCCAGTTGGCCGAGCTTTTAAGCAAGCTTAACAGACGCTTCATGGTGGAAGTGGAAATGCAGGCTTTCACAGATTGGACGACGTTGAACCAGATAGCACAAGCTGTGTCCCGTTTTGTCGGACGATCGGAAATCACGCCATAAGAAAGGGGCCTGTTCGTCTTGGATCAATTAAACACGTTAACCTATAAATTGCTGTGGGGGCAACTGTGGGAACTCGGACGGTTTACACAGCATCCGTTTGACCTGGACGCTCTGAAGGCCAAGGTGCATTCGCGCTACGGAAGCTGGCTGAAAGAGAGCCTGACACAGCTAAGCGAACAGGGGTATATCAGGCTGCCACAAGGACAGGACCTTGCGAAAGCAGCTCCTCCTGTTCATCTGAACGAGGTGTGGGAAGAGTGGGCGGTCGCCAAGAAGGAATGGCTGCGCAATCCTAATTTACATGCCCAAGTCAACCTGTTGGAAACGGCGCTTCGGGCGCTTCCCGCGATATTGACCGGCCGGACCGCCGCCACTGACGTTCTGTTTCCAAACGGCTCGATGGAGCTTGTCGAAGGCATCTATAAACATAATCCGGTATCGGATTATTTTAACGAGGTGTTGGCCAATACAGCGGCCGCATATGTAAAAAGTCTGGGTCAAGGGCAACGGATGCGCATTCTTGAGCTGGGAGCGGGAACGGGCGGTACGAGCGAGATGGTCTTCCGCAAGCTGGAGCCTTATCGGGAACAGATCGCGGAGTACGTTTACAGTGACTTATCGAAAGCATTTCTTATCCATGCACAGGAACAATACGGACCGGCAGTTCCCTATTTAAGCTGCCGGATCGTGAACGTTGAAGAGCCCTTGGCGGAACAGGGGATTTCGCCCGGCGCATTCGATATGGTCATCGCGTCAAACGTGCTGCATGCGACAAAAAATATTCGGCTTACGCTACGCACCGTTAAATCTGCACTGAAAAAAAATGGTTTATTGCTGCTAAATGAGATGAGTCACAACACACTCTTCGCTCACCTGACATTCGGTCTTCTGGATGGCTGGTGGCTCTATGAGGATGACTGGCTGCGCATTCCGGGTTCGCCCGCCTTAACATCGGAGACCTGGACGAAAGTTTTGGAGCAGGAGGGGTTCCGGTCGGTTTATTTCCCGGCGCAGGAAGCCCGGAGCTTGGGACAGCAGATTATCGCTTGCCAGAGCGATGGTGTTGTCCGACAATCCGGCACAACGTCAGCAAAACGAACCAGTTCGAATATGGATACCGCTGCGGCGATGATTGTCTCCACAACGGCAGATGATATCGGAAAAGTGGAACCGAAAGCGGATTGGACTCCTCAGGACAATGACAGATACGTGCAAGCTGTCAAGCTCATGCTTAGAAAGCACATCTCGACAGCGCTTAAGGTTGACAGCGATCAGATCGCTCCGAATCATGCTTTTGCCGATTATGGGCTGGATTCCATTACGGGCGTTCACTTAATCCAATTGGTTAATGAGGAGCTTGGACTGGAGCTGCCGACGACCGATCTGTTTACATACAGCTCGATTAATCAGTTTACAGGCTATTTGCTGGCTGAGCATGGCGAAGCCGTTTCCAGGGTCTTCGGAGCTGCGGACCGCATAGCGCCGCCGGCGAATGCCAGGCCGAACTCTGCAGGCGAAAGCTTACGGGAGGCAGACTGTGGAACGAACGAAGTCGAATCGCCCCCTGCGTTCCAGAAAGCGGATGGACGAGCACGAGGCCCGATTCATAAGGAGCCGATTGCCATCATCGGCATGAGCGGAAGGTTTGCCAAATCCCGTAACATTGAAGAATTATGGGAGCATTTGGCCAGTGGAACAGATTTGGTCGGGGAAATCACGCGATGGAAACAGTCGGACTCCAATATCGTTCGCTATGGCAGCTTACTTGACGATTATGACCAGTTCGACCCGTACTTTTTTCATATTTCGGGAACGGAAGCGGTTTACATGGACCCTCAGCAGCGGTTGTTTCTGGAGGAGTCCTGGAAAGCGCTTGAGGACGCCGGCTATGCCGGATCGGCAATGGAAGGCCGTCGGTGCGGCGTTTATGTCGGGTACAATATCGGCGATTATATGCATCTGATCGGCGACAATCCCCCGGCGCAGGCGATGTGGGGTAATGCCGGTTCTATCGTAGCTGCTCGAATTTCGTATTATTTGAACCTGAAAGGCCCGGCGATAGCAGTCGATACCGCCTGCTCCAGCTCACTTGTATCTGTTCATCTTGCATGTCAGGGACTGTGGGCGCGGGAGACAGATATGGGCTTGGCCGGTGGTGTGTTCATTCAGTCTACCCCGGCTTTCCACGACAGTGCACAGCGGGCAGGCATGCTGTCTGCTTCCGGGCGCTGTTATACGTTTGATGAACGGGCGGACGGTTTTGTGCCGGGCGAGGGCGTCGGTGCGGTTGTTCTCAAACGGTTAAGCGATGCGATTACCGCCGGCGACCATATCTACGGTGTCATTGCCGGATCGGGCATGAACCAGGACGGCACGACCAACGGGATTACGGCACCGAGCGGTACTGCACAGGAAGAGCTCGAACGCGAAGTGTATGACCAATTCGGCATCGATCCCGGGCGCATTCAACTGGTAGAAGCACACGGCACTGGTACTAAGCTTGGCGACCCCATCGAGCATGAGGCGTTGACGCGCGCATTTAGACATTTCACAGCCAAAACAGAATACTGTGCGATCGGCTCTATCAAGACAACGATCGGCCATACGATCGCTGCAGCGGGCATCGCGGGGTTGATCAAGCTGATGTTGTCATTGAAATATAAAAAGCTTCCGCCATCCCTTCATTATCAGAAGGGCAATGCGAATATCCGAATGGAAGGAAGCCCCTTCTACGTCAACACTCGCCTCAAGGAATGGCCTGCTGAGCCGGGTGAAAGCCGGTTCGCGGCGATCAGTTCATTTGGCTTCAGCGGGACGAATGTACACATGGTCCTTCAGGAAGCGCCGACGATTGATCGTCAGCCAAGGCCAACGCCAACGCGCAGTCATCTGCTGGTGCTGTCGGCGCAGTCCGACGTGCAGTTGCGTCAGCAGGCGGAGCAGCTTATCGCCTACTGCGGCAAGCATCCCGAAGCGGATATCGGGGATATGAGCTATACGCTACTGATCGGACGTAAGCATTTGCCGCATCGGCTGGTCTGTATCATTGAGGATGTGACTGCCCTTGTCGCTGTGCTGAACCGCTGGCTTCTTGAGGGGAGCGCGCCGGGCCTCTTCGCGTCGGTCGTGCATGATTGGGAACGGCAGGAGGATGCGATCAAGAAGAACGAGGGTCTGGCGTGCATCATGGAATGGCGTAATTCGGAGTTCGATAAGCCGGAGATGTTAGAAAGGATTGCCCGCTTGTATCAGCAAGGCTATGAACTGGCATATGACAAGCTGTTTACAGCCAGTCAATACAGACGGATTTCATTGCCGGTGTATCCCTTTGCACGGGAGAGATTTTGGGTACCGCTTAGCGGAGTAAGTGAGTCGGTGAAGCGGGATGAACGTCAGCAATCGGAAGTTCTTCATCCGCTGGTGCACCGCAATACGTCGACGCTTACGGAGCAGCGGTACAGCTCCGTATTCACGGGCGATGAGCCCTTCTTCACGGACCATGTGCTAAACGGCCAGCAGATTTTTCCCGGCTCCGCTTACTTGGAAATGGCTCATGCAGCCGTCCGGCTTGCTACTGAATCGGCTGCTGACGACGGACGAATCCTGCAACTGAAGCATGTTGGATGGGTACAACCCCTCATTGCGCGGGATGAACCGGTTGTTCTTCACATCGCGCTCGCTTCCGGAGAGAATGAGGAAATTACGTTTGAGGTATACAGCTTGTCGGGGGATAAAGACAGGGAAGAAGCGGTTGTTCATTTTCAAGGTTCGGGAAGGTGGACGGCCGCTGCACCGGAGGAGCGGCTGAATGTGCGGGAGGCGCAAGCGGCATGCCGCCATACAGTTTCGGCGGAAGCATGCTACGAGGCGTTTGCACAGATCGGCTTTCAATACGGCATCACCCACAAGGGCATCGAGCAGCTTCATATTGGAGAACAGGCTGCGCTGGCGAAGCTGTCGATGCCTGCTGATCGAGGAAGCGTGGAGCCTTTTACGATGCATCCCGGTCTGCTGGATGCCGCACTCCAATCGATGGCCGGTCTTGTAGTCGGAGAAAATAACGTAAGCTCATTGGATGGTAGTCTTCGTTTAAGCCCGCTTTTGCCTTTCGCTATTGAAACGGTCGATATCGTACATGCCATGGATGCCGAGATGTGGGCGTATTTGCGATTCAGCCACGACTCGGGTAGGCATGGCGGCATTAAGAAGATTGATATCGATTTGGTTGACGCTCAGGGCCGTTTATGCGTACGGATCAAAGGGTATGCTGCCCGCCCGGTACAAGCAAGCGCACACTCCGACGAGGGGGTGTTATTGTTCGAGCCGATATGGGAAACGGCGGAGACATCTATAGGTTCAAACGAAGCTGTGCACCGATATGAGCGCCGAATTGTCGTCGCTGCTGAAGACTGTGCCTTCGCTCTGAAGGAAATCGAAGGACAGGAGGATGACGTCCGGTGCATCGCCCTGCAGACCGAACATCAGGATAAGATCGACCTGCGTTACCATGCTTATGCAGAACAGTTGCTGGGTATCGTACAGGAAGTGCTGCAGGATAAGCGCTCCACAATTATACAGTTGCTTATCGGCCATACCGATCAACAGCAATTGGCTGCGGGGTTGTCAGGAATGCTAAAAACAGCGGCCATGGAAGAGCCGAGAATAGCCGGCCAGCTAATCGAGCTTGAAGCTCAGTCGAGTGAGCACCACCTCGCCCAATTACTAGCGGCGTACGCAAAGCAACCAGAATTGCAGCACATCCGACTGAATAGGGAGCAGCATACCATTCTGCGCTGGCGCGAGATGTGTACAGTTCCCGAGCCGTCTGAAGTTGTTCCTTGGAAGGATGGCGGCGTTTACCTCATAACCGGGGGAACAGGAGGGCTTGGCGTGCTGTTTGCGGAAGAAATTGCGCGAAGGACCCGCGGCGCTGCCTTGATCCTTGCGGGACGATCAGCACTGGACCAAAACAAGCGTGAACGGATAGAGCAATTAACCAATCGAGGGCTGACGGTGGAATACAGGCAAACGGATGTCGGTAGCCTGGAGGCGGTAGAAACGCTGGTCCAAGAGATTTGCCGCAAATACGGTACATTGAATGGGATCGTGCACGGCGCCGGTGTTATTCAAGATGCGTATTTGAAGAAGAAGTCCGCGGATGAACTTCAGCAGGTCCTTCGACCAAAAGTATCCGGAACGGTCCATCTGGATGAAGCGACTCGCCATATTCCGTTGGATTTCTTCCTGCTTTTCTCGGCTTTAGCAGGTGTAATAGGTAATCCCGCTCAGGCTGATTATGCGGCCGCCAACGCTTTTCTGAATCGTTTTGCTGCCTACCGTAACGAGTTAGCGGGAGCCGGACAACGGCATGGCCGTACATTGGCGATTTGTTGGCCGCTGTGGCAAGAAGGCGGCATGCAGGTTCATGCCGAGACGGCGAAGCTGTTGAAGCAGAAGAGCGGCATGCGGGCAATGGCAAGCAGCACGGGCATTCAAGCGTTTTACATGGCTTTGGCTGCTGGAAAATCGCAAATCACCGTTATCGACGGTGAGAAAGAAACGTTACGCGCCTTTATGCGGATGGCACAGAATGAAGGGAAGGCACAGGCTTTCGAGAGCGGCATGAAAGAGCCGTCTGCTTGGGATCAAAGCGATGCGCTTCAGGAGAAAGCGGTCGCGTACTTGACGAATTTGATATCCTCTGTGGCCGGCACGCCCGCCAGCCGGATGGACCCGGACGCTCCGATGGAAACGTACGGCCTCGATTCCGTCATGGTGATGCAAATCACCAGCCGGCTGGAAGCGGCCTTCGGCTCCCTGTCGAAAACATTGTTTTTCGAATACCCGAACATCGGTCGGCTGGCGGCTTTTTTCATCGAACATCATCGGTTCCGTTTGGCCGAGTTAGTTGGCGCTAAAATGGCGGCGGAAGATTCTATGAGTCCTATTACCGTATTACCGAAGCCAAAGGAAGCAGGCCGCAAATCTGCACGCCCGATGTCTAAGCCCAAGCGGCCGACAGAAGCACGGGACGGAAGTCGTGTACACGACATTGCGATCATCGGCATAGCCGGCCGTTATCCGGGGGCTAAAAATATTGAACAATTTTGGGAGAAGCTTCGTGACGGTCAGGACTGCATCAGCGAAATTCCGCTCGACCGCTGGGATCACAGCGTCTACTATGACCCGGATAAGAGCAAGCCGGGCAAAGTGTATACGAAGTGGGGCGGATTTGTGGAGGGCGTCGACCGCTTCGATCCGTTGTTCTTTCATATATCGCCGCGTGAAGCTGAGATCATGGACCCGCAGGAAAGATTGTTTCTGCAATGCGTCTATGAAGCGATCGAAGACGCCGGATATACACGGGAAACGCTCGTTGCCGAGGGGCAAGGGAAGACGAAGCGGGTTGGCGTATTCGTTGGCGTCATGAACGAGGAATACCAGCTATATGGCGCGGAGTTGACTGCCCGAGGGAAGCCAATCGCACTATCAGGTAATCCCTCGTCTGTCGCAAACCGGGTCTCTTACTTCTGCGATTTCAAGGGACCAAGCATGGCGGTGGACACGATGTGTTCCTCGTCGTTGACAGCCATTCATCTGGCTTGCCAAAGCTTGCGGCAAGGGGAAAGCCGTGTTGCCGTGGCCGGAGGCGTCAACGTATCCGTCCACCCGAATAAATACATTTTCCTTTCCCAAGGCAAATTTGCTTCCAGCAAAGGCCGCTGCGAAAGCTTCGGGAAAGATGGTGACGGTTACGTACCCGGCGAAGGGGTAGGTGCAGTTTTGCTGAAACCGCTCGAAGATGCAATTGCGGACGGCGATCACATTTATGGCATTATCAAGGGAACGGCCATCAACCACGGCGGCAAAACAAACGGCTATTCGGTACCCAGTCCGGTTGCGCAGGCCGATGTCATTGGCGAGGCAATCAAGGATGCTGGTATTGATCCGCGAACCATTAGCTATATCGAAGCGCACGGTACGGGCACCTCGCTTGGCGATCCGATTGAAATCGCAGGCTTGAGTCAATCCTTCCGCGCCTATACGGCAGACGTTCGCTTTTGTGCGATCGGCTCGGCCAAATCGAACATCGGCCATTGTGAAAGCGCAGCAGGCATTGCCGGTTTGACGAAGGTATTGCTTCAGATGAAATACGGTCAACTGGCGCCTTCTCTGCATGCGGAGGAGCTCAATCCGAACATCGATTTCGAGCAATCTCCTTTTGTGGTACAGCGTACGCTGGAGGACTGGAACCGACCTGTTCTGACCATAGACGGGACCACAAGGAAACTTCCGAGAATCGCCGGACTTTCTTCCTTTGGCGCGGGAGGTTCCAACGGGCATCTGGTCATCGAAGAATATATTTCAGAAGAACATGTGACAGGTGAAAAGCAGACTCACCATAGGCACGATCCGGCTATCATTGTACTTTCAGCGCGCGACGAAGAGCGTCTTCAGCTCGTTGCGCAGCGTCTCTTGTCCTTCATACGCGATCAAGGCTGTGATCACATAAACCTGGGGAATCTGGCCTACACGCTCCAAGTGGGCCGGGAAGCGATGGAGGAACGGCTGGCGATGCTCGTCGGTTCGATCGAAGAGCTGGAGAATAAGCTGCTTGCTTATTTAGCGGATCGCGAAGAAAGGGACAACGTGTTCCGCGGTCACATCCAGACCAATGAACTGATGCAAATGTGGCGGACAGACGAGGATTTATCGGAGACGTTCAAGGCATGGATGAGAAAAGGGAAATTCGGGAAGATCCTCGGTCTGTGGGTGAAAGGGCTGAACATCGATTGGCGTTTGCTTTACGAAGATTCGGTTCCGCGCCGGATGAGCCTGCCAACGTATCCGTTTGCGGAGGAGAGGTACTGGATACCGGAGATCGACAGCATATCTGCTCGGGAAGGAGGGGGCGGGAAGCCTCTTCATCCGCTGCTGCACCGGAATACATCGGATGTGTCGCAACTGCGTTTCAGTTCGCTGTTTACCGGTAAGGAGCATTTCCTGAGCGATCATGTTGTTGATGGGAATAAGGTCATGCCGGGCGCCGCTTACCTCGAAATGATTCGCGCAGCCGCTGAGGCTGCAGCCGGCAAGCTGTTAAGTTCGAAAGGCACTCGTCTTCATCAGATCGTATGGAGAAAACCGCTTGTCATGACCGACGCATCCTCCGAGGTGCATATTCGGCTCCGTAAGGAAGACGAAGAATTGGCATGCGAGGTCTTTTCCGATCAGGGCGAAGACGAGAATGAGGCCTTGTATTGTACGGCAACGGTATCGCTTCAGGAGCCCGAAGAGAGCCCGATTATGGATATCGATGTGATAAGAGCACAATGCAGCGGGCCGAAGCTGTCAGGCGAGCAATGCTATCGGGCTTTCGAATCAGCCGGACTTTTGTATGGTCCTGGCAACAGAGGGATCAGAAGTATCTATACCGGCAACGCTCAGGCATTGGCGAACGTGTTTGTTCCGGCGGAAGCAACCGGCACGTCGCATGATTATGTGCTACATCCGAGTTTGATTGATTCCGTCTTCCAGGCAACGATCGGCTTGTTTCCCGGTCAAGTTCTGGAAGCAATGGAGGGGCAGCCGCAGTCTGTGAGCCCAATCGTTCCTTTTGCGCTGGAGGAATTGGACATCCTTGGCCCATGTTCAGGAGAGATGTGGGCATGGATCCGGTTCAGCAGCGGTCTTCTACCGGAGAGCCCGATCCGCAAGCTGGATATCGAGCTTATCGACAGCAGCGGAATCGTTTGTGTACGGATGAGAGGATTGACGTCCAGAAGGATTGACCGTGAAGAGGTTCGTGATCAACCTGTTGCGACCCCTAAGGAAACGCTTTTGTTCCAGCCGTTATGGGAATTGAAGCCTTGCCATACGGGGAAGAACACGGTGACTTATACCAGACGTATCGTCTTGTTGGGCGGATCGGACAGCTCTTTTGCGGATCAACTCATGCAACAGAGGGGCGGGGCAGAGGTTCATCTATTGGGCGACGGCCTGGAAAATATGACGTTGGCGTCACGTTATACGTTTTATGCCAAACGGATGTTGAAACAGCTTCAATCCTCACTTCATGGTACGGAAGGCAGGACGCTGATTCAATTGGTGCTCCCGTATAACGACAATCAGCGTGTCATGGTTGGACTAAGCGGAATGCTGAAGACCGCTGCTCTTGAACATCCCGGTGTCGTCGGGCAGACGATTTTACTGGGTAAGGACTCAGAGGGCCCTGCCATTGCCGGGATTATCGACGAGAATGGGTCTGAACCCGAGGACGCCGTCATTCGTTATGAAGCTGGCAATCGTTATGTTCAAAAGCTTGTGGAAATGGGGCTCAAAAACGGGGTTCCAGTACCTTGGAAAGATAACGGAACGTATCTGATCACAGGCGGCTACGGCAAGCTTGGGATGATCGCTGCGCGAGATGCCGCAGCGCGAACTAGGGGTGCGAACCTGATCCTAACGGGGCGCTCCGCTCATGATGAACGGATACAGAAGCATCTTGACGAGTTAAAAGCGGTGGGAGCCCATGCAGAGTACTACAGCTTGGACATCAGTGACGCTTCCGCCGTCCAAGAACTAATCGAACGGATAGAAGCCCGTTATGGTGGTTTGTCCGGCATCATTCATTGCGCAGGCACTCGAGCGGACAGCCTCATCTTGAAAAAAACGGAAATGGACATCGATCGGGTATTCGCCGCTAAAGTGGCCGGTCTTATTCATCTGGATCGTTCAACGAGGCATATGGAGCTCGACTTTATGCTGCTTTATTCTTCTCTTGCCGGAACGCTGGGCAATTTCGGTCAAGCCGACTATGCAGCCGCCAATGGGTTTATGGACGCGTTCGCAGCGCATCGGAACGATCTTATGGCTTCAGGACTTCGCAAGGGCAAAGCCTGCTCGATCGGCTGGCCACTCTGGGAAAAGGGCGGCATGCAGATCGATGAGGAAACGCTCTCCATGATGAACAGGCTGACCGGGATGTCTGTGCTCGAAACCGCCGGCGGGTTGCACGCTTTATATGCCGCCGCAGCATCTGCAGCGGATCATGTCCTGACGATAGCGGGAGATCCTTCCCGCATGCGGGCTGCCTTGACGGCCGAGAGCCAGTCTCCGCCGCAGGCTCAAGCTCGGCCGACAGCTGTCGTGCAGCACCCTGTAAAGGCTGACGGCATTCCAGCCTTTCCGCAGGATGAGCTGGAGAAGAAGACCATAGCGTACTTAAAATCGCTTGTATCGGCGGTAATTAAGCTGCCCGTTCAGCGGATGCATGAGGATACGCCGTTCGAGAAATATGGTGTCGATTCAGTGACTATCATGCAACTGACAGCGAGTCTGGAACAATCATTCGGAACGTTGTCCAAATCGCTGTTCTTTGAATATATGACGATCAGGGAGCTGGCAGGTTATTTGATGCGTGCTCACTTAGGCCGTCTGCCTGCTGTCTTGGGCTTGGAGGACGGTTCTTCGTTCGGAGCGGCAGCGTCTATCCCTGAACGCACCGGACTTTCGCGTCATGACAGCCATGCAGTAGAGAAAGCAGAACCGCCAGCCGGTACTAACGATGTTGAAACGGTAGGAGCTACAACCGAATGGCGGCCGGAGGATATCGCGATTATCGGGGTGGCCGGACGCTATCCGGGAGCAAGAGACGTGGAGGCGTTTTGGCACAATATCCGGAACGGTGTCGACAGCATCACCGAAATCCCGGCAGACCGTTGGAATCATGAAGCGATCTTTGATGCAGAGCCTGATAAACAGGGGAAAACCTATTCCAAATGGGGAGGCTTCCTGGAAGGGGTAGATCGTTTCGATCCGTTGTTCTTTCACATTTCGCGCAAAGAAGCGGCGTTTATGGATCCTCAGGAGCGATTGTTTCTACAGTGCACGTACGAGCTGCTGCAGGATGCCGGATACACGAGACATGACTTGCAGCAGCTCGATTCGTCCGGTCTTGGCGGTAATGTAGGCGTTTACGTCGGTGTCATGTACGAGGAATATCAGCTTTATGGTGCGGAAGAAACGGTTCGGGGCCGGCCGGTGGCGCTGTCTGGCAGCGCTTCGTCGATTGCGAACCGCGTATCGTATTTTTACAATTTACATGGACCGAGCCTGGCTATCGATACGATGTGCTCATCTTCACTTACCGCGATACATTTGGCCTGCCAAAGTCTGCGGGAAGGAGAATGCGATGCAGCTATAGCAGGGGGTGTAAACCTTTCTATTCATCCGAATAAGTACTTGGCGCTTGCGCAGGGAAAATTCGCGTCGAGCAAAGGTCGGTGCGAGAGCTTCGGTGAGGGAGGCGACGGTTACGTGCCGGGCGAAGGCGTCGGCGCCGTTCTGTTAAAGCCGTTGTCACGGGCCATTGCCGACAAAGACCGCATCTACGGCGTCATTAAAGGATCAGCCGTTAACCATGGCGGTAAGACGAACGGCTACTCGGTTCCCAATCCGAAAGCACAGGCAAGTGTGATCGAGCGGGCGATCCGGAAGTCGGGCATTGATCCGGGCGCGATTAGCTATATCGAAGCGCATGGGACCGGTACGGCGCTTGGCGATCCCATCGAAATAAAAGGTTTAAGTGATTCATGGAAAACGAGTGCCCTTCCGACATCCGTTTGTGCGATCGGTTCCGTAAAATCTAACATCGGTCACTGCGAGAGCGCAGCGGGAATTGCGGGCTTAACGAAGGTTCTGATGCAGTTGAAATACGGGGAACTGGCGCCATCGCTTCATTCCGAGAAGCTGAACCCGAATATCGTCTTCCCGGATACACCGTTTAGGGTGCAACAGAAGCTGGAGGAATGGAAGCGGCCCGTCGTCGAAGCAGGCGGAGAAAAGCAGGAAATGCCGCGAATAGCGGGCATTTCTTCGTTCGGCGCGGGAGGGTCCAATGCTCACTTAATCGTGGAAGAATATAATCCGCCCGCAGCGGTACATTCTATCGATCAGGCCGGCAGGACCGTTCCGATTGTTTTGTCCGCGCCGAACAAAGAGGGATTAAAACGATTGGCTTCTCGCTATCTGGATGCAATAGCGATGCGGCAGATTACGGATGATAACTTGTCTGATGCGGCGTATACCCTTCAGGTGGGACGTGAGGCGATGGAAGAACGAGCGGCTATGGCCGTTTCTTCGGTTCTGGAGCTGAAACGCGGGTTGCAGGCGATTGTCGAGAACGGCCGAATGGAGAAACTGCACCTCGGCAGGGCGAAGTCAGGCGCGGCACTTTCCGAGCTGCAGGCCGGAGCGCCGGATGAGTCGACCTGGCTGGGATGGTTTGCTTCTGGGAAGTTTGAGCCGCTTCTGTCTGTATGGGTATGTGGCATTGATTTTGATTGGCGGCTTGTCTACGGCAAAACGACACCGAGACGCATTAGCCTGCCCTCCTATCCGTTCGCTGAAGAAAAATGCTGGTATAACATTAGCGGCAATGGACATCAATCCGCAAGAACAAATGGAAGCGAACCTACTCCAGCTCCAAACGTTCATATTCACGAGGCTGGAACGATGGACCGGGAAGCGGTGGAAACAATTACGTTAAGGCCGCTATCGAACATTCCCGATCAAATCGATCACGGAAGCGGACACTCGCTGCGGCTCTCGCCGATTAAATTGAAGAAGATCGACGTTGTATCGAAGCAGCGTATATCGCTCGACGTGTTGACAGAGCAACTGGCCGAGAGCTTGGCCGATACGATGTTTATGGAACGTGCCGAATTGGACCCAGAGAGAAAGTTTGTCGAAATCGGCGTGGACTCGATTATCGGCGTGGAATGGATCAAAGCAGTAAATAAGAAGTATGACGTATCTATTACGGCGACCAAAATATACGATTATTCAACTTTAAGCGAATTTGCCGCCTATTTGCACGGCGTAATCGCTGAGAAGCCAGCTTCGGTTGGGAACGAAGCGGAAGCAGAAGCAGAACACGATTACGATCACGTAAGCCGGTTGCCGAAACAAACGGCGGCACTTACGGCAGCCGAACATGTGGACCCTGCCGAAGAAAGGACGCCCCCTCCAAACAGCGGCGTTTCCTTGGAGGCACTGGAAGAACAATTGGTCCAGAGCATGGCCGAGGCCATGTTTATGCAGCCTGACGAGATAGATCCTGAAATCAAATTCGTGGACATCGGGGTTGATTCGATTGTCGGTGTCGAATGGATCAAGGCGGTTAATAAGCAATATGGCACGAGCATCACGGCAACGAAAATATATGACTATTCGACGATCAGACAGTTCGCGGCGTATCTGAGTTCCGAGCTGAGCCGGGGTCAAGGTGCTTCTCCGGAACAGGAGGCCGTACGTTCTCCACTTCTGCTGGATGACATTTTACAGCAAGTGGAAAGCGGTAGGCTGGACATTCATGAGGCTAACGATTACGTCAGTCGTCTTATCCTTGAGGAGGAACGGAATTGAACAGACAAGAAATAACAGCCGTTATCATAAAAAATTTGTATGAGATCGTCCCCGAATTAGAGGGACGGGAACTGAGGCCGGAGGACCGGCTTTCGGATCTCGGATTGAACTCTATCGACCGCGCGGATCTAATTTCGATGGTGATGGAGGATTTGTCGCTTTTGCAGAATCAAAGATCGCAGTTTGTTGGAATGTCAAGCATAGGGGAACTGGCAGATGGGTTCTTGGGCAAGCTGTAGGCCGGACGATATCGTCATCTCAGGCATCGGCATCACATCGGCCATTGGTCAAGGACAGGCGGCCTTCGCGGCAGCCCTCCTTGACGGCCGGCACGCCTTTTCTGTGTTGAACCGTCCAGGTCGCCAAAAAGGAAGCTCTTCTTTCCTGGGGGCAGAGATTGAATCGCTGGTTATGCCGGAACGTCTTTCTAAACGGCTGCTGCGAACGGCTTCCTTCTCCGGGCAGGCTGCGATGGCAACGATGCATGAGGCTTGGGAGGATGCAGTTCTTGATCAGGTTGAGCCAGAGCGGATCGGCCTCATTATCGGCGGTTCCAACTTACAGCAGCGGGAGGCTCTCCAAGTCTATGCCTCGTATTCGGAACGTCCTTCGTTTCTGAGGCCCACTTATGCGATGACGTACATGGACAGTGATTTATGCGGACTTTGCACGGAGCAGTTTGGGATTCGCGGATTTGCGTTTACATTGGGAGGCGCATCTGCAAGCGGTCAGGCTGTTATCGCTCAAGCCGTTCAAGCTGTTAGCTCCGGGGAAGTCGATGTTTGCATCGCAGTCGGGGCATTGGCCGACCTTTCCTATATGGAGCTTGCGGCCTTTCGCAGCCTGGGCGCAATGGGCTCCGATCAATATGCCGACAGACCGGATCTGGCCTGCCGGCCATTCGACCGCGGTCGGGACGGCTTTATCTACGGGGAAAACTGCGCTGCCGTCGTCATTGAACGCGCGTCTGGTGCCGGTAAGAGAGGGGTTCTTCCTTATGCGGCCATTACCGCTACAGCGATCGCGATGGACGGCAACCGAAATCCGAATCCGTCCTACGAGGGAGAAATGCGTGTGATCCGGGAAGCTCTTCGCCGGGCCGGCATTACAGCCGCCGACATTGACTACGTCAATCCGCATGGAACGGGCTCTCCGGTCGGTGATGATACGGAGCTGCGCGCGCTTAAAGACAGCGGATTGTCGCATGCCTACATCAATGCGACCAAATCCATAACAGGCCATGGTCTCAGTGCAGCAGGAGCCGTGGAAATTATTGCGGTATTGCTTCAGATGCGCAACTCCCGCCTTCATCCGACGCGTAATCTGGAGCTTCCGGTTGACGAGTCATTCAATTGGGTGAAGGAACAATTCGTCCCGTACTCCATTTCTCATGCGTTATGCCTCAGCATGGGCTTTGGCGGCATGAATACAGCAGTCACTCTGCAAAAGATTTAAAACAAACGGAAAAGGAGAATGGGCTTGATTCAAGTTGGAATAGAAGCGATGAATGTTTTTGGCGGCACTGCTTTTCTGGATGTCCCGGAACTTGCAGCAAGGCGTCAATTGGATACTGCCAGGTTTGAGAATCTGATGATGCTCGAGAAAACGGTTGCCTTGCCTTACGAGGACCCTATTACGTTTGGTGTCAATGCCGCGAAGCCGATCGTGGATTCGCTTTCTGAAGAAGAGCGGAACCGGATCGAACTCGTGATTACCTGCACGGAATCCGGTATCGATTTCGGCAAATCGATGAGCACGTATATCCATCATTATCTCGGCTTAAACCGCCGCTGCCGGATGTACGAAATCAAGCAGGCCTGCTATTCGGGAACAGCAGGCCTGCATGCCGCGGTCCAATTTATTCTCTCCGGCACATCCCCGGGGGCCAAGGCGCTGGTGATCGCCACGGACATATCCCGTTTTTTCGTGGCTGAGGGCGGGAGCTCGCTGACCGAAGACTGGTCCTATGCAGAGCTAAGCGCGGGAGCCGGAGCTGTTGCCCTTCTGGTCAGCGATACGCCGTATGTCTTCCAAATCGATACGGGCGCGAGCGGTTATTACGGTTATGAAGTGATGGATACGTGCCGCCCGATGCCGGACAGCGAAGCAGGCAATTCCGATTTGTCGCTGTCCACGTATTTGGATTGCTGCGAACAAACCTTTATGGCCTACAAAGCGCGGGTGCCTGAAGCCGACTATAAGGATACGTTTCAATATTTAGCGTTTCATACTCCCTTCGGCGGTATGGTGAAGGGCGCACATCGCACGATGATGCGAAGAATCGCGAAGGCCAAAGCGCCGGAGATCGAAGCGGACTTTAATCAGCGTGTGCTCCCGGGCATTCGATATTGCCAGCGTGTCGGTAATATCATGGGCGGCACCGTTTTCCTGTCACTGGCAGGCCTAATCGAGCATGGGACATTTGATACGCCCAAGCGGATCGGTTGTTATTCGTACGGCTCTGGCTGCTGCTCGGAATTTTACAGCGGTGTCGCCACAAGCCAAAGCCAGGCGGCACTGCGTAAATTCAAGCTGAGCGAACATCTGCAGGAGCGCCGTCTGCTCGGCTTTGACGAATATGAAGCGATGCTGAGAAGCGGTCAAGGCATCCGGTTTGGAACTCGTAACGCGAAGCTCGACTTGCAAGGGATTCCAGCATCTGTGCGGGGCGAGCAGCGGCTCTATCTGGAAGAGATCCGGGACTTCCATCGGATTTACAGGTGGCAGTAATGGAGTTTAAGACGCTGCATGTTCGATATCAGGGAACCGTATGCTTTATCAGACTGCACCGGCCCGAAGCGGACAATACGATCAATGACCAGCTTGTAGAGGAACTGGGCTGCGTGCTGGACCAATGCGAGGAAGAAGTGACGGTTGTCGTGCTGGAAGGTCTGCCTCATGTATTCTGCACGGGCGCAGATTTCCAGGAGATTCACGCCCATATGGCAGAAGGCCGATCCATACGAAGCAATCCTGAACCTCTGTATGCGTTATGGATGAGAATGCGGACCGGACCGTACATCGTTCTTTCTCACGTCAAGGGTAAGGCAAATGCCGGGGGGCTTGGCTTTATCGCCGCAAGCGATATCGTTCTGGCGGACGGGACGGCCCAATTCAGCCTGTCCGAGCTGCTGTTCGGCCTGTATCCCGCTTGTGTGATGCCGTTTCTTATTCAAAAAACGGGTATGCAGCGCGCGCATTATATGACGCTGATGACGCAGACCTTCGATGCGGAAACCGCACTCCGCTGGGGGTTGATCGATGCCTGGGAGCCGGAAAGCGAGTCGCTGCTGCGCCGACATCTGCTTCGATTGAAGCGTCTGCCGAAGGCAGGGATTGCGAAGTACAAACGCTATATGATTGAGCTGCAGCCCTTAATCCGGGAAGGCAGGGAGCTGGCAATAACTGCGAATCAAACTATGTTTGCCGACCCGGATACGCTCGCAGTTATCTATAATTTTGTCAATAAAGGCCAATTTCCATGGGAAGGTTGATGTGTAATGCAACCGGTTGTAGAGCTGCGTGAAATCGAGCCGGGTATCGCAACGATTACAATGCAGGACCGCGTATACAAAAACACGTTCTCCGACGACCTGGTAAAGGGTTTGGCGCATGCTTTCCTGACTGTAAAGGAAACAGAGCGGTATAAAGCCGTTATTTTGACCGGGTACGATACTTATTTTGCTTCTGGAGGGACGCAAGAAGCTTTGCTTGCCATTTTCGAAGGGCAATTGAAGTTTACGGACAGCAACATTTACAGCCTTGCGTTGGAATGCCCGGTTCCCGTCATATCCGCTATGCAGGGCCATGCGATCGGAGGCGGGTTTGTGATCGGATTGTTTGCCGATTTTGTCGTCATGAGCCGTGAGAGTGTGTATACGGCCAATTTCATGAAATACGGCTTCACACCGGGAATGGGCGCAACGTACATATTGCCGCGAAAGCTGGGATTGAGTCTGGGCAATGAAATGCTGCTAAGCGGTAGCAATTACCGAGGGGCGGATCTGGAGAAGAGAGGCGTGCCTTTCGCGGTTCTTCCCCGGGACCAAGTGATGAGCCATGCTCTGGAGCTGGCGCGGCAGCTCGCGGAAAAGCCGCGCCTTTCGTTGGTTGCATTGAAGGACCATCTGGTTGAGACAATGCGAGCCGAGCTCCCGAATTATATTGCGAAAGAAGTCGCGATGCATGAGCTAACCTTCCATCAGACAGAAGTTCGGGACAAGATTCTGTCCTTATTTGGCAAATAGCGAACAGGCAGGGGGTGTGAGGGTGAATATTCAAGAGATACTTCGCGCTTTGCAAGCGGGGGAGGTTAGTTCTGAAGATGCCAAGCGTCGAATTATGGCGCTGAAGGATGGCGCTGGGAGGAAAATCCCGTCTCCAGCAGACCATGCTGATTCCCGCAGTCCGAAACTGGAGAAGGCGGGATTAAAAGTCGATAGCCGGCAGTCAGCGAAATCGGATTCTGCCGGCCTGGTCGTGTCGAACGTTCATCACATCAGCGAGGTTTCTTTACGGCCATGGTCTGTATCGGAGCCCGATTTTGGTGAAATGACGGTACAAGTCATGGCGTCGGCGGTTAATTTTCCGGATCTCATGTGCGTAAACGGGCTATATCCGACTATGCCCGACTATCCATTCGTGCCGGGGTTTGAAGTAGCCGGAATCGTCACACGCATCGGCAAAGGCGTGGAGGAGTTCCGGATCGGCGATGAGGTCATCGCTCTTACAGGCAAGCAGTTGGGCGGCCATGCCAGCGAAGTGAACGTTGCCGCCGCTAATGCCGTCCGGAAGCCTGCCAACATAACGTTTGAAGAAGGGTGCAGCCTACCTGTCGTTTTCTCCACAGTCTATCACGCTTTCGAGACAGGGAAGCTTGCGCACGGCGAGCAGGTGCTCATTCAGACGGCGACAGGCGGTTGCGGCCTTATCGCCATGCAACTGGCGAATTTGAAAGGCTGCAAGATTTACGGCACGAGCAGCAAAGCCGAAAAGCTCGACTTGCTTGATAGGCTTGGCGTTGCTGCGGCGATCAATTACACCGCCTCGCCCTTTGATCGGGAAATCGCCTCTTTAACCAATGGCCGCGGGGTTGATGTTGTGCTTAATATGCTGGCCGGGGACGCGATTCAGAAGGGCTTGAATTGTTTGGCCCCTTCAGGCCGCTACCTGGAGCTGGCCGTGCATGCGCTGAAGACGAGTGGAAATCTGGATCTTTCCGGGCTTGTACATAACCAAACGATTCATAGCATTGATTTACGGCGGTTAAGTGCCCAAAAGGGATTTAACAAGGAATTGCTCCATGTGATGGTTGACCTGCTTCAAACGGAGAAAATCGTACCCATTGTATCCAGGATTTACCCCTTTCAGCGGGTTCAAGAGGCGCTTGAATATGTTAGCAGCGGACAGCATATCGGCAAAGTCGTCATAAGCCGTACGGCGGAGGACATGACGGACCGGACCGATGAGCTGATCGAGCGGATGCGAAGGCAGAAAAGTCAGAGGCAGGAATCCTTTGGATGGCACAGTGCGCAAGCGTCCGTTAGTAGTCGGGAAGATATGCCCAAGGAGAAAAGCCGGAAATCGACCGATCTGGATGGCATTGCCATCATCGGGATGTCAGGCCAATTCCCCAAGGCCGCTAATATTGACGAATTATGGGACAACATTTGCAAAGGTGAAGACTGCGTATCCGAGATTCCTGCAGAACGCTGGTCTCTCGAGCAATACTACGATCCCGATCCGAAGAAGCCGGGCAAAACGTATTCGAAATGGATGGGCGTCTTGGAGGATGCGGACAAATTTGATCCGTTATTTTTCCAAATATCGCCCGTGGAAGCGGAATACATGGATCCGCAGCAGCGGCTATTCCTGGCGAACAGCTGGGCATGCATCGAGAATGCCGGACTGCGTCCGTCCGACTTGTCCGGCAGCCGCTGCGGGGTCTTTGCCGGATGCGGCACCGGCGATTACGGACGTATGGAGAGAGGAGAAGAGCTCCATGCGCAAAATCTGATGGGGACCTCGGTTTCCATTTTAAGCGCACGCATCTCCTACCTGCTGAATTTGAAGGGTCCCTGCATGGCGATCGACACCGCTTGCTCCTCCTCGCTTGTCGCGATTTCCGAGGCATGCAGCAGCTTGCTCCTGGACAATTGCGACATGGCGTTGGCCGGTGGCGTTAATATTATGAGCGGTCCGGCCATGCACATTATGACGAGCAAATCCGGAATGCTGTCCAAGGATGGGCACTGCTATACGTTCGATAACAGGGCGAATGGATTCGTTCCGGGGGAAGGAACGGGCGTGCTGCTGCTTAAGCGGCTGTCCGACGCGGTCCGCGACAAAGACCCGATTTATGCCGTCATACGCGGCTGGGGTATTAATCAGGACGGGAAGACAAACGGAATTACAGCGCCCAGCGCCGCTTCGCAGGAAGAGCTGGAGAAATCCGTCTTTGATAAATTCGGGATTAACCCGGAGACTATTTCGCTTGTCGAAGCACATGGTACAGGAACAAAGCTCGGCGATCCGATCGAGGTCGAAGCCCTAACGGCATCGTTCGGCGCATATACGGACAAGAAGGGCTACTGCGCACTCGGTTCCATTAAGAGTAATATCGGTCATTTGCTCGCGGCATCCGGCGTATCGGGTGTCATCAAGGTCGTACAGTCGCTGAAGCACCGTATGCTGCCGCCAACCATTCATTTCGATTCCTTGAATGAGCATATCCGACTTGATGGAAGCCCCTTCTTTGTAAACACGTCCTTGAAGAAGTGGGAGATCGAATCCGGCATTCGACGGGCCTCCGTCAGCTCCTTCGGGTTTAGCGGAACGAACGCCTATATGGTCATTGAGGAATACAATCCGGAATCGCCCGGACATTCGGCCCCACCTATGGATCAACCGCTAATATTCCCGGTATCGGCCAAGACCGAAGATCGGCTGGACGACGCTGTCGCATCCCTTAAAGCCTTCCTTCTGCGGGAAACAGATATCTGTTTGTCAGATGTGGCGTTGACACTGCAAGCGGGGAGGGAAGAGATGGATGTCCGTGCGGCGTTCACGGCAAACACGAGGGAGGAACTGCTGCAGGCAATGGAGGACCACTTGCTGCGGAGGCCTTCTTCTTGTGTATTCTCTGGGAAAGTAAACAGACGGCAGATAAGGAATGCGATCGCATCAAGCGAAGAATCGCCATCCGTGCATGAGACCGGTTCCTCTCAAGCGGTAAAGCTTGCCGATGCCGCAAAGAAGTGGGTGCAGGGATTACAAGCGCTGCCTTTGGTAAACGGGGGGAAGCGCATCCACATGCCGACCTATCCGTTTGCGAAGGAGCGGTACTGGCTTGAAGAAAAGGCTTCGGACCGGGACACGCTCCATACGAAGGTTTTGACTGAGCGTCTTCATCCGCTTGTGCACAGAAATACGTCGGTGTTAGGGAAGACCCGGTTCAGCGCTTCTTTTACAAATGAGGAGACGTTGCTGCGAGACCATGTTGTCTCCGGACAGCCTATCATGCCAGGAATGGCCTACCTTGAGATGGCCCGCGCTGCAGTCGAGCTTGCGACCGATTACGTGCAAAAGGGACGGGCCATCACGCTGGAAAATGTGGTATGGCTGCGGCCTTTTATTGCGAAAGCGACGGCCGGACACATTCATGTTTCCTTAACGCAGGAGGATGACAACCAGGTTTCATTTTGTATTCTGGCAGGATCTTCGAAGGCGGATGCGGATGAAGGGCCGATCTATAGCAAAGGGACAGCAGTTATTCATGCAGCTTCTGCTCCTCCTCAGTTGGACGTGCAGGCCATTCGAGCCCAATGCTCGGTCGCAAAGCTGGATCAGGAAACGTGCTACGGCGCTTTCGAAAATATTGGCATTGCATATGGTCCAGGTTATAGAGCAGTAAAAACGATTGAAATCGGCGAAGATTGTGCGATCGCTAAGATTCATTTGCCGGGTGCCATGAGTGACGAGATGCAGCGGATTGGATGCAATCCGGTATTGCTCGACGCTGCCGCTCAGTCCACGATCGGCTTCGCCTGGCACAGTCATGGACGCCAAATCGACGCTGAGGCAAACGGGCCCTATGTGCCATTTGCGATTCAGGAGCTTACGGTCTACCGTCCTTGTACTTCAGTGATGTGGGCGGTTACCCGCATAAGGAAAGCAGAGGCTTCAGGAGATTCGCTGCGCGTCTTCGATATCGATTTGTGTGACGAGGAAGGCCATGTTTGTGTGGCCATGCGGGGAATGGCAACCAAGAGTGCAGGGAAATCAAGAGACTGGAGCTTTAACCCTCATCAAGCCGAGACTGATGGTGCTCACCGATTACCTGATGGAATGCTGCTGCTTCCTACCTGGGAACTTGCCGCATTCAACGAAGCACCAGCCCAGCATGTTCCGGATGCCGACATCGTGATCGGCGGAACGCCAGAGCAAATAAATCAAATCAGCCACAGGTATCCTGCGGCTCAGCCGCTGTCGTTTGAAGCCGGAGCTTCGATTGAGGATATGGCTCAGAAGCTGAGAAACTATAACGATCTGAAGCATATTATATGGATTTCGCCGGTTCATCCGATTCAAACCGTGCGGGACGAAGGGATTATCAGTGAACAAAAGGATGGGGTATACCAGCTTTTTAGGCTAATAAAGTCACTGCTCGAGATCGGCTTCGGATCGAGGTCCTTGCACTGGTCCATCATCACCGTGGAGGCTCAGCCGATTCGTGCAGGCGAAACATCTGGTTTTGCACATGCCGGTGTCCATGGTTTAGTCGGGTCCATGGCGAAGGAATATCCGAGCTGGAGTGTGCGACTGTTAGACATAGGCTTGAAGGACGAACTGCCGTTGGACGTTCTGCCCTTGCTGCCAAGGGATGCCAAGGGAAACGCATGGGGCTACCGAAACGGCGGGTGGTACAAGCAGATGCTGGTTCCTGTCAAAAGCTTGCCGATTAAGCATACCGCTTACCGGCACGGCGGCGTTTATGTCGTCATCGGGGGAGCTGGAGGCATTGGCGAGGTATGGACCGAGTATATGATCCGTACCTATCAAGCACAAATCGTGTGGATAGGTCGCAGAGAGATGGATGAAGTCATTCGGGCTAAGATCGCACGGTTAGGGGATCTTGGACCTGCGCCATCCTATATCCAGGCCGATGCGACAAATTTGACATCGCTCCAGCAGGCCTACGAGAAGATAAAGTCGCGGTATACGCGTATTCATGGCATTGTTCACTCCGCGATCGTCCTGCTCGATCAAAGTTTGGCAAAAATGGACGAGCAGCGGTTTGAAGCGGGGTATGTAGCCAAAAACGGCACAGTTGTAAGAACAGCTCAAGTATTTGATCGTGAGCAGTTGGATTTTGTTTTGTTCTTTTCATCCTTTAATTCGTTTCTGAAATCGCCTGGTCAGAGCAATTACACAGCCGGGTGTACATTTAGCGACGCTTTCGCAGCGAAGCTCGCCTCTGAATGGTCTTGTGCCGTCAAGACGATCAATTGGGGGTATTGGGGAAGTGTGGGGACGGTTTCAACCGAGACTCTCCGCGAGAAAATGGCCCGGATCGGAATGGGGTCGATCGAGCCGGACGAAGCCATGAACGTCGTGGAAAGACTGCTTGCAGGGAAGGTGAATCAACTGTGCTTCGTCAAAACGACCAAGCCGCTGCATATAGAGGAAACCGTCGCAGATCAGCATATAACGGTTCTACCTCAACGCTTCGGATCAGTCATCAGCAGGATCAGAAGCGACTTCGCTCCGGCTCCCTTTCAAGCTCTCTCGTCTGTAGCACGACCTTTAGAGGAAAAGACAGGAAGCATCCCAGATGCGAAGCAGCGGGCAGAGGTGCTGTCTCTCGTGAGGGAAGCGGCAGCAATGTTCTTGAAGGTCGACGAACAGGACATAGAACCCGACGCGGAATTAGCGGAATACGGCCTTGATCCGGTTAAGATGAGTTTACTCACGGAAATGCTCAATCAACGGCTCGGAGTAGATGTAACGCCGGAGCTGGTCATCCGGCACCGGAGCTTCAGGGAGCTGGCGGATAGGATCGCAGATATAAGATGAAAGCCGCGTGTATCGCAATGGACGAAAGGAGCGGTCAGGTGAACGGTATAGAGGAGAGCATACGAGATGTGAAACGCCTGGAAGAAGAACTTCTGGTCAAGCTTCTTTGGGTGCAACTGCAAGCTGCCGGCTTCTTTAACCGAGAGCGGCAAGCCAAGGAGGAGCTGGCCGGATTGCTGGGCCAATCTCGGCTTTACGACAGATGGTTGGAGACTAGCATCGATTATTTACTTCGCTATGGCTTTATATCGGAGGTTGTCGGCGAATACATCGTCGATCCAAATCGGAAAGAAGACCTTGCAGCCGTCTGGGCCCAATGGGATCTGCATTTGGAGCAATGGAGGCATCACCCGGATTCCGGCGCACAAATGATCCTTGTCGACGCTGCACTCCGAGCACTTCCGCAGGTGCTGTGCGGAAATACCGCCGCTACGGATATTATATTCCCGAACGGATCGATGACGCTTGTCGAGGGTATCTACAAAAACAATCATATCGCGGATTACTTCAACAAGATCGTATCGGATCTTACGCTTGCGTTTATGAGGGAACGGGTTCAAGAAGATCCAGCCGTCCGCTTGCGCATTTTGGAAATCGGCGCAGGAACGGGCGGAACAAGCGCACGGGTGCTGGCCGGACTTAAACCGCTGCAGGAGCATATTGCAGAATACTGCTATACGGATATTTCTCAAGCGTTTTTGCTTCATGCCCAGCACGAGTACGGACCGCATTACCCGTTTTTGACCTATCGTCTATATGATGCCCAGAAGCCGGCGGCGGTGCAGGGCTTCGAGGAAGGCGCATTCGATCTTGTGATTGCAACCAATGTGCTGCATGCAACCCGAAATATGAAGACAACGATCCGAAGCGTCAAGACGGTCCTGAAGCACAGCGGTCTGCTGCTCCTCAATGAAATGAGCAGTAGCAATCTGTTCATCCACCTGACGTTCGGTCTGCTTGAAGGCTGGTGGCTGTATGAGGATCAAGAGCTTCGGATGCCGGGATCACCGGGTTTGGCCCCCAATTCGTGGCGTTCGCTGTTGGAGGAGGAGGGCTTCCTCGATGTATTTTTCCCTGCTGAGCATTCACACGGTCTTGGACAGCAGATTATAGCAGCCGAAAGCGACGGTGTAATTCGGATACAAAGTCAAGAGGATGCATCGGATAACGCTGCAAAAGAACAACCCCAGCGTAAGCCGGTTGCTCGTATAACGCTGCCCGCCAAAAAGGATGAACAAAGCCAGGAGGTGCTCCGCGAGAAGGGCAGAGAACGACTGAAGGCACTCATCAGCGAAACGCTGAAAATTCCATACCAGCGCATGGAAACATACGTGCCGCTAGAGACATACGGAATCGATTCGATTCTGGTCGTGCAGCTTACAGAAGCACTCCGGCCTCATTTCGCCCAAATAAACAGTACGCTATTTTTCGAGCACTCAACGATTAATGCGCTAGCCGACTATTTGCTGCAAGCCCATCCGGAAGAGATGCTTCGCTTCACGGGAATGGAGAGACAAGCAGTAGGCAGCTCCATTTTCGATACGCAAGAAGTCCCCGTTAGAAATCTAACGCCAACTCGTCATATTGAACCGGCTGCCCTTGAGTCGATTAAGGAACAGCAAGCGGTCATCGAAATGTCGGAGAGCGAAGCGGCAGGCAAACAGGATGTGGCGATCATCGGTTTGTCCGGACGTTATCCGGGGGCACGGAATGTAGAACAGTTCTGGGAAAACCTTAAACACGGAACCAATTGCATTACCGAAATCCCATCTGACCGGTGGGATTGGAGACTCTACTACGACGAAGAGAGGGGCAAGGAGGGCGCGGTCTATAGCAAATGGGGCGGATTCCTGGACGATATCGACAAATTCGACCCGCTATTCTTTCAGATTGCGCCCAAGGAAGCCGAACGAATGGATCCGCAAGAGCGGATTTTTTTGGAAACGGCTTATGCGAGTATAGAGGATGCCGGTTATACCCCGGAACGTCTAAGCCGTTCCGGGAAGGTTGGTGTTTTTGTCGGGGTGATGAACGGCAATTATTCGACTGGTGCGAATTTTTGGTCCATTGCAAACCGGCTATCTTATCTGATGAATTTCCAGGGGCCGAGCCTGGCTGTCGATACGGCATGCTCCTCCTCGCTCACTGCGATCCACCTTGCGCTTGAGAGTATCTATTCCGGTACCAGCGAATGCGCGATTGCGGGCGGCGTTAATTTGATCGTAGATCCAGTCCACTACGAGAGGTTAACTTCGTTGAACATGCTCTCCTCCGGCGATCAATGCAAATCCTTCGGTGCACAAGCTGACGGATTCGTCGATGGAGAGGGTGTAGGCGCGGTTGTCCTCAAGCCGTTGCATGCGGCGATTGCGGACGGCGATCATATTTACGGCATCATAAAAGGAAGCATGCTGAATGCCGGCGGCCGGACGAACGGCTATACAGTACCCAGCGCTTCCGCTCAAGCACAGTTGATCCAAGACGCATTAAAGCGGTCTGGCGTACATCCGGGTGCCGTCAGCTATATCGAAGCTCATGGTACTGGAACGGCGCTCGGTGACCCGATTGAAGTCGAGGGGCTGACGCGAGCTTTCTCGCCGCTGGCCGGAGAACATGGCTATTGTGCGATCGGATCCGTTAAATCGAATATCGGCCACTGTGAGAGCGCGGCCGGCATAGCGGGACTGACCAAGGTGCTGATGCAAATGAAGCATGGACAGCTTGCGCCGACTTTGCACGCGGACGAAGTAAATCCGAATATCACCTTCGAGCGGACGCCTTTTGCGGTGCAGCAGCGGCTGACGGAATGGAAGCGGCCCGTCGTCGTCTTGAACGGGGAAACGATCACGTATCCACGTATCGCTGGCATATCCTCCTTCGGTGCCGGAGGAGCGAATGCCCATCTTGTCGTCCAAGAGTTCACAGGGAAGGCCGAAGACCGTCCGGACTTGGCACAGCACGATTCAATCATCGTTTTATCCGCGATGAATGAGGAGCGTCTGGAAGCGAACGTCCTCCAGTTTGCTGAAGCCATCGAGGCAACAACATGGCGGAATGAGGAGCTTGCAAATATTGCGTTTACGCTTCAGATTGGCCGGCCGGCGATGGAGGAACGCTTAGCCTTCACCGCAGCGTCAATTGCGGAGCTAAAGGAAAAGCTGGAACAGTACAGGATGTATGGTGCCGGCCCCAGCATTTATCGCGGACAGGTTAAGCGGGGAAGAAATTCGTTTCAAGCACTGGCTGCGGACGATGATATGCAGACGGTGATTGATGCCTGGTTTGCCAAGGGAAAGTACGGCAAGCTGCTTGATCTTTGGACGAGTGGGCTCGAAATCGATTGGCAGAAGCTCTACGGCGGCAAACCTCCGCGCAGGGTGAGCCTGCCGACTTATCCGTTTGCCAAGGAACGCTATTGGCTCGTTGCTTCTGAACCGGCTGCGGTTAAGGTCCCTTTTGAAGTGATGACGTTTCAGGAAACGTGGCAGCCGGCTGAATGGAAGGAAATGCTGCGCGAACAGCCGCGGACGGTCGTTTGCTTCCTTTCGGATTCACACCGTCAACTAGAGCTGACGGAAGCCGTTAACTGCTTAAGTCCGAAGACGAAGCTGGTTTTTGTGTCACGTTACGAGGGCGGAGCGTTGAATACATGGCCGCATTCCATAGATAAGTGGGATTCATCCGGCTTCGAACGGGTGCTGGCGGACGTCAACCGGACAGAGGCGGTAGAAGCCATTCTGTTTTTATGGCCTTTGGAGACAGCGCCTTCAGCGCAAATGACGGACGAACTAACCGCGCTCATCCAAGGGATGCATGCCTCCAGCCTTACGTCGATCAGGCTGCTGGTCGCGGCGACGTGCTCCACGGAAATCGAACACTGCCATGCGGAGTCTTGGATCGGCTTTGAGCGTTCGATCGGCCCGCTTATGAAGGATGTGCGGATGTCTGTTCATCTCTTTACGGACGGTTTTCAGGCGGAACGCAGTTCGGGTCGCAATCTTTGGGAGTCGTTGTGGATCGAGCTTGGACAGGACATGGTGCGAAGCTCTTTATATGCAGGGGGAGAGCGGCATGTTTGTTCCGTGCGCGAAACCCGGCTTCAGCCGAAAGCGACCAAATTCCGCCAGGGCGGCATTTATCTCATTACAGGCGGCTTCGGCGGAATTGGCATGGTCGTTGCGGAGCATTTGGCCAAAACGTATCAGGCCAAGCTTATCCTGACGGGTCGGTCATCCATTGATGCTCGCAAAAGATCGATGATGAAAAAGCTTGAAGCGGCAGGCGCCACCGTATTCGCGTTCCAAGCGGACGTGTGTGACTATGCCGCCATGAAGCAAGGACTTGCTGAAGCTCGGGCTGCTTTATCGGGCAGCATAAACGGCGTTATCCATGCAGCCGGTACGGAAAGCGGCCGTAGCATTCTGGAGAAGAAAACGGAGCAATTCCACGAAGTCATACAACCGAAGATTACCGGCACGCTCCTGCTCGATGAGCTGCTTCAAGAAGAACGCGAGCTTGATTTTGTTGCTTACTTCTCTTCGATATCCGCTGTACTGGGCGATTTCGGATCGTGCGATTACGCTGTCGGTAACCGGTTCATGACCGCCTACGCAAAGCGGGCTTCCCGCGTTCGCATGGGAGATCGACGACATGGCGGGTCGATTGTTTCCATTCAGTGGCCGCTGTGGAAGGATGGCGGCATGAGTGTCGGGGATCCGGCTATGACGGAAATGTATCTTCAAGCAAGCGGTCAGCGTGCCTTGGAAGCCGAGCAGGGGATTGCGCTACTTGAGCTTCTGTTAGCACAGGATGAGCCCAATCATCTTGTGATGGTTGGAAATCGTGAGAGCGTCCGCCGCTCTCTAGGTCTGGAGCCGACAGTTGAACAGGAAGTGGTAAAGCCGGTGAAGGCGGCGCCGTTGACATCAATCGCGAAGCGGGCAGAACGTGCCGAGCTGAATGTAGAGCAGCTACTGGAGGAAGACCTGAAGGAGCACATCAGTCGAATAGTAGCGATCCCGATTGACCGGATCGACAAGGAACAGTATTTTTCCGATTTCGGCTTCAATTCCATCAGCTTTGCCGAGCTGGCTTCATCGCTGACCAAGCATTACTGCATTGATCTTACGCCAGCGGTCTTCTTCTCCTATCCGACGGTGGAGAAGCTTATCCATTTTTACTTGCGGGAGCATCGTGACGACCTGACCGGGTTTTACAAGGACAGAGATGAGCTTCGTCCTGATGATGTGCTGGAATTTCATCAGGAAGCGGCTGCTCCGGAATCCGTTCATACGGAGCTATCTAAACCGATTGAAGAGCCCGCCGCTGCGGTTGAAACACAAAGCCATCCATTTCCGGAGCCCATCGCGATTATCGGCATGAGCGGACGGTTTCCTGAGGCCCGTTCGGTTGAAGACATGTGGCGTATTCTCCGGGAAGGCCGCGATGTGGTTCAGCCGATGCCAGAAGAACGAAGCATTCTCATGAACGGTGAGAACTGGACGTGCGGATGGGTGCCGGGCGTCAGCGAGTTCGATCCTGCCTTCTTCGAAATCTCTCCGCGTGAGGCGGAGCTGATGGACCCAAGGCAGCGGCTGTTATTGCAGGAGTCGATGCGAGCGCTGGAGGATGCAGGATACGGGAGCAAGCAGTTGCGAGAAGGAAATATCGGCGTATTTGTCGGAGCAGAGGATGGAGACTACCAGTTTATCGCTAAAGGGGCAGGCAGCGTAACATCCACGAACAATGCGATACTGGCATCCCGCCTTTCGTACTTCCTTAACCTGAGCGGACCTGTTATGTCAATCAATACCGCTTGTTCCTCCGGGCTGGTCGCCGCCCATCAAGCATGTGTCAGCCTTCGCAACCGTGAATGCGATACGGCTATCGCCGCCGGTGTTAACCTTATGCTGACGCCGTTGTATTTGAACGGGATGAGGGAAGCGGGCATGCTCTCGCCGGACGGCAAATGCTATGCCTTTGACAACCGGGCGAACGGAATGGTACCGGGCGAGGCGGTCGTGGCCGTCGTGATGAAAAGATTGTCTTTGGCAAAGAAAGATGGCGATCCGATTTATGCTGTCATCCGCGGCAGCGGCATCAATTATGATGGCAAAACGAACGGAATTACGGCGCCGAATGCGGCAGCACAGGCCCGCCTCATCCGTTCGGTGTACGAGCAGGCCGGCGTGAATCCGAAGCAGGTTGAGTATATCGTTACGCATGGAACGGGTACAAAGCTGGGAGATCCTGTCGAAATCCACGCGCTTCAGGAAGCGTTTAAAGGGGCAGCGTTGAACGAAAGCACATGCGCGTTAACCTCTCCCAAAACTAATTTTGGTCATAGCTTCGCAGCTTCAGGCCTGGTCAGCCTTGTTAATCTCGTCCAGGCGTTCCGTCATGAGACGATACCTGCAAGTCTTCATATGGATAAGGAAAACGACTTTATTCGCTTTGAAGGGAGCCCGTTCTATGTGAACCGCGAGCCGAGGTCATGGCGTTCCAGCTCAGGTGAGCCGTTAACCGGTGCCGTAAGTGCGTTCGGCATGAGCGGTACGAATGCCCATTTCGTCCTTCAGAGCTACAACGAGAAGCGGCACAGCAGCGATTCCGGTCAAACAGCGTATTATATACTTCCCCTTTCAGCAAAGAGCGAGGATGCGCTTTTGCAGAGAATAGACGATATGCGCCATTACATGGCGAGTCAGCCAGAATCGGTGGAATTATCACAAATTAGCCTTACGCTTCTCGAAGGCAGACAGCCGTTTGCTTATCGCTGCGTAATTGTTGCCTCCAGCAAGGAGGAAGCGGTAGAAGCCTGGTTGGCCGCGGCTGAGAAGCGGTCTGGACCGCATATTTTGTTCGGACAAGTAGAACGGATGTTTAAAGCCGACAAGGCGAAGGAGCAGGAAAGGGCCGAATGGCTTCATAAAATCCAGTCTATGGACAAGGCTTCGAGTGAATACCGGACAGCATTGATCGCGCTGGCCGAGTTATACTGCCAAGGCTATAGCCTGGACGGGGATTTATTATTCGGGGACGAGAGGCAAAATCGTATCCATTTGCCGGTATATCCGTTCTCTCGTGACCACTATTGGGTGCCGGCAGAGGCCTCAAGCGGTGCTGCCGCAGACTCCCTTAAGCCCGATACGACACGTTTGCTCTGCAAAGAATGGATAGAAGAGCAGGCATCGGCCGCCGGTGAACTGCCAGGTAAAGTCGCTATCCTTACTGAGGATGGAACTCGCGAGCTTGCGATGGAACTTAAATCCCGGCTTCCCGGCGCTGTCGTCCTTCATTCTCGCCAACTCGATGAGATGACAGCGGGAGAGGTCGAGGAGATAGATTTCGATGCTTGCATTGACCTTTTAGGCTGCAGCAGCGAAGCGGATCGGAACCTGGAAGGATTGCCTTGGCTCCAGCGGCTAATAGACGTAAGACGAAGCAAAGGGATCAAATTGATCGGCGTAACGAAAGGTCTTGAACGATTCCACAGCGATGCCGTGCGATTATCCGGAGCTTGCAGAGCCGGACTATACCGTATGCTGCAAAGCGAATACGCCAATATTCATTCCAGGCATGTCGATATGGATGCTTCGGATCATTGTAAAGCCTGGGCGGAACAATTGATTGCAGAACTGCATGGTAACAGCGAGTGGCCGGAAATTTGTTACCGCAAATCCGTGCGTTACCGTGCATGCCTGCGGGAGCAAGAGACGACACAGAATGCCAAGCCGCTTTCGTGGCCGGAGGGGCATGTGCTGTGGATTACCGGCGGAACGAGGGGACTAGGCGCATTGTGTGCACGCCATTACGTTGAAACCATGGGCGTGAAAAGGCTTGTCTTGCTCGGGAGAGAAGCGCTGCCTCCCCGGGAAGCATGGGAAAACGAGGCGGTCCGGACTTCACCAATGGCGAATAAGATCCGTTTGGTCAAGGAATTGGAGAAGATAGGGGCTGACGTGCGGACACTCGACATCCCGCTAACGGATACCGGTGCACTAAAGCAGGCGCTTCTTGATATTCGAGAGGAATGGGGACCGGCAGGAGGCGTGATCCACTGCGCCGGCGTCGGTGATCGGGAGTATCCAGCTTTTGTTCACAAGCCAACCTCTGTTATACGGCAGGTATTGGAGCCGAAAGTGGAAGGATTAATGTCCGTATGGGAATGTTTCAAGGATGAGCCGCTTGCCTTTTTTGCTCTATTCTCGTCCGTATCGGCGGCTGTTCCATCGCTAGCTGCGGGACAAAGCGATTATGCGATGGCCAATTCGTTTATGGATTATTTCGCGCAGGCTCATGCGAATCAAAAGCCCATTATCAGCATTCAGTGGCCAAGCTGGAAAGAATCGGGCATGGGCGAGGTACAAAGCGGCGCCTTTCTTGCCACCGGTATGCACAGCCTGACCGACCGGGAAGGGCTGAGATTACTCGATCATATGATTGCAAATCCGCCGGGAGCGGTCGTTCTGCCTGCTGTCGTTCAACCTGACAAGTGGCAGCCGGAGCGTCTGCTTATGCGGCGACTTGAAAGCAGCCTCACCACGCGAGCTATCGTTTCCGGCCCATCGGAAGTGCGCTTGGAGTCACAAGCATCGCTGCCGGGAGCCGTACGTTCATGGCTGTTGGATTTATTTGCAGCGGAATTGAAGCTTGAGCGATCCAAGCTGGAGCTTCACATACCAATTCAGGATTATGGTGCAGACTCGATCATATTGGCGCAATTAATTCGGACAATAAGCCGCACCGTAGGCAAGGATATCGATCCATCGGTGCTTTACGAGCATACGACCATTCAGTCGCTCGCAGATTGGCTGACGGCCTCCTACGGCGAGCCGCTGACCCGGGCGTTGCTGTCGGGGAGCCAGGAGTGCCAGGAGCATGAACAGTCAATGCCAATTCATGATTTAAGAGATGCTCCTTCCATGCCTGAAGCGGAGATCTCCCGTCAGTCCATTCATCAGGAACGAACCGGCGAGGAGGATATTGCGGTCGTCGGGATGTCCAGTCGATTTCCGGGAGCGAAGGATTTGACCCATTATTGGTCACTGCTCACGGAAGGCCGAAGCGCGATACGGCCGGTCCCGAAGGAACGATGGGGGAGCGCCCATCCTTATTATGCAGGGTTGCTGGATGAGCTTCGCCATGCCGATCCGTCGTTTTTTCATATTCCGGACGAGGATGCCAGAGCGATGGACCCGCAGGCACTGCTCATCTTGGAGGAAAGTGTAAAAGCGCTTCATCACGCAGGATATAACCGTGCGGACGTAAAAGGAAAGGCCGTTGGCGTTTATATCGGTGCCAGAACCCAGTATTGGCCGGGCGAGGAACTGCTCCTTCAAACGAGAAATCCGATTGTCGCGGTCGGCCAAAATTACTTGGCTGCCAATATATCCCGTTTTCTTGACCTAAGGGGTCCCAGCATGGTGATCGATACGGCCTGCTCCTCTGCCTTGACCGGGATGAGCATGGCCATTCAAAGCCTGCGGAGCGGGGATACGGTGTCCGCGTTGGTGGGAGGGGTCAGTCTGCTGAACAGCGACTTCTCGCACAAGCTATTCGGTCAGCGCGGCATTCTGAGCAAAAGCTCGACATTTCACGTCTTTGACGGCCGGGCTGATGGCGTTGTACTCAGTGAAGGCGCCGGCGTTGTCCTGTTAAAAACAGTGAAACAGGCGCTGGCTGACGGAGACCGCATCTATGCGGTTATCAAGGGAATCGCCGTAAATAACGATGGGAAAACCGCGGGGCCGACAGCTCCAAATATGCAGGCACAGAAGGACGTCATGCTCGCAGCCTTAAAGAAGAGCGGCAGAAAGCCGTCTGACGTCTCTTATATCGAAACGAACGGCTCAGGCTCGGAAGTAACCGATCTGTTGGAGCTCAAGACGATCCAGCAGGTTTATGGCAACGGTGGAAATGCCGCTATCGCTTTGGGCTCCATCAAGCCCAATATCGGTCACCCGCTAAGCGCCGAAGGGATTGCGAGCTTCATTAAGGTTGTGTTGATGCTCGATCATGGCCAGTTTGTACCGTTTTTATCGGGCGAGCTGCCGATGCGGCATTTTGATTTGGAAGCGTCCCCGTTTTTCTTTCACCGTGAAACGAAGAGCTGGAGTGAATCGGTTCGAACAGCGGCGATAAACTGTTTTGGCGACGGAGGCACCAATGTTCATGCGGTTGTAGCATCTTGGCAGGAAGTGCGCTCAGGAGACGCCATACGGAAGCCGCTGCCTTGGCCGGAAGAATGGCAGGAAAGCGGAAAATCGGTTAGCGAATCATCGTCTGATTCACAGACGGTCAAGAGCCGAACGAATATATGGAAAATGAAAGCAGAAGAGCGGAAGGTCAGCAGCCCGAAATCATTCTGGGGCGGAACTAAACCCAAATAACCCCATAGGGCTTAGGGGTAGCGCATTCAAGGGGGACTATTTCATGAAAGAACAATTTTTATTAAGCGGCGATCATCCGATCCTGAGCAACCATAAAGTCTTTGGTCAGGAACTGCTGCCTGGTCCGGCTTATGTCGACTTGATCTACCAAGCATTTCGGGATAACGGGTACGATTGGAGAGAGCTGGAGCTTTGCCATGTATCGATCTATCATCCCTTGGCGGTGGGTCACGATTACGAGGTGCTGATCGATATTGTTGTGGAAGAGAAGGAAGCGGGATGCTGGAGCATTGTTGTAGAAGGCCGCGAATCGCGGGATGGAGCCGTCAGCCCGGAGGCGAAACGATATGCCGATGCCCAAATGCGGAAGATTCAACCCGTTTCATTTGATAAGACGATCAATCTCGGGCAAGCCATAAATCAGGCGGAAGCTTCCGTCGATCTGGAGGAGGCCTATGCGCAGTTTCGTGCGCTGGGCCTCATCCATACCGGCATGATGAAAGCGGAAGGGCATACCTTCCAAACCTCAACAGGCGTGCTCATTGAGCTTGCATTGGATCGCAATTCGCGTGACAGCGCCGAAGACGTGCTGTTTCATCCCACCTTGTTAGATGCTAGTTGTGTAGGTGCCTCGCTATTGCTTCGAGCGCTGGTCGGGGAAGAGCAACAATTGTTTCTGCCCTTATATTTTGAGTCCTTTCGTGCGGAGCAGCTCATTCAAGAGCGCTGCTATACACAGGTTCTCACTCCCAGTGTTCAACGAAAGAACGAATTGCTCAGCATGACGCTAGAGCTATTCGACAGTAAGGGCTGCAAAGTAGCAGAAATGAAAAACTACACGATGAAGCTGGTGAGGGCGGCATCCGGGATCAGTTCATCTGCCGTCTCGGGAGATGGGGATGACCCGTCCGTCATAGAACCGGCGCCGGCTCCAGTCAAACAGGGGCATGCTCTCAGCGGGGAGCGCACTCCAACCGTTCAGGCGGCCGCTTTTCTGACCGGCATCTTGGCTGAGCGCTTGAATATGGCTGAAGCGGATCTCGATCAGAACGCGGGCTATTATGAGATGGGATTGGATTCCCCAGGCTTGCTGGAGATGGTTAAGAAAATTGAAGCGAAGGTAGGCGCAGTGCTTCCGCCTACGCTGCTTTTTGAATATACGACGATTGCAGATTTATCCGTTTACTTGGCCGAACAGTACGCTTCGGCATTTGCGGATGAAAGCTTCGCACCAGTACCGGGCGATGGAATCAATGCCCCCCGATTACAGCTTGATGAACATCCGGACAACAGGAAGAAACCTGCGGATTCCAGCAACCGCTCAGAAGCATCAACATCGCAAGAAGAGGATATTGCCATCATCGGAATGTCAGGCCGTTTTCCAGGGGCAAGCGATCTACGCGAGTTTTGGCAAAATCTGAAGGACGGTAAAGACTGCATCAGCGAAATTCCCCCTTCACGATGGGATTGGAAACAGTTTGAAGACTTAAAGTCTCCTTCGGGCAAAGGGGTTTCCAGATGGGGCGGCTTCATTGACGACCCCGATTGCTTTGATGCGCCGTTCTTTCGCATATCGCCCCGCGAAGCGGAAATCATAGACCCGCAGGAGCGGATTTTTCTTGAAACCTGCTGGGAGGCCATTGAAGATGCTGGATACCGTCCGTCCAGCCTCGTAACGCCAAGAGGACCGAACAAACGGAACCTTGTCGGCGTGTTCGCCGGTGTTATGCATAAGGATTATGCACTTCTCGGGTCGGAGCTTATGGCGCAAGGCTTGCTATTCCCGCTTTCTTTGAGTCACTCGTACGTGGCGAACCGGGTTTCCTACTCGCTTAATTTCCATGGCCCCAGTCTGGCAGTCGATACGCTGTGCTCCGCATCTCTGACAGCTGTCCACATGGCGGTAGAGAGCATCCGGCGTGGAGAATGTGAAGCTGCAATTGCGGGCGGTGTCAACTTGACGCTTCATCCTGGCAAATATAAAACGTTCGGCATGGCCAACATGCATTCGAGCGACGGTTATTGCCGTACATTTGGTAAAGACGGCGACGGGTTTACATCCGGAGAAGGAATTGGCGCGGTCGTACTAAAACCGCTAAGTGCCGCCGTCAAGGATGGCGATCAGATATATGCCGTTATCAAAGGCAGTTCAATCAACCATGTGGGTGCGGTTAGCGGCATTACGGTGCCCAGTCCGGTTGCACAAGCTGAATTGATTGAAGACTGCCTGAATAAGGTTAATATTCATCCGAGAACGATCAGCTATCTGGAAGCACACGGCACAGGCACGTCGCTCGGCGATCCCATCGAAATCCAAGGACTGGTGAAAGCATATTCCCGCTACACGGATGACCGTCAATATTGCGCCATCGGTTCAGTCAAATCTAACGTCGGTCACGGCGAGTCCGCTGCCGGGGTTTGCGGGTTGATTAAGGTTGCGCTGCAGATGCATCATAAAACGTTAGTGCCGTCGTTGCATTCCGCCGAAACGAATCCATATATCGATTTTGAGCAATCGCCATTCTATATCCAGCGGAAGATAGAGCAATGGGAGCAGCCTCGGGTGACCGAAACAGGAAAGGAAACGGTATACCCGAGAAGGGCAGGGATCAGCTCCTTTGGCGCCTACGGCTCAAATGCGCATATCATTTTGGAGGAATGGGTGCCGCAGCCTTCTTCCGCGAGCGGCGAGCCGTCTGCCGTCATTGTGCCGTTATCGGCCAAAAATGAAGATCGCTTGAAAGCGTATGCGGATCGGTTAGCGCGGTTCCTTGCGGATGAGGCTGGATGCGTAGCTAGCATTAAGGAAATGGAATCACAGAGCGGGCTGGCGGCCAATATTCTGCGAATGGTTTCAACTATTCTGAAGGTGGATGAACAAGACATCGATTTCGATCAAGACTGGTCGGAATACGGCATGGAAACGGCACACCTGTCTGCTGTCCGGGAACAGTTGCTGCGGGAATATGAAATCGAGACCGACAGCATTGATTGGTACGAGCTTCGATCGATCTCTGATGCCGCCGAATCACTGCATCTGATCCTGAATCGCAATCGTCATGTGGAAGGCGGGGCATCTCAAGAGATGAGCTTGTCGTCCATTGCGTATACGCTTCAGACCGGACGCGAAGCAATGGAAGTGCGGGTTGTCTTTTTAGTCAGCAGCATCCGGGAACTGGCCGAGAAAATGAGAGCATATGCGGATGGTAAACCTTCCATTCCGAACTGCTGGAGAGGTCAGTTGAAGAAGAAGTCCGGCGTGTCGGCGGAAGTGGCGAAGGCTGACGACCATTGGTTCACAGAAGGAAACATGGCTGAAATCGCACAGTCTTGGGCTCAGGGCAGCGATATCGAATGGGGACGGCTTTACCGTACCGATAAACCGAGAAAAATGCATCTTCCGGCCTATCCTTTTGCGAAAAACAGATACTGGCTGCCGGTTGCGCCGAAACCGCAGGACAGCCTGCCAACAGCGGTACAGCAAGTAGGAAGTACAGCCAAAGCGGCAAATCCGACCTCGCCTCAGGGAGAAAGCTCAGCCGTAATTCCGGCTTCGAACCGGAACGCGGAGAATGACGCTAACCAACGTATCGTGGAAGCTGACACAGGTGCCGGTTCGCAGGATATGCTGCGGCAGTTTACTCCGGTGTGGGATACGTTCGCCGTTGAGCCAGAAGGCGACTGTTTCCCTGCCGTAACGGAACGGATCGCTGTATTTGGTCTCTGCAACGAACGTTTCGCGCAAATCCAAGCCCTATATCCGGGTTCCGTACATTTTGGTAATGACGAAGACATGTCCGTAGCTGATATCAAGCGGAAGATTTCCGGCATTGAGGATATCGGACACTTTATATGGGTAGTTCGTGATCCTGCTGCTATAGACGGCGGTGTAGACGATGCGCTGATTACTGCTCACAATCAGACTACGCTTAGCTGCTTCCGGTTTATTCAATCGTTGCTGCAATCTGGCTACGGTTCAAGGTCGGTCGGCCTCACGGTCATCACGACCCAGGCCCAAGCGGTATCCAAGAAAGACAGCATAAAACCGGCACAGGCAGGCGTTCACGGACTGATCGGTTCGCTTGCTAAAGAATATCCAAACTGGATGATTCGTCTCATCGACTTGGAGTCGGATTCGAAATGGCCGGTGTCCGAGATGTTCCGGATCCCTGCAGACCGGAGGGGCGGGGCTGCCGTATACAGAGGGCGTGAGTGGCACCGTATGCAGTTGATTCCAACTATTCTTCCCGCTCCGAAAGCGCCAGTGTACCGGAATGGAGGCGTATATGTCGTCATCGGCGGAGCTGGCGGGATCGGCATGGTATGGTCGGAGTATATGATTCGTACCTATCAAGCGCAAATCGTATGGATTGGTCGCAGCCCGATGAATGACGCTATTCGAACCAAAATTCACAGTCTTTCAGATCGTGGTCCCGAGATTCGTTATTGGAGTGCAGACGCATCGGACATCCATTCGCTCTCGCAGGCTTATGCCGAGATTAAGCAGCGCTTTGGCTCTGTAAACGGCGTCGTCCATTCGGCAATGGTATTAAACGAGTACAGCTTGGCTGAAATGGATGAGGTTGCACTTCAAGCTGCGCTCTCCGCTAAAGTTGATGTAAGCGTCAGGATGGCGCAGGTATTTCGCGAGGAACGGCTAGATTTCGTACTGTTCTTCTCATCGCTCATTAGCCTCATTAAGAATCCGCAGCAGGCTCATTATGCGGCCGGTTGTGTCTTTAAGGATGCTTTCGCGCACTTGCTGGCACAGCAGTGGTCTTGCAGCGTGAAAGTGCTGAATTGGGGATTCTGGTCAAGCGACAAGGTCGAGGATACGGAAAAATACCGGCTGCTGCAGGAGCTTGGAATTGGGCTAATCGAGCCGGAGGAAGGGATGCAGGCGATTGAGAGAGTGCTTGCCCAGCCGCAATTGCAGCTGGCTGTCATGAAAACGACGAAGCCGATCCCCGTCGAAAGCATGAATCCCAAAGAAGAAATGAAGGCTCTAGCTGCAGGACAGCGGTCAGTTGAGACAGGCCGAAGTCTGCCTGCCGCCTCTGAGCGACCCGAACTTGGACAACTGAAGCGTGAGAACGCGGAGAAGACGGATGAAATGAATGAACTTCTTGGCAGGCTGTTGTTCGTGCAGCTTCAGCAAACGGGCTTATTCGCTTCCGGAACGTTCGATCTGAAACAGGCAATGGCTGTTTCAGGAATCGACGAAAAAATGTATGCAGAATGGCTGAATCAGAGCGTCACTATTCTCGTAGAGCTCGGGCTGCTGTCCCGCAGCGGCAATCTTCTGTCGGTTACAGCCAAGGCAAGCACCGATCACAGGACGGTATGGGAGCAGTGGGGGCGGCATACCGCTAAATGGCGGGAGGACGAGAAAACAAGAGCGCAAATCGTATTGGTGGAAACAACGCTGAAGTCCTTGCCGGCCGTCCTTACAGGAAAATCCGCAGCGACGGACGTGCTCTTTCCAAACTCGTCAATGGAACTTGTCGAGGGGATTTACAAGAGCAATCCGGTAGCCGATTATTTCAACGATGTAGTGGCAGAGGCAGCCCTGCATGTTGTCAGACAGTGTGTACAGGAAAATCCGAAGGCGCAAATTCGTATTCTGGAAATCGGCGCGGGTACAGGCGGTACGTCTGCGGGGGTGCTCGCCAAGCTAGCTGTCTATAAGACCCATATTGTGGAATACTGCTATACCGATCTATCCAAAATGTTCCTGCTCCATGCGCAGAAGGAATACGGCCCTAGCTACCCGTTCCTGACATACCGCACGTTCAACGTAGAGCAAGCTCTTGCGCAGCAAGGCGTTGATGCCGGTCAGTATGATCTTGTCATAGCCGCGAACGTCCTTCATGCTACGCGTAACATGCGGACGACGGTTCGCAACGCCAAAGCGGCGTTGAAGCCCGGAGGATGGCTGCTTTTAAATGAAATTAGCAACGGCGCCCTATTTACCCATCTTACGTTCGGACTGCTGGAAGGCTGGTGGCTGTATGACGATCCCGGCATTCGGATCCCGGGTAGTCCGGCGCTCTCGCCCGAAAGCTGGCAGCAACTGCTTGAGAGAGAAGGCTTCGGTGCGATCGGCTTCCTGGCCCAGGATCATCACGACCTGGGACAGCAAATCGTTGCGGCGCAAAGCGATGGAATCATCAGACAGCCTAGATGGGAACAACGGAAAGGAATAAGCGCTCAGCAGTCTGCAACCCAATCCGTTTCAACATTGACGAATGAGCGGAATGATGCAGCAAATGCGGATTCCAGAAGGGAAAGCGAAGACAGCTTATTTGCCTTGAATGAGCATATGCTCCAGGATGAAATCAAATCGTTGATCGCCTCTCAGTTGGCGGAAACGCTGAAGCTGGATGCGTCATCGCTCGATATGGATGACTCTTTCGCAGACTACGGGCTTGATTCCATTTCCGGCGTGCATATCGTCAATACGCTTAACGAACGTTTGCAGATTGAGATGAAGACGACCATTCTTTTTGACTACAGCTCGATTAATCAACTGGCTGGTTATTTGCTGTCTGCGCATAAAGAGGCTGTCGTGTCCGCATTTAGCGACAGACTCGCCGCCTTTTACGAGCAAGGCTCAATTTCTCTCGAAAGGGAGGAGCAGGCTGTCCATTTCGAATTCTTGCAAACGAAGGCGTCTGCGCAGCCGGCCGAGGCCGCTGTATCCGTTCGGGCTGAAGAAGCAGCAGTTAAAGAGCCCATCGCCATAATCGGAATGAGTGGCCGCTTTGCCAAATCGAACACGCTGGATGAATTGTGGGACCATTTGGCTCAAGGTCATGATCTTGTTGAAGAAGTTACCCGGTGGGATCTGTCGAAGTATGCCCCCAAAGGCAAGCCTTACTGCAATCACGGCAGCTTCTTGGATGAAATCGATAAGTTCGATCCGTCCTTCTTTAATATTTCGGGACTCGAGGCTACCTATATGGATCCGCAGCAGCGCATGTTCCTAGAGGAATCATGGAAGGCGCTGGAGGATTCGGGTTATGCGGGCCAGAGTGTAGAGGGTCGTGCCTGCGGCGTGTATGTCGGCTACAATATTGGCGACTATGTGCACCATATCGGAGACAACTCGCCTCCGCAAGCGATGTGGGGGAATGCTCCATCCATTATTCCTGCCAGAATCGCCTATTATTTAAATCTTCAGGGGCCTGCCGTTACGGTTGATACCGCCTGCTCCAGCTCGCTTGTATCCATCCATCTTGCCTGCCAAGGCTTATGGACCGGAGAGACCGAAATGGCACTGGCAGGGGGCGTGTTTGTCCAAACGACGCCAACGTTTTATATCAATTCCAACCGGGCCGGCATGCTGTCTCCTACGGGCAAATGTCACACGTTCGATAATCGGGCGGACGGCTTTGTACCTGGCGAAGGGGTCGGTGTCGTCGTTCTGAAGCGGCTGAAGGATGCCATTGCCGACGGAGATTATATCCACGGGGTTATTAAGGGTTCGGGCATTAACCAGGACGGGACAACAAACGGCATTACCGCTCCAAGCGCCAATTCGCAGGAACGGCTGGAAAAGTCCGTCTATGATCGTTTCGCCATTCATCCGGAGCAGATTCAAATGGTGGAGGCGCATGGCACCGGAACCCGTCTCGGCGATCCGATTGAGTTCGAAGCATTGAACAGTGCCTTCAGCCATTACACGGATAAAAAGCAGTTCTGCGCGATCGGAACCATAAAAACAAATATTGGTCATACAACCGCAGCTGCAGGTGTCGCGAGCGTTTTCAAAATTTTACTATCGTTGCGAAACCAGCAAATCCCGCCTTCCTTGCATTATGAGACGGGCAATGCGCATATCAAGTTTTCCAGCAGCCCGTTCTATGTCAATACGGAGATTAAAAATTGGGCGGTTCCACCGGGCTCAAGGCGGATTGCAGCCACTAGCTCCTTCGGCTTCAGCGGCACCAATGCGCATATGGTCATTGAGGAGGCTCCAGCTCCTGTGCGCATGCATACTTCGAGGCCGTTTTACCTCATTACGCTGTCAGCCCGCAGTGGGGAACAGCTGAGGCAGCAAGCCGAGCGCTTGTTGGAGCATTGCGAGCGGGTACCTGGCATTGATGCGGGAAACATCAGCTATACACTGCTGGTTGGACGCCGTCACATGAATCACCGGTTGGCGTGTATCGTCAAAGACGCAGAAGAGCTAAAACAACTGCTCTCCAACTGGCTATCGCGCGGTAAAATGGCGCAAGTGTACGTATCCGAGTTAGCGGAAAATGACGTTCGCGAGCAGCAATCGTTAAAGCGGTTCGGAAATGCCGCGATCGAGAGCTGCCAGACGTGCACGAATCCAGGCTTGTATCTGGAGCATCTGTCCACGGCGGCCGAATTGTATGTTCAAGGCTATGCGCTGAATTACAGTCAGTTGTTTGCTGGCGACTCCTATTCGCGTGTTCCGCTTCCGACGTATCCGTTTGCCAAAGAGCGTTACTGGGTTTCGAATACTGACTATCCGCCGCAGGATCCACAAAGACGCGAACCGATGAAAGCGTCTAGCGAATCTTTGCCTCTGAACCTTCAGCGCGCTTCATTGAAGGACACTTCAGGCCTATTGTTTCAAACGGTTCTGACGGGGACGGAGTTTTTCTTGACGGATCATTCAGTTCGAGGTCGAAAGGTGCTGCCTGCTGTCACCTATCTGGAGATGGCGCGGGCGGCTGTGACGGCAGCATGCGAAAAAGGATCAGGTTCGCCAACGTCTCCCGTCTTGCTGCGGCATATCGGATGGGCGCAGCCAATCGTCGTGGAAGATCGTTCCGTCACGGTGAGCATTCAATTGCAGCGTAATTCCGAAGCGGACTTCTTCTTCGAAATTTATACGGAAACATCGGGTCATCCGGCGGGAAGAACGGTTCACTGTCAAGGAACAGCGGCATTAGACGAATCCGTTCAAGTGCCACCTCTCAAATTGCTCGAAGAACTTCAGGCTAGATGTGACGTCGGACTCATCACCGGCGCCCAATGTTATGACATGCTTGGCCGGCTGGACATGGATTACGGACCCGGCCATCGTGCTATTGACCGAATCCAAGTCGGTAAAGGCGAGCTGCTGGGGCGTTTGGAAATTGCGGCTTCCGCCTTGTCCACACTGGAGCATTATGTGCTTCATCCGGGCATGATCGATTCGGCGCTGCAAGCATCAATCGGAATGGCCGCATTACCTTTAGATTCGGAAGGAGGAACTGGCTCGGAAGCAGCATTAAGGCCGGGACTTCCTTATGCACTGGACCGTTTGGTGATTTTGGGTCCAAGTACAGCGGTCATGTGGGCATGGATTCGAAGAAGCTCCGGAAGCACCGCAATAGGGGCGATTCAAAAGCTTGATATCGACATCTATGATGAGGATGGAAAACACTGCGCGATACTGCAAGGCCTCTCTTCGCGTCAATTGGAAGCGGAAGCGGAAGTGGAAGTGGCTATGGCTATGGAAGAAGACGCTCCGCTGCTATGGAATCCGGCATGGGCCGAACGCAATGATGAAGACCGAAGTGAAGCGCGCATAATCACCCGTCGGTATATGTATCTGCTGGAAGAAAACCAAAGCATGAACCCGCAGTTGGCCCGAGCATTCCCTGAGGCGGTGTGCAAGGTGCTGAAAGCAGAAGGGCAGGTGATCGAGGAACGGTATGTCGGCTATGCGGAGCAGCTCATGGTTGACATTCAGAAGATCTTAAAGGACAAGCTTGGCGGTCAGTCGCTGATCCAGTTGCTGATTCCTGCTTCCGGCGAGCAGCAGATGTACGCCGGCTTAGCCGGTATGTTGAAGACGGCGCATCTGGAGAATCCGAATGTATGGTGCCAGTTAATCGAATTCGATGCGGCCGTCTCATCCGAGCAGCTTCTTTCCTTTTTAGAGATTGACGGCCGTCATCCATCGGTCAGCCATATTCGCTATGAAGGAAGCCGGCGGTATGAAGCGGTAATCAAAGGCCTGAATGCATCGGACGTTGCGGTGGACGCGCCGTGGAAGGACAGAGGCGTCTACCTCATAACCGGCGGTGCCGGGGGACTTGGATTGATCTTCGCACAGGATATCGCTAGGAAATCCCGTGAAGCGGCAATCATTCTAACCGGAAGGTCAGAGCTTGACCCTAATCGTCAGTCCCATTTGGAAATGATTCGGGAGTTAGGCGCACATGTGGAGTATCATACCGCAGATGTCCGTAAGGAATCGGACATGGCGGCACTGATGAGTGGAATTGTAGCTCGACATGGCCGATTGAACGGCATCCTTCATGCTGCAGGCATGAAGAAGGATAGCTTCCTGATCCATAAAACAACAGACGATTTGATTGCTGTCTTGGGACCTAAAGTGGATGGGCTCATAGCATTGGACAAAGCAACAAGCGGGCTGGAGCTCGACTTCTTTGTTCTGTTTTCCTCGCTTTCCGGATGCCTCGGAAACTATGGGCAGGCGGATTATGCAGCAGCAAACGGGTTTATGGATGCCTTTGCCGCTTATCGGAATGAGCTGGTAGCGGCCGGCCATCGGCAAGGACATACGCTTTCAGTGAATTGGCCGTTGTGGCAGGAAGGCGGCATGACCGTCGATCCCGCAACGGAAGCGATGATGGAGCAGCGCTCGGGAATGAAAGCGATACAGAGCCAGCAGGGCATTCAAGCGCTTTACGCTGCGCTGGCAAGTGGGAAGCACCAAGTTGCGGTGATGAACATGGCTTTGAGCACACCGCCGCTCATGGAAGAGTTGGCGACAGCGCAGCAAGCTCCTGCGGCCGAGTGGCAATCAGATAGCGATAACCCGCTCGGACCAGACGAGCTGTATGAGAGAACGATGCACTACTTAAGGGAGACCCTGTCATCCTATATACGCATTCCTCTACATCGCATGGATGCCAAGACCTCTTTCAGCAAGTTTGGCATTGACTCGATTATGGCGATGCAGCTTACGGCACAGCTTGAGAACGAATTAGGCTCGCTGCCGAAAACCTTGTTCTTCGAGTATGAAAATATACAAGCGCTGTGTGAATATCTTATCGGTCATTATGAGAGTAAGCTCCGTCGGGTGCTTGCGCCCGAGCTTACGCAAGTGATACCAAAGGCAGCTTCACCGGTCTTAGCGACTGCTCATTTATCCGTTACGCCGGCTCCAGTGGCGAAAAATCCAGCGTTAAAGCAAGCAACGCTGATCCGCGAGGAGATATCCGAGCGTCAACCTGCGTCCGATATCGCGATCATCGGATTGTCGGGCCGCTATCCGGGAGCGGACGATTTAGACCAGTTCTGGGACAATCTGAAGAGCGGGAAGGATTGTATTGAAGAAATACCCGCTGTTCGTTGGCAAAGCGGCAAGTATTATGATCCTGAGAAAGGCAAGCCAGGCAAGAGCTACTGTCAATGGGGCGGGTTTCTAAAAGAGATCGATCAATTCGATCCGATCTTTTTCCAGCTCTCACCCCTGGAAGCGTCTTATATAAGCCCGCAAGAGCGGCTGTTTCTCGAGTCCGTATGGAACACGCTGGAGCAAGCGGGTTATACAAGCCAGACGCTTGAGCACGAGTACGGCAGCAAGGTCGGCGTGTATGCCGGCTGCATGTACAATCATTATCATTTGCTAAATAACGACCCGGCGAAGGAGCCGCTTTTTGCTCTGTCCTCGTATAGCTCCATCGCCAACCGGGTGTCCCATTTCTTTAATTTCAAAGGTCCGAGCATCGCTGTCGATACGATGTGCTCTTCCTCGGCGGTCGCGATCCATATGGCATGCGAAAGCTTGCGGAAGGGTGAATGCGAGCTGGCGATCGCCGGCGGCGTCAATCTTTCGCTTCATCCGCAAAAGTATGTCGGCTTAAGCATGTCGCGTTTGGCTGGCAGTCATCCTGGAAGCAGAAGCTTCGCGGACGGGGACGGTTATTTGCCATCGGAAGGAGTTGGGTCGGTCCTGTTAAAACCGCTGGTCAAAGCCATTGAGGATGGTGACTCCATTTTAGCGGTGATTAAATCAACCGCGGTCAATCATGGTGGACAGACAAACGGCTACGGAGCGCCAAATCCAAATGCACAAGCTCAACTGATGGAAGAAAGCATGCGCCAGGCCGACATAAAACCAGAGTCGATCAGCTATATTGAGTGTGCGGCTAACGGGTCATCCATCGGCGATGCAGTTGAAATGGCGGCGATGAACAAGGTGTATCGCAGTCATTCCGGTATGAAGCGTGCTCTACCGATTGGATCCGTCAAATCCAACATCGGGCATGGGGAAGCTGCCTCGGGCATCGCCCAATTAACAAAAGTCGTTCTTCAGTTAAAGCATCGGCAGCTTGTTCCGACACTCGGCTCGGACACAGCCTTGAATCCGAATTTACGCCTTGAGGAAACGAATTTCCGTATTCAGCGGCATTTAGAGGACTGGCAGCAGACGGAAAATGAAGCGCCACATGGCGGGAAATTCCCACTTCGCGCGGCGATCAGCTCCTTTGGTGCCGGCGGTACGAATGCTCATCTAATTGTCGAGGAATATGTGCCGCCTGCTGAAGAGCCATCTGTACAGGAAACTAGAAATCAATTATTGATCCTCTCGGCCAAAAGCCGGGAACGTCTGAAGGAAGCCGTATACCATGTACGTCAGTATGTGAAGCGGAACGAGGAGCTTTCGCTGGACGATCTGGCCTATACGCTGCAGGTCGGTCGTGAATCGATGGACTTCCGCCTTGCTATAACTGCAAGCAGCAGGGAAGAATTGATGGCCGCGCTCTCGTACTATCTGGATGATACCGGCAGTTCGGATATTCCGCTATCCGGGAGCTTCGGGTTATACGAAGGAAATGCGGGAGGAGCTCCGGATGATATGCTCAGGCTCCTTTCTGGTAAGAATGGCCAGTTGTATTTGAAGCATTTGATGGATGAACTTGATGTCGAGAAGCTTGCCATCTACTGGTCAAAGGGTGGCGATATGGACTGGAGGGAATTGTATCGCAGCCGAAGAAAGGGGAGAATCGTACCATTGCTCACTTACCCGTTCGTCAAGCAGCGCTGCTGGCTTGAAATCCAACCGGAAGCGGGCTTAGAGCGGACGGAAGCTGAGATGGGCAAGAACGATGAGATGAACGTACAAAAGGCTCAGCTTGCCATGAACGGGAATGATGCAAAGACAATCGTCTTAAACAGCGTCGCTCTACTTCTTGGCATGATGCCGACAGAGATTCAAACGGACAAGCGATTGATGTATTACGGATTGAGTTCGCTTCATCTCGCACAATTGCTTGCAGGCCTGCAGAAAGTGGCTGCTCCGTCGATGGAGCTCCCTGATCTGTTGACTTGTGAAACGATTCAAGACTTGATCGACAAGGTGCAAGCAAACTTCCCGCCGGAAATTGATGATCTTCATGTTGACGGCTCTTTTTTGGAGGAGAACTTTAATCAGCAGATCATTCGGCTCAATCCTATTACGGATGGAAGGCCGGTATTTTGGATTCATGGCGCATCCGGAAGCGTGGAAGTATATCGTTCTTTGGCGGCGTATGCGAAAAGACCGTTCTACGGTATTCAATCGTTCGGCGGTACCGGCGATGAATCACCTGAGGGCATAGTGGCTATTGCTTCACACTATGTCCGACTCATCCAAGCGATTCAGCCGGAGGGCCCTTATGATCTTGGCGGATATTCGCTCGGCGGTATGTTGGCTTACGAAATGACGCGTCAGCTTCAGGAAGCGGGTGAGACTGTATCGTCTTTGGTCATGCTGGATACGATGTTTAGCCCAGAGGTCCAGAGGACGACCCTCGATCAGAATTCTATAGCCCTGCAAACCGTTAACATGGCGTTGGCAGCCGTCCATGGCATTGCCTCGGCCGATGAGAAAGGTCTTCTCATCCATAGGGATGAGATTGACTGCGACAACGGATTCGATGTATTTTTTGAACGTCTAACCGAGCTAGCCGAGCATAGAGGTCTGGATATTCCTAAGCGGCTGCTGGAGAAGCAATTTGAGCGTCAGTTTTCCATGCAGCAGCGCTACAGATTGATAGACTATAAGCTTCTGCCTCTGCCTCGGCCAGATGAGGTGACCTGCTATTACTTCCGAAACCAGAGTGGGGTGTTCATGGGATCATGGGAACCTTATTTAACGGCTAAAGAAGGGGTCGTTCCGTTCGACCATCTGCCTTACTGGGAGGAATGGGTTCAACAGATCCCGCAGGCGTACGTGATGGACGTTGAAGCTTCGACACATATGACAATGCTCGAAGATGAAGCCGCAAGGCACACGATTTATGCGTTCTGCGAGAAACTTTATGGAAAGCGGCCGCTTTCGGCACGTTTTTTTCAATCCTTTTATAAGCAGCACGCTATGTTCGTATAATACACTGAGAAAAGCGAGGTACGCAGATGCGTATCTCGCTTTTTTTTGTTTCGGCAAGCCAAAATTTCCTACGCTGGCTGTAACAAGATGGCGAACTTACGGAGAGAAATGGCAGGATATTATATAGTGGTAATACGTAATGTAACTTCTTTCGTTTTACTCTCTTTTTGCTGCCATTGCTTGAGTGTTTCAAACGAATAGTCGGTCAAATCTGGTATGGTTATCTTTAATGTTGTGTCATTTTCCCAATGTAACGAAAGTATCGGGATACTAAAATCTGTAGACGTTACCTTATTGACAATATCGCTAGCGTCATCAAGCTCGGCTAGCGTTAAGGATTCTGTGTTTATAATCATTACACTATTTCGGACAACATCAGTACCTTCATTTCTTCCAAGTAAGATAGCGAGATTCTTTTCGTTTGGAGAAAAAGTATGATCAGAGAAGATGCTTCCAGAGTGCAAAGGGACGGATTTAATCTCATTATTTTTAATCTGAACGAATGTATGGTTGCAAAGTTTTGTTCCACAACTGTATTGAAAATCACCATATATAATCCCGGAATTCGAAGTGAAGGCTGTAGCCTGTATTCGTTTTATCTCGGTTTCTCGATCACTTTGATCGAATTGTTCAAGGTATTTATAAATGGAGTCAACCTTTTGAATCGGGATTGAGTATTCTTTTGAATCTAATGAAAACGTTAATCGTTCTGCTTCTTTCTGCACGTTTTGTACCTGGGTACCATTGGAGTTAGAGGAAATATTGCGTGACGAATCACCACAACCAATTGTGAGCACAGTCATGGACAGAGCAAAAATCAAACCAACTATTTTTTGCATATTTTTTCTCCATTTAGGCTGTACTATTTATTGTTTTTCCTCTTTTAAATATGACAATGTGGCGGGACTAAGCAAGCCTATTTTTTCAATATAGCCCACTCGACAATCACAAAATTGAGAATGAGCCCAGCCCAAATGTTTACATTCAATACCTCTTCAATGACGGTTTCCATACCATGCGGAAGAGAAAAACCGTGTAGAATAAAGTACAGAAGGAGTAATACTGGCACCAACAGACGCGCGCTTACGGCAACTAATGTCATTCCAAAACTGCGGATCATCCATTTTCGGTGTTCCTCATATTGCCTGTTGATGGCGGTTCGGTACCCTTTCCAGCAAGTAAACAGCCAAGCCAAAGATAAGATAAGGAAGCTTGTTGCCTTCATGAAATCTTCTGCATAAAAGATACTCGCTAAAGAGAGGAGTCCGCTGATAAACACACTATACACATAAACCCTCCCAAGAAAACGATGTATTCTTGGTTTCTTCAGGCGAATTCGGTCGACAAACTGGAAAAAACCAGTGAGAAGAGCAATAAAAGCAGACACGATATGGGCAACTAATAAAGGATACTGAACAGTGCCGGTAATAATCGTTATGCGACTGTTTGCAGGGTCTAATGTTAAATAGGGAAACATAAATGGAACGATAACCACTAGCGATACAAGAAATAATCCCCACCAAATTTTAGGGAGTTTCATGACTTCTTCCCCCTAAATAGTTTCACACGAGGAGGGGGAAGGGGAATCTTCACATTCATCTCAAGCACGCAAAACCGCTCCCATCTGAATAATTTGTCTTACCCCCATCCTAAACACAAGTTCAAAACAAACCCTAAACGATTTCTAAAAAAAGGATAAAATCTGAACGTCATCGCGGCTTATGTATACGTTGCATAAAAAAACAAAGACCAACATAGTAAATATCGCCGGTCTTTGACTCATAATCAGCTATTAATTGGGCTCTAACACAAAGTAATAGGGTTTGGAGAGAAGATTGTGCAAATGATCGCGTACTTCCACGTTAGGCAATCGGTTTAATGATTCGCTAATTTCTCGTTTCATGTCCGCGTACTGGCTTTCATGCTGGTCTTCCGGGTCCACTTTTTGTTTCTCCTCGTGTATTACTTTAGCTAAACGCTTTGCGATCTCAAGTAGCTCTCGATTGGTTTCACCGTAACTAGGTTCATTCGCATTTGCTAAATATCCGCGCATTTCTGCCAAACGAGACAGGGTATCACGCCAGTTCCAAACTTGAATATTTTTTTCTCTTGTCTGAGAGCATATCTCCATAAACGGATCTTTCGATAACAAATCCTCTAATGTACGCCATGAATCTGGACGCATAGATTCTTCGAGTTTTTGCAGACAGTATGCATCAGGAGAGAGTAACTCTACCACTTCACGAAACGCTGGAATCGAGTTTCGTTGATAGCTTTTGATTCCCCACAAGCTATGTACCTGCAATGCCGTAGCAAATGACTTGCAGTAAGTATCAAGCTCTTCTAATCGTTCCTCATCTAGCTTATGACTAGCAAGAATCCTTGCTTTTACCTCATTCTCTGGGATGTTTTCATTCGCTTCGCCTAATTGCATGCTTCTTTTGATGTACGTTCGAACCGTGTCTTTTGGTATCGATCTATCCTCTTGAGCACCAAGAATTCCAAAACGATAAGAGATAAAGTCCTCGAATCCTTTACTACTTCCAAATCCATCATCAATGGCATGCAAATCTGGTTGGACTTCCATCATTTCAGCTAGCACCTGCTCCTCAAGCCCATAAATGCATGCTTCAATATGTGTCCAGTAGCTTCTACATTCGTCTTCGCTCCCTAGTACACGTTGATAGACGTCATGGAAGAAGAGGATATGAGCAATTTCGTGGAAGTAATTTTGAAAAGGAAACTTGATGTGATTTCCTTCCAAATATGATCCTGCATTTTGATAGATCCGTCCATGCTCTGGTCGAAATAATGTGGGGAGTGTCGAGTGTAAATCTAAGTATAATCCAATCCCTTCATTGTAACTATGTGCCCAAACAGCTAAATAGGTTGGGCTTAACAACAAAGCGATGGAGTGATTGGTAATTTGAACAGGCAAGTTGAAATAGCCGCCGTTTATTTGAGGCTGTAGGCTTAACCAGGTCATCCCAACTGCTAGAGCCTGATATAAAGGAAATTCACCATCCGCTGATGCTTCTCTACAATAACGTTGAAATTGAAGTATATCGCTTACAATTCCATGGTTCTTAAAACCGTAGTTCCCCTCGAATCTCTCAAGTCCCTCGACAAAATCCTCTGGTGATACCGTTAAAAATACGTTAATTCCATCCACCCAAAGATCGGAACCGATCTCTGATTCCAGCCATGCGTCTGTGTCCTCGGCAAGCTCTCTCAACTGATGATATCTATCCAACAAAACCGCTTGATTCATAATCTGCACCGTCCCGTCATGTATGCTTACTCCTGGAAAGCGAGAACCTTATGTAAAAAATTCAAGAGCACACGAGGTGCTCTTGAACATCGATTACTTTTTACACGCAAGTGTCATGATTGGATGGAAAAGCAATTTCATTTCTTGAACGTTTTGGTTGCTGGAGAGCTGTACTTTCACTACCTTTTTCATGAGAAATCCCGTCCTTTCAAATTTTATATACGGAGATAACGCATGCTTTTTGGTTCTCTTACAAGCACACATCAACAACTACGCGCCATTTCAGTGCTTTCATTTCTTGCACTTGTTTGTTCTTGTTCACTGCTACTTTTACGACTTTTTTCATGAGTTTACACCTCCCTTCCATAGAGGTGGAATTATATGAGTTTACTCTCAACAAAAGGCTTAGTTGTAATTATAAGGAAAATTGACAATTCATTTCAAGTTAAGAAAAATAAATATTTTCTGAAATATAGAAGTTTCGTTGATGGCGGGTCGAATCTCCCTCTTCCAATACATACCTAAATGATGTGCGGTTTTTCCAGGGAAGGTACTTCCTGCTGCGATATTGGGGTGCTTGTAGTAAACTGTATCAGGGATGTAAGCTTGATTTTCGGCAACTTGGAGTAACTGAGCTCATAGCGATTGAAGTGTCGTGCTCCTCTATATGTGGAAGAGAAAGATGATTCGTATGTTTGAAAAGAATGTTTATTTGGAGTATAGTATCAGAATGAATAAATGAAGGTTGTGTAAGTAACCATCTGAATGAACATTTATGAATGAGAGATAGAGAACAAATAGGAGGACTGTTGTGTCACAGAAAGCGCCAGTTTCTTTTGTAGTTACGATAGGATTCATGTTATTTGCTCTGTTTTTTGGAGCGGGTAATTTAATTTTTCCGCCAATGCTTGGCCAATTAGCAGGAACAAATGTATGGATAGCCAATGCAGGTTTTTTGGTTACAGGGGTTGGGTTGCCTTTGCTAGCGATCACAGCCTTTGTTTATTCGGGAAAAGACGACTTGCGCTCCTTAGCCAGTCGCGTGCATCCCGTATTCGGAATGATATTCACGATTGTTTTATATCTAGCAATCGGTCCGTTTTTTGCGATACCTAGATCCGGCAATGTATCGTTTGATATTGGGGTAAAGCCTTTCCTATCAGAACAGGCAGGTTCGGCACCGCTGATTCTATTTACCATCCTGTTTTTCGCAATGGCATGCTTCTTATCGCTCAATCCTATGAAAATTATCCATGTAGTCGGAAAAATCTTAACTCCAATTAAATTGACATTTATCGGAATTATTGTAGTAACGGCTATTCTTTATCCAATTGGAGCCCTCCAAGCCCCGCAAGCAGATTACACATCCCATGTATTTTTCAAGGGTTTTCAAGAAGGGTATTTAACTTTGGATGCGCTTGTCGCATTTGTTTTTGGAATGATCATCGTGAATGCGATTAAAGACAAAGGAGTTACTGCCAAAAAACAAGTTTTGGCTGCGTGCGCAAAAGCAACAATGATAGCTGGTTTACTTCTCGCTCTTTTCTATACTGCACTTTCCTTTATGGGTGCCTCTAGTGTAGAAAAGTTGGGCCATTTAGAAAATGGCGCGGAAGTTCTGGCGAAAGTTTCGAATTACTACTTTGGTTCATATGGTGCCATTTTATTGGGACTAATGATTACAGTGGCATGCTTGACTACAAGTGTAGGGCTTATTACCGCCTGCTCTTCTTTTTTTCATTCATTGTTTCCGAAGATCTCTTACAAAAAATTTGCGGTTATTTTGTCTGTTTTCAGTACACTCGTTGCTAACATTGGATTGACGCAACTCATTAAGGTCTCCGTTCCGATCTTAATGACCATGTACCCGATTGCGATCTCGTTACTCTTCTTGACGTTTCTGCACAACGCATTCAATGGCAGACCAGAAGTGTATCAAGGAAGTTTGCTTTTCACTTTTCTGATTAGTCTGTTTGATGGTTTAAAGGCTGCTGGACTCGAAAATAGTTTTGTCCATCATTATTTTACTCAGTACCTTCCACTGTATGACGTAGGCTTAGGCTGGCTGCTGCCTTCACTTATAGGGGGGGTATGCGGATACATGATCAGTGTATTCCGGAAGAATGTGTACCACGTTCAAAAACAAAAGGAGGCATGAAAATAGCTTTTCACATAGACACATGCCACTTAGAAGATGCTTTACAAACCCGTCTCTTACCATATAGGAGGCGGGTTTTGTTCATTAGTAAGTGGATTAGTGTACACCATAGGGGAAAAATAGAAAAAGGTGATATAAGAATTCCAGTTAATTTACCTAATGATAAAGATAAAGTAATTATAGGCGTATTAGAAAATGTTGAACAATCATGGAAACTACCAATAGTTGGGAAGGTATTTGGCGATACTGCAAATTTTAAGGAAGTGATTAGAAATCTTAATGAGAGACTGACTTTTATCCAAGACTTTACTCATAAGAAACAAAGTATCGATTTTCATAATGAGACAAAATTGTTTATAAGAGAAGAAAAAGATCGTGTTTATTTTGAAATTGATTTTAATGGTTACAAAGTAACTGGATATACAAATGGAAACTACGAGAAGAAAGGGTTTCGGGAGTTTGTAAAAGCATATAATAGATTCAATGTTTTTCAAGTGAGTTTATGCGACCTCAAAACAAAAAAAGAAGTGTTTTTCACAGTTAATAATAATGTGAAAATAGAATTTTACGATTTACTTTTAGTGAGTGATTAACATCATAAGGCTACGCGATGCGAAACTACCACCTGACAAAGGTGGCTTTTTATGTCCACAAGCCAAGAGTCAGCTGCTTGAACTTTCTTATATACTTGAAATGAATATTATCAAGTGTTAGACTATTTTTTATTTATTGATTATCGCTATATGCTAAATACAAGGGGGCATCCGATGCCTGTCTTACAAAAAAAAGCAAACCACCCAAAAAAGATTAGCCTGGTGGCACTGTTAACAGGACTAGTCTCTTTATCTGTTGTTCTGACTGTTACCATCCTCCTTATCTCATTCTATCAATCCAAAAAACAGGCACTGATTCACACGACGTTGACCCTAAATCACACAAGTGCACTCAAAATGAGTCACACCATAGACGCTTTGATCAAATCTATGCGAAGTAGCTTACAGTATTCGGCGAGTATCTTTTCCGATATGCACGGGATGAATGCAAATGAAATACATGCGAAGCTTGAATTGATACGACGTACAAACAACTATTTTAATTCGATTACCGTGGTGGATGAAACCGGGTTAGTTCGAAGTGTGTCTCCCGAATCAATTGGTACGGAAGGAACATATTTGAGGACGACAGCGGCGAAAACGATCTTGGCAAAAAAAAAGCCTTTTATTTCTGTACCGTACATGACTGCAAATTCGAAACGTCTCGTTGTACTTATTAGCGAGCCTATTTACGATAAGGACGGAATTTATCGTGGGTTTATCGGAGGAACGATTTATCTTCAAGAAGAGAACATTTTAAATACGATCCTTGGGAGCAACCCAACAGACGAGCTAGGTTCATCTTTCTACATCGTAGGTTCAAACGGTCATTTGTTGTTCCATCGTGATGCAAGTCGGATCGGAGAGGATATCAGTGCGAGTCCAGCCGTACGCAAGCTCCTTCAAGGTCAAAGTGGCTATGAACAGATCGTCAATTTGAGGGGGCAGACGGTATTAGCCGCTTACGTGAAGGTTGCTGAGAATGACTGGGGTGTTGTTGTCGGGTCACCTATCAGTGTTGTTTATGAACAAGTAAATCGTGATATTCAATGCGTTTTGTTGTATACGCTGCCTCCTTTTCTATTATTAATGCTAGTTGTGATTGGGCTCGCACGCAAAGTAGCAAGGCCTTTCGTATCCCTGGCCGATCTTGTGAGCAAGGCAGGTAGAGAAGAGGTTGAGTTCTCGGAAGGTAAACAGCATTGGAATCGAGAGGCTGACCTGTTAACGCGAGCCATTCGCTTTACATTAAACGATATCAAAAAACAGACAGATCAGTTGGCTCATGATGCGCGAACAGATCCGTTGACAGGGCTAGCAAACCGAAGAACGCTCGAAGAAACCATGCAAAAATGGATGATGGAGCCAATCCCCTTTTCTCTTATTATGATGGACCTTGATCGATTTAAATGTATTAATGACACATATGGTCATCAGTCTGGAGATGAGGTGTTGAAACATTTTGCGAAAATGATTTCTTCATCACTTCGGCCTGAAGATGTGAGCAGTCGCTTTGGCGGTGAGGAATTCGTTGTCCTTGTTTCCCATGCTGGCTTGGAGGAGGCCTATCAGGTGGCCGAACGAATACGCCATGCCTTAGAAACAAGTACAAATCCAATCGGGCAGCGGCTAACCGTGTCACAGGGCATTGCGCACTATCCTTCTCATGCTGTTTCGGCTGAAGATCTGATGAATATAGCTGACGAGGCCATGTACAGGGCGAAGAAATCGGGTAGGAACCAAACCATGATAGCAGAAGTGGAGTAATCTATGTTTGGAGCGAAGAGGCGAGAGATCGCTTCTTTCTTTTTTGAAAAAAATTCACTTGTTCGGTGCTAAAAAAGTAAATTCGGTGATATATTATCTCGCTTTTTACATATGCATGTAACAAATGGATAATTAAGGGAATTTCTTGTTTGAAAATGTGAAACACATGATTCTTGTATCTCACTTTGAAAGAGGGGGATTCAAATGGAGAATGTTGTCACATGGGAACAGTATGAGAGGGCACAACGCCTGCATCCTGCCAATTATTACGACGCAGTATTCAATGCTTTTCTCAGGCCAAACTGGATCAGCGGGAATCGGTTCTGGTACATCCGAGAAATCCGGTTGGAAAAGGGTACTGGCAGGCAGTATGTGATCGTGGATGCTGAACAGAATACAAGTCAACCAGCATTCGATCACGCGCGATTAGCCGTCTGTTTGTCAGGAAGGGCAGGAGAAACATATAGTGCAGAAACATTGCCACTTGGGGAGCTTTTGTTTACCGAGAATGGATCGGCATTCCAGTTTGAGGTTGGCGGTACTGTTTGGAACTGTGATTTACAGGAATACAGATGCAAGCGCATAGATAAAGTTGATAAGCCGTCGATGGATGAACTGCCGTCTCCAGATGGAAAGTGGGTGGCGTTCGTATATGATCACAATTTGTATGTTCGGTCACTCGAAACCGGAAAGCGTTTCAGGCTGACTCGCGACGGCAAGGCATACTATGATTACGGAACCCAGCCTGAATGTCGGCTCTCGACCGTGGCGGAGAGATTGGCAAACATGAAGCTTCCTCCCGTAGCGATTTGGTCACCCGATTCCAAGATGCTGTTGACCCATCGGCTTGATCAAAGAAAGGTGCGCAATTTGCATCTGATTCAATCGGTTCCGAAAGGCGAAGAAGTCAGACCGGTTCTGCATTCGTACCGTTATCCACTGGTTGGCGATCCACACGTACCGCTGGCAGAGCTGGTCGTCTGTGATTTGGAAAGGCGAACCAAAGTCCAGATTGAAAGCGAGCCTTTACTGGCATGTCCAGTCTCACCCCTCACTCCGGGGATGCAAATGGCAGGATGGTCAGCCGACAGTAAACAGATCTATTTCGCCCGGATGTCCCGTGATGCCCGCTCTGTCGATTTTTCCGTAGCTGATCCTTGCTCCGGTGAGGTTTGCACGCTACTGCGGGAAGAAAGCGATACGTTTTTGAACCAAGATCTGCATAATCTCGGAGCTGCTAATCCGAATATTCGGTTATTGGCCGATGGTTCATTCATCTGGCACTCAGAGCGTGATGGGTGGAGCCACCTCTACCATTGCGATGGCAAAACGGGAGAGATTCGCAATCCGATCACATCGGGGTCCTGGACGGTACGAAAATTGATGGCAGTGGACGAGCAGCAGGGATGGGTGTACATCACTGGAGGGGGGCTAGAAGAGGGGCGCGATCCTTATTATCAACACCTGTATCGCGTTCGCCTGGATGGAACCGGTCTGTCGTTGCTGACGCCAGAAGATGCAGAGCATGATATTGTGTTTTCTCCCTCTATGAAGTATTTCGTCGATACGTTTTCGCGAGTTGATTTGCCGGCTGTTTCTGTTCTTCGCTCGGTAGATGGCAGCCTGATTCGCGAATTGGAGTACGCTGATGTGGAGATGCTGCTCGAGATGGGGTACCAATTTCCAGAAAGGATTACTGTCAAAGCACGAGACGGTGTAACCGATCTTTATGGGGTGATGCTGCGTCCATTCCCGTTTGATCCTTCACGCAAGTATCCGGTCATCGATTACATTTACGGGGGACCACAAATCATCAATACGCCGAAAGCTTTCGCGCTTGATCCCGGCCGAAGTCATGACCCGCTGGGTGGTGGACAATCATTGGCGCAGTTGGGGTTTATCGTTTTGATCCTAGATGGAATGGGAACACCTTATCGTTCTAAAGCGTTCCATGACATTTCAAACGGAAAATTGGAGGAAGCAGGAGGTTTGCTTGACCATGTGATAGCGATAAGGCAATTGGCAGAGCGCTACCCTTATGTGGATGTTGATCGGGTAGGCATTTGGGGATCGTCAGGGGGAGGCTACGCTTCGACAAGGGCCATGCTCTCATTTCCTGAGTTTTACAAGGCTGCGGTTTCCGCGTGCGGTAATCATGATCAACGGCTGTATATATCAGCATGGGCAGAACGCTATCAAGGTCTGTATGATCCGGACTTGTACAGGGATCAAGACAATGCACGTCTGGCAGCCAATCTGACAGGAAAGCTCTTACTGGTGAGCGGAGATATGGACGAAAATGTGCATCCTTCCCAAACGATTCGAATGGCAGATGCATTGATTAAAGCGGATAAAGATGTTGACATGTTGATTTTGCCTAACCGACATCACGGCTTTTCTTTGGAACGGTACTTTATCCGCAGAAAATGGGATTACTTTGTACGGCACTTGATGAGAGCAGAACCTCCGTGGGGGAATCAAATAGCCAGCAAAAAGGCCAGTGATACAGAGCAGATAGAGAAGTAGTATGTGTGAGGAAAGAAAATAGTGAGCTGCGAAGAGGAGCCCTAGGAAGAGCTCCTCTTTTCATATTTTATTGAAACTACGGAGCCATTCTTAACCCATACAGCGTCGCGAAAATAAAAGAGGTTCTACAAAAGTAGAACCTCCGTCCATTACCAGCCTCTTTGAGGAGGGGTCTGGATATGATTCGTTTCTTGATCGATGGTGCGGGCCATTTCTTTAATTTTGGCCAGTCCATCATCAATCTGGCGCTTATTCGCTGCAATGCGATTCGCTAACGAAATTAATTGGCTAGATTGGGGTGGGTAGGGTGCATTTGCCAGGGTAAGTAGCTCTTGTTGAGCGCCGTCAAGGTTAATCGCTGCATTGGCTACCATATCCACTGCAAAGGAAATTTTGTCAGCGAGATGGTCAACCTTATTTGCCACGTGATTCGTATGCTGATTACCCCAACCGTTCGAATTGTTTATGTACGACATTCGATCACCTACTTTTGGACTTTGTCAGTGATGCTATCGATTTCTTTTACTTTTTGTGCAATTTTATCCGTATGTCCATCAATGGCGTCTGTCAGCTTGTCAACGTCCTTCACGTTCTTTTGAACCTCAGCCAGGTTGTTCAACGTATTTTTTACTTTACCCGTAATACCATCTGCAATGGTACCAACAAGCACCTTGATGTGATCAGGAGCATTTTGACCAACCTGAGCCACGAGACTTTCGATCAGTGGTTGAATTTCACCCAACGTTGTTTGTGCATTGATCAGCTCACGAGAGCAAGAATTCAATTCGTTGTCAATTTTATCGGAGTCGCGGTCAATTTCTGCCTGGATATCTTTAATATCTCCAAGAACCTTGTCGATTTGATTTCCGAGCTCGCGGACTGTTCCTTTCCCCATAAACATGTACATGCACCTCTCAAGAAATATTTATAGTAACTCTTAAGGATTAAGAGCGATACCCTGGACTGAAAATTAACGCTTATCGGAATAAATGTTCTAGAAAAAAATGGTTCCTGTATTACTTTAACATTATATGTAAGGAAGGACTACCCTTCAATTATACATATAAACCACTTTTTTCAATCGTTATATGGTCCTGTATACAAATAGGCATAGAGTCCCTACTTTTTCCAAGGGAAAAGCCACCTAATGAAGGTGGCTTCTGTATTCTGTCGCTATTTTACCTCGCGGAAGCTTGTACTGACCTTTTGGAGCTCTTGCTTGAGTGACTCAAATCTTTTTTCTTCTGTCCAAGCCATGATTTGATGAAAATGTGTAGGCGTTTCGACCAATGTCACAATATAAGCGACCTTAATGCCGTCTATTTCGCCTTTGGCATTGAATTGGATGGCGACCTGGTTGTCGACTACAGTACGAATCTGTTTATCAACGGATACATTTTCTACAGCCTCTTGAAGGTTTGCTTCAATGACTTGGGCATAATCCTGAAGTGTGAATGAACTGTCTAGATCCTGTTTCGATTCTGACAGTACCAGTACATACTTTTCGCTAAAACGATTGGAGATTTCTATATCCGCTTCATCGTGAAGGGCTGAATCCTTACTCCAATCCGAAGGGGCTGTTATTTGAAACTTTTTATCCTTGCTATAGAATATTTCTTCGGTAGGCGTTCTTGATGCGAGATCGACTATCCCAAAAATCATCCCAATGATGGATAAAACAGCTACGATGGAGAAGACAACAGCGAGTACGGTGGTTTGCTTTTTGCTGACGTTGTTCAGATCTTTTACTTTAACGACGTATGTATTCGCTGCTAGATCGCCTAAGCGTTGTCTTTTGTCGGAAGCCAACACACTGATACCGGCTGGCAACCCGCCTAGAAGAAATACATTTGCTTCGAATAGACGAATGAGGGAGCGGAGAAATGATTTCCATAACCCCGGTGGCCGTCCTTCCGCATTGACAGCAATGATGCGGAAAGTAAATTTTCCGATCGTATATCCGGTAAGTCCTTCTAACAGTACATAATAAGAACATAGGATAATGGCGGCTAGGAGGAAGAAGTAGAGACCGTTTGCGTCTTTATCAATGGAAACCCCAAGTGAGAGCAATCCGATTAGAAAACAAGCGAGGAGAATATGATCAAGAACATGGGCTCCCCATCTCGTGAAAAAAATCGTCGCTCTGTCGTACGATTTCGACAAATCTCCCATGTTTTTTGGTGGCTCTTGCTGGGCATGAGGAGAAAACTCTGTCAGTACCAATGGTGATGGCGGTTGTTGCTCCAATTTTGTGCACCTCCTGAAAAATGTAAACATATTACATTTAACCACTTTGAAAATTGTATTGTCAATTGTAGACGATTAGAATGGAAAAAGATGAGTAAGGCGCTGCCGTCCCATTCCGCGGAGAGGAGAATCGCATATGGAAATCCACCAAATACCCGAGCAATTGCCATTGATCAAACATTCCAAAGACCTCTGGGGCTCTTTTGCCTATAGCAAGAGTAAGGATGCATACGGTTATGACAAGAACGGGCTGAAAAGATACGCGTTGATCGTTCAGCTTCAATACGATCAGACTGTGACAGACGCAGACAAAGAGTTCCTGCACTATTTGATGAGACAAGAGATTGAGATGCATAAGTCTCATCCGTATCAGGGATTACATGAATCCATGGACATCGTGGCTTTTTTGTTGGCGAAGTGTAAGGATGTTAACCATATCCCACTGTTTGAGCAGGCAAAATTAAGCAATTTTGATACCTACTATGGCTTTGACACCGAATATATCATTTCGGCGGGGATTGAAGAGGCGATCACGTATATCGAAGAGAATGCTCTGTACCGAATCAGCTCTTTCTTTCAGGATAAGAAAGAGGAGCTGGAAACGATGTATACGGCTGAACATATGGAGCGATGGTTTCAATCCAAGGCTAGGATTTATCCGGCCAAGCGCGAGGATGAGTCCTTGATTACGTTAATGGACAGAGCAAGCGATTTCGGTAACATGACAGAAGCCAAGAAATTACTGGAGAAGCTAGAAGAGCAGTTGGGCTCTGACAAAAAGCATTATTCTCTGCTGTATCATCAGGCAAAACGATTGGAAGAGTACGACAAGGCACTTCACTATCTCACACAGAATTTCCCGGAACAGGAAGATTCGTTTGACAAAGTATCCCACTGGTTAAAAATAGCCGAAATCCATTTACTCAAGCAGGACTGGGTCCAGGCTTTTGCCAGCGTCAAGCAGTGCGAGCCAGAGCTCAAGCTCTTTACTTCCTGGAGAAGTGCTGGTTTGGGTAGAAGTTTGAGCGAGACCTTGTTGGATATCAGCTTGAAGGCAAAGGACAGCGACGAGGTTTTGGCTAGAGAAGCGTACCGCTGGGCCGACCAGATGTTGAAATCGACAAACAACTCCAACAGTAATGTTTTAAGAAAAGCGCACCAGTGTGCCAAGGTGCTGCAACTCAAGCAGGATAAAAGGCTGTACAGTAAAAAAGTCGCGATAGAAGCCAGACGAATCAACAGAATGTTTAGATGACTGAAAGTAAACCCGACAACTGAGATAGTCGGGTTTTTCTCTGTCTGGATGCAACGTTCATAAAAAAAATACCCACTCAGGGACTACTTTGCTGTATCTTTAATCTGAGCAATATTTCCTATCTTTTTATGTACTCTTTTTCCCCCGTTAGCCAACCTCATTGCGCTTCAGGACATCGATAGCAAGGCTACTTTCCATGTTTCCTTCATGAATGTCATTTTACTTCTAGGCAGGAGATGCGTATGGATTTATTAACGTACAGTCCACTTATCGCAACCAAGCTTCATGTTCCGAAGTATGGTTCGGACTTGTTGCTTCGGCATCAGATATTGAAAGAAATCGATGACGCGGGCGCTGCAAGATTGATTCTCGTGTGCGCGCCAGCCGGTTTCGGAAAAACGACAGCAGTCAGTCAATGGACGCAAAATTCCGGCAAACCGACCGGTTGGATCTCCCTGGATGAATCCGATAATGATCCCGTGCGCTTTTGGCGATATTTTGCCAGGGCAATTGATTCGGCGCAGGAAGGCTTGGGCAAAGAAGCCTCCTCAGTGCTCCACCCGCAGTACACGGCTTCTGCTGAGCAGTTGATGTCCGTGTTACTCGAAGAAATTGCGGGGTTTGAACGTGATTTTTATCTGGTATTGGACGATTACCATCTCATTAAGGAGCCTTCCATTCATGAAGGACTGCAGACTCTGATCCAGCATGCTTCCTTATATATGCATGTCGTCCTGATTACGCGGGAGGAACCTCCTTTTGCCTTACACCGTCTACGCGTTCGGAAACAGTTGAAGCAACTGGGCTCAGACACTCTTCGGTTCAATGAGGAGGAGTGCAGGCGCTTATTCCAGGAGCAACTGGGTCTGAGTCTGTCAGATCAAGACATTGGCTCGCTAAGCAAACGAACGGAGGGATGGGTGGCCGGTTTGCAGTTAGCAGCCTTGTCCATGCAAGGAAAGCCCGAAGCGTCTAAGATCATTCATCAATTTTCCGGTAACGACAAGTATGTCGGGGAATATTTGACGGAAGAAGTATTGAAACGACTGCCAGAAAAGGTGCAGATGTTTTTGTTGAAAACGTCCATACTGCCGCGTCTGACAGGAGATCTATGCGCAGCCGTTACCGGAGAGCCGGACGCTCACGACATCCTTCGCATGCTCGAGAGAACGAATTCATTTGTCATCGCGCTGGACGGGGTAAATGAGTGGTATCGTTATCACCATTTGTTCGCAGAACTTTTGCTCTCCCATGTAAGGAAAACATATAACGAACTGCTTCCTGCCCTACATATCTCTGCAAGCGGTTGGTTTGAAAGTCACGGGTGGATAATGGAGGCGACTGAGCATGCGTTTCTCGGAAAAGATTGGACCCGGGCGAGCCGTTTGATCGTCGCACATGCACCGTGGATGTTGAAACAGTACGAAAATATAACACTGCGCAGATGGATGAAATACTTTGAGAAGTCCTGGTTGGAAAGCAACCCCGAGCTGTGCATTGCTTTTGCCTGGCTGCATGCTGTGTCCAACGAAATTGATCAGGCTGAAATCCTCCTTCAATTGGCTGACGAAGCAACACGAACCACTCATGGGAGCTTTGACGACTGTCGAGTTGAAATGTGTGTGCTTCGGGGATATATCGAAGTGATGCGGGGAAATGTAGACCTTTCCCTCAAATATATGGAAGAATCGGTTCAAATGAAGCCAAAATTCAGCCGCTACTTCATCGTCGGCATCGAGCTGAATTCGGATGAGCCGTATGTGCTGCGTAGTCGTGTGGCCTTGAGCGGGTATTTGTCCAACGTGAATGAATACTATCCAAAACTGAGGGCGATCTGGAAGCACAGTGGTCTTGGCATATTAGCCTACGGTTCCATCGTGATGGCTGAGCTTTATTATGAGAAAAATGATTGTGAGCAGTTAAAATATTTCGTACCGCGAGCCATCCAGTTAGGCACCATCTCCTTGAATTTCGGCGTATTGGTCCCTGTGTATCTGACTTTGGCCCGATGGAGAAAAGCAGAGCATCGTAACGACGAGATGTGGCTGGCCATGGAGGAAATTACATTGCTATGCCGCCAGCACGATGCGCCTCCCCATTGGATGTCTTTTGTAGAAACATTCCGCGTCCGATTATGGATCGAAGAAAATCGACGGGAAGAAATAGAAAAATGGGCTGAGCCCTACACGAAAATGAATGTCGATATTGTCGCTTCCCGACATGAATTTGAGCGAATGACGTTGGCCCGGGTATACATCTATTTAAAAAACGACAGTGCAGCCATCATGCTGCTCACCAGTCTAAAGCACGAGGCGGAAATAAAGGATCGGCTCGGGAGTCAGATTGAAGCTTTTCTACTGCTCAGCCAAGCTTTCATGATCCAAAAACAGCATCATGAAGCGATGGAGTGTATGCGCATGGCGGTGATATTAGCCGCACCAGAAGGCTATGTACGCACTTTTTTGGATGAAGGCCCTGGCGTTGCCAAAATGCTCTATTCGCTCTATAAAAGCAAAAACGTATCCAAGCAAGAGATGGCTTATCTTTCGATGCTGCTCAAAAGCGTGGAGAAGGAATTTCCTACGCTTGATATTCAAATCCGGGTATCTCCTGCATTGGAAAAATTGACGGAAAGAGAGTCAGAAGTGCTGGCACTGATCGGTGAAGGGTTATCCAATTCGGAGATTGCGGACAAGTTGCATCTCACACTGGGGACGGTAAAAGGGCATGTGCATCAAATTTTTAGCAAGCTCCAGGTGAAAAATCGTGCACAAGCGATTGTTAGATTAAGAGAGAGCGAGATCGACCATTAGAATCACCCTGCCTTTACGGAGGCCACTGAAAAAGCAAAACGAGCCTCTGGAATCGATTCTAAGGCTCGTTTTGCATGTTTTCAGTGGCCTCAGCCATTTTCGGGTGTTTGTTTTCTTTGCAAATCCATCTCATGTACACACAACGGTCACATCAGCCATCTATACTCATTTTGTAAAACCATATGGTTCGTAAGTTTCACAATAAACTGGTAATCTATGCAATAAATGCCCAACCACGAGTAAGGAGTGCGGAAATGAAACGGAAAGTATTACTCGTAGAGGACGACGAGCTCATACGTGAATTTGTATCGGATTATTTTAAAAAAGAAGCTTGGGAGGTGTACGAAGCGCAGCACGGTAAAATGGCGATGGAGCTTTTCGCTCTGCACTCTGTCGATTTAGTTGTGCTAGATATCATGATGCCCGAGATGGATGGCTGGTCGGTGTGCAGAAAAATCCGCCGACAATCGGACGTTCCCATCATGATCATTACAGCAAGAGTAGACGACGATGACCAGTTGATGGGTTTCGAGCTTGGCGCGGACGAATATGTCACCAAACCGTTTAGCCCAAAAGTATTAGTGGCCCGTGCCAAAGCTCTGATGAAAAGGGCAGAGGGGAGCATTGGGAGGGGAGATGATATCGCTCAGTTTGGAGCATTGACGGTAAACAAACGAGCTCACACCGTTACGGTTGCAGGCGTCCCGATCTCATTGACACCAAAAGAGTATGAGCTGCTTCTGTTCTTCATCAAGCATGAAGGGACGGTCTTGTCCCGAGATAGCATATTGAATGGGGTTTGGGGGATGGACTACTTTGGCGACCATCGCACCGTTGATACCCACGTGAAAAAACTGCGTGCCAAGCTGGATACAGAGCAGCATCTGATTCAGACGATGATCCGTTTTGGATATAAGTTTGAGGCAAAACGATGAAACGCCTTCGACTAAACGTTGTGACAAAATTATTTGCCGCCACTTTTGTTTTTGTCTTTTTGCTCTACGCTTTGATATTGATAGGGGAAAAGTTTTTCTTTGAGCGCTTTTATTTACATGCGAAAGTAAGCGAGCTCTCGGAAGCAATGGCATCTTTCCCAGATGAGTACGCCAAACTCCCTCCCGACAAGCACAAGCTGGATAAGCTGGTGGGTACATTGATGAATCGCACAGATGCCAGCATCGCGATCGTAGATGAGCAGCTCAGGCAATTGAAACTAACCCCCTATTTTATGGAAATAAGAGTAGCAAATAAAAATCAAGTGATTACCTTACCGCTAAAAGAAATGGAAAGCACCGAACTCCCTGAAGCACTCCATGTTGGAGACACGATTACCATCGACGGAATCTACATGGATGAGAACAATACGATCATGAAGCCGATACGGATTGCAAGGCAAAGTCCATCCACAAATGTGTCTGAAAATGGACTGACCCGGGTTACGGCTGTTATTTCTGAACTCATGCTGCCTAGTCAGAAGCGGGCACATAACCCTTTTTATCAGGATTCTCTCGTAGCGGATCAAATCGGACCATGGCTGGCGGAGCAACACGACGAGATTACACAGATGAAAAGCGGATCATTCATCCAGCGGAAGTGGACTGATCCGTGGAGTGGTGTAAACTATGCCATCGTGATTCATCGATTCTCCTATCAGGGCGGGGCGAATTACATACTGGCGGTGACGACGTTGCAACCAGTGAGCGACGCGGTAAGTATGCTGACCAGCTATTCCATATACGCGACGCCAGTCATCCTCGTCATCTTACTGCTGCTGTCCTTTGTCTTTTCGAAGATCATCACGAAACCATTAGTTATGCTGAGTCACTCCGCTTCACGCATGGCTAATCTGGACTTCACAGAACTTGCTTCGATTCATTCTCAGGATGAATTCGGTGAGCTCTCTCGCCATCTGAATACGTTAGCTGGCAAGCTGGATCAGACATTAAAAGACCTGACGAGTGCCAATGTCACTCTTCGCGAGGATATTGAGCATAAGGAAAAAATGGAGCAGCTTCGTAAAGAATTGATTGCAAACATCTCTCATGAACTGAAGACCCCCCTTGGTATTGTGAAGGGCTTTGCGGAAGGGTTAAAAGATGATGTCGCACATGAAAAGCGGGAGCGATACATGGACGTCATTTTAAGCGAAGTCGACAAGATGAACGAACTCATTATGGATATGCTGGAGTTGTCCAAATTTGAAGCCAAAGCCATTTTGCTTCGTAGACAATCGTTTCCCGTATCGGAAATCGTAGATCGCGTAGCCGCTTCCTTTCAACTACAGCTTGCAAACAAGCAGGTACGACTATCGCTCGCCTTACCTGAAGATGAGATCAACGTATGGGCAGATCCAAGACGTATCGAGCAAGTGATCGTGAATTTGCTCGGCAATGCAGTCCGGCACGCCAATCCATCAAGTGAGATTCGGATTACGGGGGCCCGCGAGCGGGAGTGCATCCGGTTTCGAATTGAAAATGAAGGAGCGCACATCCCAGACGATCAACTAACACGGATATGGGAGCAATTTTATCGAGTAGATAGCTCTCGCTGGCGGAAATCTGGCGGCACGGGTCTCGGATTGGCGATCTGTAAACATATCCTCGATCTGCATGGCAGTGATTATGGTGCGGAAAATACCGTGAATGGAGTCGCTTTTTCCTTCACGTTGATTGAAAATGAAAACAAAGGTGGAAATGACAATGAATTTGAAAAAGAATAAAATGAAAAGCTTACTGGCTGTATTGGTTCTATCACTCGTTACTAGTGCTTGTGGCACACCGCTTCCTTCAGAATCGACTGGTCAAGTACCGCCGCAAGTTCCTCAGGAAAACAAAGAAAACAAGGAGAAACAACCGGAGAACGTTGCACAAGACATGGTCGCAGAACAGCAGGAAAAAGAAATTCTCGTCGTGGTCGACCAGGAACCGAAACCCATCGTGGGAAATAGCTTCTATTTCTTTATCGAACAGCGACCTGCCGGCTATTCGTTAGCTAGCATGCAGTGGAAGTCTGAGAAAACTGACATCGTAACCACGACAGAGCAAGCGATCAAAAACGACACAGAAGGTAACCCTGATGAGAATCGCTTTGTCATCGGTGGTAGCATGCCGTTATCCAGTTTCAACTACAAGGATGAGTTGAAGGGGGAAAAGGGGAAATTGATCTTGGTCTTTCAAAATGAGCAAGGCAATGAAAAGACATGGGAGAAGGAGCTAACCCTTAAATAACGGCCGATCAATTGGAACCTCATTTTTGGGGTTCTTTTTATTTGCAACCGAAAAGACATAACTTTAGTTAGTATTTTTTGTAAAAGACTGTTGTTAACATAATTTTGTTTCACCTAGATGTTTTGCTAGGGGAGTGTGTCGACAGTAGGGGGAGTTGAAATGAAGAAGAAAGGAGGACAACATTATTCATGAAAAGAATAATCGCTCGTTTGTTGGTATTCACTTTGCTGTTCGCAATTGTCCAACCTGTGTTTCTTCAAGAAAAAGTGAAAGCAGCCGATCTTCCCGTTGTGATTAGGGTAGAGGCAGACAAGTTCGTGGATGCGTTTGGTGCCTATCCTGATGGCCTGAATTACCAAGGAATTCCGAACGCGTTGATCGTCGGCTATGCCCGAGACTCTGGTGGGGACTATGGGGCTGCGAATACTGCCCTGCGTTTTGACCTGAGCGGCGTGCAAAGTGAGAGGAAAATTCAGTCTGCTGCCTTGAAAATTTATGTGCATAAGGTAGAAGCAACGGGCGGAGATATGCCTTTCATTGATCTATGGGGCTCGTCTGATGACAATTGGAACGATGATGCTGCGACCGTGCTGCCCTCGCATCATGAAAGAATCATAACAAATGAGTTTATTCCTACTAATTTCACAGGGTGGAAATCGTTTGATGTAACCAGCTTTGTCATGAGTAATATTCCAGACAAAAAAGCTACCTTTGTTTTAAGAGGAAGACAAACAGCGCCACCTGTCCCCGTTTTGTATCAGCCTCAAATCATTTTCTACGATAAAAGAAATTTTAACTACGCTTCTCAGCTAGAAATCACTTATGCTCCTAACTCGCCGCCAACCGATATCCTCTTATCGTCCAATTCGATTCCTGAAAACAAACAAATAGGAGAGGTAGTTGGTACGCTTTCGGCAGTAGATCCTGATCAAGGAGACACTGTTACGTTCAGTATTCAAAACACTACGGTGCCATTTGCTGTTGAGGGAAATCAACTGAAGGCGACGGAAACGTTTGATTTTGAAACGAAGTCGACTTACTCTGTGCCGATAACCGCAACAGACTCGGCTGGCAATACATTCGCCAAGGTAATGACCATTCAGGTGACGGATGAAAATGAACCACCTACGACAGCGACGGTTACCATCAATGGCGGTGCAGCCATTACGAGTTCAGAAAATGTGATGCTCACCATCAACCATGATGATCCTGACGCAGCCAAGCCCGAATATCGTTTGACGAACGTGGAAGGCGGTTCTTGGAGCGAATGGAAGCCGTTTGCGACACCTATACCGTGGACCTTTACGAAAGACGAAGGGACCAAAACGGTCTTCATGGAGCTGCGTGACGGAACAGGAACTGTCCTGCAAGCGCAGGATAGCATTTTGCTGGATACGACACCTCCAGCAGGGACCATCGAGATCAATAACGGGAACGTAGCCACTTCATCAGAGAAGGTAGAGCTTACCATTCAGGGGAGTGATGCGAACGGCCCGGTAGAAGTGATAGTGTCGAATGATAACAGCTTTACAGGCAGTTGGATACCTGTCCCAGCCAGCAATAAGCTGGAATGGAACTTGGCTAGTGGAGACGGACAAAAAACAGTCCACGCGAGGTTCCGTGATGGTGCAGGGAATCTGTTTACGACATCGGATACCATCGTGTTAGACAAAACGCCACCTGTTGTGACGGGGGTTGCGAATGGCAGCTTCTATACGGCAGATGTCACACCTGTCTTCGATGATGGCACAGCAACATTGAATGGTGCACCTTTTGCCAGCGGCACAAAGGTGAGTGTGGAGGGTAAGTATACGCTGGTCGTGACGGATGCAGCGGGGAATACGACTACGGTAACCTTTACCCTGGATAAAACCGCGCCTACTGGAACTCTTGCGATCAATAACGGAGCCAGCCATACGAACAACCAGGATGTCACTTTGCAAATCGATGCCACTGACGTTTCCAGCAAGGTGAAAATGAAGCTGTCCAACGATAACATCAGTTGGAGTGTGCTAGAGGATGTGGCGACCACCAAGACTTGGAAGCTAACAAATGGGGATGGACAGAAAACGGTCTATCTACAGTTGATCGACGAAGCTGGCAACCCCCATGATTTACAGGCATCGATTACACTCGACACGGTTGCACCTGTAGTCACAGGGGTAGAGAACAACAAGCTGTACAATCAGAGTGTCACGATCAGCTTCAACGAAGGAAAGGCGACCTTGAACGGAAAGCTGATAGCTGACGGAGAAATCGTAAATGAGGATGGAGCCTATACGCTGATTGTCACTGATGAAGCGGGCAATACAACGGCTCTTCCATTTTCGATCGATCAAACGAAGCCGTCAGGCAGTCTCAAAATCAACGGTGACGCCAATTATACCAATTCACTTGCAGCCACATTACAAATTGCCGTTACCGATTTCAGCAATGAACTACAGATGCGCTTTTCCCATGATACGAGTGATCCAGCCAATTGGACTTCCTGGGAAACGCTGACCACGACAAAGGCGTGGAACTTGCCGACTGGGGACGGAACTAAGTCGGTTTACATGGAAGTAAAGGACAAAGCAGGGAATATTGCCAGCTTTACCGATGAGATTACACTCGATATGACCATCCCTACGGGTGCTTTTGAGATCAATCAAGGCCAGTCGAATACCAACACGAGCAAAGTTACCTTGAGTGTGGAGTCGGCTGATGCCCATGGTGTGGAAATGCGCTTGTCCAATGACAATCTGACGTGGAGCGATTGGAAAACGGCACCATCAAATGGCGACGTTCCATGGGAGTTGAGCAGTGCTGATGGAACCAAAACGGTCTATCTCGAGCTGAAAGACCCGGCCGGAAACCAATTGGCTCTTCAAAAGCAAATCACGCTGGATTCCTCTGGACCCGTTGTCACAGGAGTCACCCAGGATGGTGTCTATGCCAGCGACGTAACGATTACCTTCAACGAGGGAACAGCATTGCTGAACGGCAATCCGTTTACGAGCGGTTCTGTCGTCAGCGCGGAAGGATCGTATGAGTTGGTCGTCACAGATGATGCACAAAATCGCACGACGATTCGTTTTACACTGGATAAAACACCACCGGCTGGAACACTCAGTATCGATAACGGAGCTGAATTTGCGAAAACAGAAGAGGTTACGCTGCAACTCACTGCGTCCGGAAATCCAGACGACATCGAGATAGCTATCTCTAACGCAGATGACAATTCGGGTACGTGGGAGCGATTCACAGCGTCCAAAGCATGGAAGCTGGCTGATGGCAGTACAAACGGCATCAAAACGGTCTATGTCAAGCTGCGGGACAAGGCGGGGAACGTCACAAAGCTAAGCGATACGATTGAACTCGATGTGGAGTCGCCGACTGGATCTATCACGATCAATAACGGAGACAGCTACACCAAGTCCCGTGATGTTACGCTCGCCATCACAGCGAACGACAGTACGAGCGATGTACAAATCCGCTTTGCAAATGGTGACAACGACTGGAGCGATTGGGAGGAAGTAACTGCGACCAAAGCATGGCAGTTGAAGTCCGGTGATGGAACCAAGACTGTCGAGATGCAGATCACAGACAGGGCAGGGCACATCACAACCGTTTCCGATACGATCGAGCTGGATGCAGATGCGCCCGTTGTTACAGGAGTCGAGGACAAAGGGATTTACAAAGATGACGTGACAATCACATTCAACGAAGGAACCGCGACGCTGAATAGTGCTCCGTTTGCAAGTGGCGACCAGGTAACCAGTGAAGGCAAGCATGAACTGCGGGTCGTCGATGCTTCCGGAAACGAAATCAAGATCACGTTTACCTTGGATAAGACAGCACCAACGGGAACGTTCGTCATTAACAATGATGATCGTCTAACCTACTCCACCAGCGTGAGACTGCATGTTACTGCCACGGACAATTTGGGAGATGTAGAGATGCGCATCTCCAATGACCAAGGCAAGTGGAGTAGCTGGGAAAAAGTGACGGGGACGGTACCGTGGAACTTGACGTATGGCAATGGGATGAAAAAAGTTCTGATTCAGCTTCGCGACCAGGCAGGAAACTCCGTCGAACTGGATGATTCCATTGAGCTATATGTGCCAAATGTGCCGAATCCACCAACAAGAGAGCCGGTCACCGGAGTTGAGTTGGAGGAAGAGGAGTTAACGCTGCGTGTTGGCGATACAGAAAGCCTTCGTGCCACTGTAAAACCAGCGAATGCAACAAATAAACGAGTCGAGTGGGAAAGCAGCGACTCTGAGATCGTCGAGGTAGATGAGGAAGGCAAGATCACGGCAGTAGCTTCTGGGACTGCGACGATTACAGTAACGACCGTAGACGGGAACAAAACCGATTCGGTGGAAGTAACCGTTAAGGAAATAGCCACCTTCCAGTTGGAAACAAACGAACCGTCCTTCTGGATGAAGCCAAGGGGAACCACGAGCCTACGCCTTTATAAAGTAGAAGGCAAAAAACGCAAAGACATCACGCGAGACAAAAATGTTGAGTACGACACGGAAAACGGGTTGGTTACCGTCAAGCAGGGCCGTATTACGGCAGGCAAAGAAGAGGGAGAAGACATCGTTACCGTAAGCTATATGGGCGAGGAACTGGAGATTCCGGTGACGGTTTCTAAGAAAACCATTCGTTCGTTGACGACTTCCTTCAAGGATTTGGTTTTGGAGATCGATGAGGAGAAGCAGCTAACGCTGACAGCCGTCTTCAGTGACAAGAACACCGAAGAGGTCACAGAAAAAGCAGCTTGGTTCTCAAGCGACGAAGAGGTCATCGAAGTAACAAAAGAGGGAAAAGTGACAGCGCTGGCTGAAGGGAAGGCTGTCATTACTGCGAAATTTGGCGGTAAAAAGGTAACCAATCGTGTGCTCGTCGTAGAGGAAAAGAAAGTGAAAGATTTGCGAGCATCGCGCTCTTCGCTGCGCTTGAAGGCAGACAAGACTGGAGAGATCGTCCTGTATGCGGTCTATGAAAAAAGATACGAGGAGATCGTCACCAAGGATGCCGAATGGACAGTGGAAGATCCTGAGATTGCGACTGTAGAAAATGGTGTCGTAACCGCTCTGGAATCTGGTAAAACAACGATTACAGTGGAATACGGCGGCGAGACCATTACGATTAACATTACGGTCTGGTAAACGAAAAGGGGCTGTTCGATCAACTGTAGAGCGCAGCCCCTTTTCCATTCTGTTTAAAAGGTGAAGAAGTATGGAAAATGCACTCATTGCTTTTGCAAGCAGCATCTTGATTGGGGCCATTTTTTTTGGGGTCTTATGGTGGGAAGGCTCGTGGTTCAGTCTTCGGTTTACGAAGTGGTACTTTGGTATTTTGTTGGCAGTGTCATTGGGCGTAGGTGTGTATAACTTTTCCTAGAAATGTCTGAGACATTTCTCCTTTCTTGGCGTTAGGTGAGCTGTGAAACGAACCTAGCACAAGGGAGAAGAAATGTCTTATATTTTTTATGTGCAAAAATTTCCTAATTATAGTTTTCGGTTGAGCAAAGACGACTCAATATCATCCTATTTGACATAAAATTCAGACATGATATAATATCAATAAATGGCAAAAGATTACAATTCATACTTGATATGGGTAATTCTCTGCGATTCTTTCCTAACCAACTCCTTTGCATTTCAACAAGTTTCCCTCCTTTCATAGAGTCAGTAGCTAGTTTAGCAACTCTGATTCGAAAGAACCATTTCTCATGATCAAGTGCAGTGTCCTGCATTGGTTTGATTACACATAACAACATCCTCACTCTACACTCCATCTCCCATCATAGCAATCCAATCAACTAGTGTATAAAGCGCTAATCATTCAACTCCCACATGAAATCTATACTCCAATTCACCTAAAAAGAAGAGTCACCCCGCGGCGAGATTACAGTCGTGGGCTAGAATTGTCGATTCATCAAGCTGTCATTCTTGGTATTCTTCCAATTGCATACTCCACAAGCGTGTCAGCACTGACAAAGACCGATTATCAGACGCTGGCCTGATTATTTCATATGCTGTGCGATGAAGCCACTCATTGATTCCTTTGCAGACATTGCTAAGAGGAGGGGAGGTGTCGTGTTGATTAATCAGAACAGGTGAGGATCTTCGCTCGTTTTGAAGATTCCCATCATTACCAAACGCGAAAAGGGAGGATGACCATGTCCATGGAAGAGCAAAAGAACCATTGGCTGTCAGAATTAGCTGGAGAAGCTCCATTGCTACAGCTTCCGCTAGATATCTCCAGGCATCATCATACTGGATATGTGGGCGAGACTCAAACGATTGATCTTTCAGATACGGTGAGCAAGCAAGCCATACAGGTGGGGATACAAGAAAAGGCCGATCTGTTTACTGTACTCTTAGCTGCTTATCACAGTTATCTTTACAGGTATACGGGTCAAAAGGATATTCGGGTTGGTGCGGTGAGAGACTCTGCGTTTTGGATAAATCGAGTCCTTGTTGATGGAGCTATGAATTTTAAACAGCTACTAACCGAGGGCAAGGATAAAGCAGAGAAGGGACAGATGTTCGCAAGTCTTTCAGTAGCCACGCCATTATTTCATACCTTATTGAGAGTAAGAAAAGCCGGAAATGTAGTCACGATAGACAAGCTTTCTATCGAGTACGACGAGTCAACGGTAGATTTGCGTGTGGATGTTGAAGAGGCAGACGTCTTGCGCATATCTTTCACCTACAATGCCAGGTTGTTTACACAAGAAACCATCCGAAGAATGCTGGAGAACTTTTGTAACTGGATGGAACAGGTTGTAACGAATAGGGAAACACCTGTCGATCAATTGCGATTGATCACCAAAAGTCAGGAAAGCGAATTGCTAGACGAGTGGTGCAGGAGTGACGAGGCTTTTGAGCTTCCTGATACCATTTTAGCTGCCTTTGATTGCCAAGCTAATCGTCATCCAGAGGCCATCGCACTCGTTTTTCGGCAAGAGGAAGTTACCTACAGGGAATTGGATATACGCTCGAATCAATTGGCCCATCATCTTAGAAAGATAGGTGTTACGAGTGAGACGCTCGTTGGCATATGCCTGGAGCGCTCCAGTGAAATGATCGTGAGCATCTTGAGCGTGTTGAAAGCAGGAGGCGCTTATGTCCCGATGGACCCCGCGTATCCTGTTCAAAGACTGCGCTATATGATAGAAGATGCAGAATTGCCAATCGTCATCGCGAATGAAGCATCTGTCGCAAGAATACCTGACGGAATAAAAACTATTAATTTATCTGATGATTCTGAAATATTCTCGAGTGAAAGCATGGAAAAGCCTGAAAACCAAGTGAATGGTAACGATCTGGCCTATATAATCTATACCTCGGGCTCGACTGGCAATCCGAAAGGGGTCATGATCGAACATCGCTCCATCATGAATTTTCTTCAAACACTGGAGAAGCGTAGTGAACTGACGAATACAGACAGAATCTTGCAGAAAACATCTATTTCTTTTGATGCGTCTGTCTGGGAGCTCTATTGGTGGATGGTGAAAGGTGCGAGCTTGTACATCCTCCCTAACGGCGAAGAGAAAGACCCTGCCCTGCTGGTAAAAGCAGTGGAGAGATATAACATTACCCATCTTGAGTTTGTGCCATCCATGTTAAAAGTAGTCTTGGATTATATCGAGAATGATCGTACGTCTTCTGCCCTATCCTCTCTGAAATATGTCACTGCCGGTGGGGAAGTGCTTCCACCTCAAGTTGCCCGGAAATTTACGCATCTACTGACTATTCCTCATGGGACAATCTTATATAACACCTATGGTCCAACGGAAACTACCGTCGAAGTTGCCAGCTACAAATGTATGCCTGAGGATCATCGCTCTTTGATCCCCATTGGAAAGCCAAACTGTCAGACACAATTGTACGTATTCAATGAGCATTTACAAATCCAACCCGTCGGAGTGGCTGGCGAGCTCTATATTGGTGGAGCAGGTGTAGCAAGAGGGTATTTAAACCGTCCTGAATTAACCGAAGAGCGTTTCATTGCCAATCCTTATCGTCCAGAGGCAGATTCGCGATTGTATCGAACGGGAGATTTGGCTCGGTATGCAGCCGACGGTAATCTGGAGTATCTTGGTCGCAATGACAATCAGGTCAAAGTGAGGGGATACCGGATTGAGCTTGAGGAAATTCAAACGATTTTAAGCACTCATCCATCTATTGAGCAAACCATTATAGTGGCCCAAAAGGATTCCTATGAAAATAACAAGCTTGTCGCCTATGTGATAGGGTCTGGAAGCATAACGGAATGGCGTGATTATTTGAAGGCTCAGCTTCCGGAGTATATGGTTCCAGCGTATTTTGTGAAAATGGATGTTTTCCCGCTTATGCCCAGCGGAAAAATTGATATAAAGTCACTGCCAGAGGTAGGAAATAGCCGACCGCATATTTCAGCGGAATATAAAAAACCGGAAACAGAACTGGAAATGCAGCTCTTGGACATTTGGAAGGATTTGTTTGGATATGAGGAGATTGGTGTAGAGGATAATTTCTTTGAATTAGGCGGACATTCGCTGTTAGGGACGCAGGTTGTAGCAAGAATCCGCGCAGTCTTCAAAAAAGAACTCCCGTTGTCTACCCTGTTTCAATATCCGACAATCCGAAGTATCGTGCCAGTCATCAATGCCGCAGAGGATACATACTCGATGGATGCGTTTCCTGCCATAAGCAGGGCATCACGAGACAGAGATTTGCCGCTTTCTTATTCGCAGGAGAGAGTGTGGTTTTTAGAACAGTTAAGCTCCAATAATTTGGCTTATATCTTTCAGGCAACCATGAAAGTGCGAGGGATGCTAGATATCCCCATTTTGAATCAATGTTTTACCGAGATTGTACGTAGACATGAAATATTTCGAACCGTTTTTCTTGAGAAAAATGGGCGGCCGTATCAGGTCATTTATGAACCATTCGATGTGAAATTGCCCGTTATTGATGTTTCTCATGTACCTGAGAGTGATCGTGCACGTGAAGTGCAGAGATTGATTCGAGCAGAGATCAAGAAGCCGATCGATATTTCGCAGTTGCCATTGGCGAGATGGCTGGTTTACAAGATCTCTGATAGGGAATCGGTCATTCTGTTTGTAGAGCATCATCTGATTCATGATGGTTGGTCGTTCCGAAAATTCCTGAAAGAACTTTTTACGCTGTACAGTGCGTATCTGGAGAATAAACCATCTCCACTCGCGGAATTGCAGATTCAATTCGCAGATTATTGCGTGTGGCAGAACGAGATGTTTAAACGGGGCAAGGAGAATAAGCAGTTAACATACTGGAAGAATCTGTTGAACGGAGCCAACGGGATTCTGGAACTGCCAACCGATAGGCCACGCCCGGTCAATCAAACATTTAACGGGAACATGTTCACCCATTTAATACCGGAAGAATTGTATCTTCAATTGCGTGATTACTGCATGAAAACAAACACGACCTTATTCATGGTCATGATGGCTGCCTTTCAGACATTGCTGCATCGGTATTCGAATCAGGAAGATATTATCGTAGGTTCGGGTATCGCGAATCGGCGCTGGAAAGACACCGAAGACTTGATCGGGATGTTTGTGAACAATATTGTGATTCGGACGCAGTTTACCGATCAGATGACGTTTCAGGATGTTTTGCAAGCAGTCAAAACGTCAGCATTGGAAGCCTATGAGAATCAAGAAATTCCATTCGATCAGGTAGTCGATGCGTTAAAACTGAAGCGCGATCAAAGCCGGAACCCTGTATTCCAGGTCATGTTTAGCTTCCAAGACACGAAAGTTACCCATTTACCTGTATCCGATTTGGATATTCAACTCACTGAAGGCATTAGCAACGGATCGGCAAAATTTGATATTAACGTGGTAGTGACGAACCACTCTGAGCTCTCCGATTCTCTATTAACGAAGGAGGAATACGGGAGTATCAGCTTGGATTGGGAATACAATACGGATTTGTATGACGAATCTACCATGCGCCGCATGATTGAGCACTATATAGAATTGCTGAAAAGTGTTCTTACTCACAGTGACCAGACGCTCCATTCTATGCCAATGTTGACCGTCTCTGAGCAGAATCAAATACTCCAGAACTGGAATGACACTTCTGTTGCGTTTGCGGATCAGAAAACCATTCATCAAATTTTCGAGGAGCAAGCTGAACGGACACCAGAGCAAATCGCGGTCATATTTGAAAACGAACAGTGGACTTATCGGCAAATCAACCATCGTGCCAACTTCCTGGCAAGAAAATTGCGAAACCTGGGAGTGAAACCGGATACATTAGTCGGGTTAATGATGGAACGTTCACCTGACATGATGATTGGTATCCTTGGCATTTTAAAAGCTGGTGGGGCTTATATGCCGATGGACACGATGGCACCGAAAGAAAGACTGTCCTATATTCTTCAGGATAGTGATACGAAAGTAGTCGTCATGCAAGAGAAATTCAGGACAGCGATCGATTTCAATGGTCCGGTTCTGTACGTTGGTGAGAATATGCCTGAGCAAGAAGTAGAATGCGACAATCTTGAACCAGTTGCTCACTCGACAAATTTGGCTTACGTCATTTACACCTCAGGCTCGACGGGAGCACCAAAAGGCGTCATGATTGAACATCGCTCTGTCGTCAATCGCATGAACTGGATGGTTCATCGCTATCCTATGGGCGAATACGACACGATCATGCAAAAAACTCCCTATTGCTTTGATGTTTCGGTAACCGAATTAGTTTTATGGTTTTTCACCGGCAGCAAGCTATGTTTTCTCGCTCCTTATGCTGAAAAAGACCCGGAGCTGATTGTAAAAACGGTCGCCAAACACCAGATCACGTATATTCACTTTGTTCCATCAATGCTCAGCATCTTTTTAGACCATCTGGAAAGCAACGATTGTGCGGAAGAAATCAAAAGCTTGCAGCGCGTGTACACGACTGGGGAGGCTTTGACTACGGAACAGGTTCAACGTTTTCATCGATTGATTCAGCAGCGGAATCAAACGACTCTCCACAATCTGTATGGTCCGACGGAAACGACCATTGAAGTGACCTACTATGATTGTCACGCGGACAGTACGGTCATTCCCATTGGGAAACCGATTGATAATACGCAGGCTTATATCATCAACAAAGAATGTCACTTGCAGCCCGTTGGCGTCATGGGAGAGTTGGTGATTGGGGGCGTAGGGCTTGCTCGAGGGTATGTAGGAAAGCCCGAGCTGACAGCAGAGCGTTTTATCCCGAATCCATATGGTCGTTTATCGGCAGAAAAAATGTACAGGACAGGAGATTATGCGCGGTGGATGCCAGACGGCAATATTGAGTTTATTGGCCGAATGGACAACCAAGTGAAGATTCGCGGGTATCGAATTGAATTGGGAGAGATCGAAGCGCTCATGAGGAAGCAGCCAGGCGCAGGGGAAGTCGCTGTGATTGCCCAAGAATTTGAGCCGGGAGATAAACGGTTAATCGCCTATTACAGTGGTACCACATCGGTCGAAGAGTATAAGCTCCTTCTGCAGAAACAACTGCCACCTTACATGATTCCTTCGTATTTTGTACAGGTGGAGAAAATGCCGCTCACATCAAGTGGCAAATTGGATCGCAAAGCCTTGCCGCTACCTGACAGCCATACGGTAAGCCATCACTATTCAGCGCCTCGCAATACAACAGAGGAATTACTAGCACTCATATGGAGCGACATTTTGCGTATCGACCAAATTGGCGTATCTGATTCGTTCTTTGATTTGGGAGGCCATTCTCTATTGGCGACGCAGGTCGCCTCGCGCATACGAGAAGTGTTCGGTCAGCATCTCCCTCTGCGAGATATTTTCGAATGCCCGACCATCGAGAGCCTAGCCAAGCGGATATCCGAATTGCGTCTAGGCGGAAAAGCGGCTCAATTGCCCGCATTGCACCAAGTGGATAGGACGAAACCGATTCCGCTATCCTTTGGGCAGCAGCGGCTATGGTTTTTTGACCAACTGGAGCCTGGGAGCAACGTCTACAACATTCCGTATGTCTGGCGTTTAAGCGGTGCTTGGGACGTTAGCGGATTGGAAAAAGGCTTTAACCGATTGATTGAACGTCATGAAATGCTTCGTACGGTATTCGCAAAACAAAATGATACCGCTGTACAGCTCGTCAAGCCTTATCAACCGATATCGTTGCCTGTCATTGATCTCAGCCACCTCTCTATGGAAGAAGGGGAAAGGCACGTCACTCATCATATTCAACGGAATGCTGAGCGCGTATTTGACTTGAGTCAAGGACCGCTGATTGAAGCGGAGCTGATTAAGAAGAATGAGTCTGAGTATGTTCTTTTGTGTACCGTTCATCACATTGTTTTCGATGGTTGGTCAGAGGATATTTTGCTGGACGAGTGGATGGCTTTCTATGAAGAAGCAGTCAGTGGCACGCCAGCCGATCTACCGCCATTGGCTATTCAATACGGGGATTATGCAGTATGGCTGAGGGATTGGTTAACGGATGAGACAGTAAACGAGCAGTTGGTGTATTGGAAAAATGAGCTGGCGGGTGACCTTCCCGTGTTGCAGTTGCCATTCGATCATCCACGGCCAGTCATTCAAAGCTATAGAGGGGATATGCAGCATATACAAGTGGAGCCTGCCTTATTAGCGAAAGTAAAAGCATTCAGCAGACAGGAAGGGACAACCCTGTTCATGACCTTACTGGCAGCTTACCAAGGCTTCCTCTCCCGATATACCGGACAAACAGACATTTTGGTCGGCAGTCCGGTCGCCAATCGCAATCGCAAAGAAATGGAAGGATTGATCGGGTTCTTTGTAAATACGCTTGTTTACCGGGTGAATGTAGAAGAAGGGCCGAGCTTCAGGCAATTGGTCGCCCAAGTCAAGGAAAAAGCATTGCGTGGACAAGAGAATCAGGACGTACCGTTCGAAAAAATAGTAGAAGCCCTTCAACCAGAACGAAATACAAGCTACTCTCCTGTTTTCCAAACGATTTTTACAATGAATACTCATCTGCGAAATGTAAAGGAATGGCCGAATCGAAAAGTTGAGCCTGTGACGCTAGCCATCAAAGTTGCCAAATTTGACTTGTCTATTTCAATCGAAGTGATGAATGAGCACTCTGTATTGTTTTCGTTTGGATACAATGCGGATTTGTTTGAGTATGCCACTATACAACGAATGATCGGGCATTTTGTGAATTGGCTCGAACAAGTGACGGCATATCCTGACGAGAGCATAGAAAACTTGCGGCTCATTACCGAGGATGAAGAAAAACAATTGCTGGAACTATGGAAGAGCAATTAGGAGGGGCTGTATGAACAATTCCATTACTGCATTCTTTGAGGAGCAGGTTGAACTTCATCCTGACAACATCGCTTTGCTATGGAAGGATGCCTCACTCACTTATCAAGAGCTGAATAGCAGGGCCAACAGGCTGGCAAATTATTTGAAAAAGTGTGGGGTAGGGACGGAAAGCAAGGTCGGCTTGTGTATGGATCGTTCGTTCGAAATGATCATCAGTATGGTAGCGATTTTAAAGGCTGGCGGGGCTTATGTCCCGCTTGATCCTGCCTACCCTGAGCAGCGAATCCATTATATGCTGCAAGATGCAGGCATTACGATAGTACTCGCACAAGAAAGCTTGGTATCGCGGCTGCCAGAAGGCTTGAAGGTCGTATGCCCTGAGCGTGACCAACTGGCGATCAGCATGGAATCAGATGCGAATTTGGAGCAGCATGCAGCTCCAGAAAGCCTTGCGTATTTGATGTATACTTCCGGCTCGACAGGAAATCCGAAAGGGGTACTCATTCCTCATCGTGGTGTGATCCGGCTCGTTAAACATGTATCTTATGTATCGCTTACGGCGGAAGAAACCATGCTGCATATGGCGTCGATTTCATTTGATGCATCCACCTTCGAGGTATGGGGCAGCTTGCTAAATGGAGCGAAGCTCGTTGTTTTTCCATACAAGGAGCTTGATCTTGGCGAGATGGGGCAGGTATTGCGTGATTATCGAGTCAGTACATTATTGTTAACAGCAGGAGTCTTTCATCAACTGATTGATTTCCATCTGGAGGATGTAAAAGGGTTACGTCAATTGCTGGTGGGTGGGGATATTATGTCCCCCAAGCACGCTCAAAAGGTAGTAGACAACCTGTCTGATACGTTATTGATCAATTGCTATGGTCCTACGGAAACCACGACATTTGCCACCTTTTATCCAGTAACAGATAGAAGCGCCATCCAACACTCCGTTTCGATCGGTCGCCCTATCAATGACACAGAAGTGTATATCTTAAACGACAAGCAAAAGCTTGTGCCTGTTGGTCTTGTAGGGGAAATGTACGTGGGGGGCAAGGGACTGGCTCTGGGATATTGGAATCGACCCGAGATTAATCAAGAGAAATTTATTAAACATCCCTTTGATCCAGACCTGGAAGCCATCTTATACAAGACGGGTGACATGGTGAAATATGTGCCTGATCGAGGACTTGAATTTATCGGTCGAAAAGACAACCAAGTAAAAATAAGAGGGTACCGTATCGAACTGGGCGAGATTGAGACCGTCTTGAATCAGCCGGAAGACGTCAGGGAAGCCATCGTCATTGCACAGGAGTATGGAGCTGACGATAAAAGGCTCATCGCCTATATGGCTGGAGATGGAGAAGTCGAACAGTGGAAAAAGTATGCAAGTACGCAATTGCCTCCTTTCATGGTTCCGTCCTATTTTGTGAAAATGGAAGCATTTCCGCTTACCACGCAAGGAAAAGTGGACCGAAAGGCGTTGCCATTGCCAGAAACCGTCATGATGGAGGAGGAATTTGTCGCACCACGTACCGCGACAGAAAGTCAGATAGCATCCATTTGGAGTGAGACTTTAAAAGTGGAACGAATTAGTATCCACTCCTCCTTTTTTGATTTAGGCGGTCACTCTCTGCTTGCGACACAGCTCATATCCCGCCTGGAGGACGCTTTCCAGCTTTCTATACCGTTGCGAATCTTGTTTGAATGTCCGACGATCGCGAGTTTACATACAAGAATAATGGAGCTCAGTCAGAATGGAAAAAGAGAGCGGATACCAACGATTACGAAAGCGCCGCATACAGAAAAGTTCCCATTATCTCATGCACAGCAGCGTTTATGGTTTTTGCATCAATTGGAACCGGATAGTACAGCTTACAACGTTCCTCATATTTGGCGTTTGACTGGACTGTGGGATGCAAATGCGCTGGAAAAAGGATGGAATGCCCTGCTCTCGCGCCATGAAATATTGCGTACGGTTTTTCCAAATGAGAATGGTCAACCTTTCCAAGCCGTCCAACCATATCAGTTTACACCTTTGCCTGTCATCGATCTGAGAGAACGAACCAAGGCATCGCAAGAAGAGCAACTCAACGACTTTATGGAGCAGGAAGCAAGCATCAGGTTTGATTTGCATCGAGGCCCCTTGATTCAGGCCAAATTGATTGCATTAGGGGAAGAAGAGTCCGTTCTGCTGTGTACCATGCACCATATCATTACGGACGGATGGTCTGAGGAAATTTTATTAAAAGAATGGCTGGCCTTCTATGAGGAGGCACAGAGTGGAAGTCGTGCGGAGCTTGCTGCCCTACCGATTCAATATGCCGATTTCTCTGTGTGGCAGCGTGAATGGCTGACGGACGATGCGATAGGTCTACAGCTAGATTATTGGAAAGCGGAACTGTCTGGAGAGCTTCCCGTCTTGCAATTGCCGATTGATCGGCCTAGACCTGCGATTCAAGGTTATGCAGGAAGTATGCATAAAACCGTGCTGCCATCGACGTTGCTTGAGAAATTGAAAACCGTAAGCCGGCAAGAGAATGCGACTTTATTTATGACCCTGTTGGCAGCTTATCAAAGCTTTTTATCCAGATATACCGGACAGTCGGATATTTTGGTGGGGAGCCCTGTAGCGAATCGAAATGTAAAAGAAATCGAGGGATTAATTGGATTCTTCGTGAACACGCTCGTATATCGGGCAAGTTTTCAAGACGGTCCTACCTTCAGACAACTGCTTGCTCGCGTAAAAGAAAAAGCGCTTCTGGCACAGGAAAACCAAGAAGTCCCATTTGAAAAAATCGTAGAGACGCTTCAGCTTGAACGCAATACAAGCTACTCCCCGGTTTTTCAGACCATGTTCACGTGGGCTGAATTGTCATCGAATGTTTACCAATCGTCTGCCGGTGCGTTAGAAATCATGCCTGTTCGTCATAACGTTTCAAAATTTGATATCGAGTTGTCCATGGGTGAGTCTGAAGCTGGTCTGATCATGAACATGATCTATAACACGGATTTATTTGACCAAGCAACCATAGGAAGAATGGCTGTTCATTTCGAAAATTGGCTGCAAGAACTGGTGAATGCACCGGACGCTCCGATTGCATCACTCGAATTGTTACCCAAGGATGAGCGTCACAAAATCGTAGGGGATTGGAATCGGACAGAAGCAGCCGTTCCAGAGAATACATGCTTGCATGATTTGTTCATCGAACAGGCAAGAAAGACCCCGGACCTAATCGCTGCCGAAATGGGCAATGAAACGATAACCTATCGGGAACTGGACAGGCGTTCTAACCAACTGGCGCATTATTTGATTACGCTCGGGGTTCGACCCAATACACCTGTCGGGCTATGCATGAATCGCTCCCTTGAACTTGTCATATCGATTCTCGGCATCGTAAAGGCAGGCGGAGCATTTATTCCCTTAGATACCGAGCTGCCGGAAGCAAGGATGGCTCATTTGCTGGAAAGCTCAAAAACGAATATTTGCATAACAGAACAGGAATTCAGGCATCTGTTCGAACAAGCGACGCATGTTCAATGCATAGAGCTAGAGGCAGACAAGGAAAAGATAGCAAGCATGCCTGAGGGATTGCCGGAACAAACCGTAAAACCGACGGATTTGGTTTCGATTTATTACACATCAGGATCGACGGGTATTCCGAAAGGGGTGGAAAACCTCCATGTCGGATGGGTTAATCGAATGCTATGGATGCAGCGCCAACATGGCTTGGAGCAAGGGGAGTCCGTCCTGCAAAAAACAACGCTGATATTCGATGATGCAGCTGTTGAGTTTTTCTGGCCATTGTCTGTAGGCGGTCGGATCTCACTGATGGAGCCGTGGTTGCATCGAGATCCAGAGGCAATTATTCAGGCAGCTATTCAGTATCAAGTGGCATGCATTCAATTTGTGCCGAGCATGCTCAGCATGTTTGTCGATGCCCTTACACCTGATGATGCAGCAAAATTGGGGACATTAAAAAATGTTATCTCCAGTGGCGAGGCGCTATTACCGGAAACAGTAGGCAAGTTCTATCGGAAATTGAACGCCAAGCTCCATAATACTTGGGGGGCAACAGAGGTCTCAATTGACTCTACCATTTATACCTGCTCACCTGAGGACGCGTTTGGGAAGGACTGTGTCAGTGTAGGAAAGCCGATTGACAACAACAGAATATACATTCTGGACAAAAATTTAAACCCGGTTCCGATTGGTGTCATAGGCGACCTTTATATCGGTGGTCTGGGACTGGCAAGAGGTTATTTATACAATCCCGAAAAAACCAAGGAAGCTTTTATAGAGAATCCATTTGTAGCAGGGGAAAGAATGTATCGAACCGGAGACAAAGGATATTACTTGCCTTCCGGAAATATCAAATTTGTTGGCAGACAAGATAATCAAGTCAAGATAAGAGGCATCAGGGTTGAACTAGGGGAGATTGAGTCGACATTAAGCAGACTTCCGTCCATTCGTGAAGCAGCCGTAATTTCCGTTCAAAACGACAGGGGTTCTACAGAATTGGCTGCATATATCGTGGGCGAAGGGGATATAAACGAATGGCGTACATTCCTGAAGGGTCAATTGCCTGCTTATATGATTCCGACCTATTTCACAAAGCTGGACAGCATCCCGAAAACAACAAGCGGAAAAATTAATCGCAACGCACTGGAATTACCCGTAATGAAACCATCCGACTCCTCCATCGCTGCACCACGTACAATTCCTGAGGAGCTTATCCACTCCATCTGGTGCGATATCTTGCAGATGAATCAGATTAGTATCAAGGACTCCTTCTTTGATATAGGTGGGCATTCCTTATTGGCAACCCAAGTGATATCCCGTATGAGAGCGGTTCTGGGAATGGACATCCCCTTGCGAACCATATTTGAGTTTACGACGATCGAAGCTCTAGCAGCCCGGATAGCTGAGATCAAGCAAGGCAGCGGGTCGAACACCCGTATTCATGAAGTTTCACGAGTAGAGGATCAGCCGGGTCAGTCATTATTTGAAGTATCCCACGGTCAAAGAAGACAATGGTTCCATGTAAAATTCAGTGACCAGGAAGCAGTCGGAGGGGTGTACCTCTTTGAAGTTGAGGGCCCTGTTGATAGTCAGGTCCTGCACAAATCTATGGGTCTCATGTTTGAACGGCACAGAATTATGCGTACGACCATCATAGAAAAGGAAGGGCAATTGTATCAAAAAGTGCATGATGACCTGAAGGCGGATAACGAGTATGTGGACTTGTCTTCCTTATCTGTTACGGAAGGCGAGCAACGTATCAAAATGGATTTGGAATCTGACTTGTACAAGCCATTTGATTTTTCCCGAGAGTCTTTCTTTCGGATGAGGTTATATCGAGTCTCACCAACGAAGCACTTCTTCCTTTTGGGCACTCATCATATTGGATTTGATGGCTGGTCGTTAGATGTGTTTATGAATGATTTGGCGGACGTGTATCAACAAGAAAATAGCGGGGGGCATCGTCCGTTTTCCAAACCGCTGGATTATATTGATTACACCGTGTGGCAGCAGGCGCGGTTACAAAAGGGAGAATTGAATCGGCAGCGGGACTATTGGTTAAAACAACTGCAACAAAATGTCGCTGCACCGCTCATACCGCGAGATGCACATCCATTCACTCGCGACAACCAGATTTCAAATGTAACGTCGCTTCCCATTGAACCAACGACAGCGCAGTCGCTATCAGAATTGACTCGAATGGCCGGCGGTACCGTGTATACGACCATGCTTACGGCGTTAAACATTTGGCTTTCGCTCATCACGGACCAAACGATCATTACTGTCGGATCTACTTTATCTGGCCGTACCCAGACGGACCTCGAAGGAATTATTGGTCCTCTTATCAATCCCGTCGCCATGCGCACAGATTTGTCCGGCAACCCAACCGTTTTGGAAATGTTGAAGAGAACGAGAGAAACGGCGTATGCGGCGTATGAGAATCAAGAGTATCCGTACAATATGGTCGTAGAGGATCAACTAGCCGCGAAGGGCCTGAAGAAGAATTTGTATTCCGCTGTTTTTATTGGACAACAAGCCTCAAAAAGTCTAATTGAATCAAACGGCATTATCTACAGGTATTGTCCGTTAAATCGTTTCCTGGATGAAACAATGGTCAAATCATATGAAGGAAGCCATTTTATAAAAGATGATCAATTGGATATGATGTTATTTTTGTCCACGAATCATGACCAGCTCACATTTACTGCACAGTATAATGCGGATGTATTTAGCAGGAATGCCATGGATACGTTTATGAGTCAAATCGAGTACATCCTATGCCAAATGATTGAAAATCCAATGCAGCGTTTATCTCAATTGAAATTGGCGGAAGAATACGATTTCAATGAACTGTTCAGCTAACGGCTTGATTGCTTGTTCGGGCATGCTGGTGAAAGCCGCATGCCCAACCATTACGCAGTAAAGTATCGGGGTGATCATGAATGGATCAGAGAACCTTTATCAAAACAATCGCTCTGTCTGAAACACAAAAAGATTACTTTATTCACTATTTGGTACACCCGACAAGTGCTTTTTATCATGAGCAGTTTCTTTTCAGATTCGAGCAGCGACTAGATGTAACGATGACGATACGTACGCTTACCGAGATCGTTAAGCGTCATGAAATCAATCGGTCGATTTTTGTGTTAGAAGACGAGCCCATCCAAAAAGTCTACAGCGAGCCTATATTGGATTTTGAGCATGTGGCTTCTGGTGACTGGGACGATAAGACGATTCGAGCATATCTGAATCAGGAATTGAGCAAGTCGTTTCAGTTGGACGAGGGGCCGTTATTCAGTTGCAGATTGCTGGATTATAAAGAGATGGGCAGCATTCTAAGCTTTAAGTACCACCACATCTGCTCAGATGGGTGGAGTGTTTCGCTCATGCTCGATGAATTTACGATGATCTATCAACAGTTGAAAGCAGATCAAGAGCTTGTGATACAACCGTCCACACATCATTATGCGGATTTTGTTGAGTGGGAACTGAATTATTTAGCCAGCCAAGAAGGAGAGGAAGCGAGAGCTTTTTGGAAAAAGAAGCTGGGCGGACCTCTTAAAAGGCTAGAGTTGCCGATGGATAAAACTCGTCCCCATACTCCGTCGTTTAAAGGCGGGATTTCTTTCTTTACGTGCAAACACGAGCTTCGCGATGAGATGATCGCTTACCGTAAAAATCATCACTATCAAACGGATGTTATTTATTTGTCTCTCTTCCTTGCTTTTCTTTCTCGTATTTCAGGCCAAGATGACATTACTATCGGTGTCCCTAGATTTGGCAGGCCCCAAAAGGAGTTTTATTCAATCATGGGACCATGTCTTGTCATGCTGCCACTCCGAATCAAAATCCCGAAGAATTGTTCATTTAAAGAGTTAGCCCGACTTGTTCAAGAAGAGTTGTCATTATGCTCCCAGTATCAAAACTACCCATTTTCTCTGATAGCAGGAGAGCTGGATTATGATCGCGATAAAAAATATTCGTCTTTTTTTTCAACCGCTTTTGTCCATCAAAAAGCGATTAAGCAAGATGGGGCCTATTTTGTGGGCAATGCCCAAAATACGTTTCAAAGCAATGACTTAACAATCAGTTCCTATCCTATTCATAAAAATATATCCCAGTATGATTTATGTTTTGTGGTTGAAAAGGACAACCAACAGGACATTTTGGCAGGTTTTGAATACAATGCGGATATTTTGAATGAAGAAACGGTCGTCCAATGGATTGCCGATTTTGAAGCCGCCAGTCTATTTCTTTTGAAAAATGATAGCGAAAATATCCTGATGCTAAAAAGCCAAGCGAAAAAAGACTACTGGACGAAGAACTTTGTCCATTTGCCATCCTTTAAAATACTGCCTGAGGATGGAAGCAGTCTTTCTAGCGATTCCACTGTGTTCGAACGGGAGAAGTTTGAAATAACAGGGTTGCTGTCGACTCACATATCCCGTCTGGCCCAATCTTGGGACAGCTCATCGTTTGATATTTTCATGAGTACATTTTTGGTCCTTTTGCATGCTGAAAGCGAGAAAGAGGAAATGGCCCTAGCATTTCGGGCGGATTGTGATCAGCTACAAGAAATTCCTTTCCTATTGCTACGAACGGATCTATCAGGAAATCCACTTTTTTCCGAGCTAGTTCTGCAAGTACAGCGCAAGGTAAAAGAAGCCTATCAATATAAAGACGGCTTCGAATCGTTGCTACATGGACAACCTGAGCCGCAAATTTTGTTTGAAATGAACGAGGAAGAACCACACTCCACGATTGATTTTCAATTCCGCATCCACGAGTCACAAGGTCAACTGCATGGAACCATTACCTATCATGCAAATGTATTCAAGGGGGAGACCGCACAAAGAATGTTATCCCAATATGAATACGTATTGCAAAGTGTGATAGCCCAACCGCATCAACGAATCCGTGAACTTGTCAGTCATCTAAACAGCCAATTTCTTTCAAATGATGATTATGAGCAACTATTCCTTTAGTGAAAGAGGTGCACGGGCTTGCAGCATTTAACAAAAGAAAATGTAGGGGAAGTAATTGAGCTTTCGAAGGTGCAGAAGCAATTCTTACGCCAAGACATGATAACAACGGTGCGCTATCTGATCAAACAGCCTATCGAAAGGGAAAGAGCTCAAGAAGCGTGGAATGAATTAGTCAGTGAGACGCCGCTAATGCGAACGGTTTTTCGTAAACTAAAAAATAAATATGTACAAGTGGTTTTAAAGCAATTCCCGATTTCTATTGACTGGCACGACCTGCGAGGATTATCTGCTGAACAACAGGAGCAAAGGTATCTTCTTGAGATTGCGTCCCATCAGGAGCCTATTGCCTTTGAGGAAGGTCCATTGATCCGACTGTCTGTGATGCAGATGGAGGAAAATCAAACGGTTATCATTTGGACCAATCATACATTGTGTATGGACGATGTCAGTCGCGGGCTTCTTCTGGAGGAATGGCTAAAGAGAGCAAAGGGCAATTATTCATCTAATAATCATCGAACATCATTCAAAGACTATTTTATCTGGGAGTCAAGTCAAGATGGCTCCATAACGAAAAGCTATTGGATAGATAAAATCAATCACAATGATAACGAGTCAGTTTTTTACCCAGTACAGGGTCAGGGTGCACAACAGGAAGCGAATCAGCAGACCATCTGCCATGCTGTACTTTCCGAACCATTATCCCAAACAATCAAGAGCATGGCATTCAAACAAGGCGTCTCGATTGAAGCTGTCTTTCAGGCTGCTTGGCTGCTGTTATTAAATATGTATAGCGGGGATGAAAAGGTAGCGATTGGTGTTACCGTCTCCGGGAGACCTGAGTCACTGGAAGGGGCAGATACCATTATTGGGCCATTGGCTCACAGTTTGCCAGTCTTCATGACATTACAGGCGAATCAAAACGTGTGTCATTTTGTAAAAATTGTTCAGATAAGCTGGGAAGAATTGCAGCAAAATCAGTTCATTACACAAGAGATGATTCGTAACTATGCTGGAGTCCCGGAAGATCATCCTTTAATCGGAACAACAGTGACGGTAGTGAGTGGTGCAGGAGATGATTATGAATCGGTCGTCCTTTATCGAGGTGGCCTTCCCTCGCTCGAAATAATGGTGAAGGTTGGCCAGTCCATACAAATTCAATTCATTCATCCCCATGCTTCTGCCAAGCGCGATCTGGAAAGGCTACAGTCCCATTACATCCGTATACTTGAGCAGGTTTGCTCGGATTTCGAAATGAAAATCAGCGATCTGAATGCCATGACAGATGAAGAGCAAAACATGATGACGAACGTGATGGGCAATTTTACGAAGTCACATCGAAACATGGATCAACTGGCTCAGCAAATCATAGAAGAACGGGTTAAGCGCAATCCTGATGCTGTCGCTGCTGTCTATATGAGCCACTCTATTACCTACAGAGAATTGAATGAAACTTCCAATCGTTTGGCTCATTGGCTCCGCAGAGAAGGATTTGGTAGAAATGATCTGGCTGCCATTTTTTTAGAGAGAAGCATCGATATGTTGGTTGGCATTCTGGCCGTTCTAAAAGCAGGGGGATGCTATGTTCCGCTAGATACGGCCCACCCTGATCAACGATTGGTTACGATAATGGAAAATAGTAAGGCGAAAGTTATACTAACCGAGGCGAGTTATCAGTTACGCAGCATGACACTGGCAACGGAAGTAGCGCAAAAACCTATCGTGTTTTGCTTGAACGAGGGCAACGGCGTAAGTCCGGATAAGACTTCTTTGCAAACAGCGGATACAAATGATCCTAAGATCATTAATGCCTATGATGATTTGGCAAATGTCTTTTTTACTTCGGGCTCTACCGGTATACCAAAAGGAGCAATGATTGAGCATAGAGGAATGTTAAATCACCTTTTTGCAAAAATCGATGTGCTCGACCTGAACCAAGACAGCATTGTTGTACAGAATGCTTCCCATTGCTTCGATATATCGGTGTGGCAATTCCTGGCTCCCCTGATGGTAGGGGGAAAAGTGGTGATTTATGACAACGAGACAGCAACAGACCCGGAGTTATTGTTTCATTCCATAAGCCGTGACAAGGTAACGGTGATTCAAATGGTTCCTGCAATGATTGAAGCCGTGCACAACACTGCGCTGGCTCACTCTCCGGAACAACAAGCCTTGCCACACTTGCAATATATGATCTCTACTGGTGAGGGACTGCCGGTAACACTGTGTAAAAAGTGGCAGACTTTGTATCCTGAAGGCATTGTAGTGAACACATATGGAGCGACAGAATGCTCGGATGATACGATGCATGAAATCATTGATCGTTCTTATCAGCATGATGATTATCCGTATGTTGCGTTGGGCAATTCTATCGGCCATATGAAGCACTATTTGCTGGACAAATGGATGCGTCCGGTTCCCATTGGTTGTGTGGGAGAAATCTACATTTCCGGGATGGGAGTAGGGCGGGGATACGTAAATGATCCCGAACGTACCGAGCACGCATTTTCAGAGAATCCCTTTTTGAAAGAGAAAAAAGAAAGACTTTATAAAACAGGCGATTTGGGACGTTATTTGCCAAGTGGGAGACTTGTATTCGTGACGCGTGCCGATTTCCAGGTGAAAGTACGCGGACATCGGATTGAGCTTGGCGAGATAGAAAGCGCCCTTTTACGTCATGAGAGCGTTAGACAATGTGTCGCGGTCGTAAGCGAAGATAGAAATGGAGACAATCGAATCGTCTCTTATGTTGTCCTGCATGAAAAACAGGATGAACAGGAGTTCCAGCAATATCTCAAAACGATTCTGCCGGAATATATGATTCCAGAGCGTATCATGATCCTCGATGCGATGCCTCTTAATCGAAACGGAAAAGTAGATAAAAAAGCATTGCCAACAGTGGATACGGTTCAAACCAAGAATGAAGCATACGTCGCACCTCGTAACGATTTGGAGCGAAGGCTAGCAGCGATCTGGAGTACAGTGCTCAGCATAGATGATATGGGGATCGATGATGATTTTTTTCAACTTGGCGGACATTCCATGAAAACCATTCAGGTTCGTTTGCGAATGAAAAAAGAGTTGGGTATTGAAGTTACGATCAAGGATTTGTTCGAGCATCGAACGATTCGAGAGTTATCCTCCTTACTGGCTCACAGGGAAGAGTCAGCAAGTGATCAGCTCCATACCAGTCAGGAGAGAACGACGATTCACAAGGCAGAGGAGAAGGATTACTACCCAGTTTCACATGCGCAGCGGAGATTATTTTTTATTCAGCAGCTAGAGCCTCAAAGTACGGCATATAATATGCCGACGATTTACCATATAACGGGACCCTTGAAGGAGCGTATTTTGCATAAGGCATTTTCGCTCTTGGTTCAGAGGCATGAGGTACTGCGAACGAAATTCCTGGTAAAAGACGGACATCCGGTGCAACAGGTGCTGCGGAATCATGATTTTACCTATTCATTCGTTGACGTTTCCAAGCAGTCAGAAGCCGCGAAGCAAAAAGCCATTCAACTGATCATGCAACAAGAGTCGGAGACGTACTTTGACTTGGAGAGCGATGCACTGTTTCGCGTGAAGTTATGTAAGGTGGCCGAAGAAAAATATACATTGTTGCTGAACATGCATCACATGATCAGTGATCAGTGGTCATGGGGGATCTTACTGAAGGATTTCAGTCAGATTTACGAATCCTTGCAGCAAGGGATCGATCCCGTATTACCTGCTCTGCACATTCAGTATAAAGATTATGCAGTCTGGCAAAACCATGCTATCAATCACGGAGAGCTGGCAGAATCAGAAGCGTACTGGCTGAAGACGTTCCAAAAAGAAATTCCTGTATTGGACTTGCCTACAGACTATCAGCGTCAGCCCGTCCAAACATTTTTCTCGGCAGTGGAATCTTATCATCTTCCAGAAAATATCTTCGGTCGTATGCGGGAGATTGCTCAGCAGTATGATGCATCCATGTTTATGGTGACTTTATCCGTTGTCGGCATTTGGCTGTCCAAGCTGACCAATCAACAGGATATTATCATCGGTACTCCGGAAGCGGGAAGAAACAACATGGATATCGAAGAAGTCATCGGTTTTTTTGTGAATACCCTTCCTTTAAGGCTTGAAGTGAATATGAAGCACACTTTTGTTGAAGCGCTTCAGGCTTGCAGACAACTGGCGCTGGAGTCATACGCGCATAATGAATATCCATTCGATAAATTGGTGGAGAAAATTAACCCTGAGAGAGATGTGAGCCGCAACCCTATTTTTTCTTTTATGTTCCAATATATTGAAAAGTTAGAGAAAGACGGAAAAATAAGCGGCCTGGAAATGAAGGCAGTCGAATCCTATAATTCCATGACGAACTTTGATTTGTCGCTTGTATGCCTGGATCAAGAAGATGGGGCGAGTCTTAGCATTGAATATCGGACAGATTTATTTCGGCCAGAAACTGTTCAACGGATGCTTGGATATTTGCATAACATCATCGAACAAGTAACGAATCAGCCAACTATTTTTCTCAAACAGATAGAGTTATTGTCTGCGGAAGAAAAACAGGCTACGGTAAGCAGATTTATAGACGTGCATTTTACCAACGGGGATGAAAACAAAACGATCATTGAACTGTTCGAAGAGCAAAGTGCGAGAACTCCAGATCACATTGCTGTCGTTTTCGAAGAGCAAGAGCTGTCCTATTCCGCACTGAATAAACGGGCGAATCAACTGGCGCGAACATTGGTAGCGGAGGGTGTCTGCGCCAATCAATTGGTTGGCATCATGGCTGAGAGATCGATTGAGATGATTGTCGGTGTATTGGCGATTTTAAAAGCAGGTGGAGCCTACATTCCCATTGATCCTGATTATCCGGATGAACGGATTCGGTATATGCTAGAGCATTCGGGAGCGGAAGTTTTCCTACTGCATCAAGCATTAAGAGAGAAAGTCGATTTTGACAAAAAAATAATTGTACTCGATGACCATGAATCCTATCATCATGAGCATACAAATTTGGGGTTATCCATACAGTTCGACCAGCTAGCCTATGTCATTTATACATCAGGTACAACGGGAAAGCCGAAGGGAGTCATGATCGAGCACCAACAGCTTCAAGCGCTTGCACAGGCATGGAAGCAAGAATACAAGCTGGACGAATTCCCGGTCCGATGCTTGCAATGGGCGAGTTTTGCTTTTGATGTTTTTACTGGAGATTATATAAGGAGCCTGTTATACGGCGGAAAGCTGGTCATTTGCCCAGCGGACGCAAGAATTGATTTGGAACGGATTTATCAGCTAATGGAAAAGCACGAAATCAACCTGTTTGAATCCACACCGGTCCTTCTGATCCCTCTCATGAACGATATTTATGAGAAGGGCCTCAACATGGATTTTATGAAAATACTCATTCTTGGATCGGATCAATGTCCGCTACATGTATTCCACAACCTTGTAGACAGGTACGGCCACACCATGCGCATCATTAACAGCTATGGCGTGACGGAGGCAACCATTGATGCTTCCTATTACGAGAAAGAGTCTCAGCAAGATTACAAGTTTTTACCGATCGGCAAGCCGTTGCCAGGAGTGAACATGTATATTTTGGATGTGAACGGCAATGTAGTGCCTGTGGGGATTCCTGGCGAACTGTATATCGGTGGACGGGGAGTAGGAAGGGGATATTTCAAGCAACCAGATTTGACGAATGAAAAATTTGTTCAGAGTCCGTTTTGTGCGGGTGAAAAATTGTATAAGACAGGGGATATGGCTCGATGGCTCCCCAGCGGAAACATCGAATTTTTAGGGCGATTCGATAATCAAGTCAAGATACGTGGCAATCGTATCGAATTGGAAGAAATCGAAGCGGAATTGTTAAAAACAAGCGATATTCAAGAAGCAGTCGTTATCCCAAAAGAGGATGGATCAGGTCAAAAGAGGCTGGTTGCCTTTTATGTGGCTGCGCAAGAGCTGGAAGCGTGTATGGTGAGAGATGCGCTACGAAAAACGTTGCCGGCGTACATGGTACCTTCTTATTTCGTTCAGTTAGATGAAATACCAGTGACCCCAAATGGAAAGATTGATCGAAAAGCGTTAACAGAACTCAACATAACGCTGCGTAGTGATAGGGAATTCGTTGAACCCAAAACAGAGATCGAAAAGATATTGGTATCAGTATGGCAAGACGTTTTGCATGAGAAGCAGGTGGGGATTTTGGATAATTTCTTTGAACTTGGCGGGGACTCTATTAAGTCCATACAAGTTGCTTCTCAATTGTCAGGCTTGGGATACAAGATGGAGATCAGAGATCTGTTTACATCTCCAACCATTGCAGAACTGGGTACAAGACTGAAACCGATGAAACAAAAAATTGATCAGCGGGATATCGAAGGTGCTGTACAGTTGACCCCGATTCAGCATTGGTTTTTTCAGGAGCACAATCAGCATCCCCATCACTATAACCAATCTTTTATGCTCTATCGAAAAGACCGGTTTGATGAGAGACTGGTTCGCAAAGGAATTGAAAAGCTCCTGCAACACCATGATGCTCTACGCATGGTATTCCGCGAAACGGAGACGGGCTATCAAGCCTATAACCGAGGGGTCAGCGAAAGCGACGACATGTACAGTTTGGAAGTGTGGGACTATCGAAATATAACCGATGCAAATATACAGCAAGTGATGGATGCACAATGCACCGCAATACAATCCCGTCTTCATATTTTTGATGGTCCACTTATTCGGTTAGGGCTATTCCAATGCGATAATGGCGATCATCTGCTGATGGCAGTTCACCATTTACTCGTAGATGGGGTATCGTGGCGAATACTAATCGAGGATTTCAACCGAGCGTATCTACAGCTCCTTCAAGACAAGGAGATGACGCTACCTCTTAAGAGCGATTCTTACCAATTGTGGGCACAAAAGCTGAACGAATATGCCCATAGCGATAGAATCGAGGTCGAGCGTGCTTATTGGAATCGTATCGAGGAGATGGAACTTCAATCGTTGCCAACCGATTACGTTGAATGGAAACCTCTTCGGAAGCAAACCAGGACAAAAACAATCGTGATGGATGAGCAACAGACCAGGGAATTGTTGAAACAGGCCAATCGCGCTTATCACACGGAAATTGATGAGTTGTTGTTGTCTGCAATCGGGTTGGCCTTTAAAAAATGGGCGAATATCGATCGATTCGCCATCAATTTGGAAGGGCACGGCAGGGAATCGATTCTACCTGATGTGGAGATAAACCGCACAGTGGGATGGTTTACAAGTGAATATCCCGTGATTGTAGACGTTGGCAACGAACAGGATCTGTCTGCTATCATCCATAAAATGAAAAAGGATGTGCGCCAAATTCCTCACAAAGGGATTCACTACGGGATATTGAAATATTTGGCGGAAAATCCTCGAAAGAACAACATAAAGCCTGAGGTCAGCTTTAATTATTTGGGGCAGTTTGATCTGGATCGAAAAGAAGAGGATGGCGACATTCAATTGTCTACATTTTCTGGTGGCGAATCAATGAGTCTGGATCAGTCCCGAGAATGCAAGATCGATATTGAGTGCGTTGTATTACATGGTCGTTTTCAATTTATGGTAGCTTACAGTGAGAATCAGTATAAAAATGAAACCATAGACGAATTAATGGCATGCCTTCAGGAGAGCTTATGTGAAATCATTCAACATTGCTTGACGAAAATACACAACAGTACTGACCGCGGACTCCTCGGGGAATCGGTAGATTTCGAGGGAGTGGTAGACGGATTTTTTGATGCTTCTAGGTTGAACGATATTCCTGGTGCCGTCGTAGTTGTCGTGCATCATGGTCAGGTGCAGCTAAAGAAAGCATATGGATATGCGAATCGAAACGAAAGAGTGCGGATGAGTGCGGATGAAACGGTAATGAAGGTAGGTTCGATATCCAAAATTGTCACAGTCGCTGCCATCATCCAACTCGTGGAGCAGGGACTTATCGGATGGAACGATGATATTCAGCCGTATCTAGATGATATGGAAATACCGAGAAAGGTTGAAGGACCACTGACGGTTGAGCATTTACTCAGCTATACAGCAGGATTTGACGAGCCGTTTACGGGAAATGACCAAAGCTACCATTACGGCGAGCGTGAGTCCGTAACCTTGCAGGAATACATTCAACGCTATATGCCAACCGTTATTTATCAACCTGGGGAACAATACTGCAATGAGAATTTCTCCTTTATGCTGGCAGGGTATTTAGTAGAAAGAGTGACTGGAGTTCCTTTCCATCGCTATGTCAGTGAGAAATTATTTAAGCCTCTCGAAATGAGAAGGAGCAGTTTTCTTTTGCAGCCAGAGCTGGAGGCGAAGCTGGCAACAGGCTATGATCTGGAAAATAATCCGATTCAAAGGTACGATTTTAGCCCTGCGGACTCTCCAGATGGCAGTCTGCTCTCAACTGGGGACGATATGGCAAAATGGATGCTGACGCTATTAAACAAAGGCGCTTATGGGACTGAAAGGGTACTAAATGAAGATTCGATTAGCAAAATGTTCGCCAGTAAAGCGGTGCCTCACCCACAAGGGGCTTATACAGGGTATGGCTTCACTGCGAAATTCCATCCTGATTATGTCCATGAAAATATTTTGGCGAAAGCAGGCGAGGTAATCGGGTATAACTCCTTCATGTGGTTGCTGCCAGAAAAGAATCTGGGGGTTTTTATTAGTACGAATAAAAGTCAGTTTAACAAAATAGAATTTTTTGATTATTTTATGAAGAACTATCATCCTGCAGAAACGATATCCATTTAATTGGGGGGCCTCTATGAGCATGATAAAGACGAGTTCCATTCGTAATTTTCCTCAAACAACAGACGTAGGCAACGGAGCAGCTAACGGTACTTTTGGGGAGCTTCTGCAGGGGATTCTAGGGGAAAATAATCGGGATTTTCTAGTGACTTTGCCTATAAAAAATGCTTCCTATGCTACTTTTTATTCTATTCCATCCTTACAAGAGATCGTCATTGTACCTCGTTCCAAGCAAAAATCGAAAAGACTCGTAGAAAAAATACTCAAGCATTATGGCTTTCCGGCTGGCGGAATTTTGGAGATCAATTCGGAACTCCCAGTAGGAAAAGGCATGGCAAGTTCATCAGCAGATTTGGTGGCTGCCTCCCGAGCAGTAGAAAATTGTTTTCATATAAAAATGGAGCCTGCTTTACTAGAGTTGTTTTTATCGACGATAGAGCCGACTGACGGCGTGATGTATGAAGGAGCTGTTGCTTACTACCATAAGGAGGTCAAACTCCGAGAATATCTTGGGGAGCTCCCGCCTTTGTGTATTGTAAGCATTGATGAGGGGGGAACAATTGATACGGTTGAGTTTAACAAGCAATCAAAACCGTTTACCAATGAGGAAAAGATGGAATACAGTCTCTTGCTGCAAAAAATCACGAAAGCGATCAGAGAAAGAGATGTCCACACAATAGGCGCCGTGTCGTCCAGAAGTGCGATCTTGAATCAAAAAATTCTGCCCAAGAAACTATTGCCGGAAGTCATGGAGATCAACGACAAAATTGGAGGGTTAGGTACGGTTGTTGCACACAGTGGGACCAGCCTCGGTATTTTATTGTTGAAAGAAGAACCTGACTTTTATCAAAAGCTGGAACTGGGGTATAGATGGTTAAGTGAATTGAATACAGAAGTGCATGTATACCACACGTAGAGGAGCAGATCCAAGAGATGGCTTCTGGCATGCACGGAAGTCATCTTCCCCCAAAAAATGATTCCGTTCGTATTGGGAGTGGATGATCGAGATGGAACAGCCAGTAAGCGTTAATGAAAAGGTATCTTTTCGGGCATTGCTGAGCTTGAAAAGTTATCGCTATTTAATCTTTTCGCAATTTGTCTCGAATATGGGAGATGGAGTGTATCGATTAGCGCTTATTTGGCTAATGAAGGTTTTGACGGAAAGTCCTTTGTTAATGTCGGTTTTATTGGCAGCGGAGACCATTCCATTGATCGTATTCGGATTGTTCGCGGGCGTTTTTGTTGATCGAGGAAATAAAAAGAGGATCATGGTTGTTTCCCATTTATTGAGAGCTGCGCTCATTTTATGCATCGTCCTGTTGTTTTTGTTTAACAGGCTGCATCCTGCTGTACTGATCATCATTGCCGTTTTGCTGACCACAGTCAGTGCCTTCTTTAGGCCAGCACTCACGGTGGCGATACGAACGCTGGTTCCCGAACAACATATGACGCAAGCCCAAAGTTTATCGCAGATGATTCAAACGATTGTCAGTTTGGCGGCTCCGGCATTGGCGGCGGGGTTGATCGCGTTTGGAATGGAATATGCTTTTATTTTGAATGTCGTCACCTATTTGTTAGGGGCACTGATTATTTTATGGATTAACGAGAGAGAGCTTGTCCTATCTACTGTCAGTGAGTTTACAACCAAGATGATCATGACGGATTTGAAGGATGGAATCCATGCGATTACGAAGCATGATTTTTTGCGAAACTGCATGATTTATTTTACCATCCTCAATTTTTTGACAGCTCCAGAAGCAATTTTGCTGCCACTGGTCGTTACCAATGTTACCGAATTGGCCATGCTCGAGATCAGCTTTTTTATCGGGATTTTACTTGGGTCCCTATGTATTAATTATTTGAATCGATATGATGCGATTATTTACATTTGCTGCGGCATTAGTCTGTTCAGTATCGGAATCGGAATGTTTGCGTTCGGCATTCCACTTGTTTGGCAAGTCATATGTGTATTCGTGAACGGGATAGGCTCGGCATTCGTCAATATCAAAATGAGTACGTTGATCACCTTGATGGTGCCCAAAGAAGTCTTGGGAAGAGCATCGAGCTTGATCAATGTAATGGTTATGTGCGCCATGCCAGTCTCCGTCTTCCTGGTAGGTCTGACTACTGGTCTTGTTTCCATCTTTACGATATTTGGAATCATTGGAGCAGCGGGACTTCTTATTGTGGTTCTCATGTGGATGAATCCACACTTGAGAATGAAAAAAGAACATCACTACGATTATGCGGAACAGAAATCAGGAGGTATCTCTCTTTAGGGCAACTCCTGGTTGGATCGTTACTCAGTCGGAAGCGAGGTGTATTTTTGCATGAGTGTAAAATTAACGGGCAGAATTGCTTCGACACCAAGCCGCCTTTTGCATGATGAAGTATTGGAACCACAGTTCAAATATGAAGTCGATCATTTGTTGCCTGGGTATATTCAGATTGAATTCGCTATGCTGTTGGAATATGTCAGAATGGGCTTGATTACACGACAAGACGCTTTGCCTATCGCCAAAGCACTTCAGGGCGCTACACCAGAAACAATCGCTCCTGACCCCGGACAGAACATGTCTGATATCTCTTTTGCCCTCGAGCGTTATATTGAAGGCTTGCTCCCGAGACCGGTACCGTGCTGGCATATGGATCGCAGTCGAAATGATGTCCAAGCGTGCGCCCAGGTGATGTTTGGTCGTGCACAGTGGCTGGAGACGATGGGAGAATTGGGACAGCTTATTCAATCAATGCATACACTCGCTAATCAATATCGTTCTGTCCCCATGCCAGGATATACACACTACCAATCCGCACAATTAATTACCCCTGGATTCTATCTTTCCTCTATTAACAGTGAATTCTTGCAAGCCATGAATCGATGGATACAAATCTATGACGACATGAATCAATGCCCGCTTGGGGCAGGGGCCATGGCTGGGGTAGAACTGCCGTGGGACCGTCAACGGTTGTCCAAGTTGCTTGGGTTCCGACAGCCTCGAATGAGTGCGTTGTCGGCGGTTGCGTCTCGGGAATGGGTTTTGAGAATGGCAGGAGAGCTGTCCACCTTCTCAGTATTGGTCTCCCGATTTACAACGGATTTGATTCAATGGGGCAGCAGCGAAATGAACTTCCTCCAATTGCCGGATGAGCTATCTGGAATATCTTCTGCCATGCCACAGAAAAGAAATTTCCCAATCCTGGAGCGTATTCGGGGAAAGAGTGCGCATCTAACTGGATTTTATATGGATATGGTGCTAGGTCAGCGCAATACAGCTTTCACGAATTTGGTAGAGACGTCCAAAGAGGCAGGCACTCATCTTCTGACGTTGTTTCAACAAACCAAAACGTTGCTGCGCCTGTTAAAAGCGGTGATCGATCATTTGCAATTCAATGAGGAACGTTTGCTCCATATATGTAAACGGGACTTTTTCGGAGGATTTACTCTTGCGAATTTGCTGACGTTGGAGCATGAGATTCCGTATCGCACAGCACAGGTAATCGCAGGCAGATACATCGTTCGCGCGCTGGAACACGGTGTATCGCCGGAGCCGGGAGATCCACGGTTACTCTATGAAGCTTGCGCGGAAGCAGGCTTTCAAGTGCCGGATACGGCTGCACTCCTCGCTGCTTCCTTCGATGTGCAGGGCGGCTTGTACGCAAAGAAATCAACGGGCTCCACGAACCCGGAGGAAGTACAGCAGATGCTGACAGCACAGAGGGAGCATGCAGAGAAGCTGCAACGGGAGTGGCAGGATCGACAAGGGCAATTGCAGGCGATCGAAGAAAGGCGGGGGAGGGTAATGAAGAGGTTGCTTTCTGGCAAGCAAGGGAAGGATGTGGGCGTAGATGCGGTATGAACAGTTGACAGATACGATCGGGGATACCCCTTTGGTCAAGCTGAGACTTGATGAAAAGGCAGTGGGCTCCGTATTTGCAAAGCTCGAGTTAATGAATCCGTTTGGTATGAAGGATCGTGTAGCCAGGCAATCGGTCTTGGCAGCGATACAGTCGGGAGAACTTCAGGAGGGCATGCCGATTATCGAGAGCTCGTCAGGAACGTTGGCTTGCGGCTTGGCCTTGGTTGGGCGTCAGTTGGGGCATGATGTACACATCGTGACTGATCCGAGAATTGACCCGATTACCTATGCCAAGTTGACCTCGCTTGGCTGTCATGTTCACGTGGTTTCGCAGATGGGGAAACAAGGGTGGCAAAGCGCCAGACTGGAACGACTCCAAGAATTAATGAGGGAGTATCCAGGAGCGTTTTGGCCTCGACAATACGATAATCCGGAGAATCCGCGTGCATATGCTGCGCTGGCATCCGAGTTGATGCAAGACCTTGAACGAATTGATGTGCTTGTTGGTGCAGTTGGCAGCGGAGGCTCCCTGTCCGGGACAGCCAGAGAACTGAAGCGTCATTTTAAGGAGCTACGAGTCGTGGCGGTTGATGCAGCGGGGAGTGTGATATTCGGACAGCCCGATCAGCCGACACGTCTACAAGGTGGCTTGGGAAACAGTTTGGTCGCTAAGAATGTAGATTTTTCCATGATCGATGAAGTGCATTGGCTGAACGATGCTGAGGCATTTGCGGCTACGCTACGCTTGGCCCGTAATGAGCATATTTTTGCTGGCAACAGCTCAGGTTCCGTGTACGCCGTAGCCAACTGGTTAGCGAGCCAAGTCGGGAGTGAATGCAATATCGTGGCTATATTGCCGGATCGAGGGGATCGTTATGTCGATACGATCTATAGCCACTCCTACCGGGAGAGCAAGGGACTGATGCAAACGAACCTGCGAGACACGCCGCAATGTGTGGAACCAAAAACAGTCGTGACAAGCTGGTCCTATTCCAAATTGATGGGGATGTATCCGAATGAACAAACACTTTCTGTTCGTTGAAGCAAATACGACGGGGACAGGTATGCTCGCGATTAAAAAGGCGCGCGAATTGGGGTTTACGCCCGTATTTTTCACAGAGAAGCCTGAACGTTACCATGGTTTGAATGAGTTGGAATGTCACGTAGTCGTGACAGATACGAATTCCCAAGCAGAGCTGACTGACAGTGTAGCACAAGTGATTAAGGAAGGCAGAGAGATAGCCGGAATCATGTCAACAAGCGACTATTATCTCGAATCGGTAGCCAAGCTGGCCCGGAAATTCGGTTGGACAGGCAATTCGCTGGAGGCGATTGAGGCCTGCCGCAATAAAGCCGTTTTCCGAGAGAAGCTTCAGGGTCATCAAGTGACTCAGCCTGAATTTGTGGCAATAGGCTCTATGGAGGCATTGATGGAAGCGCGGTCTTCCATTTCTCTGCCCTGCGTGGTGAAGCCCGCTGACGATAGCGGGTCGAATAACGTAAGGCTGTGCTTTAGCTGGGAGGAAGTGGAGCATATGGCAGCGGAAATCCTTGCGATCAAGTACAATGCGCGCGGCCAGGAAACAGCTCGAACAGTTCTTCTGGAGCAGTATGTCGAGGGCCCTGAATTTAGCGTGGAGACGTTCTCTTGGCAAGGGCAATGCTTTGTCATCGGCATTACCCAGAAACGGTTAACGGGATATCCATTTTTCGTGGAAGCAGGGCATATTTTCCCTGCACCGCTGTCGACAAAAGAGAAACAGGAGATCGAGCGAACAGTGGAAAGGGCATTAGCGGCGGTGAACTACCAATTCGGTGCTGCCCATACGGAAGTGAAGTGGACATCAGCAGGTTGTGTTGTCATCGAAGTCAACGCTAGGCTTGCCGGTGGAATGATTCCAGAGTTGGTTCGCCGTTCAACAGGGATTGATCTGCTTTTGCAACAGATTCGGTGTGCGGCAGGACTTGTGCCAGAATTGTCTCAAACCATCGAAGAGCAACGCTATGCAGGCATTCATTTTCTCGTCTCGGATAATCAGGGAACCTTTAGCGGGATGCATGGAATGGATACCGTTTGCAACCTGCCAGGGATAGCTGAAGTGGCCGTTCATGCAAAAATCGGTCAAAGCGTCTGGCCTCCGCAAAACTTCTCGCATCGTCTCGGCTATGTCATCGTGGAAGGCAAGCATTACAGCGAGACGGCTGAGCTGATCCAGCAGGTGAAAGACAGCCTGAAAGTACAAGTAGGTCAGAATTTGGAGAGTGGGGTATGAAACCGGTGATCGAATTGAGAAGCGATACATTCACTTTGCCGACCAGTCAGATGATGGATGCCATTCAAGAGGCGGTACTCGGTGACGATGTGTATGGGGAAGATCCTACGGTTCGCCAATTGGAGCAAGAAGCAGCCCGAAAGCTGGGCAAAGAGGCAGCCATTCTCATGCCGAGTGGAACGATGGCTAATCTGGCATCCTTAATGGCGCATTGTCCGCGCGGTTCCAAAGTCATTGTAGGCAATGAGACCGACATTTATATCTATGAAGCAGGTGGCGCGGCTGTGTGCGGCGGCATTATGTACGAACCGATTCCAACGCAGCCAGATGGAAGGTTGGACATCGCTGATATGGAGCGGGTATTTCCGTTGGAGCCTGAAGATCCACAATTCGCATTGCCTTCCTTGATCTGCCTGGAAAACCCGCATAACCGGATGGGAGGACGTGTCCTACCGCTGTCTTACTTGGAAGAGGTTCGCGCATTTGCAAACGAAAAGGCTGTGCCCGTTCATATGGACGGTGCACGCTTGTTCAACGCGGCAGTTGCTCTTAATGTGGATGTGGCTGAGATTGCGCGTTATGCCGACTCCGTGCAAATATGTCTGTCGAAAGGGTTGTCAGCACCGATTGGTTCCCTTGTTGTGGGAACAGAAGACTTTATTCAGAAAGTGTATCGTCTTCGCAAAATGCTGGGTGGCGGTATGCGCCAGGCAGGGGTTATTGCAGCACCAGGCCTGGTTGCCTTGCAGCAGATGACAGATCGATTGGCAGTCGATCACGCAAACGCCCTTCGCTTGGCACATGGTCTGGCGGAGATTCCAGGAATCGTGACTCATGTGGAGGATGTAGAAACCAATATTGTATTCTTCCGGATTGAACACCCAGTCCATACGTGGCAGACCTTCGTAGAAGCAGCGCAAGCACATGGGCTGCGCGTAGCCGAGCTCGGTCACGGCAGAATTCGAGCGGTGACTCATTCCGGTATTGAGACAGCGGATATCGATAAGGCGCTAAGCATTGTACGTGAGCTGTTGCAGTTCCAAACTGTGTAGGGCTAGACATGTTCGCTCTCCCTTTATTAGAAGGGGGAGTTATTAAGGTTTATAAAAGAATATAAAATCATCAGATTTTTTTAAATCTTTTAAAGGGAAAATATTTTCAAATAACAGAAAATTATTTAATATTAATAAGACAAGTCTTGGGATGTATTTCCCGTTATGGAAAAGGCTTGAAAACACATGAAAGAGGGGGAAATGATTTGAAAAAAGGGAAAGGTTGGTTGAAGCCGTTGGCGTTGCTCTCGTTAACCGGCGCGCTGTTGGTCGGTTGCTCAAGCGGGAACAATGCTTCGCCAGGAACACCAGCACCAACACAAAAACCGGTGGAGCAGGTGGCTCCTCAGGCGACCAGTACGGATGATGAGAAGCCAATAGACGGTGGAACGTTCACTCATTCTACCACGTCTGACATCGTCACGATCAATCCGATTTTTGGAAACGACACAGCATCCGGTGACGTTATGGAGTACACTCAGGCTTATTTGTACAATCGGAACCCGTCATTTGATTTAGCAGTTTACCCTTGGTCCCTTGCAGCCGAGTTGCCGAAAATAAGCGAGGATGGCCTCACCTATACAATCAAGATGAAGAATAATGCGAAATGGTCCGATGGAACGCCAATCACGGCTGACGACCTGATTTTTACCATTAATGCCATCAAAACTCCTGAGACTGGATCACCAGAAATTACGAAATACGACAAAGTTAAAGAGATGAAAAAACTGGATGATTACACCGTAGAAATCAAATTGACTCAATTGTACGCTCCGTTTGCTTTTGGATTAATGCAAAAGTTGGCACCAGCTCACGTGTTGAAAGACGTACCGTTTAAAGAACTGCAAGCACATTCTTACGGAAAAGATCCAGCCAAGACACCTACTTCCGGACCGTACAAATGGTCGGAGTGGAAACAAAAGGAATTCCATGTGCTAGATGCTAACCCAAATTACTGGGGTGAAAAGAAGCCGCATATTCAAAAGGTTGTGTACAAAATCTATGCGGATCAAAACACACAAGTACAGGCTCTGATGAAAGGCGACGTTGACTTGGTAGATTCCATTCCTGTCACGCAGCTCGAAGCGGTGAAGGCGAAAGGGACGATCAACATTTCGACGGAGCCAGGTCCTAGCTATGAATACTTTGCCTTCAACTTTGACAAGAAGAACTTCCCGAACAACTACGGGTTGTTTGAAGGTCAAAAAACGCGTCAGGCCATTGCCCACGCAATCAATCGTCAAGGTATTATCGACAATATCTTAAAAGGAACCGGAAAAATTATGGATGCACCGTTCCTGCCAGGTACATGGGCAGACCCGGGCGATGCGGCAGTCCATTACGAATATAGTGTAGAGAAAGCAAAACAACTACTGAAAGAAGACGGATGGGTAGCCGGGGCAGATGGAATTCTTGCCAAAGACGGCAATCGTTTCTCCTTTGAATTCATTTTCAACTCGGGGAACAGTCGTCGTGAGCAGGCAGCCGTTGTTATTCAGCAAAACCTGAAAGAGATCGGAATTGAAGCGAAGCCAAAAGCATTAGACTTCTCGGCTCTTGTCGATCAGTATGCCAACCCTGGTAAATTCCAGGTTCTGTTACTCGGCTGGCAATTGTCTGACCCAGATCCGGATGGCATGTCTACTTTCGGGAAAAAGGCATTCCCGCCTGGCAACAACGCTGGCTGGTACGACAATCCGAAGCTGGATGCGCTGTGGGAAAAAGCTGTATCCACGGTGAAACAAGAGGAGCGTGCAGCGATCTATAAAGAAGTCGGAAAAGAAATCTCGACGAACCTGCCATACGTATTCATGTATCAGTACGGAACGCCACGAGGCATGACTTCTCGCGTCAAATATAAGGATGAGTTTAAACCAGTATCCATGATTCCATATGGGGAGACCTTTGGCTTCTTGAACTGGTGGATCGACGATACCAAAAAATAAGCACGGCTGGTAGCGGTTAGCAATAGGAAAGGGGGGAAGGGCAGCCTTATGTCCCTTCCCCTTTCAAACGAAAGGAGGATGCTGGATTGACTGAATATTTGGTACGCCGCGTACTACAAGCTGTGCTTGTCTTATTTTTGATCACCGTGGTTTCGTTCGGACTGATGCATGCAGCACCGGGAGGACCCTTAAAAGTCATGCTCTCACCGGGAATGTCTCCAGAAGCACAACTCATCCAGATGAAAAATATGGGGTTGGATCAGCCAGTCTACATTCAATACATGAAATGGGTTGGAAATTTGTTGCAGGGAGATTTGGGCCATACCTTTAAAAATAACGTTCCGGTTGGTGATATTTTATGGCCGACGGTCTGGAATACGTTTGTGCTCATGTCTGTAGCGTGGGGGCTTTCCATGCTGATCGCCATCCCGTGGGGAATCTACAACAGCACAAAGCAATACGGTCTGTCTGACCAGATCGCCTCCATTGTTGCCTATCTCGGATTTGCGATGCCGACCTTCTGGTTTGGGATTATGCTACAGCAGTATTTTGCGATGCAACTGAATCTGCTCCCATTATCTGACATGTACACGATGGGGAAAGAGGGACAAGTAGGCGACCTCATATTGCACTTGATTCTACCTGTAACGGTGTTAACACTGGTGAACATTGCAGCCTATGTCAAATATACGCGTGCCAGTATGCTTGAGGTTTTGGAGCAGGACTATATTCGGACGGCACGTGCCAAAGGGATGAAGGAAAGACGCGTTATTTTCCGCCATGCCCTGCGGAACGCACTCATTCCTGTTGTGACGATCATCGGATTGGATTTGCCGACTCTGGTAGCAGGTGCAGCATTGACTGAGAGTGTATTTAACTGGCCAGGCATGGGGCGTCTGTTTGTGGAAATGGCTGTAGCGCGTGAGTATTCTGTGTTGATGTCGATCACGTTGCTGATTTCACTGATGGTGATTATCGGAAACCTGCTTGCCGATTTAATTTACGCACTGGTTGACCCACGCGTGCAGCTTGGACGTAAAGGAGGCAGGGCAGCATGAGTCAAGTACAGCTTCAGGATGACACTGTCGTTGAAACGAATCGGACAGGAGGACAGCTTCCGACGAATCCCGTTGGACAAAAACCCCCTGGACTCTGGACAACCGCCGGCAAAAAATTTATGCGGAATCCGTATGCCGTTAGTGGCTTAATCGTACTCCTGTTTTTTATTGGAATTGCTGTGTTTGCCGATTGGGTCGCACCGCATGATCCGGCAAAGATTGATTTTATGATTACCAACCTGCCTCCTGGAACAGAAGGGCATGTGCTCGGAACAGACGAGCTCGGTCGTGATATCTTGTCCCGCCTCATTCATAGCAGCCGGGTGTCTATGCTGGTCGGCTTCAGCGTTGCTTTTGCTGCGGTCGTCATCGGGACGCTGATTGGAGCGATTTCTGGTTATTTCGGTGGCTGGATTGATACCTGCTTCATGCGTCTCGTTGACGTGATGAACTCCATTCCGAGTCTGTTCTTTAACATCCTGGTTCTGGCTCTCTTCGGAGCGGAATTTATCTACATGATCCTGATTTTGTCGCTGACGAGCTGGACAAGTGTGGCACGTCTGGTGCGCGGACAGTTCTTGCAGCTACGGGAAATGCAGTATGTGGAAGCAGCGAGAGCGATCGGCGTTTCACACTGGGGTATTATAACGCGTCACCTGATACGCAATGCAATGGCTCCGATCATTGTGTACGCGACTCTCATGGTTGGTTCGGCCATTCTGTCAGAGTCAGGTCTCTCTTATTTAGGCTTGGGGATTCAACCGCCTCAAACAAGCTGGGGATTAATGCTGAGCAAGGCACAGGAATTCATGCTGGTCGATCCTTTGCAAGCACTTTATCCTGGTCTTTGTATTTTACTCGTGGTGCTTGCGGTTAACTTCGTCGGAGACGGCATTCGCGATGCATTCGACCCACGGAAGAAAAAGAAGAACCCGAAAAGGAGGCTGAACAAGTGGAACGCAACATCCTCGAAATAAAAAATTTGACCACTTGCTTCTTTACGGATGACGGCACGGTCAAGGCCACGGATCGAGTGAGCATCAACGTTGGCAAAGGACAGACGGTGTGCTTGGTAGGGGAATCCGGTAGTGGAAAAAGTGTGACGTCACTTGCGGTCATGCGATTGATTGACTATGCGGGCGGATTTATTCAGAGTGGGAACGTCATGTTTCACGGTCAGGATCTGGCGGCAAAGGACTTGGATGAAATGATGCAAATTCGCGGGAACAAAATCGCGATGATCTTCCAAGACCCGATGTCGGCTCTCAATCCGGTGTTTACGGTAGGCGATCAAATTGCGGAGAGCTTGATGCTGCATCAAAATATGAGTCAGCAGGATGCGTTCAAAAAAGCGATCGAGATGCTTCGGCTAGTTGGGATTCCGGCGCCAGAAGTACGAGTGAAGCAGTACCCGCACGAAATGTCTGGTGGGATGTGCCAGCGTGTTGTCATTGCGATGGCCTTGGCCTGCAACCCGGAAATGCTGATAGCAGACGAGCCAACTACTGCTCTAGATGTTACGGTTCAGGCGCAAATTTTGGATTTGCTCAGACGGCTGCAAAAGGAACTGGGCATGTCGATTTTGCTGATCACCCATGACATGGGGGTAGCAGCAGAGATGGCGGATCGTATTGCGGTAATGTATGCAGGAACGATTGTGGAGGAAGGAACGGTCGAACGGATATTTGACGAGCCCCGGCACCCGTACACGATTGGCTTGCTACAGTCCATCCCCGGATTTGAAGGGGAGCGCGGCGGAGAATTGTACACGATCCAAGGCACCATCCCGAGCATTACCCAATTGCCGACGGGCTGCCGTTTTCACCCGCGTTGTCCGCATGCCATCGACAAATGCCGAAAAGAGGAACCCATCTTGCGCGAGGTTGTTACAGGACAACAAGTGGCTTGCTGGTTGAATGAAGATGTCAGCAATCTATTCAGAATAAATCAGCGTGCCAATTCAGTCGCTGGAAGCAAAGCAGAGGTGAACCGCCAATGAACCGGGAATATTTGATCGAAGCAAATCATATCAAAAAGTATTTTCCGATTAAGGCTGGCTTGCTGAGCCGTGTCATCGGTCATGTAAAAGCCGTAGATGATGTATCTTTCGGAATTCGGCCAGGGGAGACATTCGGGCTCGTAGGAGAATCCGGCTGCGGGAAGTCGACGCTGGGGCGTGTCGTGCTGAATTTGCAAAGGGCGACGAGCGGAGAAGTGCTGTTTGACGGAACCAATATCCATCAGGTGAATAGACAAGAGAATTTGAAGCTGAGACGGGATATGCAGATTATCTTTCAAGACCCGTTTGGTTCGTTGAATCCACGATTTTTGGTAAGCGATATTATTGGAGAGCCGTTACGGGTTCATCTGCGTGCATCTGCAAAGGAAATAGATGAGCGGGTAGTCGAGCTGATGAGTCTGGTGGGACTCGATCCATCGAGACGAAATCGGTATCCGCATGAGTTTTCTGGCGGACAGCGGCAACGGATCGGTATTGCGCGGTCGATTGCACTCTCGCCACGGTTTATTGTGGCGGATGAAGCTGTTTCTGCACTGGATGTGTCCGTACAGTCACAGGTTTTGAACCTGATGATGAAATTACAAAAAGAGATGGGGCTGACCTATCTATTTATCGCGCATGGTCTGAATGTAGTACGCCACATTTCTGATCGGGTAGGCGTGATGTACTTGGGGAAAATGGTGGAGATTGCACGAACGGATGACTTGTTTGCACAGCCACTGCATCCGTATACGGCGGCATTGTTGTCGGCGATTCCGAAGCCTACTCCGCATCGGCGACAAGAGCGGATCGTCCTGCAAGGGGATGTACCTTCTCCGGCCAATCCGCCGTCAGGTTGCCGTTTTCATCCTCGTTGTCCAATGGCTCAGGAGAGATGCAGCAAGGAGATTCCCGAGCTCATAGAGGTAGGGCAGGATCGTCAGGTCGCGTGTCATTTCCCTTTAGCATAGAGAATAGAAGAAGCCGCCCATCATGGGTGGCTTCTTCTATTCTCAAAATAACTCGATGACGGTAATACTGACATTGGCTGTTTGGGGAGGGAACGGTTCTGCAAAAAAGACTGTTCCGATGATTGCCGCCACGAGGTTAAGAACACTGGGTGCCCCGACAGGAGTCGTTATGATAGCGGAATAGGTGGAGGCCAGGGGTGTTTCAGCAACAATGGTATATCCGGAACCTGGAACTGGAGCTCCATTCAGGGCGAGAAACATGGCAGGAGGTGTGTTGTTCGTCATATTGACAGAATGAGTGACAAAGTAAGTATGGCCACCTGCCAGTAAAATATCAGGTGAGCCCGCAACGTGGGTAATATCGGTTCCCGTTATGACACCGTTGTTACTGAGGGCAACAGGCTGATTCGCAATGGTTGTTATAATCGTAGTCAAATTATAGACATGCGCACTATTGGTAAGCTGTGGTCCTGTAGATCCAGTGGCTCCGGCAGCCCCAGTAGCTCCGGCAGCCCCAGTAGCTCCGGTTGCCCCGGTTGTCCCACCTGTCGGACCAGTAGCCCCTGTAGAACCCGTAGAACCCGTAGCTCCAGTTGGTCCGATTGAGATAGGTGTGCTTAAAATACTGTCAAGCTTACTCTGCAAGATGATTTCCTTTTGCTTGATGGTTTTTATCGTATTTTGTACACGCTGGTTGACATTTAAAAGATCGCTGATCGTTGCTGGCGGGGCGGTAACCCCTGGAAGCGTCCCCAGAATAAATTGAAGCTTTTCTCCCTCCGAGTTAATGATATGTCCTAACCCTGGCTCTTCAATAGCAATAGAGGACAATAATAAATTAATCGCGTCGTCACGCGTGAGTGTTATGGTCGGAGTAATATTCGGCAAATTTGCTTGTGACACGGTTATCCCTCCTGAAAATCATAAATAGAACTCGTCCCATTGTTCAAATGTGTTTGTGTAGTTTTGTGTATAAATTTCCTGAATATCCATATAAAGGTGGACAAAATGAAATCGTTTTGATACATATAAATCAGTGTTGCCGGATTGTATAGGAATGGGGGATATCTCCGCTGTGGCTATAATAGGCTATGAACGGGAGGGATGCATGGTGCACCATAAAGGGAAATGGATGATCACCATTGCGATGGCAGTATGTCTGGTTGTGGTCTTTGGTTTTGGCAATCAACAAACAATGGCGACTGCGCCAACGAAAAAGCCAGTGATAAATGTTATGGGCAGCGATCCTGTCAATATCAATTCAAATCGAAGCTTTGTCACCGTTCAAGGAGAGTGGATTTTTTATAACAACGATGGCTTATACAAAATCAAAAAGGATGGAAGCTCTCTTCAACAGTTGAGCAGTGATTGGGCCGATAATCTGAATGTGGTAGGGGACTGGATTTACTATACGCGCAATAAGCCTAGGAAAGAAATCTATCAGCTTGAGATGCCCCATTTCGATATCAATGATACGTATGAAGATGTGACGGAGCTCATGAAAATCAAGACAGACGGCAGTTCGAAAACAGTTATCAAAAGTGGAAGCCTTGCGGAAGGGGATCGCAATAACGTACACCAATTGTATGTAGTAGGCGATATCATCTACTACGCAGACGGTTACGGTCCTTTGTACAGGATGGACACGAACGGCAAAAATCAAAAGAAGTTGCTTGATCAGTTTGAGGAAGTTTATTTCTATCAGGATTGGATTTTTTACACCGATAAGAGTGGTCTTCTATACAAAATGAAGCGGAATGGAACGCAGAAAAAGGTCGTAAGCAAAGACAAAGAACTGACCCTTATCGGTCTGTCTGGTGATTTCATTTACTACACAAAATGGGTAAACGATAAAGGCGTCGTCGATGTTTATAAAATCGGACTAAAGGATGGGAAAACCGCTCTCGTCAAGAAAGGGTTGCCTCCAGCAGAAAATCCGATCATTGTTGCTGGGAAGCATCTATACTACATCTCAGAAATAAAGGACGCACATACGGTAGGCAGAATGAATATGACGGACGGCAAGACAACTCCACTGTATCCATTGGGCAGCATTTCCAGTCAAGCGATAAACATCGGAGGAGATTTCATCTTTTTTTACGACTATCAAGCTTCCGATCGTGATAAAAAAGATCTATTCAAAGTGAAACTGGGCGAAAACAAAGTGGAAAAGGTAACCTCAAAGGCCAAGTAAGGATAAGAGCCACCCAAAGATGGGTGGCTCTATTATTATGGGCTAATTCCTCGGGGCATGAAGCTGATTTCTTTTTCTCTCCCACTTCTTGTACATAAGCACGGAGCCAAACATGAAAATAGAAGCGATGAGCGCACCCACGGGCAACATGACTACCATTTCAACTGGAAAGACAAAGGGGAGCAGGGGAAACGCGTATGCGGCTGGGACACGCATGCCGACGATGCGTAACAAAACAAGCATCAAAAGCATGTCTAGCAGCGTGACGATCACCCACGAATCAATCGCAAAGTAGAGCAATGTACCGACTGTCGCCGATATGGTTAACACCAGACTGAGCTTGAAGGCCATCTTGCCGTTGAACATCGGCTTGTGAAGAGATTCATAGACAACGACGAGTATGGGCGGAATAACTGCTAACTGTGGGTAACCAGCCATCCAACATAAACCAATCCACACGAATATCAAAATCAAGAACACGAGCATATACTGATACGGTATCTTCACTTTCTTCTCCAGGCCGTCATTCCATTTGAAGGCGAGAACGCCGAGCATGATGAGAAAGGAAAAAATGACGACGGAGATCATAAAAGACCATTCAACGGCATTCGTGACCAGAGGTAATAAGCCAGTGGCAAGGGATGGTCCAAAATTCGATTGGATGATTCGTAAAAAAAGCATCATGAGCACGAGTGTAATACTGACTTTTCCAAGATATGGCAAATCTACTTGATTTATCGCAAATCCGATTGCAGCCGTAATTGACGGAGCCACAAAAATTTTAGAGGGCTGTCTGATCCATCCCGGTTCTCGGTATACCCATATGCCAATCGCCATCGCTGCTATTTCTGGTAGAATCACTTCGGGATCATCGAGTATGACGGAAGCGGCTACCATGAGCAAGATAAGCGTTATGGCAATGATATAGGAAAGAATGGTTTCGTTCTTCGCTATCACTGAATTCATCTGACTAACTCCTTTTCGTTCGGATTATCCTTTATTATGGCAAGGATTGAGGAAGTCAATTGTGCCAATGGAAGCAACCTTGTTTGTAACAAAACCGTCACTAACAGTGGAAAAGCAGCACCTAGAAGAGGGGTCTAAACAAAATCAGAACGGCATAAGGTATGGGGTATTACCAAGACGGATGAAGGTCATGATGAGCATTTCGTGTTTGATAGAGGTGAAAAATGGGCAGACCAATAAGGGAGCGTTTCGTCACGAAGTACACCCAGTATACCGATAGGGGGAATAAGCAATTGTTGAGTTCATTTAAACCACTAAAGATAATCGAAGAGAACAGCAAGATCATACAGCAGACGATACAGTACATAGGTAATCAAAAAGTTAGTACGATTACGATAGAGACGCCTAAAAAACTACCTAAATGTAGGTAGTTTTTTCCTATTTGTAGAATCCAAATATAATGTTAAAATAATGTAAAACTTTACCAGAAGGAGAGGTTTACAGGTGCTAAAGAATCTCGTGCAGAGCCATGTAAAGATTGTTTTTTCTGTTCTTGGCATCTTGTTCGTTCTGGTCTCATGGCTCGTATTTGAATTATTAAAAGGTTTGCTGCCAGATTTGATAGCAGTCATACATAAGTGGATGTTTCAACCGATAGAATGGCTGTTTATCCTGGCACCACCACATGAGGAAAACAAACTAGCTTCATTAGGTTCTGTTCTAGGTTTGTCTATCTTGTATTCCGCCATTTTGGCAGGAATGGTATTCATCGTTTTGTTCATCTGCAACAAGATTAGAGGGAACGAAATCGAGTTCCAGATGGAAGTAAAATATTGCGAGAAAGAATTGGCCAATGCCATTTACAGTTTGGATGGCAGCGGTCAATCAACAGCTATCATTAATGCGAACGCGATCACGTTTATGAAGGCATTTGAAATGGAAGTAAAGACGATTTATGGATTGAAACCGGACGAGCTATGCTGTTATTGGATCGTACCAACGAATAATGACAAGCAGTTTGAAGTGTTTTACTTAACCGAGTTGAAAGATTTTGACACAGTACGTACGCTATTACTGTCTTCCATGCTTCAAGAGGATTGCAGAATTGCCGATAAACAAGTAAAGGGACGTATTCAAAACACGGATATTGAACAATTTGCAATTGTGAAGAATTTTGGTAAGTTCAGGCTTGGATTTGCGGTCGCCGTTTACAAGAATGACACATTTACTCCCGAAAATATGCAGGAGTTCGAGCGGTTGACTACGTATATGTTATTATTAGGATTTGTTACCAAGTTTGTGAATAAGGTCAAAACCTTAAAGAGAGCTAGTTAGGAGTGGGATACGATGAAATTAGCTGAGTTCTTCGCGAAAAGAGGCAACGAAACTGCTGTTTACTCGAAAAATCTCTCTTCCAAGAAGAAGATTCCCAACAGCAAATTTACTCCTGGCTTCGCTAGCTTAAAACAGATTGTAGATGAGCATAGTCCGAATGAGCGACATGATAATAAAGTGGTTGGAGGAAAATGACACTGCCTGTGGGCAGTGTTATTTTTTGTTTCGGGGTACTTGGGGTAGAAGAAAAGCCACCCTCATCAGGTGGCTTTAGTTTTGGGAGATCTCTACACTGTGTTTACTTTTTTTACGGGACCATATCAGGACAGGGACCAGCAACAGCGATAAAACGCCTCCGGCAAGGGAAAGTGTTGCGTAGCTGGCATTGGCGACGACCATACCAGACAGGGCTCCACCGGATGCACCAGCCAAGGCAATCAAGACATCAACCGTTCCCTGTGTTTTCGCACGAGTGGCGGGCTGCGTTGCGTCTACGATGAGCGCTGTGCCGCTAATTAATCCAAAATTCCAGCCCAGTCCGAGCAGCACAAGAGCGGTGATGAGTAGCGGCATCGAATCGGCTGGCGCAAAAGCAGCAGTCATGCTGGCTGCAAGTAGTATGACACCTGAAGCATATGCCATTGTAGAGCGACCGATCTTGTCAACGAGTACACCCGTCAAGAGCGAGGGGAGGTACATCGCACCGATATGAAAACCGATGACGATGCCTACTTCGGAGAGACCATGTCCGTGGTGCTTCATATGTACAGGTGTCATCGTCATAATAGCGACCATGACGATCTGCGTCAAAATCATGACGGTGGCTCCCACGATGATTCCCCGGTTGTTGCTTCCAAGCTGGTTCTCATTCAGATAGGATGGGGAGCTCTGATCCACCTGTTTCGCTTCGGCGATTGCTTTCGAAACGATGAACGGGTCCGGGCGAAGCAATACCCAAAATACGAGACCAGCGAGGATAAAGGCTGCGGCCCCCAGGATGAAAGGACCAGCCAGTGCGGGGACACCGATGGATGTAGCGAATCGTCCCATGACTTCCACCAGGTTTGGTCCTGCAACGGCTCCGAATGTAGTGGAGACCATGGCAATACTTACGGCAGTCGCGCGTTGTTTAGGCTTTGCCAAGTCTGTGCCTGCATAGCGGGCCTGTAGGTTAGTAGCGGTGCCAGCCCCATACAGAATTAAGGAAGCAAACAGAAGGACAATACTGTTTGCGACGGCTGCGATAACCACCCCAATTGCGCCAATACCTCCGGCTAAGAAGCCGCTAGCGAGCCCCAAACGGCGTCCGAAGCGTTGAGAGAGTCGACCTACCAGCAATGCAGCGACAGCAGAGCCAAGCGTGAGCAATGCGGAAGGGATGCCCGCGAGACTTTCCGAACCGAGCATATCCTGAGCGAGGAGAGCCCCAACGGTGACACCTGCCGCAAGTCCTGCGCCTCCAAAAATTTGTGAGATGACTACAATCCAGAGCGTTCGCTTGTATAGTCTTTGCTGTTTATCTGGGAAGTCGATGTAGCTTTGTAAAGCTTCAGGTTTGAGTGACATCTGATCCACCTTTCTATGGAGAGAAAGCTTTCGTGAAGTTATGAAATTTCAGTCATCCCTTCGTGTGGAAATGATTGGGGAATTTGCATTCAGTATAGTATTGGCGACGGGTAAACACAAGGAGAATCCTGCTTAAGAAACACTTTGCAAAAGCAAAAACACCGGACATTTTCTATCCGGTGCTTTTCGTTCATTTTCCTACGTTAAGCAATAGCTCATGGAGGTTTTGTATGAGGATTTGATTTTCTTCCAGCGTACCTACACTGATTCGAATATGCTCCGGTAACCCCCAAGTGTCACCGTACCGCAAAATAATTCCTCTTTCCAGCAGCTCTTGATAAATCTTGCCTGCATTTGGCCCCAATTTTGCCAAGATAAAATTAGACATACTCACCGTATAAGGGATATTCATTTCATTGAATGCATCATATAACTGCTTGCGGCCTTTGGTGTTTTCCGTGAGGGATTTTTCAAAATGCTCCACGTCAGAAAGGGCGGTAATGGCGGCTGTTTGTGCCAATGAATTGACATTAAACGGCTCTTTTACTTTCAAGATTTTTTGGATCACCGATGGATGAGCGACACCAAATCCGACGCGAATACCGGCAAGCGCGTAAATTTTTGAGAAGGTTTGCAAAACGAGAACAGGGTATCCCTGGCAGACAAAATCAATTCCCGTAGTGTAATCGTCAGCCGTTGCATAGTGACTGTATGCTGCGTCGAGCACCACAAGCACCCCATCTGGCAAGTGGTCTAGCAATACCGTCAAGTCCTGACGAGTCAAATAGGTGCCTGTCGGGTTGTTTGGGGAACAAAGGTAGACAAGCTTTGTTCGATTCGTGATGGCTGCCAAAATAGCAGAAATATTGAATGCATAATCAGCCTCAAGCGGAACCGTTTTGATGACAGCTCCCATGAGATGTGCGCCGAATTCATATTCACCAAAGGTAGGAGAAGGCACGACGATTTCGTCCTCAGGCTCCAAATAGGTTTCGGAAATGAGCTTGATCAGTTCATCACCACCATTCGTGACGATTAAATGCTCCGGACTTAACTCAAGATGATCAGCCAAGTGCTCCTTCAGCGTCGTTGTATTGGCATCCGGGTAACGATGCAGCTCCGGTAGCGCACCGAGAATGGCGCGAATGATTTTTGGGGATGGGCCGAGTGGATTTTCATTTGAGGCTAATTTAATGATCTGAGAGAGTCCGTACATTTTTTTAATTTCCCAAATCGGCATTCCAGGTTGATAGGATTGTATCTTTTCTAATGTTTTTCGCGATTGTGTCGTGGGCAGTTGTTTCATCTATATGGCCTCCAAAACTTCATGGTAGCAACACTGTAAGGGAAATCTCCAGCAGTGTAACCAGCCAATTCGCGAAAGATGAAACAGACCAATTATGAGGAAGGACACAAATTGGATGGTTCATAAAAGTCAAGATTGGATCATGAAGGAAGGAGCCGCATATTTTATAATCAGCCCAGAAACATCACTCATTCAAACAACAAGGAAGGTTAGTGAGGTGGGAAAAATGTTGATTCAAGGGCAAACGCCGCTCTTTAACGGGCTGAGAAAGCATGCCCAGAAGAATCCAATCCAATTCCATATACCAGGTCATAAGAAAGGGAAAGGGATGGATCCTGAATTTCGATGGTTCATGGGAAAAAATGCACTTTCCATCGATTTGATTAACATTGAACCATTAGACGATTTGCATCAACCAAAAGGAATTATCAAACAAGCGCAGGAATTGGCTGCTGAAGCCTTTGGCGCTGATCACACCATATTTTCTGTTCAAGGTACGAGCGGAGTCATTATGACCATGATTATGGCGGTATGTAATCCCGGCGACAAGATCATCGTGCCACGGAATGTACACAAATCTATCATGAGCGGAATTGTTTTATCGGGCGCGACTCCTGTTTTTTTACATCCAGAAATAGACCCTGTTTTCGGGATCTCACATGGAATTACACCGCAAGCTGTGGAAAAAGCATTGGAACAGCATCCCGATGCAAAGGCAGTTCTAGTCATTAATCCAACCTATTTCGGAATTGCTGGTGACTTGAAGAGTATCGTTCAAATTGCGCATGCCAGAGGAGTGCCTGTACTCGTAGATGAAGCACACGGCTCACATGTTCACTTCCATCCCAAGCTTCCCTTATCGGCGATGCAAGCTGGTGCAGATATGGCAGCAAGCAGTATGCATAAATTAGGAGGCTCTCTGACGCAGAGTTCGTTGTTGAACATTCAGGGAAATCTCGTTTCGATTCAGCGTGTACAAGCTATCTATAGCATGCTCACGACGACATCCACCTCCTATTTACTGCTTGCTTCGCTCGATGTGGCGAGAAAACGGTTGGTTACATCCGGGAAAACGCTATTGGATCAAACGATTCTGCTAGCAAACGAAGCACGAGCACAAATCAATAAAATTAATCATTTGTACTGCATTGGGAGAGAAATTATCGGGACAAATGGAGCGTTTGCACATGATCCGACCAAGCTGGTCATCTCGGTAAAAGACCTCGGCATTACGGGGTATGAAGCTGAAAAATGGCTCCGTGACCGCTATAACATTGAGGTAGAGCTATCTGACCTGTATAACATCGTTTGTATTATCACACCAAGTGATACGAAAGAAGATTTGCAAATTCTTGTCTATGCCTTGGAGGAGCTGGCTGCCGGGTCCGAGGATCAAGGAAACAGAAAAAGCCGCCCGAAGATGCAGCTTCCAAAAATACCGGTGCTCGCTGTCACCCCGCGTGATGCATTTTACGCACCGACAGAGATGATTCCTGTCGAACAATCAGTGGGAAGAATCATCGCGGAGTTTGTCATGGTATATCCACCAGGTATTCCGATCTTTATCCCGGGTGAGATCATTTCGGAAGAGAACCTCATCTATACGAAGAAAAACATCGAGGCAGGTTTACCAGTACAAGGCTTTGAAGACCCTACGCTTCAAACCATACGTGTTATCAAGGAATAACCAAATAAGAGGAAAGGCCGCCTTGGGGTGGCCTTTTTCTTTTGTTACTCAAGGGTTCTCTAGCGTTTTTCCCCCTTTGATCCGGAAGAGTATTAGCAAAAAAATCGGCAGCAACAGGAGCACGTATCCATACTTGTAATAGGAGTGATTGGCCTGCAAGAGTTGTTGATGATTGGAAAACACGAGTAAAGACATGAAAAGTGTAACCAAACAGACAGGTACGCTCAGTTTTTTATAAGTGGTGGAAAGAAGAAAGGCAAGACATTCACAGATGGCATATAAAAATACCGCTACCCGGATGAAACAGCCTGCTGTCATCGTATATAAGCCATAAATGTCTCCGCGGCTTATAAAGCCCATTTTTATTTGTCTGACTGTATTTTGCACGGGCCAGTCCAATTTTTCCGAGAGGGGCAGCCCAAATACAGCAATAGCACTCATCAGCATCGATGCGCCCAAAAAGACATTAAATAAAATAAGAAAGGAGAAGCCATTGAAGTCATGACGCACTCCGACCCATTTTGTCTGAAGCAGGAGGACTAAGATTAATTCCCCCCACAATGCAACATAGTAAAGCGAGCCCTCCAGAGCAGGTCCCCACCCATGGTCGAGGATCGGCAAAATACGGGCATAATCCTTTTCTTGCATGAGTGTCAGTCCAACTAGCGGTCCTGTTATCATCGTCATCAAAAAAAAGATAACGGCTATTCTAGCGATGGATTCGATGTTTCTTTGCAGGCTGAACCAAATGAGAAGCATGAAGCTCGTTCCGATAGCCCAGAGAGGCGTCTCCGGCAAAAAGGTTATTTTGACGAACTCTTCCAGACCGCGCATCGTCGTAGCGGAAGCAAACAGAAAATAGGCGAGTAAGATTACACATAAAATGACGGCTGTTGCTCTACCGGCTTTTTCTTCAGTTCCTGTCAGCAACGAGGTGCTTTGAAGCTTCCTTCGCAGAATGCTCAACAGCAGGACGAATACAATGCCTGAGGGGATGCTGATCAAAGCAGATATCCAGCCGTCTCTGCCAGCGGTATGAATCAGTGGTTCGATTAAGAAGACGTGTCCCATTATGGGGAGACTTAATGCTTGGATTGAGACCCACTGAAATCTTGAAATCGTGCAGACGTCCAACCATCCCACTCCTTATTTTTCGCCAAGTTGCTCTGCCAGAAGTCCATTTAAGAGGAGCTTGCTCTGAACGTTCACTTTTACGTCTAGTTCTGAAAAGCGAGCGGGCCATTGTTCTTCCCAGGTTTTCCACACTTGTGGATACGCCCGATGCACATATTCATGAAAGCCAAAAATATCGGCTTTGTTTTTCTTTGCTACTGCTACAGCCTCATGGATTTCATCTCTAATGACATAATTGATTTTTGTCTGCAACCATTTATACGTCTCGGTGTCTATTGGAACGGGATGATTGAGACTTCCGATATATCCGTGTAGATGGACAGTCACTTGGATGTATAACTGATTATTTTCGAGAACGGGACGGATTTTAGTTTTGGAATCCACTATCTCGATCGATGCGTATTGTCCCTGCTTCTTGAGTGGAACGATGACAATCGTGCTTTTTATTTTCCCCGTTGTCCACAGTAATCCGCGCACCTGGGTCTCATTGATCGAAGCGATCGCTTTTCCGCCTTTGATAATGACAGCTCCAGCTTCACGGCTTTCTTTTTTCGATTGGATGGGATGACTGATCGGCAGATAGCCTACTTTCTCTTTACTCGCCATCATGCGCATAAGGTCAAGTGAACGTACGGGTGGATATTTGCCAATGGATCGATTGGCTATCATTTTTTCGTTGATTTGCAGCGGCTGGATGTCGTTCGTATTTCCTTTTGAATGCAGGAGAGATTCTGCTTTTCCTTCGACATAAATGACCCAGTGACGCCCGGATAATTCCTGATCGCGAAAAAATAAATCAAGGGGACCGATGATATCCTTTTTTGCTGCGTCAGTGCCAATCGCTACGTATTGCATTTGATGATAGCTAAGCTTGTACCCCGAGTACTCGATCATATTTCGGGCTGCATCTAACATGGTATAGCCTGTCGATTGGATAATCGCGCTTTTTTCCGCAGTGCCTCCTGCATCCGTTTTTCCACTGCTTGGCTTCATGACGTTCACAGTAAGGACATAGCGGCCTTCCTCGTTCAAGTCGATTCCTACTGCCGTGACAAATCTTGTCTTAGTGAGCTCGATGTTATTCCAGCATCCCCCTAAGATGACAGTCAGCAAGCCTATCACAGCGGTTAGCGTCTTCATGATCATTCTCCCTTTGGCTTCTTCAGTGGGAAAGGGGAAGCACCAGAGCTTTGTTTGATAAACCAAAGTGGAAGGCGAATAAAGAAGTCCTTCCAATCTTGCAGTTTCAAAGGAGCTAAAGGAGCAAGATAAGGCATCCCAAACGAGCGGAGATCGCACAAATAGATAGTAACCAGATAAAAGACAAGAAAATTGCCGTACAATCCAAGCACCGAGGCGGCAAATATGGAGACAAATCGCAGAATGACTACCACATCAGAAATGGCAGGGAAAATAAACGAAGTGATGGCTGACGCGGCAATGACAATAACGGTCGGCGCCCCAACTAATCCCGCACTAACGGCGGCCTCACCAATAACTAAAGCTCCTACGATGCTGACAGCTTGTCCGATAGGGCGAGGCATGCGGACCCCAGCCTCACGCAGCCATTCATACACGATCGCCATAAGAAGCAGCTCGATAGGTAAAGGGAACGGAACCCCTTCTCTGGCATTGATAAAACTGAACAACAACGTCGGGGGAACCAAATCCTTGTGAAAATTTTCGAAAGATATATAAAGAGACGGGAGAAATGCTGAGACAAAAAATGCTGCATAGCGAAGCAAGCGCAAAAAGCTGGCGTAGAAAGGGCGGGAATAATAATCCTCCGGGTTTTGAAAAAACTCTTGAAACGTGGCCGGTACCATGAGGGCCACTGGACTGCCGTCCACCAAAATAGCGACACGCCCCTCCAAAATCTTGGCTACCAGGATGTCCGGTTTCTCACTGTTGAAGATGGTTGGGAAAATAGAAAACGGTTCGTCTTCGATCCATTGCTCGATATAGCCGGAGTCCAAGATGGCATCCATTTTTATGACAGATAGGCGTTTTCTCACCTCATCGACCAATTCTTCCTTCACAATTCCTCGGACGTAGGCGAGACATACTCTTGTGTTCGATTGTGTACCAATCCAGTAGGTTTCAATTTGGAGATTGGGATTGTGATATCTCTTGCGAATGAGTGAGAGATTTGTGTCAATCGTTTCAATAAAGCCTTCGCGTGGCCCACGAATGACTGCTTCTTTAGAAGGCTCTTCCACGCTTCTTTGTCCGATTGATTTGGCTCCGATAATAATGCATTGTGCTTGGTTATGAATAAAAAGCACGATATACCCGCGTGCAAGCTGCTCGAGTACTTTTTCAAGTGTGTTTTCCTTCCACGCCATCGAGACAGGCAGAACAGCATTCATTATATGATCAATCATGCCCTCGTTGAGATCGCCAACGGTGTTCATCAAGGGTCTAATAATATCCCGATCCATTACGTCTTGATTCGTCATACCTTTTAGGAACAGCAAAGATGCTTGTTGTGATTGATTTGTCCCAAGCCAAATGGTTCGGACGGCTAGATCACTCGTGAACCCAAAATGACTCCGAATGGTGGTCACATTTGTTTGAAGATCCTCCTGTAGGGGAGTTTCTTGTGGTTCCTGGTTCTGTTTGATTTGGTGGATGGATAGCTTTCTCCGAAACTTTTTGATCACGTAGCTTCACCTAATCAGCAATGAGATGGAAGTGATCTTAGCGTACCCATCGATTTCCAATTCCATTCGACTAGATAAGGACCTTCTTGCATGAGAAGGGCTTTTTTATGTCTAAAAAGTGTCCAAAATGCTGCGAAAAATTGAACATGGCTGGTTGATCCACTTTGTCATTGGCTGGTGACACTCCAATGGTCCGGCTTTAGAGTAAGACTTGTTTCAATAGTACCCCGTGCATGGTGATAGGAGATGAGGACAAGGACATGAAGACGTCCAAGACAGTACGCTGTATGTCATTTTTGTTCATGTTCATCCTGCTGTTCTTGACGACCGGTTGCGCTGATAACTATATCGTGCTCGATCCGAAAGGACCCATTGGTGAACAGCAAAAGGACTTAATGATTTTATCCACGCTTTTAACGTTAATTGTGATTGTTCCTGTACTAATTCTTACTTTTGTCATTGTATGGCGATACCGTGACAGAAAAGGAAGAAAGGCGAAGTACACGCCTAATTGGGAACACAGTACGAAACTGGAAATCATTTGGTGGGGGATTCCCATCATCATTATTACGTTGATTGGGATCGTGACAGTTCGGTACACGTATTCGTTGGAGCCATCCAAGCCGTTGGAATCCGAGAAGAAACCGATCACGATTCAAGTGACGAATTTGGATTGGAAGTGGCTGTTCCAATATCCTGAGCAAGGCATTGCCACTGTGAACTACGTGCAATTCCCAGAGGATACGCCAGTACGCTTCGAAGTGACATCTGACGCCCCGATGAATTCATTCTGGATTCCACAGCTTGGCGGTCAGATTTATGCCATGTCCGGTATGTCTATGACGCTCTACCTGCAAGCAGATGAGCAGGGTGAGTACATGGGATCTGGTGCGAACTTTACCGGAAAAGAATTTGCGAAGATGTTCTTTACAGCGAATGCGACTTCCCAAGAAGACTTTGATCAATGGGTGAATCAGGTGAAAAATACATCCCCTGCGCTAACGCTGGATGGTTACAAAGAGCTGACCAAACAAGGAACATCGGATGTGCGCTATTTCTCCGCTTTCCCTGAAGGATTGTACGAGATGACGGTGACCAAGTATGCTGCTTCACACAATCACGGCTTATCTACGAGAGTGCAGCCGCCAGCGCGGGTGAAAGAATAGTCGGTTGAATTTGAAAGAGGGAGGAGAGAGACAACGATGTGGGAGAGTGTGAAAGAATTCGCCTCTGAATTTTTCGTAACAGGCGATCCACTTATTTACGGTGCGGACGTCAGCATTGTACTCAGTATCATCGCAATCGTATCGGTGCTGACTTACTTTAAAAAATGGGGATGGCTCTGGCGCGAATGGCTGACAACTGTCGATCACAAGAAGATCGGTATCATGTACATTCTCGCTTCCGTTCTCATGCTGTTTCGAGGAGGGGTAGATGCTCTCCTGATGCGGGCGCAGCTCGTTATGCCTGAGATGCAGTTTTTGAGTGGGGATCACTACAATCAGATTTTTACGACGCATGGCGTCATTATGATTCTGTTTATGGCGATGCCGCTTATGTTTGGTTTGTTCAATGTCATCGTGCCGTTGCAACTCGGAGCACGTGACGTAGCTTTTCCGTTTCTGAATGCGCTCAGCTTCTGGCTGTTTTTCTCAGGGGCGATGCTGTTTAACCTGTCCTTCGTCATTGGGGGTTCGCCGGATGCAGGCTGGCTGGCTTACCCGCCGTATTCGGAGCTAGCCTTTAACCCGGGACCAGGTCAGGATTTCTACATTTGGGGGATTCAGATCTCAGGTATTGGTAGTTTGATGACCGGGATTAACTTTATTGTGACGATCTTGAAAGTGCGTGCTCCTGGTATGACTTTGATGAAAATGCCGATGTTTTCCTGGTCGGTTTTGTCTAGTTGTATCGCGATTGTTTTCGCATTCCCAATCTTGACGGTTACATTGGCACTGCTGTTTATCGACCGCTATTTGGGTGGACACTTCTTCACCTTGGATGGCGGCGGTAATCCGATGATGTACATTAACCTGATTTGGATGTGGGGTCACCCGGAAGTTTACATTATCGTTTTGCCAGCGTTCGGGATTTTCTCCGAGATCGTTGCGACGTTCTCACGCAAAAAGCTGTTTGGTTACAAATCCATGGTATTCGCCATGATCATTATTAGCGTTCTCTCGTTCCTCGTATGGGCGCATCATTTCTTCACAATGGGCTCCGGTGCGGACGTCAATGCCTTCTTTGCGGTTACGACGATGTTGATTGCGATTCCGACGGGTGTGAAAGTGTTTAACTGGCTGTTTACGATGTTCCGAGGAAAAATTACGTTCGAAACACCGATGCTGTGGACGGTTGGGATTATCCCGAACTTCGTCATCGGTGGGATGACGGGTGTCCTTCTGTCCGTAGCACCTGCTGACTTCCAGTATCACAACAGCTACTTCCTCGTTGCACACTTCCACCAAGTGATCATTGCGGGTGTCGTGTTTGGATTCTTCGCAGGCTTGTATTACTGGTGGCCGAAGATTTTTGGCTTCAAGCTGAATGAGCGTATTGGGCGTTGGGCTTTCTGGCTGTGGAACATTGGGTTCTACCTGTGCTTCATGCCGCAATACGCATTGGGCTTAATGGGTATGACACGTCGTCTTTACACGTACGGCTGGGACAAGGGCTGGTTCGAAATGAACCTGGTATCTACGATTGGTGCTGTAATCATGGGAGCTGCATTCCTTGTCCAAATTTGGGACATTGCACACAGTATCAAGCACATGAAGAGAGATACAACAGGAGACCCATGGAATGCTCGTACACTGGAGTGGTCGATTCCTTCTCCAGCTCCGTTTTATAACTTTGCCGTAATGCCGCAGGTAACGTCTCAAGATGATTGGCATGAAAGAAAGCTGCGCATCGAGCAAGGCTTGGAGAAGCCAGCGAAAGTTGAGCTGGAACCGATTCATATGCCGAAAAACTCCGGTATTCCAATCGTGATGTCCATGTTCTGGTTCTTTGTCGGATTCGGTTTGATTTTTGACTGGCTATGGATGGCTGTACCAGGATTTATCGGTGTAATTGCGTGTATGGTTGTTCACTCGTTTAACTACGACACGGACTATTATGTCACGGTGGAAGAGATTAAACGTACAGAGGCAGAAGCAGGGAGGGTGATTACGTAATGGCTAATGTGAATGCTGGACACCATGATCATCATCCAGACCAAGAGGAATTGCGCACATTTGCCTTTTGGATCTACCTCATGACGGATGTCATCTTGTTTGCTACCTTGTTTGCAACTTATATCGTACTGCAAGGTAGCACGGATGGTGGTCCAGGTCCAAAAGAGCTTTTTCAGATGAATGGTATTTACGCGAGTACGTTTATTTTGCTGACCAGTAGCTTCACGAGCGGTCTTGCGATTCTCGCTATGAATAAGGGGAATCGTCTTGCTCTGATGAACTGGCTGGGAGTTACCATATTTTTAGGAGCATCCTTCCTGTTCCTGGAAATCAATGAGTTCATACATCTGGTAGGCGAAGGGGCTACGATTAGCACGAGTGCATTCCTGACTGCCTTTTACACATTGGTAGGAACGCATGGCTTGCACGTATCGCTTGGTATTGGGTGGATGATCATCGTCATCATGCAAATTGCGAAGCACGGCATTACACCTGTAACGAAACGAAAAGTAAACATCATCAGCTTGTTCTGGCATTTCCTTGATGTTGTTTGGATTTTCGTCTTCACCATCGTGTATGTGATGGGGGTGAATTAATTGAGCAAGCAATCTGTGCATGGCACGACAGAACAACACGGCGGTCATGGTTCCCTGAAATCGTATGTGATCGGTTTCGTCTTGTCGCTTGTGCTCACCATCATTCCTATTCTGGCCCTAGAGAACGGTTGGTTGGATAGCGATAAGAGACTCATCATCTATTTGGTAGCGGCTCTGTTCCAGTTTATTGTCCAGTTATTCTTCTTCATGCATCTGAAAGAAGAGGATAAACCACGTTACAACTTGATGTCGCTTTTACTCGGGTTGTTTATCGTATTCCTCATCGTGATCGGCTCCATCTGGATCATGATGTACAACATGGTCGCACTATAATGAGCAGCTTGATCAAAAAATGACCTGTACGAAAGATCGGCCACTTGCTTGCGGACCGACTGAAACCTGGGGGCGTACTGCTGTACGTCCTGGTTCTCGGTCTTGCGGGAGAGCTGGTGCTATTTTATAAAGTCAATGCGTTAGTAGGTTGGCTTCCTCTCCTTCTGGTAGGCCGTCCCTTTTTGTAAGGTACCGTTATTCCCGTCTGAAAGGTAGGGGGTTTCTGTGAAAGCCATTAAGTATCTCATGATTGGTTCCATGTTCTTGGTTGCAACTGCATGCAGCAATGGCGCAACAGAAGAGCAAACAGAAGTTGCAGATGCAGAGAAAAGTGCGATGAAGCTATACAAAAATAATTGCATGAGCTGCCACGGTAACGATTTATCCGGTAGGGTGGGTCCAGGCTTGCAGCAAGTTGGCTCGAAAATGACAGAGGAAAACCTCGTTGAAATAATTACGGTCGGCGCAAATGGCATGCCTGGTTATGAAAAAGTGCTCAGCGCCGAAGAAATCGGCCAGTTAGCGAAGTGGCTCTCTGAGAAAAAGAAATAGGAGAGGGGCGGTACAATGAAAAAAACAGCTTGGTTGATCATGCTCAGTATCCTGATGGTTTTGGTAACTGCGTGTGGTCCAGCAAGATATGATTACAACTATCCGGTTAATGAATTTGCTTATACGGACCAGGAAGGGAAGCCTTTTTCATCGAAAGACCTGGAAAATAAGGTGTGGGTTGCTAACTTTGTCTTTACGTATTGTGGAACCGTTTGTCCTACGATGACAGCAAACATGGCTGAATTGCAGAAAAAAGCAAAAGAAGCTGGCGTTGATGTGGAGTTTGTTTCCTTCTCGGTTGATCCAGAAAGAGATACGCCAGAGGCATTGAAGTCATATCTGGGTAAATTCAATGCTGACTTCTCCAATTGGCATGCATTGACTGGCTATGGATTTGATGAGGTCAAAACGTTTATTCTCAAGTCATTCAAGACTCCAATAGAAAAAGACCCTAATTCCGATCAAATCATCCACGACACGTTTTTATACTTGGTCGATCAAAAGGGAACAGTGGTTAACCGTTATGAAGGAATGACGGACGTGCCTTACAATCAAATTATCGAGGATATTAAATTGTTGAAGCAGTAGGGGAGACCCCTGGATACACCGAATAGTAGGAGAACAAGCGAATTTCTCTAGGAGAGCAGGGGGAGGTCAATATGTCTAATCCGCAACAAAACGTTCGAGTTGCTGTTGTTCAAGCTGCTTCTGTCATCATGGACCTTGAGGCAAGTACGGAAAAGGCGGTTTCATTGACACTGGAAGCAGGAGAAAAGGGAGCGAAAATCGTTGTTTTCCCCGAAGCTTTTATCCCTGCGTATCCGAGAGGCCTTACTTTTGGGACAAAAGTAGGCAGTCGTTCCCCTGAGGGGCGTAAAGACTGGTTTCGTTATTGGGACAATTCGATTGTCGTCCCGAGTGAAGAGACAGACAAGCTCGGGGAGGCAGCCCGCAAGGCGGGCGTGTATCTCGTCATTGGTGTGATCGAGAGAGACAGTGAAAATAGCGGTGGCACCCTATATTGTTCCGTCCTATTTTTTGGACCAGATGGTGAGTTGCTCGGCGTGCATCGCAAGCTGAAGCCGACTGCATCCGAACGGTTGATTTGGGGCGAAGGGGACGGAAGTACTTTGCCGGTATTCGATACTCCATATGGCAAGATCGGGGCTCTGATTTGTTGGGAGAATTATATGCCGTTAGCACGAGCAGCAATGTATGCAAAAGGCGTTCAAATCTACATCGCACCAACAGCAGACGCGAGGGATGCATGGCAAGCTACGATCCGCCATATCGCATTGGAAGGCAGATGCTTCGTCTTATCGAGCAATCAGTACGTAACAAAAGATATGTATCCAACTGATTTGGCCTGCTACGACGATCTGGCTTCTTCGCCAGACGAGATGAGCAGAGGTGGAAGTGCGATTGTGGGGCCATTGGGTGACTATATCGTCGAGCCTGTTTTTGGTCGGGAGGAGATTCTCTACGCTGATCTGGACATTCGCGATATCGCCTATAGCCAATTCGATTTTGATGTCGTTGGACATTACTCGCGACCGGATGTTTTTACGTTGTTGGTGAATGAAGAGAAAAAAGAGAATGTGAAGTGGATGAAGTAAGTCCGTTTGTAAATACAGAAGACCTCCATTGCTTGATAAAAGCGGTGGAGGTCTATTTTGTAGTTGCTTTGATGGGGAGAAGAAGCTTTAGAAAATACTTACAGGTGAATTCAAGTAGTAAAAAAGTTGAATCAAAGCTTCTTGTCCTGACCTGCAAAAACGCTCTAATAGCTTGAAAGAAACAAAAGCTGTACGAAAGTCCTGTCACATGTTTGTAAGGAGACCGTCCGAACGTAGAGAGGATACAGGCGACTGGAAAACATGTGGCAGGGCTTCTCCCGGCCACAATCGTTGGCGGACCACCATCTTTAAGTCAAAACTCCCTTCAAAGCAGCCGCAAACTTAGCGACACCAAGCGTAATTTCCTCTTCTTTCGGTCGTGCAAAGGTAAAGCGAATGTAGCCGGAGTCTGAACCATACACACTGCCAGGCACAAAAACGACGCCTCTGCGAAGGGCTTCTTCAAATAATTGGTTGTCGTTCACATCTGGGTTAATTTTACACCACAAGTGTAATCCGCCTTGGGGAATGGTGAACGAAAGCTCATTGGGCAACTCTTTTTGCAGTGCCTCCACGAGCAAATCTCTTCTGTACTGTAAATGCATACGTAATCGCTCTAAATGCGGCAGGAAGTTATCGGAATGCAAAAACTGGGCCGCGATTTTTTGTGGCACCACGCTCAGGCCAAAATCCATCTGCTGGCGGGCATCTGCCAAACGTTCGACAACGGAATGAGGCGCCACCATCCAACCGACTCGTAAACCGGATGCAGCAATTTTGGAAAAGGAACCAATGTAGACGACGGAGCCAAGTTGATCCAATGATTTGAGTGGCAGTGGAGGCTTGCCGTCGTAGGAAGTCAGACTGAAAGGATCGTCCTCTACAATCGGCAGCCCGAGTTCGCTTGCTACATCCAACAGTTGTGCGCGCCGAGTGGGATCAAGACAAATTCCTGTAGGGTTTTGAAAAGTAGGATTGATAAAGATCATCTTGATCCGATGTTTTTTATACAAGGCGCGAATATCTTCTGGATCAATTCCGTTATGGCTGACGGGAAGGCGGAACAGGCGAAGTCCAGCAGATTGAAACATAGGCAATGAGTAACAATAAGAGGGATCTTCGATGGCAACCGCATCGCCGGGTGCAAGCAAACATTGGGTGATCAAATACAAAGATTGTTGAGAGCCCGACGTGATCAGAATGGAAGAGTCCGTCGTCTGCACATTTCGGTATCGCGACAAATACGAGACCAGCTCTTCACGCAATGGTGTAAAGCCTTGTGGATTGTCGTATCCCAAATATTCGGTAAAGGGGTTTTCCTTCATCAGGGTACTGATTTCCGTACCTGGTGAGAGCTGGGAAGACAATTCTCCACTCGCAAAATCGATGAGGCTGCTGTCTTTTTGCAAGGCCTCTCTAATCCGACGCAGATAAGACAAATTCGGGAGGAATTGACCACCTTCTACATATCGATGCCAGTTGGGTGTATGCTTTGGAGTTGCCTCCCATTTATTTTTACTCACACGAGTACCGCTTCCTGTTCTGCTCTCGATGATGCCTAATGCCCGAAGTTCCTCGTACGCTAAAATAACAGTGCTTCGGTTTACTCCTAATTGCTCTGCCAGTTTTCTCTCAGAAGGGAGCAGGCTCCCAGGGGGGAACTCTCCATATGAAATTCTGCGTTCAATCTCATCGGCTATTTGGTGGTATAGAGTTTGACTGCTCGACCGATCAGGCTTCCAAATGATAATCACAACCTTGCACATATTCATTGTTTGTTATATGGGGGAGTCCATTTCATCATAACATTGTTAAGAAAAATTCATGTGACAAAACCGTTCCAAACTGTTGAACATGGATGGATAAAAAAATCATGAATTGGATGGTCCCACTTCCGAATAAGTATGATTATGTTTCCATCTAGTGGTGATGAATACTCGTGATAAAAACAGATGGATTTTTCTTACAAAGAGAAAGGGTGTGTCAATCCGATCAAGAATGAGTAATGACAGTATATGGGGAAAGAGGCGTGATCATTATTGAGTAATTTGACGTTACGATATTTGAAGGTTTTGGTTGTAGCACTATCCGCAGCATTTGGGACGTCCATTTTCTTAGGGAATCTTATGGACTACCATTCCAATTATCAATTTGTTCAACATGTTCTGTCCATGGATACCACGTTTGAGGGTAACGCACTTATGTGGCGAGCGATTACTGATCCTACTGCTCACACCATAGCTTATATCGGAATCATCATTGCGGAAGGGCTGTTTTCACTTTTTGGTTGGATCGCGGTAGGAAATATGCTGCGTAATGTAAAGAAGGAGGCAAAAACGTTCAATAACTCGAAAACATTCGCATACATCGCATACATGGTTGCTTTTTACATCTGGTTTTTCGGATTTGCCATTGTGGGCGCAGAGTGGTTCGCCATGTGGCAATCACAAGTATGGAATGGTCAGCAGGTCGCGTTTAACATTACAGAGGTGATGATTGGATTCGTGATTTTGGTTTCTTTACGAGATCGAGAGTTAACAGATATGTAAAAACGAGAGCCACGTTCCTTTGAGAGCGTGGCTTTTTTGTTAAATATGCGAGGGAATCACGAACGTCGGGTTATGCTGGTTCAAAATATCTTCCATTCGCTGACGCACAGCTTCTTTATACGAGGGATCTGGCAGAATGTAAAAGCGATTGCTCTTGATCGCCAGGAAGGTGTGATCAGCTACTTCTTTCGGAGAAATTCCTTGCTCGACACCTGAACGAATGAACTGGTCGATGGCAGTGGTCATCGGTGAGGGCTCCACGATATCTCCTGGTTTGCTGTACTCGGCTGGACGATTGCGATGGGCATCACATATTTGGGTTTGAACAAAGCCGGGGCATAAAACGGAAACACCGATTTTGGATTGGATCATTTTCAATTCGTGGTAGAGGGTTTCCGACAGACTGACTAACGCATGCTTGCTTACCCGATAAATGCTATTCCCTGGTCCGGACTCAAGGCCAGCGAGAGAGGCGGTGTTCACGATGTGGCATTCAGTCCCTTGTTTTAACATCATGGGTACGAAAATTTGTGTAGCGTGAATGGCCCCCCACAAGTTCACATTCATGACCCATTGCCAATCAGCAAGGGTACTTTGCCAGATTGTCGAGCCTCCGCCAACCCCTGCATTGTTGAACAATAGATGGACAGCACCGAACGAGTCTAGCGTTTTCTGTGCAAGCATCTGGATATCTTTTTCCTTGCTTACGTCCGTTACAACGGCGAGGACAGTTGCCCCTGCCGCCTGTAACTCCTGCTCTACGCGTTGGAGCGCCGCTACTTCTACATCGGCAAGAACAACCTTCATCTGCTCCTCAACACAGCGGGTTGCCAATGCGCGACCGATACCGCTGGCCGCTCCGGTAATGACCGCTACTTTGTTTTCAAACTGCTTCATGACATACCTCCTTCAAACGAAAATCAGACACGGAGAATTATTGTTTTGATTATAATAGACAATTCATCAAAAAGTCTATTTTTATTTGTGATCGAGTGTAATCTGGGATACTGCGAGCATGTGGTGAAAAAAGTAGCATATATTTTGGTGAGACTGGAAAGACGGGTGAGACCAATATGAAGCGGATCGGAACGCAGTATTGTAGCGTCATAAAGAGCTTGATACCTCCTACGGCAGAACTAGTGGTCATGCCAAAGCCGCACGATCAACCAGCCGTTATCGTCGCTGATCTCGATGGGGATAATCATCAGGAAATAGCCTGTGTTTATCGTAACCAAGGTCAAATGTACGTCATGATCGCCAAACAGGATGAGAATCGTTGGCATCCAATCGGCAATTTCAAAGGACAAGGCTATACGGTTTCCGAATTATTGGCTGCTCCCATTGTCGATCCTCAAATGAATAGCTTATTGATTGGGTGGCAAATAGGCGGGGCATGGTCGAACATAGATATTTTGCAGTGGTCGGCGAATGGATTTATGCACATGCTCCATCAGGAGACACGAGCAAGCAGGGTTGAGGTGGAAGACATGCCGGGGGTTAATGGAATGGATGGCAACGCTGAGCTTGCGCTGTGGCTACACGATAGTGGAAAAGCGTTTCAAGTAGAGGTGTATAGGTGGGATGCAGGAAATCTGGTAATCGCAGACGATGTCTATCCCTATTATTTTCAGAAGATGGTAGCCTACTATGAGTCTGTCCTTGAAGAGAGCGATTCGGCGAGGTATTGGTACTACCTGGGGGACGCGCAAAGAAAAGCAGGGATGCATGCCCAAGCTTTTCAATCCATCGAGCAAGCATTGCAGTTCCCCAATCCGTATCCTTCTCGGGAGACTTTGCTTCGTTGGAAGAAAGAGTTGGATGCAGCAAAAAGAAAAAGCTAAAAAAGCACCCATGGGCGGGTGCTTTTACTCTTTATGAGGGGGAATCGTTGTTTCCTTATTGCACTTTATAAGACATCAAAATTTCTTGCGCGAGCGGCTTCCACTCTTCCATTTGTGCCTCGGTGCAATTGAAAGTAGTCATCAGCATTTTGCCGTCCAGCTCTGTAAAGAAAATGAGGTTGTAAATTTTCGTATCAGCAGCAGGAGTCAGCAATTCGAACACACCAACGTTTTTCCCGTTGATTTGGATTACTTCATCGCGATACCAGGTTGCATCTTGGTACATGTTGGAGAACGCTTGCTTCATCGGGTCCTTCATGTCTTTGAGAAGGCTATCCTGAATAGGTGTTTCTGTATGACTAAACGCAATGTTAATGGAACCTTTTTCATCGGTATAAATCAAGGAAGGACGATTGTCCATCGGGTATTTTGCTTTTGCCATTTCTTCGGACATGACAGTAAAGCCTTTTGGAATCAAGATTTCCACTTTGTCGTTCAGAACCTTTTTCGCTTCCAGCTTGTCGCTTGTTGTTGCGGTTGGCGCTGGTGTAGCAGCATCTGTTTTTGGAGCTTCAGTTGGTTTAGCAGCTTCTGTGGTTTGTGCTGCATTTTGCTCAGCTGGCTTTGTATCAGCTGGTTTGTTCGAACAAGCACTGACAGCCAACATGGAGAGGAGCAAAGCTACGGATACTAGTTTTTTCATCTGAATAGATCCACCTTTTTATACATAATTGGAAAACTGCGGAATTTCCTTTCCGATTCTATCATGGAGTGTATAATACTGGAAATATAAGAGGTTAATTGTGAATATTCTAACAAAAAGCTACTCTCTTACATACTCAAGAGAACTAGGACAAAATACACCCAATAAAACTATGAAAAAATGGGTGTATTTACCTATTTTCAGATATTGTTTGTCGTAATATAGCGGTTGCGAATCTTCTCTCCCAAATAATTTATCGCAAAACGGACAAATGCTCGGTTCCATCCCATAAAAATACCGAAATTGTTCAGTTGTGCAACATGCCCGAGCATGACAAAGCGCTTGAAACGTGCATTTCGACCTTTCGGAGCTTGCAGTCTGCCATTGATGCGCAGCGTACTCCATCCCCACAAATGGGTGAAGCAATAATGCAGGGCCTCAGATGACAGCTCCACGTCACAATCGAGTGGATCGCATGGAGATTCGATCAACCCATCTGACAGAGAAAAGCGGAATGTCTTTTGATAGTCTGACAAATAAAAGGTGACGGGCCTAACGATAGAGAGAAACAGCGAATGATTATTTTTGCGAATCTGTTCCTTGAAGTCCAAGCCAGCCTCGAAGAGCTTGTCCGGTTCGATTTTGACCGAAGGAAGAAGAGTAGGAGAGGAAGCCATCTTCTCATAATCTCGTGCGTAGAGGGCGAGCGCCTTCTCGGGATCATGAGCTTCATGTGGCGTCCACGTATCGCCGGGATACAAAATAATTGGTTCGGCATCCGTTTCTTGCAGGAGACGGTATACACTGTCTACTTTATTGATTGCATCATTCATGTAATAGTTTTCGTCGTGACAAAACCAGGCGAAGCTGGCGAAGGGAATTACGTAGAGAGGTTGAAGGACTTCCACCTGTTTTCTCACTCGGGCGAGCTTTTCCATGGCTCTATTTTTGCGGAGTTGGAAGTCTTCCTTGTTCCCCGCCCAGCCTGCATATGAGAATTGCGTCCATAATAGGTCGATGTCACCGACGCGGTTTAGGATATCCTTGGCTTCCTGTGTGGTGCTGACCTCGCAATCGTTCAGGTTCAGGATCGTCATGTCGGCTGTCTTGATGCACAGCCACGAATCACCGACTGGAAACGGCCGACACAAGACAGAGACATCGTCGGACAAGGAGTACCATTTGTCCGGGGAAAGCTCAATGACTTGCTGAAAACCAAAGGCGCGGCACCATTCGACCACTTTTTGATCGGCTGATTGCTGGTAGAGGATCGTGATTCGCTTGCGATACTCCTCGGGTATGGTTCGCAAACTCTGTGGATGAAAATGATCGGGATGCTCATGAGAAAACCATATATGCGTAATCTCGGCAAAATCCTCAGAAGTGAAGCGGGTCTTGGCTAACAAGCCCCAGCCGTTATCAAAGGCAGTTCCCGTAAGCCAAGGATCTGTCATTAATTTGATGGAATCGTGTTCCCATAGAAACGAAGCATGGTTGACCATTTGAAATTTCATGTGAGTTGTTCTCCCTATGTTTACTAGCGATTTGCTAAAAGGGATGATCCTGCCGGGGAGAAAAACGTGACAGGAATTTGAAAAATATATTTTTTCAGGGATTTGTGTCACAAGCTGTGTATGACGAGGATCGTAACAAGTGAACAGCAATCAACGAGTCGAAAGGATGAACCGACATGAAAAAGCAAGCACTTGTTACCGTGAGCATGGCAGCACTCCTTCTCTCAGCGGTATCCCCATTCGGGATCGCACAAGCACAAACCAACATGGCAGTCGCTGCAAATAAAGCGCAAGCGATCACTTTTGATCAGCTCGTCAAAGAAATGGACAAAAAACAACCCGTTTCTATGTACATCGAATCGACGCACACATCGAAAGCGAAGCAGGGCACCCAGACCCAAAAGGCAAAAACATGGGATAACACGATCAAAGGAGAATGGAGAGAGGAAATTTCAGACGGGAAAAGGGTTCAGCATGCCATAGGGAAGGCAGGACAGGTGGCGGCGTATCAAGAAGGCGGCAGAGGATTTGTCCACTCTGCAACGATTGGCACATACGATAGTGAAATCAACAAGACGAAGCGAGAGCTACAGCGCTTGAAAGTGGCGTTGCCAGATTCGAAGGTGGCGATCACTGTGAAGGAAGCACAACTGTTGAATCGAGCCGTGTATCACGTCGTCAAAAAAGAAGAGGCGAAAATCGATGGCAAGCTCCACCATTACCAAGATGACCTGTGGATCGACAAAGAGACAGGGCTGTTGCTCAAGCGCACCTTCACCCATAATCAAGCACAAGCATTTTCGTACACGGTAGACAAGGTGGATTTCCAACCCGTTTTTGATGAGAAAACGTTCGAAGTAAGCATTCCAGCGGGTGTGGAGCAGAGCAAGTTTTCCCCTGAGGTGGAAAAGGTAGTAGCCGAGGTGACGAAGCTCTTCCCGGACACTGCACAGTTTTCCGATTATGATGATTACGGCGTCGAAGGGAACTGGCAACTCCTGAAAATGTTTGAAGCACAAAAACGGGTCTACAGTCCGACTCCTCGAGCAGAAGCTTTCGTTATCATGGATACCCGTACAAACGAATTGAGCAAAGTAATGATCCAAAATCCAGATTGGGTATCGAAAAAGCTCCCTCCCGAGAAGGTGGCAAAAGAGAAAGCAGCCGCTTTCCTGAAACAACTGGTGGGCGATCAAGCAAGCCAGTATAAAGTAGAGGCAAAAGTCGAGCAGGGCGGTGGCGGTGCCACTTTTGAAGACTATGATTATGGCTTTGTGACAGCAGATGTGACATTCCGACCAGCCAATGGCAAGGGGATTACTATTTCCGTGGATGAAGCTGGTCGTATCGTAGGCTTTCAGTATGCGGAATAAGAAATAGGAGCAAGCTGACAGCTATCGTTTTGTACGATGGCTGTTTTCATGTTTCATATGCAAAAAGGTCGCCATTGCTGGCGACCTTTTAATGTTTATTAGTTTGGCAACACGTAAGTATATACGGAATAGTTGAAGTTGTTGTTGTCCAAATCATAAGAGTGTCCTTCAACTTTAAAAGTGTATTCTCTTCCAGCAACTAAATTTACATCGAAATAGTCTTTCGTTAAAGTAGTCTCGTTTGAACCCAATATTAGTTTGAATTCTTGCTTATTAGCTTTCGAGTAGGCTATTTGAAAACGGACTTTCTGATCTACGGTAGGCGTAAACTTGAAATAATCTTGTTGGTCTCCGTTATCTCTATCCAGCTTCCCGTTGATTTGATTTCCATCAGCTACATGAAAAATATTTGCGTCATCTCTTCGGTTGTTAGGCTCATTGTCAGGGTAAACGGCAGCAAATGCGGATGCAGATGTACTTAGTACGAGTGTTAGGGCAAGTAGACCAGTAGTAGCAAACTTTTTCATGTAAATTCCTCCTGGGTATGTAAAAATATGGGACAAATAAAACATATCAATTTTTTGGATAATTGTAAATATATGCTAGTTTTGTTCACCGATTTTTCACATTTATTGTTTAAGGAAGACTCACTGAAATTTATATAAAACGACAAAAAGCATTCGGAATTCGAATGCTTTTTATGTGTAACTAATCATTAGCTTTACCCGATATAACGAATAACCTCTTCCTTCGCTTGTCTCGTTTTCGCACGGGGCTCATTTTTACGGTAGCCAAATGCGACCATGCAAGCGACGCCGAAGCGCTCTCTGTCGAGGAGGCCCTCCGCTGCTAGGATATCCTCGACCTTTTCTTTTGCAAAGCCTTCAATGGGGCAGGAATCAATGCCGATCATCGCAGCAGACGTCATCATATTGCCAAGTGCGATGTAGGTCTGTCTGGATGCCCATTCGAACATGACTCGCTCGTCATCAAACAGGGCGAAATCGTTTTTCAGGAAGTGATCGTAGGCAGCGCCTTTTTGTTGTACGACGTTTTCTGGCAGCTCCTGCGTATCTTTCATCATACGCTGGATATAATCGGAATCAGCGGCCATTTCTTGTTTGGTCCGCGCCAGTACGATGACGAAATGACTTGCGGTCGGCAGTTGTTTTTGCGCACCCCATGTAACGGGTAACAGCTTTTCTCTAAGAGTCGGATCTTGCAGCACGAGGAAGTTCCATGGCTCAAAACCAAAGGAGCTCGGCGACAGGCGAGCAGTCTCCATAATAAAGTCAAAGTCTTCATTCGTAATTTTTTTATCCGCATCAAACTCTTTGCAAGCATGTCTGAATTGATAAGCTTCTATGATTTGATCTTTACGCATAATGTCATCCTACTTTCGAATAAGTTTATGAAACCATTGATAGAAAATGGGCGATTTACAAAACTGAGCATACCAAATACACTAAAGAAAAGTAAGTACGCACTTTTTCGGTTAATACTTACGAAAAGGGAAGTGAGTGGGATGAAGAAGAAACCAGCGATGAGGTACCTGTTAAATGGCAAGGAATATCCTTGCCCGATCGAGCTTGCCGTCTCAGTTTTTGCGGGACGATGGAAGGTATCAATCATTTGTCAGCTTCTCAAAGGGAAAAAAAGGTACGGAGAATTAAAGAAAAATATAATCGGTGTGAATCATAAAATGCTAGCAGAACAATTGCGGGAGTTGGAGGAAGCAGGAATCGTAAAGCGTAAAGTGTATCCGGTCGTTCCGCCAAAAGTAGAGTACGAACTGACCGAGCTAGGGCAAGGCTTGGGACCTGTCATTGAGTATTTGCGAGAATGGGGAGAACATTTTCAAACAGAGGTACCAGAAGAGTCGCTATCTACTGCTCACGGGTCATGAAAACCGCCACCTGAGAGGGTGGTTTTTTTCATAGGACAAAAACAAACATAAAAACGGTGGACACGATTTCTGGCTTTAGGCTGGATGCAGTAACAGGAAAGACGTTCAAAAAAACATAGGTGATCCCGCTTCTCATCATGAGGGGCGGGGTTTTTATTCGCTCGGGGGAAGTGAAATAGCAATCCATAAGAAGCATGTCATTCATGAAAGCTCTAGAATTAACAGTAATTCACTGCCCGATGAGGAGGTATTCCGAATGATGAATGAACATGTCAATCCTATTTCTCAAGAGGCACCCGATCCTGATCCAGCTCTTACACGTCTGAACATTTTTGTGGGGAAATGGGTGACGGAGGGACTGATTATGGAAAGTCCTGCTGGGCCAGCCGCAAAGTTGAAAGCAACCGATACCTACGAATGGCTGCCTGGGGGATATTTTCTCATTCACCATGTAGATGGCATGATGGGGGATAAAGAAGTCAAGACCATTGAGATCATCGGCTATGATGCGACTAATCAAATGTACTTCACGCACGCTTATGACAATTACGGAAGCGTGGCTTCCTACCATGCGAATTTATTGGGCAGAGATTGGACGATCACAGGGACAACCGAGCGTTTTACCGGTACGTTTAGTGTTGATGGCAACGCGCTCATTGGTACTTGGGAATTGCTGGGCAATGATGAGCGTTGGGCACATTGGATGGATATTCGATTAACGAAGATTGAGTAGAATGGGGACACGATCAGGAGCATCAGTTGAGGATGCTCCTTTTTTATGGTTAATTTTCATTTTATTAAAAAATACTTGAATAAAATTAAGGTTTATCTTAATATAATTAAAGTAAGGAGGCGAGGCGATTCATGGAACGCGACGAAATTCCATCTTGGGTGCTAGCTCTGGACAAGGAGACCCTCGAATTTATCAGGAAGTTTATTATCAGTTCGGGTTCTCTCAAGGGGATGGCTGATGAGTACGGTGTATCGTACCCAACAGTAAGGGCCAAGCTCGACCGAATCATTAAAAAGATTGAATTACATAGCAAGGAAGCGGAAGTAGAGTTCGTGCAAATGATCAAAAACCTGGTCATTGACGAACGGATGAGTCTGGATGTAGCCAAGCTCATTATTGAAAAATACAAACAAGAAAGAGATGAAAGCAGATGAGTACGGGGACGATTCAATTTTTAGTTGGGATCGGTATTGTGGGGATGCAAAATTTACTCGGCAGACTGAATCACGCTTATTGGGGAGCTATTTTCCCGGGCTTCTTTTTTGCCTACCTGATCTACGGTTATGTTACTGGTTTATTTAAAGAAGGCAGCGAATGGACATTGATCTTGGTAGCAATTGGTGGGATCGCGATTCTATCATTGGCTTGGTCGGAAGGCAGAAGAGCGATGAAGGCAAAGAGGAAGAAAGAGATGGAGAGAATGGAGCTGCTTGACCTGTAGTGGGTCTAAGGTCTAAAGCCCAAAGCCTGCAGAAGAGGAGGACCGTCAACTGCAGGCAAGGAAGGTTTAGGAATCACTGTATGAAAGAATATTCAACCTGACGCCCTCGTTTTTGAGGGCTTTTATGTTTTATCTATCCCCTTGCATACTACTTAGTTTCCATACGTTATTTTCCTCTATGAAGCCTAATTCTAGTGTTCCTGAGTAAGTCTCATCGTTTAACCATACTTCATAATTTGTAATAAATCGCCCATCTTTATATATACCGAAAGACCTCTGACGAAAAGTGCTTCCCTCCATAACAAATGGCATGGTTATGATTTCATTCTCCACTTTATAAACAAAATTCTTTCCTTCCACACCAGCTTGCTTGGAAATATACTGTTTAACCTTTTCAGCATCATCCCTCATCATAGCTCGAAAAATCTCTCTTGCCTGTAGATCAACGATATCTCGTATTTCGTAGATTTTAGTATTCATATCATTTTTTTGTTTTTCCTCAACTAAAGAGGCTTCGAGTTCTTTGTTTTTGTTTTTCAATTGAGTGATTTCAGCTTGTAGCCTATCTATCTCGGGTTGATTCGTTTGTAAGGTTTTCTCGTTAGAACAGGCTGTCATTGTGAAAGCAATAAGGATAAACATGATTGGAAAGAAGCTAATTTTCATCGGCGACCTCCCGGCTTTTTTACTCCAGTCATATTTATTTCGTAAATTTTGATTCCCCGTTAAAAATCCAATCCGTACCCTCTCCCGCAGAGTGCTGAATCAATTGCTCAGAACCATGCATTTCCGCATACTGCTGTTCCTCCGCAGTAATCGGAATCATCCATAACAAATTCACAGGATCTTCCGCCATGAGCGGAAGTGGAAGGCTCGGTGCATCCTCAGGTTTTGCAAGCAGCATGGAGGAGAAGCGGCTGTTGATCTGACTGATTTCCTGGCACGGAATGGTGTGACCTTGTGCGAGGAAGGTCATATATGACCACGGCAGAGACGTTTGGCCGCTGATGTAGCCCAGCAATTGCTGTTCGTTTTGGGCGAGCCATTTGGTTTCGCAGGCAAAGGCCAGCTCGAATCGGCGTAATTGCTCTGGCTCTTCTGTATACTGCTCGACTTTTGGCTGACGCAAAATGGATACGCCGAGGGTCATCGCATAGGTAATGTCTCCTTTTTCGATGGTCACCAATGCTTTCGGGGGCCAGTGACCGCCGTCGATGCCGTAATACTGTTTAATTGGGCCAAGAGTCGAGGTAATCGCGTCCATGAACTGCTGCTGGATGTCAGGCCAAGGGTTGCCATCCCAGCTCGCCCAAAAATGCTGGGCAGCCTCGATACGGGCAAACATGGCGTTCGACTCTGGTGTTCCCAGCGGAAAGCATAAATCAGATTCTCCGGTGCAATCTCGCGCATACGAAGGATAGTGCGAGCCGTCCGGGGAAGGGCCAGCCCAGCCAGGAATCACACACAGCACCTCATCCTCATACAAAAGCGCCGCTGCATCGCCTTCCTCCAGCCAGACGATCGAGAGCTGCTCCGGGTCCAGCCTGTCCGCTCCATCTGGATGAGCGCAGCAATCGCGAGGAAGCATGGGAGTTTGACCATCCTGCATGGCAGCGAAATCGATCAAGTCCGGTGCAGGTCCGTAATTTCTTACCCAACAAGAGCGAATGCTGGCATGCTCCTCACCGGGATAATCCCACAAATAAAAAAAGACGCCATTCTCATCCTCTTCGACAAAAGCTTGAATCGGACAAATGGGAGAGAACTCCTCTAATAGGATGTTTTTCATAGGTTTCACCTTCAATCGTCGTGATAGATTCGCCGATAACTATAAAGATTTGTGCTTGATTAAACAGGATAAGAATACCATAATTGACTTTTGATCACAAAATTCGGCACTTTGAAAATGTTTGCCCAGCAAAGGAGTTTGCCAGATGAATCAATGCACCATCTATGTCTCTATCCAACAATGCGAGAAAGTCGTCGCTGCGATTGTCGAGGCTTTTCGTGATCAATTGGTAGAGGTATCCGCAGACGAGCGGGCCGTGACCGTGACAGATAAAAAATGGTTTAGCAAGAGCAAGATCACCTTCAATCTTATGCGCGAGGACGATGACCAAGAAGCGTTTCTCCAGATGAAAAAAGGGATGTACGGCTACTTCGCACAGATTGAAACGGTACACGAGAAAGTTCAGCAAAAGCTGTTATACCAAATTACAGCGCTCAACGTGGCGGTAGGAATCGTGGCGAGCAAGGAATTCGACCAGAAGACGTTTGCGGCCATTATGGCGATTGCCGAAGAAGTACACGGGATCGTCTTTCTTCCTACCGGTGACATGCTCGATAAACAAGGAAGGCTGATTCTCAACACGGCAGGAGAGTCCGAAGTGGACGATTTTCTGGTGACCGTCAGCGTAGACCTGATCGATGGACATATTCAGCCCTCCCAGTCAGGAGAAGCGCGCAAGGAGCGGAGCATCAAGCTATTGCAGGAGCAGGGCATTCCGTACATCCCGCATCTTCCTGTCATCGTAGGGGACGAGGATGCTGTCATCAGGAGCAAGGACGAGATGGTTCAGCGAGCGATTGCCCTATGCTTGATTGCGGTATATGCCGGAGGGATCGCTGAAAACGGACAAATCAAGGAAGAGCGGGAGTTCATTGAGGGAATTATTGAGCAGTTTGGCGCTGCTGAATTCTTTACGGAAAAAGAGAGAGACTTCTTGAATGATCCACAGCCAGACCGAACCGATATGATTCAGATGGTTTGGATGTACGAATGCTACTGGGTACTGCTGTGGGCACTCGGCTATGTGGAAGAGCTCCATTTCCCGGATGGCATTTGTGATGTAAACACCGCGATTGACGCTCTCAGAAGTGCAGGTGACTATGACACCTTCTACAGCAATGCGGTTGTGAGAAGCAAACAAGAGATTCTCGACCAAGCAGATCTAATCTACCGTTATGACTGGGCATGCGTGGATGCGCGGATTAACAATCGCACGGTTGCGGGCGGTTTGAATGATGAAGTAGTCGTTGAAAGACACAGAGCATTGAATTGGCTGGTTCGTTACATGGAGGATGATTGGGATCATGTCTCGACGGATACATAGGCTGTATTCACGAAAAAGTGGGACACCTTGTGTGATCTTCCTAGCAGGAATGGGCGATAGCGGTGAGACATGGAAGATCGTTCAAGACCGCATTTCGCAGGAAGCGTCTACTTTATCCTATGATCGGGCGGGGATCGGCACGAGTGCAGTCGCTGCGGTCGTCCCGCGGACTTGTCGCGATTTGGCCGAGGAGCTATACGATTTGCTACAGGAGGTTGAGGTGGAACCACCATGTGTATTGGTCGGACATTCTTTTGGTGGTTTGGTCGCTAGACTGTTTGCTAGTCTATATCCGCAGCTTGTTTCGGGGCTGGTTTTGGTTGACGCTGCTCCTGAATATAAGGAGCTCGCCTATGAAAAGGTTTTGCCTGACAACCTGATCGCAGCCAATCGGGAATATTACGAGAATCCGATGCGAAACAGCGAGAAGATCGATAAGATACGGAGCTATCAAGAGATCGTTGATTCTTATCGGCAAAGTGACATCCCTATATCAATTATCACGAGAGGCTTGCCGGACGTGTGGGACGAGGAGTGGCCGAACGAGGAAATCCTAGCAATCGAACAACGTCTGCAAGCCGACTTCATGCGGCTATCTACATCCACATCAAGCAAGCAAAGAATTGCCGGTCGTAGCGGGCATTATATTCATCATGATGAACCGGAAATGGTGATTGAGGAAATTTTGTTTATGTTAAGGGAGATGAAGACATGAGTGATACAAGAACCAAGCTTATACTGGACCTGCAAAGATTAGAGCAGGAACAATACCTGATTCGTGAAGGGGAACAACTGGAGGATTTCGTCGGACTATTGCTACAATACATCGGGGACCCTGATCCGGAATTGCGGGATAATCTCATCTACCCGGCATTTTATTATTGGATTCTCGACGAGGACAAGCTGACGGAGGCGCAATTGCGCAGCCTCCTGCGAGAACTGACCGACGATACGCATTTGTTCTATCAGATTGGCAACGCTGGTGACCCATCCGTATTTACGAGGACATTCTCTTCATTGCCGACTGCTTTGATTTTACGCCGACACAGGCAGAAGCCATTTTTGGAGCTTGCCGATTTCCAGCACGTCAAAAATGCCATGCTCCGCTATTTTCAAGAGGAAAAGGATTTACGCGGCTATTTGTCCGAGGGAGGCTGGGCTCACAGTACTGCGCACGGTGCAGACGTATTCGTAGAACTGGTGCAGTGCCCAGAGAGCGATGAAGCCGTACAGCGAGACGTTCTTCAAGCGATCCAGGGCGTGCTACATAACGGAAAGCACATTTTCAATGACGAAGAGGACGAACGTCTCGCGAGCATCGTAGATACGATGATGGAGAAAGACTTGCTTCCAGAACAGGAACTCATTGACTGGATCAATAGTCTAGCAAGCTGTGCCGAGCTGCCAAAAAGTCGTACTCAAGTTATCGCTCGGGTGAACAGCAAGAACTTTTTGCGCTGTCTCTATTTCAGAAGGGCACGAGATAGCCGTGAAAATGAGCTGGTGATTGCCATGCTTGCTGCGGTAACGAAATGTAACAGGTTTGCGATCAATTAAAGGTTGAAGGTTGATACCGTATTAGACGGCATCAACCTTTTCTTTTTTATACGAGGTTTTAAATTAAAAGGTAGCGATTGAATCAACAAAGCTGGCAAGAAGAAAAAGCGCAGGGCTCGCAGACCTTGACAACGCCTCCCCTTTTTGAAGTGGAGACGAACAGTCAATCTCCCTTGCTGGAGTGTCAGAGTCGAAGAGGACTGCGCTTTTTCTTCTCCTCCACTGATTGACAATCACCTATTAGTACTATATAGTACTAATCATGACACGAACCTCAAACCGTGACCATGTCATCGCCACTGCATCCAATTTGTTTTTGCAAAAAGGACTCATGAATACCAGCATGGATGACGTCGTAGCACAGAGCAAAGTCTCCAAGTCCAACATTTACTACCACTTCAAAAGCAAGGAGGAGCTCGTCGTAGCTGTACTCGGCTACAGAATCAACGTCCTGAGAGGAGCACTGGAAGCCATCTTGCAACGGACAGACCTGTCTGTTTCCGCACGGGTAGGTCTGATTTTTACCACCATCGCAGAAGAACTGGAGGGCCGCTCCTGTGTAGGAGGCTGTCCGATCCTTTCCTTGCTGTCGGCACAAATACCAGAGGTCAAAGCGCGAATCAACGAGTTCCTGATCGAATGGCAGAACCTAGCGGAAAAGCTGCTCGTGGAGGGAATCGCCCGTGGAGAATTCAAGGAAAATATCTCGATTCAGCAAACGGCAGTCTTGCTCGTGACCATTGTGGAAGGAGCGATGCTCATGGCTGAATCGCAGGGTCATGCACAGGTACTCGTAGGCGCAGGTCAGACACTTCTACACTTGATTCAAGTGTAGGATTTTTTTGGAGTGAATTAGTACTGATTAGTACTATAAATATAAAGGAGGCAGAAACAATGGCTGTCGTTTTTGTAACCGGTGCGACTGGATTTATCGGTAAGGAAGTAACAAAACAGCTGGCACGAGCTGGTCATACCGTGCTGGCGCTGGTTCGTTCGCCCGAGAAGTGGGATGAATTGCTGATGCAGATGACACCAACAGAGAGGTCCAATTGCAATGCCGTGCGGGGTGATTTGCGAAAGGAGGGCTTGGGATTATCAGCGAGCGATTACGAGCAGGTATTGCGCGCAACTATCATCATCCATGCAGGTGCCCCGATGGATATTTCGATGGATGAAACGGTGGGGAGGGAATTGATTTTACAAGGAGCAAGTCACCTTGCAGCACTAGCGAACGAATTGCATAAACAACAGCGTCTACAAAAGCTGATTCATATCGTTGGCTACATGAGTCCGTTTGACGATGAGAGTGGAAAGCTGGCGACAGATGTTTTTGCGCCAACCGATTTTTATCGAGAGGCAGGGGGCTACGAGAAATACAAGTTTCTGGCAGATCTATACCTCAGACAAGAGGCGTATCAAAAAGGAATGCCGCTGGTCGTGGTAAATCCGTGTACGATCATAGGCCCGCGAAGCACCGGGAACACAGAACAAACAGATGGATTGGGGCTCGTGATCAGCTCCATGCGGCGTGGTAAGATCCCTGTTCTTCCCGGTGGTAAGGAGTGGTGGCTGCCCTTGCTTTCCGTCGACGATTTTGCCCAGGTCATTGTGGGGATTGTAGAGACAAATCACATCGAGCATCGAACGTATTACGCCTTAAATGAGCGGAGTGCCACGCCAGCTTTTTCAGAGCTGATTTCGTTGATGGCTAAAGAATTACGGATGAAGCCACCAACCATTCCTTTCCCGGTATCGGTCTTGAAAAAAATTCTCCATAACGGCGGCAGCCGCTTGCTCGGGGTACCTGCCAATTCGATGGATTTTCTCGTAAAGAAAGACTTCCCCCTCGCTCCCTTTCAGCAAATGAAAGCGAAAAAAAGCATCGATGCATACGACGTAGCGGCGTATCTTCCCAGTGTGATTGCCGATCTCGACTACCGTTTGTCGGTCAAGGATCAGAAAGTACCTCCTCACTTTCACCGAGAGCAAATCGCAGGCATGGCCGCGTACAAGAAAGAAGGCTCGGGTACTCCGTGGCTGCTCGTGCACGGGCTTTTCAGTGAGATGAGAGATTTACTCCCGCTCGCTGAACAGTTGGGTGAACAGGAAGTATGGTTACTGGATTTGCCCGGATTTGGCAGATCGCCCTATCACCATCACGAAAAACCGATCGAGGGCTTTATCGAGGCAGTGGCCGAGGCATTGCGACAGATGCCATCTCCGGTTCATCTTGCAGGACATTCATTTGGCGGGTTTTTGGCATGGGAGGCAGCAAAGCGAGTACCGGAAAAAATCGAGAAGCTATACCTTTTGCAGCCACCCCTGCATGCCCCGAAGTATTCTCGGCTGCAGGCGGGATTGGGGAAGAGTCCAGCCCTCCTTCAGCTTTTTTTGCAAAAGCAGGTAACGTCAGCCAAATTGGAAAAAGCAATGCTTGAGCAAGGAGTATTTCAGTCCACGGAGGAAATGCCAAAAGGCTATGTAGACAGGGCAGGTAAGCTCCTGAAATCCCCGCGCATCAGCAAGACGCATACAGACGTTCTGCGCTATTTGATGAATGAATTCCGGCAAATGGCGGTAGCGACACAGCCTCTCCCTTTTCCAGTCCAGATCGTATGGGGGACACAGGATAAAACGTATCAACTGACAAAAGGAACAGAGGATGCATTCAGGGAAGCAAATGTAGAGATCGAAAGGCTCTCCGTCGCGCATCATTTTCCGCTCAGCCATCCACAGCTAACGGCAAACGTATTGCTACAGATGAGGCACGGCAAGGAATGAGGACGGAACGATTCTTCAGAAGGGGCATGGTAGAAAAGGACCATGCTCTTTTTGAATGAAGTAAGAAAAAACGAGTTGAACTTTCTGTAAATTTGGAATAGACTATTTTTAACTAATAACGACACTATAACGACAAGTGTCGTTAGTGAAGGAAAAGGGAGGAGAGCAAAGTGCCGGAAGACAACAAGAAGAAGCAAGTTCATACCGTTTCTCACATCTGGGTGAAGACATCATGAAGCAATATATAGTGAAGCGCCTACTGTCGGGCATCCTTGTCCTGTTTGGACTCTCCATTTTTACGTTTCTGCTTATTCATCTCATCCCCGGTGACCCTGTGCGGATCATGCTGGGGCAGCGGGCGACTGTCGAACAAATCGAGTCGCTTCGCGGAGAGCTGGGCTTGAACAAACCTTTGGTCGTCCAGTATCTCGACTATGCTTCTGGTGTTTTGAAAGGGGATCTCGGCACTTCCCTGAAAACGGGCCGGCCTGTCAGCACAGAAATTGCCGATCGTTTTCCCGCGACAGCAAAAATGGCAGTAGCCAGCCTCGTGGTGGCAGTTGTGATCGGTATCGGGCTGGGTGTCCTGGCGGCGAAATACAAGGATACACCCATCGACGGAGCGATCATGACCTTTTCCACCTTTGGGATGTCCATACCCGGCTTTTGGTTGGGCTTACTCGTCATCCTTGTGTTCTCCGTCCATCTGGGCTGGTTTCCGATTGCGGGAGGGACTGGACTAAAAGACATGGTTCTTCCAGCGTTTACCTTGGGGATATTGACGGCGACCGCACTCAGCCGACTCACTCGTGCTGGCATGGTGGAGGTTTTGTCCAATGACTATATCCGAACAGCACGCGCGAAAGGGATGAATGAACGAATTGTGCTGCTGCGGCACGCGTTTCGCAATGTGATGATTCCGATTGTGGCTGTCATTGGCCTGGAACTGGCTGGATTGCTCGGCGGGGCTGTGATTGTCGAGCAGGTTTTTGGCTGGCCAGGAGTGGGGACTTTGGCGATTCAAGCGATTAGCTCGCGGGATTTTCCGATGATTCAAGGAACGACGCTGTTTATAGGGGCTGTGTATGTCCTCGTTGTCATTTTGATTGATGTCCTGTACGCGGTTCTCGATCCGCGCATTGACTACGCCGCGAAGGAGGGGGCGTAACGTGTTCTGGAGTAAGCAATGGTCTATGCCTCGTTTCGAATTATGGGAGAAGATCATGCAGCAAAAGAAAGCGAAATACAGCTTCCTGATGATGCTCTGCATTGTTTTGCTGGGAATCATCGGGCCGTGGATCGCTCCGCATGATCCAACGAAAACGTACTACGAAGCATTTATGCAAGGACCGTCGAAAGACTTCTGGCTAGGGACAGATGCGATTGGCCGCGATATTTTATCCCGGTTGCTGTACGGAACAAGAGTGACGCTGACCGTAGCTGTGCTGGCGTCTGTCATGACGTTTGTAGCAGGAACGCTGATTGGTGTGACTTGTGCTTACCTCGGAGGAATTGTTGATAATCTGATTATGAGAATCATGGACATCATGCTGGCGTTGCCCGGCATTGTGCTGGCTCTAGCCATTGTAGCTGTGCTCGGACCGAGTCAGGAAAATGCGATGATTGCAATCGGAATATCATCGATTCCGGCCTTTTCGATTCTGATCCGTGGTGCGGCACTCTCGATCAAGCAATCCGGCTATGTGGAAGCAAGCCGCTCCATCGGCAGCTCGAATTGGTGGATCATTACGCGCCAGTTCATTCCGAACATCTCGAACGTGCTGATCGTCTATACGACTATGTTCATAGGGAGTGCCATTTTGGGAACCTCGGCATTGGGTTTTATCGGTTTGGGTGCCCAGCCTCCTACACCGGAGTGGGGAACGATGCTGAATGAAGGGAAAAATTACTTGCGAGAAGCTTGGTGGCTCGCTACTTTTCCCGGTCTTGCGATTACGGCAGTCGTCTTTACGGTGTATCTGCTCGGGGATGCATTGCGAGATATCTTTGATCCCAAATCATAGTTTACGAGCTTCCGTTCCCAAAAAAGGAGTGAGTAACGTGACAAACGTGTTGGAAGTGACAGGATTGACTACCACGTTTTCAAAAAATGAAAGGGCTTTCAAGGTGGTGGACAATCTTTGCTTGCAGGTCAAAAAAGGTGAATCAGTCGGGATCGTTGGAGAATCAGGGTGTGGAAAAAGCGTTGCCTCTCTATCCATGATGCGCTTGCTCGGTAAAAACGGAAGCATTGCAGGCCGTATTCAACTGAACGGAGCCGATCTCTTGCGCTATAGCGAAAAAGAGATGCAGAAGATCAGAGGAAAAGAGATCGCCATGATCTTTCAGGAGCCGATGACTTCGCTGAATCCCGTACTGACCATCGGCAAGCAATTGAGCGAAGGGCTGGAAAAGCACGAGGGCATGAACCGAGTCCAATCGAGACAAAGAGTGCTCGAGCTGTTGACGCAGGTAGGCATTTCACGTGCCAATGAAATCTATCACGAGTACCCGCATCGTCTGTCAGGGGGGATGCGACAGCGCGTGATGATCGCGATGGCGATTGCTTGTCATCCAAAGCTGCTGATAGCGGACGAACCGACGACTGCACTAGACGTAACGATCCAGGCGCAAATATTGGATGTCATGAAAAAAATCCAAAGAGAGCTGGGCATGTCGCTCATCATGATCACGCATGATTTGGGCGTCGTCGCCGAGACATGTGACCGGGTACTGGTGATGTATGCCGGGCAGGTCATTGAAGCGGCTGATGTTCGCACGCTGCTGCGCAGCCCCAAGCATCCGTACACCATGGGCTTGATCAAATCGACGCCACATAATGCGAAAGGCCAGAAGAGATTGCACAGTATCGCGGGAAGTGTGCCGACTCCCGATCATTATCCGAAGGGATGCCGCTTTGCTCCGCGATGCGAGAAGGTGATGCCTGTCTGTTTGGAACAAAATCCCCCGTTGCTGGATGTGGATCAACAGTCGGAGTGCCGTTGTTGGCTGTATCAAGAGAACAGGGAAAGCACGGCGGTGAATGGATGAAGACACCTCTTTTGCAAGTGAAGAACCTGAATAAGAAGTTCCTTGTCCGCAAGGGGTGGTTCCAGCAGCCGAGTTACGTGCATGCCGTTCATGGAGTGAACGTGACTGTCAACGCAGGTGAAACGTTGGGAATCGTGGGAGAGTCAGGCTGTGGCAAGTCGACACTGGGCAGATGTATTTTGCGCTTGATCGAGCCGACAGACGGCGAGATCGTGTTCGAGGGTCAAAATATCCGCAGCGTACAGAAGGCAGACATGCAGAAGCTGCGGCGTGATATGCAAATGGTGTTTCAAAATCCATTTGATACCCTCAATCCAAAGCTGACGATCCAGCACATTTTGTCAGAGCCATTGATTGCCCATGGTATCCCAAAGCGCGAGCGAGCAGCCATGGTCGAAGAGACGCTAGAGATCGTCGGTTTGAACAAAAGTCATTTGTCGCGATACGCACATGAGTTTTCCGGAGGACAAAGGCAAAGAATCGGGATCGCTCGCGCCTTGATGCTCAGGCCAAAGCTCATCATAGCTGACGAGCCTGTGTCCGCTCTGGATGTATCGATCCAATCGCAAATTCTCAATTTGCTTCAGGATTTGCAGGAGCAGTTTTCGCTCACGTATCTTTTTATCTCGCATGACTTGAGTGTCGTCGAGCATATCGCCGATCGGGTAGCGGTGATGTACTTGGGAGAAGTGGTTGAGCTGGCGAAAAAAGAAGAGCTGTTTCAACGGCCGATGCATCCCTACACACAGTCGCTTCTCTCCGCCATTCCCATCACGGATCCTGACGAGAAAAAAGAACGGATCATGTTAACAGGTGATCTGCCGTCTCCATCCAATCCGCCGCAGGGCTGCAAGTTTCACCCGCGCTGTTGGGCGTGCATGGACGTTTGCAAGACAGAAGCCCCTCCATTTACAGAAACAGATGGCAGACTGGTTGCCTGTCATCTCTATGAAAAATAAAGGAGCAGGAGTGATAGATAGATGTTGGACCCACGTCTTACGAAGCTGGCGAATGTTCTGGTGAATTACTCTACGAATGTGCAACCAGGAGATAACGTGCTGATTGATGCGATGGAGGTGGACGCCGCCCTGATAAAGGAGCTTGTCAAAGCAGTTTCGCGAGCAGGTGGACATTCCTTTGTGAACCTGCGTGAATCCTCGATAAGCCGTCAGCTATTACTAGCGGGAACAGAGGAGCAATTCCGTTTAGAGGCAGAGATGGACAAAGAGCGAATGGAAAAAATGCAAGCGTGCATCATCATCGAGGGTGGGCTGAACATTAATGAAGTGTCTGATGTCCCTGATGAGCAGATGAAGCTGGCTACATCCTTTTTCAAAGAAGTAAGTATCGTGCGTCTCAAAAAGAAATGGGTCTATCTCCGTTATCCGACGCCTTCCATAGCGCAGTTGGCAAATAAGAGTACAGAAGCGTTCGAACAGTTTTACTTCGATGTCTGCACGATGGATTATGCCAAAATGGCAAAAGCCATGCAGCCGCTCAAGGAGCTGATGGAGCGAACTGACCGCGTGAAAATCACGGGACCTGGCACAGAGCTGACCTTCTCCATCAAAGGCATTCCAGCGATTCCGTGTCCGGGGCACTACAACATACCAGACGGTGAAGTATTTACGGCCCCTGTTCGCGATTCGGTGAACGGTGTCCTATCGTTTAACACGCCCTCGCCTTACCAAGGCTTTACCTTTGAAAAGGTACGGCTGGAGTTTGTGGACGGGAAGATCGTTAACGCTACAGCCAATGACACGGAGCGCTTGAACAACATTTTGGATACGGATGAAGGTGCCCGGTACATTGGGGAATTTGCTTTGGGGGTCCACCCGTTCATTCGGGAGCCTATGCAGGATATTTTATTTGATGAAAAAATCGATGGCAGCTTCCACTTTACCCCAGGACGATGCTATGACGAGGCATCCAATGGTAACAAGTCGAACATCCATTGGGACATGGTCATGATTCAACGCCCGGAGTACGGTGGCGGTGAGATTTGGTTCGATGACCACTTGATTCGCAGAGACGGACGCTTTCTTTTACCGGAGCTTGCACCACTTAACCCGGAAAACCTGAAATAACAGGGGGAGCATGAGGTATGACACACATGATCGATGGACATTTTGACCTTTTGCTGGATGTCGCTATTCAACGCGAGCAGGGCAGGAGAAACGTAATAGAATCGGATTACTTACCTGATTTTGTGGCGGGCGGGGTGCAGACGATTGTCGCAGCGATTTATATCGACAACAAATTCCTGCCGGAGATGGGCTTGAGAAAAGCACTGCAACAAATCAGCGCGTTGCACGCAGAGGTAGATGAATCACCTGATAAAATCATGGTTTGCAAAAGTGTGAGCGACATCGAGACTGCGAAGCGAATGGGGAAAATTGGTTTTGTGCTCTCTCTGGAAGGTGCGGAACCGTTATATAATGATCTGAGTATGCTCCGTGTTTTTTATGAGCTGGGCGTGCGCCTTTTGGGTCTCGTGTGGAGCAGGCGGAACTTCGTTGGAGATGGCAGTCATTTTAGTCCAGTACGGGAAGGGCGCAAGGGCGGGCTCACCGAGTTCGGCATCCGCGTCGTCGAAGAGGCAGAAGCAATGGGCATCATCATTGATGTCAGCCATCTGAATGACGAAGGCTTCTGGGATTTAATCGAGGTAGCACGTAAGCCCATCATCGCGTCCCATTCCAACTGTCGGACATTAGCGGGCTCCATGCGCAATCTGACGGATGAACAAATCAGGGCGATCGCATTCACCAACGGCGTAATCGGCATCAATGGCGTCAATCTGTTCGTAGCGGACACAGACGACCAGGCTGATATCGAGCACTTGATCAACCACGTCGATCACATCGTGAAGCTGGTTGGAGTTGAACACGTCGGACTGGGTCTGGACATCATCGAGCCATTCATGAAATATGATTCTCCCAATGTGTTTATCCAAGCAGGACGCAAAGATTTTGATGTCGTAAAAGGACATACCAAGGTTCCAGAGCTTGTGCGTGCCCTTGCCAAAAGAGGGTACAAGGATGAAGCGATTGAGCGTATTTTGGGCAAAAACTTCATCCGCGTGTTCAAGGACGTGTGGAAATCATAGAGAGATGAGGGAGTGGAACATTGACCATTACGATAGCAGTAATCTCTTCGGAAGAATTTTTGCCAAGGATCTTGAAACATACCCAATCCATCGATTACATTCAACTGACTTCGTATACATACCAAAACCCCAAAGAGAGCGCTGCGTTGCTTGATCAAATCCATGACTGCGACGTGCTGCTTTTTGCTGGCCCACTTCCTTATTTTTTTGCCAAGGAAAAGGTAGAGCAAAAGAAGCTGCCTGCTGTGTACATCCCGATCGATGAATATACCATTTCCCTCTCTTTGTTTCATACCTTGCTGAACGTACCGGGAGGACTGGACCGCATCTCGATAGATTTGCCAAAAGCGGCGTATATTGAGAAGGTGGCTGAAGAATTGGGCATTACTTCTACGCCTTGGTATGTAAAAGACTACAGTGAGATTATTGAAGAAGGCGGGACGAGATTTGACGTAGAGGAGATTATCCAGTTCCACAAGGAGCGCTGGGAACAGAAAAAGAGCCATTTTGCTCTGACTGGCGTTGACTATGTATACAGACGATTGCGTGAGATGAACATTCCTTCCGTATCGCTTGTCAGTCCCGATAAGAATATTCGCGATGCTGTCAATCAAGCCGTTGCTTATGGTCAATTGAAAATTAGCAAAAACTCGCAGATCGCTGTGGGAATTGTAGCGATCCAGCAAAATGATGGTCCGCCAGTAGAGACACAATGGCAGGATGCGACGATTATTTTGCTGCAAGAGCTGCTGGAGCTCGTCAAAGAGACTGATGCTTCCATTCAAAAATGGGGACTGGATCAGTTCATCATCTATGGCACGAGAGGCAGCATCGAGCAAATGATTGAATCTGGGAAGATCATGCAAGTATTGGGTAATGTCGATCTGCTTGCCAAAGTGACGATTGTCATCGGGTTTGGTTTTGGCCTAACCGCGAAAGAGGCCGAAGCCAATGCACGCATTGCGATTTATCATGCCCAGAAAACAAAGGAAAGCAGTGCGTATCTGGTAACGGATGAAAAAGAAGTGATTGGTCCGTTAAACACCGAATCGAAGACGTTCCGATTAAAAAGCGAGAACAAGGAAGTGCTGGAGATCGCGGAGAAGACTGGCGCAAGTGTCGCTACCATCACGAAAATCATGCAGTTTGTCAAGCTTCGCCGCGATAACCGCTTCACCGCTTCCGATTTGGCTGAGTACCTCCAAATCAGTCGCCGCAGCTCAGAAAGAACCTTGAAAAAGCTGATCGAGCATCAGGTCGTAGAGGTCGTCGGAGAAGAACAGCCGTATCAGCAAGGACGCCCGCGGGCTGTGTATCGGCTTAATCATCCATGATTCTCCTCATCTAACATCAACTTGTCCCGGCACTTCCGTTTGTGAAGGAAGCCCGGGACCCCCACATCCCTCATCCTAGAAGCAATCCGACCTAATTAGCGACTATATAACGACACGAATAGACGTCGAATGGAAATGACTCGAAAAAGGAGGTCCCGACATGCTACCAGAACGCTTAAAGGGCCAAATACGCAGCGTTTTACTCATGTGTGTACTCGTCTTTTCCATTGTTGGTTGCAGTTCTGCTCCAGCTCCGGCTACAGATGAGAAGCAAGCAAATCAACCAGCAAAAAACTCCCAGCCCAAAAAGGGAGGGACGATCACCATGGGCTACCAGATAGAGCCAGATACGCTGGACCCGCAAAAGACGTCGTTGCCAGCGGGAAATTTTGTTGGGGGCCTATTGGGGGGAGCTTTGCTGATCCTCGATCCCTTTACGTTTGAGTTGAAGCCGCATCTGGCTGAATCGTACACGATCTCGGAAGACGGCAAGACCATGACGTTCAAGATACGCCCTGGCGTGAAGTTCCATGATGGAACACCGCTCACCGCAGAAGTTTTTAAGCAAAGCTATGAACGTGCACTCGATCCGAAAACAGCCTCACCGGTTACGGGACCGGACGTATCTTCGATCAAATCCATTTCAGCTCCTGATGATTCCACATTGATCTTTCATTTGGATAAGCCCTCCGCTTCATTACTTTCTAACTTATCATATGGCGGCTACCAGCAACCCATTTCCATAGAGGCACGAAACAAATACGGAAATGAGCTGGGGCGCAATCCTGTCGGGGTAGGTCCGTGGAAATTCGAGAGCTGGAAAACAGGCGAATCGATCACACTGGTACGAAACGACGAGTATAAGTGGGCATCTCCTTTTGCTCTGAATCAAGGACCAGTGAGACCCGACAAGTTCGTTCTGAAATTTATTCAAGACAACCAGACCATGATGGCTGCTCTCGACAGTGGGACGATTGATATTGCCACTGTACCCCCGAAAGACGCGAAGAAATACAAGGATCACAAAGATTTTACGGTGTTGGAAGGGATGCAGCCTGCAGAGTACTTCATTGGGATGAATCTGGAAAATGAAATCTTGCAGGATGTCCGCGTGAGAAAAGCACTGAACCTGGTGATCAACAAAGATGCATTGATCATGGCAGATCTGCAAGGAGAGGGGGTGCCTGTCTACGGACCGATCCCGCCAACGATGATCGGATACGATGCGGCAGTAGAGCAGTACGGCTACAAGTACAATGCTGATCAAGCCAGACAACTGCTGGAAGAGGCAGGATGGAAACCAAACGCGCAAGGGATAAGTGAAAAGGATGGAAAAATGCTCAGCCTGACAATGCTCATCGAAGAAACAAATCCCGGACATCAGTTGGTGCAAAGTATGTTCAAAGAGATTGGTGTCGAATTGCATATCCAAAAGTATGAATCAGCAACAGCTCTTGAACAGGCACTGAAGGGCGAGTTCGATTTGTTCTCAATGAGTCATGGCAGCGTCGATCCAGATATTTTGCACTTGTTACTGCATTCGAGTCAGATCGGGGGCTTGAATTTCTTTCGCCTCAGTGATCAACAGCTCGATAGCCTGCTAGATAAAGGACGAACGACAACGGATCAAGCGCTACGGCAGCAGGTTTTTGCAGACATTCAAAAAAGAGTCGTGGAACAGGCTTATTGGATTCCGCTCTATTCCGCAAAGACATTCGTGGTCGTCAGTAACCGGATTCAAGGCGTCAAGCCAAATCCATTGGCATCCTTGATTATTCAGGACATGTGGGTGAACGAGTAGGGCATGGTATGACAACATTCGAAAGAGGTGGAAGAAATGAGACAGCAAGGCTGGTCAGTAGAGTGGGAGCAACTGGTTGAAAGAGAAATGAAGGAAGGCAGAGTTCCGGGCTTCGTCATGGGTGTGAATCTGAATGGGCAGAGCCTGTTTCGCAAAAGCTTTGGCTACCGGGATCGGGAAAGGGAACTCGAAATCACTCCTGATACCGTGATGGGTTTGGCCTCCGTTACGAAGTCCTTTACATGCATGGCGATCATGCAGCTACAAGAAGCGAAAAAGCTCTCTGTTCATGATCCGGTGATCAAGTACCTCCCTGAGTTTCGTACTCCGGATCGTCAAAAGACGGAGCAGATGACGATCCACCATTTTATGACGCACACGACGGGCATACCGCCGCTGCCCATTGATAACCTGGCGATTCGCAACTCCATGCTCGAAGACATGGCTGACGAGGATAACCCGATACACCGTTACTTGAAAAAGGAGTACCAGAAACCAATCTACACGTTCGAAGAGCTGATGGAAGCTCTTGCCCTGGCGGAATATGAGCTGGTGGGCTCTCCAGGACAATTGTTCAGCTATTCGAATGATTGCTATTCTCTTCTGGGAGCGGTCATTGCCAGAGTGAGTGGGAAATCGTATGACGTGTATGTTAAAGAGCATATTTTAGAACCAGCAGACATGAAGAGCAGCACCTTCCTTCTAAGCGATCTGCCACACCTACCGGATGTAACGACCATCTATCATTTTAAAGAGAGCAATGGCGTATCTGAGATTTACCCTGATCCAAATTGGGAGGATGGGCTACTCGTAGCCGCATCGGGGCATTTGAATTCAACAGTGAATGACATGTTGAACTACGCTGAAATTTTCCGTACGGGCGGATGTGTGGGCAAGGAACGAATATTATCCGAGGAGAGCGTCAAACAAATGATCTATCCGCATGTCCAGAACAGCTACAGCAGGTATTACGGGTATGGCTTATCCATTCAACCCGACTACTATGGGGGTACCTTGATCAAGCACGGTGGAGCGATCAAAGGTGTCGCTGCCCATTTAGCGATTGTTCCCGAACGGGGTATCACATCCATGGCCTTGGCCAATTTGATCGGAAGCCCCGTCGAAAAAGCCACTCTGACAGCACTTCATGCCGTAGAAGGGCGTCCATTGAATACGCCACAGTACCAATTCGAGACATACAGTGTCCCTCTTGTCCAATTAGAAGAGTATGTCGGTCGATACGTTAGTGGGGAAGGAGTGGATATCATCGTATATATGGTAGAGGATGTCCTGATGATGATAGATAAAACGTCGGATGCGTTTGGTGGAAAACAACTAAACTACCTATTGCGACCAATTGGGGAGCATCAATTTATCACAGATAGAGAGGGAAGCGAGCTGACAGTTGGCTTTGTAAAAGGCGAAGATGGCTCTGTGAATGCCATGTCCCTTTATTATCGAATCATTCCACGAGTAGTAGCTACGGAGGGTAGTCGAGTATGAAAATAACGTCTGTAAAGGTTCATGCCATAAGGTTGCCGCTAAAACGCCCATTTATTATCGCGTACGCCTCTTATGAGGATATGCCGTCCATTATTGTAAAAGTGGAGACCGACAATGGCCTGGTTGGACTAGGCGAAGCGGTACCGGATCAAAATGTGACCGGAGAGACGTGGGAGTCTACCTATACGATGCTCGTTCATAACCTGGCGCCTGTTGTGATCGGTGAAAATCCGTTTGATATCGAGAGAATCCATGAGAAGATGAACCAGGCTGTTTGGGGAGCACCAGCAGCAAAAGCCGCCATCGATATCGCCTGCTATGATCTGATGGGCAAGGCGGCTGGTCAACCTGTTTATCATTTCTTGGGAGGAAAATATCACACGACTCTTTCCTTCCCCTATGTGTTAAGCATTTTGGAGCCAGGAGTCATGGCTGCTGAAGCTAGGCAAGCAGTGGCAGCCGGGTATGACACGATCAAAATAAAAGTGGGAGCCGATCTTCAGACAGATATCCAGCGAATCCGGGCAGTTCGAGAGGCAGTTGGCCCTGACGTAGGGCTGCGGGTGGACGCCAACCAAGGGTGGGAGAACCGTGCGAACTCCTTGCTTGTATTGAAACAGCTCGAGGATTGTCACATTGATTGGATGGAGCAGCCTGTCTTGGCAGATGATCTTGATGCGCTGGCGGAAATCCGCAGGCAAACAACGATTCCAATTATGGTAGACGAGGGACTGCATGGCACGAAGGAAATGCGGGAAGTCATCGCGAAGAAAGCGGCAGATAAAGTAAACATCAAACTGATGAAAAGTGGAGGGATTTATCCTGCTCTCAAATTGGTGAATCAGGCGGAAATGGCCGGGATGGAGTGCCAGATTGGTTCGATGCTGGAGTCCTCGATTGGCAGTGCAGCCGGTGCACATTTGTCTTTGGCGAAGAAAAACATCATTTCCAACGAGCTGGCAGGACCTACGATCATTTCGCGGGATGTGGCTCAGCTTGCGATTCACGGAAGTCAGATTGTCGTGTCAGATCAGCCAGGCTTAGGTGTAGAGCTAGATGAAGCGGTGCTTGCCGACATAACGGTTAAGTCAGAACAAGTCATCGGAGCGAGGCGGCAACCCGTATAGGGAGATGACTGGGATGCAAAATACGCGCGTAGAAATCGTTGAGACATTGACAGAAAGCCAGCTTCAGATGATCAAGGCTATGGAGCAGGAGGCTTTTGGCGTACATGGAGCGATTGATGAATGGGTGCTCGTGCCACTCGCGAGACATGGCTGCGTTGCACTTTTCATGGAAGCGGAGGAGGAGTGTCCTGTCGGGGTATGCCAGCTCTTGAGGGATTTCCGTCAGCCGGACAAGTGCTACATGTATGGGTATTACATCCGAGCAGATCGTAAAGGGATGGGGTATGGGTTCTCTTTCTTGAACCATTTGCTGGAGCAGTTGCGTGAGGATGGCTTTCGTCAGATTTGCCTGACCGTAAGCCCTGATAATACTGGAGCAGTCGGACTTTATCAAAAAGCAGGCTTTGCGGTTATCGAGACACGGATTGCGGAATATGGTAGCGGAAACGATCGCTACTATATGGTGAAAACGCTATAGAAGAGGATTCGCTAAACAAGCTTAAGTATAGACATTTCTCTCTATTGTTTGTTGGAGATTCATTGGCCTTGTACTCGTTGTAACCCAACCCCAATTAGGCACCGGACATGTTCCGGTGTTTTTTTGTGCACTTGACAATTAAAAGACGATGGATCATTATGTTTATTAAATAATAAACAAAAACTAATTTTGTCTATTTAATTCGGTTATTGAAAAGTGAGGGAGAAACGATGAATCGAGAAGAACTGAAACAACTGTATAAAGAATCGGAAACGCAGGCAGGGGTGTATCAGATCAAAAACACCGAAAACCAAAAAATCTGGATCAGTGGCACCCGCAACCTCAAGACGATGAACGGAAAGCTGTTCACTCTCAAAATGGGTTCGCATATAAACAAGCAGCTTCAACGGGAATGGAATGAGTACGGAGAAGAGGCATTCGTCTTTGAAGTGTTGGAGGTTTTGAAAAAGAAGGAAGACGGATTCTTTGATGAAAAAGATGCGCTGAAAAAATTGGAACAAAAATGGCTCGACCAGCTCCAGCCGTACGGAGAGCGCGGATACCACCAGGAAAAAAAGAAAGAACAATAATCAAACGAAAAGAGGGAAAGAAAATGAAAATATCGACGAACTTGAACCATAAGCCTGTTGTCGTGTCGGATAACTATGAGCGTGTTGATGGACGATTAGCCAGGAACACAGATGCAAAAGCACTTTCTCTGGGAGTGGCAGAGGGCAGCTCGAGAAGAAAGGTTGATCTATCTGCCAAGGTATGGAGATACACGGGAGAAGAATGGTCAAAACAATCGGAGGAAATGCCGCTCCATCGCGTTCTTGACATGTCCATACTGATTTGTCGGTCTTTGGCCCATTTTCGCGACGCATACAGATATGAGCATTATTATGACCCGCAAGAGCCCGTCATCGACCGGGTTGCCCTGCAAGGGGATGCAATGAACGTGGCGATATGTACGGATAACGAGACTCTTCATGAAGATATCAAGCTGTTTAGCCAAGGGCTGAGCTATGACGATGAGATGATCAGCGAACGTCTGCGCACATTATCAAAACTATTAAAGGATATGGGGTATTGAAATGTTTTCCAATGTTTATGTTCGAACGATTGTCCTCTCCCGCGTGCTCCTGCATTTGGGGATTTGGACCCGGAATTATGCCGTTCTTCTTTTCGTTAGCGAATTGACGAATAACAATTCGGTTTATGTATCACTGATTTCGGTTGCGGAATTCGCACCCATTTTTCTATTCGGCCTAATTGGCGGAACCTTTGCCGACCGATGGCGGCCGAAGCGGACAATGGTTTGGAGCGATCTGCTGTCTGCCCTGTCCGTCGGGGCTGTGCTGCTTGCACTCATGAATGGTGGATGGATGGCACTTCTCATCGGAACATTTATTTCCGCCAGCCTGTCTCAATTTTCCCAACCCTCGGCCATGAAGCTGTACAAGCGTCATGTGCCGGCTGAACAACTGCAAGGCGCGATGGCAATGTCCCAAACGCTTGTCGCTGTCTTTACGGTTTTAGGTCCGGTCATCGGCACGTTTATTTTCATCCAGTTTGGAATTACAGTCTCTCTGATTTTGACTGCCGTTCTGTTCCTAGGGTCTTCCCTTATATTAGCGACGCTTCCCCGTGACGAGGAGGAACCGAAGTCTGACGATTCTGGCGGCTTCATAAAGGAGTTGAAGGCTGGGCTGCGCTATATCGGGTCCAATCATTCCTTACGAACACTCTGTTTGACTTTCTCCGCTGTCGGATTGGCGTCAGGTCTGACACAGCCGCTTCAAATCTTCCTTGTCATCGAGAATTTGGGACAGGACAAACAATTTTTACAGTGGCTGGTTATGGCCAATGGGGCAGCCATGCTGGCAGGAGGAGCTATCATAATCGGGATAGCGAAAAAGGTGAGGCCACAGATGTTGCTCATGTTAGGCTTACTTGTCTCGGCCGTTTGTACGATGGGAATAGGCGCGTCTACTATGATTTGGCTAACCATCGCTCTATTGGTGATCAGCGGTTTCTTTTTTCCTTGTATTCAAAGCGGAATCCAGACGCTACTTGTACGGAACACAGAAGGGGTATTTATTGGCCGGGTATCTGGTACGGTCATGCCTGTTTTTATGGGGATGATGGTGATTGGCATGTTTATATCCGGCTATCTGAAGGAGACGTTCTCGCTGGTTGCGGTATATGTGGTCAGCGGTGTTTTGATTATAATCGGTACGTCTTTGCTGCTTCCTCTTCTTGTTGAGAAAAAGAGCAAAAATCAGAGTGGCCCAGCGCTATGAGGGGAGTAGAAATGTGATGGATGAAAAATATGATTTGTCACCCGAAAGACAGTTGACGGATGCAGAAAAAAAGCTTGTTTGGAAAAAGCCCTCCACCCATAAGGTCAGTGAAGAAGAACAGCGCATTAGTAAAGAAATCAAACGCAACTGGCATCGCGGGGAAATGAAAATCGCCAATATACTGTTAGAAGGTGACGCCGGTTCTGGTAAAACACAACTAGCCAAAGCATTATCGGCTAATTTCGGGCTGCCGTATACGAAAGTCACTTGTTTTGCTGATATGGATAAATCGGATATTATCGGTGCTATTTTGCCGGTAATTTCTTCTGAACGTCTAGAGAAAATGGAGCCTGCCGAGCAAACGGTATGGAAAGCTTTATATGAAAGTGACGGCTTTCAAAGCATAGCTGAAATTGTAATGGACGCGCTGGGAATTACACAGGAACAGGCAGCCCTAAAGATGAAGCAATTACTGAAGCTTGCAGCAGCGGAAAACACCGATGGCGAAGCGATTGAGTACCGATTTTACCCTTCCGAAATCGTCAGAGCTTATCAAAAGGGTTACCTGCTGGAAATCCAGGAGCCAAACGTTATTCGCGATGCTGCGGTGTTAATGGCATTAAACTCTGCCTTGGAGCTGGATGGCAGCATCAATCTTCCCACCGAGATCATACGCAGGCACCCAGACTTCATCGCGGTTATCACAACAAACCGCAGTTATGCGGGAACCAGACCGTTAAACGAAGCGCTACGCGACAGGGTTCAGCATACGGAAAAGATGGACCTGCCGACCAAAGAAATCATGATCGAACGTGTAATGGCCAAAACCGGTTTTCAAGATGGAAAGATGCTGGGTATTTTAGCGGACATGATTATGGTTTTAGACAGAACAGCACGAGCCAATGCGATCAAGGGCGTGGCTGGAATGCGTTCCTTTTTCTACTGGGCAGATGCGATTGCCGGAGGAGCTTCCGCAAAAGAATCCCTTTATCATAAGGTCATCTACAAGATAACAACCGACTCGGAAGAAATAAAGCTTTTGGAAGAAGCACTAAAAAATCATGGTTTGTTTGCCAGCTTGGAAGAAGCCGAGATTGAGTTAAAAAAAAACGAAAATCTGACGACGCCGTAGAGATCAGGACATGGGGAGATATAGACGACACTGATTTTGGCAAAGACAACCGTGGAGAGGAAAAGGGAATCGCATTGAAAAAATCTGCCGATAGTGACGAAAGCTCTTCCCGTGTCTCTGATGATGCTACCCATATGGAACGTTCAGGTTTGGGAGAAGATGGCTCTCCTAAATATCATCAGGCAAATCCTGAATCCATGTCAGAGGAAGCGAAACAAAAGGAACGCGATTTCCGTAAAAAGCTGAATCGAGATGCAAGAGAGGTCATTTCCGATTCGATTCATAAAAAAGTAAAGCTCATCGTTCACCGTCCAGACTACGATGAGGAAAACCAACAGGAATATGCTCGTCTTTGTCAGGGACTCATGCCGATCGTGCAAGAGATTGCCAGAAAGACACTTCCGTATCTGGAACATGAGATCTCTTCCGACTTTGCGAGGAATCGTTACTATGGCAGCAAATTTCAAGCAGACAGTGTTGCTTACAGGGATTACAAGTATTTTGCGAAGAAACGACCTCCAACGGAATCCCCTTCTCTTGTGGTTGGTCTTAGGGTCGATGAATCCGCATCGATGTCAGCTTACGGGAGATTAGAAGCAGCAAAACGAGCAGTGATCGCCGTATATGAATATTGTCTGCTTTGTCATATCCCCATTTTAATCTACGGTGATACGGCGGATGTTTCCAGATTGGAGCAAATGTCGATCTTTGCCTATGCCGACTTTGATAAAGCGGATGCCAATGATCGCTTCCGGTTAATGAGGATTCATGCCAGAAGCAATAATCGCGATGGCATGGCTCTCAGAATTATGGCAGAACGATTAGCGGCTTCCCCCCAAAAGACAAAACTGTTGATTAGCATAAGTGACGGACAACCGAAAGCAATGGATGACTATACCGGAAGCTATGCGGTTACAGATATGAAACAGACGATACAGGAGTATGAACGAAAAGGGGTTACCTTTCTTGCAGCCGCAATCGGTCAAGACAAGGATGTGATTAGCGATATCTATGGGAATGAAAGATTTTTGGATATTACCAATTTACATGAGTTCCCTGCAAAGTTAGTTCGGATGATCGCTCGGTATTTATGATGGAAGCGCGGGCATCTCTCTATCTGATTCGCATAGAAAGGATGCCCGCGCTCTATTATTTTTCAATATACGCGTATTTAAAGTAGGAACCGCCGAGAGGGAAGATGACAAAGTCCTTCACCTTATCGTTTTTTACATAAGCATTACCGCGGAAGTGCAGCGGTGCCAGTGGCATTTCTTCCATGAGAATTTTTTCGGCGTCAAACATCAGTTGCTTGCGCTTTTGCTCGTCGGTCTCATAGTAGCTCTTATTGAGCAGATCGCGGTATTCCTTGTTGTCGAAGCGAACGACGTTGTTGCCACCCAAATCCTTGTACATTTCGAGGAAATTGATCGGGTCGTTGAAATCGGCTCCCCATAGCCAGATACCAAAGTCATATTTGCCATTTTGGACATCCTCGTTGAACACTTTCCATTCTGAGGTGCGAATGTCAATGTCGACCCCCAATGTCTTCTTCCACTCGTCCTGGAGTGCTTGCGCCAGCTTCTTGTCCGTTTCTCCGGTGTCGTAGTAGTACGTGACTTTAGGGAATTGAGTCAGCCCAAGCTCTTTCAGGCCCTCCGCCAAAAGCTGTTTCGCCTTCGCCACATCCTCTTTAAAGTAGCCGTCTGGATTCAACCCCATGGAAACGGGAACCCAGCCATAAGCGGGCGGAACACCGGTCTGTAGGATGTTATCCACCAATTGCTGTCGGTTGATCGAATACGAAAACGCCTGCCGAATTTTTTTGTTCGTGAACGGGGGCTTCTCTGTATTGAAGATGACGGCTTTGGTGCCGGGGTTATCTGCGACGAGCAGCTTGCCCTCTTCCTTGATCTGTCCGACCGCATCCGGCGACAAGCCAAAGGAAGGGTAGCCTCCCCAATCCAGGTCGCCATTTTCAAACATGGACAGGGCGGTGTTGTTATCCTCGATGATGACAATATGGATCTGATCTAGCTTGACGTTGGCGCTGTCCCAATAAGTAGGGCTTTTGCTGAAGGAGAGCTTGGATTTATGCTCCCACGTATCCATGATAAACGGGCCATTGCCGACAATTGTTTTGGCTTCTGTTGCCCACTGGGGGTTGCTCTCGATGGTCTTTTTATGAAGCGGGTAGTAGGTAGTGAATGAGGTCAATTCGCGGAAAAACGGTGTTGGTGAGCGCAAGATGAAATCGAGTGTGTAGTCGTCCTTTGCCTTTACCCCGACGTCTTCTGGCTTGCCTTTTCCAGAATAAAAATCCTCGCCCCCTTTGATATAGAAGAGCTGATACGCATAGCCGGAAGCGGTTTTGGGGTCGAGATTGCGCTTGATGGCGTACTCAAAATCGTGAGCAGTAACGGGATCGCCATTGCTCCATTTCGCGTCCTTTCGAATGGTAAAAGTAAAATGAGTGAAGTCAGGAGTGTGTGTGTAGCTCTCTGCGATGGCGTTGATCATCTGGCCTTGACGGTCGACGCTGGTCAGTCCTTCGAAGGTGAGATTGATCATGTCCATGGAGGTCGAATCTGTTGCGATGCCGGCATCCATCGTAGACGGCTCCCCGGTAATGCTCCATTGCAAGACCATTGGCTCTGAAGTAGTAGGCTTTGCAGTGGTTTCCGCTGGAGGGGATTGGATATTATCGGCGGGCTTCGAACTACAGCCGACTGAGAGACTAAACAACAAAACAGCAGTGGAAATGCCTAGTAGCCACTTGTTCATACAGTCCTCCTTTTAAATTATTTGAAAAATAAGAAAATTATAGTTCCTCAAAAGAATAATGCACAGCAATCAGACAGTCATTCAACACAATGTATAAATATTCACTAGAAATCTCGGTTGCCTCTCGGAATAAATTCATACAATTTGTCCGTTACTTCATTAACTATTTAGCTGAAGGGACGACAAAAGCCACCCGCATAAGGTGGCTTTTGTCATTAGAGAGTTAAAGAAAGGATTACTTGTTCATCGGCAGAACACCATCGCGCGATTTTCTCGTCCAAGGTGTTCCGAGATAAGAAAGCGCCCAGCGATCAAGACCATACCAGCCCGCAACCTTCCAAGCCAGAACGAGCCAAGTGGCAAAAACAAAAAGGAGTGGGTTGGTACTGACCGTTCCTGCGAACAGAAAGCTGACGTTCATCAAGCCGCCGAAAAACGCTGCGATCCCTGTCAGGCAGCCGAGGATCAAGCCGAGTCCGACGAGTACCTCACCCCAAGCAACGAGGAAGCCGAACACCTTGGCATTTGGCAATACCATATTTTCCAAGAACCAGGCGTACCACCCCGTTACGTCCTTTCCTTCGGCTGCTTTTGCCAGGGAGCCTTTTACGAACCCTTGAATTGCGCCGCCAGCCGCATCTCCAGTCCAGCTATCGGACTGGACTTTTTTCCATCCGGCAGTAATCCATGCATAGCCGACATACAATCTGATGAGTAACCAGATCGCAGCCGATTTGGTGCTGGTGAACAGGAAGTGTGAAACAGGATTTTCAGGAATAATAATTTCATTTTGACGATTTTGCATGTGGGTGTCCTCCTACATACGTTTTGCACATCTTTGTTCGAGCCGATTTTAACATAACAAATGGCGGTGCAGTGCGGTTTTGGGCATAAGTTCATACGGTGTTCATTGACACTATAAGCACGGTGTTAATGGTAAATCTTAGTGCGTATATTGCCAAAATACAGTAAATTCATGAAAGGATTGACAAGTTAAGATGTGGTAAATTATGTTAAGTTATGTTAAAAAAATAAAACTTCTTGGAGCAGACTTATGAAACGAATGTGGATGTCTTTTCGTACTAAGCTTACCTTGATGATTTCTTTATTTACGATGCTGGTAGCCATTGTGTTGTCTATTATTGACTATGTTCAGTTCAAGGCGAATATTATTTCTGACCAAGCGATACAGTACCAGTTGGTAGAGGATCATGTCACGAATGCAGTGAAAAATGTGGATATGGCATACGGTGTTTTTGAGAAAGACATGGAAACCCGCATGCAGCAAACACTGCAAGTATTAACGAACAACTATCGGCAAAATCCAGCGGTGGGGTCGTGGGACTATGCAGCCCTGCGTGAGCAGTATGGAATGGATATTTTCATCATTGACCGAAATATCAAGGTCGTTCATTCCAGCGTCAAAACCGATATTGGGCTTGATTTCAGCAATGCTGGGGCTTTTACGGAGCTGTTGAAAAAGCGGATCGATGGAACTGAGTTTTCTTCTGATGGCATGGAGGTTTCCGTCAATACAGGTCAAATTAAAAAGTTCGCTTATCTCCCTACGTTTGACCAGAAGTACCTGTTTGAAGTCAGTGTGAATTTGCAGGACAGCGCTCTTTTCCAGACCTTTAATTTCTTGGCTGTATCACAGGCAATCACGGAGAAATACGACATGGTTAAAGACATTCTGGTCTTTTCCCACGATGGTTACGCTTTGGGGAGAACAGGAAGTAACGGGAAAGCCTTGCGGGTGATCGATAGTCACTTGCCGATTTTTACGGAAGCATACCAAGCACAAGAAATCAGAGAGTTTCATGAAAAAACAGAAGAGAAAGATCTCACTTATCGCCTCGTCCCGTACAAGCTAGGCAAAGATCCCAATGATCTCAGCCGCTCACGTGTTATCAAGATTGTGTATGATAATACAGAGCTGAACCAGAAGCTGGCGGACAATCTAGAGTCCGTTGTCTGGAAGCTGGTATGTTCCGTGGCAGGAGCGTTGCTTCTTTCCTTCCTGCTGAGTCGCTGGATTACCCGCCCGATTGATCAAATGAGGGAGATCATTACGCAGACGGCCCAATTTGATTTGCGGGAAAAAATGGCGGTAAACGAGCAGGGCACGCAGGATGAGATAGGATTGACAGCACAGTCGATCATTGTCATGCGTGAGCAATTAAGAGAGGTCGTGAGCAAGCTGGCAGCCGTGTCTCACTCGGTCTCTGAAAATGCGCAAAGCGCGAAGAAATCTACCAACAAAGTAAGTGAGCAGTCCAGCGGAACCGCGGAGGCTACGGGCATCTTGCTCGCCCATATGCAGGAGACGATGGCGGCCACAGAAGAGATGAATGCGACCTTGAATGATATGGAGACCATCATTCACTCGATTACGAAAAGAACAGAAGTAGCGGCTGCGACCGCACAGGATGTCAGCTCGCGAGCAACTGCTTTGCGGGAACATGCATTGGCTGCGGATAAAATGACGACAGAGCTCTATATGAATGTAAAGGCACAAACAGAAGTTGCGATCACCGACTCGAAAGAATCGATGGAAAAAATCAACCTGTTGGCCGAGGCGATACTCACAATCTCTGAGCAGACGAATCTGTTGGCATTGAATGCGGCGATTGAAGCTGCACGTGCGGGAGACAGCGGTAGAGGGTTTTCTGTCGTAGCGGATGAGATACGCAGACTGGCGACGCAATCGTCTGAGGTCGTGATTGATATTCAACGCATTATCCAGGTCGCGCGTGAATCCGTAGACAATCTGGCGACTCATTCGTCGAGCGTATTGGATTTCATCGATACGCAGGTCAGTCCTGACTATGATAGCATGATGGAAACATCGGAGAAGTACAATTTGGATGCACACCGTTTCCATACGTTGCTGGCAGAATTCAATGCCTCTTTTGAAGAGTTGAATTCCACAATCAGCAGTGTGGTTTCTGTCGTGGAGCAAGTGACGAGCTCGATGGAGAAAAGTGCCCACAGTGTAGAGGCGATTACAGAGCAATCTCGCATTATTGCGGATAACAACCAACAGGTCGCTGCTATTTCAGAGAGAAATGTCGACTTGACGCAGACGATGGAAGAAATCGTGCATCGGTTCAAAATCTAAGAGCGCCCCCTTTTCTGGTGAAAACCGGGAAGGGGGTTTTTGTTGTAATATATTTGCAGGAAGGATGTAGGCGGAAAATAAAAAGTTTCCACGTATCATTACTCAATTGTTAAAAGACGAGGGGATAGATGCGTTCATTTCAAGTCCATATAAAAGGGCAGTGGCAACCATAGAAGAACTAGCCCAGTCCGTAGGGAAAGAGATCGTCGTTTTTGAAGAGCTGAGAGAACTCGTTTTTATCGGAAACAATCAAATCATGGCTGATAGCGAATTGTATCCATTAGTAAAAAGGATGTTTACTGAGCCAGACTTTTCTTTACCTGGGGGAGAGTCGATCACCATTTGTCGGAATCGTGTGGTAAGAACGTTCCGAAACATTTTAGAGCAATACAGGGGGCAGAAGGTTGCAATCGGAACGCATGGTGCCGTTATGACATTGATGATGGGGTACTTTGATAGTCAGTACGACTTGGATTTTTTATTGACGACATCCAAGCCTGATATTTACAAAATGGAACTTCAGGATGAAGTACTCGTGGAGACGAAGCGATTATGGAGAAACTGACTTCCTATAGGAAAAAGGAGACTTACCATATGGATAGAAAAGCGTATATCAAGAATGGTTTTGAAGCTTACTATGCCCGATATAACCAAGTGACAGAGGAAGGCTTTTGCAGATGGATGCGGCCAGACGTCCCTGATGTCATGAAGGTAGCTGATATTGATGAAGAATGGTCCAGATGGAAGCTGGTTCCTTCTAGCGTAAGTCACGATGATGTGGCTGCGCTCGAAGAAGAATTTGGGCTAAAATTTCCGGAGTGGTATAAAGCCTTCATTTCTACTTACCATCATTATTTCGACGTCATTCCTGAACAAGGGATGGATGAGCCATTCGACCGTATAAAGGATATGTACAATCCATTGCTTTGCAAGCTAGGTTACCTTCCTTTTTCATGGGATGCGGAGTACGGCAAACTACGATGTATCGATTTACAAGAAAGTCTGGATGAAGAGAAGTGTGGAATCTATGAAATTGACCATGAAATTTTGTTTGAAATGGATGAAGAAAATACAGAACGCAACGAATTGAAAGAATCACTGATCTTTTTGTATCCGAATTTCAAAACTTATTTTGACCACACTTTTTTAGAACGCGAATGAAGCGAAACAAAACCCTCCTTCACTATGAAACGAAAGAGGGTTTTGTTTGTGAGATTCTTGTGTGATTCGTTTGCTGGGAAGGAGCCGATTACGACACTATGAATCTTAACTTATCAGGGTTTCTGACAAAGTAGAGGTTACGAATGACTCCTTGTTCGATATGCAAAAACGCCACGGTGTCGATTCTGCCGTCCAGTCTGATCACAAACCCGGTTTGGTTGTTTAAAGATGCGAGCTCTACAGAGAAATCTGGACGCTTCGAGAAGCTGCGCATTATGCCGAGTAAGAAGGAAGCCACGCGTTCGCCAGACAAAATCGGATGCAGGGCTGCGGTGACCTTGCCGCCGCCGTCGGAGAGCATGACTGCATCTGTGGCAAGCAGAGTGAGCAATGTTTCTACATTTCCGTGCTCCAGCGCAGACAGAAAACGGCCGATCCATTCTTCACCGAGCTCTTTTTCTGGGGTGAGATGAGGTTCCTCTGGGTCAATCCCCATTTTCTTTTTAGCCCGACTAATGATCTTGCGGCAATTCGCTTCGGTTTTTCCAACCAGCTCGGCAATCTCGTCATATTCGAAGTCAAAGGCTTCTCGCAGGACGAATACCGCTCGTTCTGGGGGAGACAGTCGCTCCAACAGGACGAGCATCGCGTAGGATAGCAAATCTTTGGTAATGACAGAATCATAGCTGTCTGCATCAGGGGTAGAGATGGGCTCTGGTAGCCATGGTCCAGTATACCGTTCTCGTTTTTTGCGGGCCGATTTTAACAAATCGAGGCAACGGTTTGTAGTCATTTTGCACAGGTAGGCCTTCGGTTCGGTCATCTGTTCCAGCGAGACATCATGGGCCTTCACGAATACGTCCTGCACGATATCCTCCGCATCAGTGGCCGAGCCGAGCATCTGATAGGCGAGGCGGAACATGAGCCCCTTGTATTGTTTGTACAGAGCCTCCATGGCTGTGTCACTTCCTCTTTTGTCTTCGTACGTCCCTATTTTTTCCTATTTTATCATGCTGGCAATATTCCATGTGAGCTGGCGAAGCTTCCACCCCAATTTCCCTGTCAAAATGATATCGAGTCCCCATTTTCTCGTCCAAACCATTGCGCGTTCAGGGCCGAGTCCGACGCAGTAAATGTCCATGAAGCTTTTGTGTGTGGGGGCAGGGGTTCCATCCAAGTCAGCCAGTACAATTTTGCCCAAACGTATCGCTTGCCCGGAGGCTTCCCTGCATGTCATCGTGTCCGCTTGCCCGCTGGCTGGATCTACGATGTGTGCACAATCGCCAATACTGTACACTCCCGGCATTCCCGCTACACGATAGGATTCATCGACGACCACCTGTCCGTATGTGGTCAGTGGCAAGCCCATGCTGCGCAATGCGGGATTGGGCAAGAGTCCGAGCGACCAGACGCACAGCCCGATAGCAAGGGTGCGCCCATTGGCTAGCATCAGCATTCCGTCCCGCTCATGAAGGGCCTTTTGACCATGGAGAATGATTACGCCGCCATCCGTGAGTGCATGCTCCAGCTTGCGCCCCATTTTGGCAGAACCTTCCGTAAACAATCGGTTTTGGGCGTTGATGAGATAGACTTTGACTTCATCAGGATGAATGCCGAGGTTCTTCGCTTCCTCGCGCATAGCAAAAGCCAGCTCCGTAGCGGTCTCCATCCCGCTGATACCCGCTCCCGCAACGGCGATCGTCAACAATCGCTCACGTTCGGATGGCTGCTTCTCATGGACGGCTTGGCGCATGTTGGCAAGCCACTTATCCCGAATCGCCTCGGCCGACTCAATGCCCGTCAAAGCGATGCCGCCTTGTTCTGGCTCCGGTTGGCGAATGACGCTTCCTACTGCTAGGATGAGCATGTCATAGGGCAACGCCTGTTCTTCGCCGTTTTTGTTCCGGAATAAGAGGGTCTTCTCCTTCCCTTTGATTGAGGTGACTGTACCTTGGACGAATTCGACGCCCTCTGGAAACAGGCTTTTTAGCGGAATCGAGATATCTGTTTTGGCAGCGGCTGGTTTGAACAACAGGACTTTGCGAAGGTGATGAGGCTCTCTATCGATTAAGATGAAGCGGATCGGACGTCCTTTGCACGTATCGCGAACGGTTTTTAGTGCGTGGATACCTGCGTAACCGCCTCCGACAATCACACATGTTCGTTCTTTCATGCGAATCAGCTCCTCGTTTGGATTTGACCATATAACGAGGTAGGGGGAGATTGTGTGACTTCGGTGCTGTAAATTTATTGAATTCAATTTTTTAAAAGGATAATGTCGAATAAAATCGAATCAGGTAGTAGTTCGGAAAAAATGGATAAAATAATGTGGTTGGATTCTTGCAAAAGGAGATATACGATGAGAAGGACGATATTATACTATCCGAGCATTGTCATTCCTGATGGGACTTGGTTAAAAAAATCTCTATTATATTGGGATGAAGTAAGCTCAATCGTTCCGAGAGAAATCGAATACGAGGCTTGGAATAATAATTATTTACTCGAATTTTTAAGTTATGAGGACCAGTATCGGCCTATATTTCCAGATGAGTTAATGAATCATGAAATTTTTACTGAGTTTGAGAATGAGATGATTAGAAAATATAAATATTTTCAAAAACAGAAGAATAACGAACACGGACGTAAATCTAAGAGGGGAATCTTCAATATTAGTGAAGAGGATTCATATAGTATTCATAGAGATAAATTGACATATAGGCTTTCGAATATTTTAGGGTTAGATAGATTCGTGAAAAATAATGAAGGAGACTGGTTGTTATTAGAAAGAACTTTTGCGGAGATATACATGGCAACTCTTGCTAAATATATTGCATTGGCAGATGTAAACTATACGGTAATTGGGACTGATAAGGCTAGTACAGTCAATCGGATTTACTCTGATATTCGGAAGTCACAAGAGCCTGTATTTAGTAAAATCGAGCCGGTAATTAATCTGTCTATAAACATATTGCCTGTCCCAAGTCCAGACACTTCTTACAAAGACATTATTAAATTTAAAAGAAAATATCGAGATGAACTACTAGCTTTTAGAACTATCTTAAATAATTATGAGCAGCAAATAAGTAACGTAGAATCTGAACATCAACTTAAAGAGTATACGATATTATTTAAGGAACAAATGGAAAAAGGGACTAGAGAGACAATTAAAATGTTAAGGGGATCAGGAATTAACTATCTCCTATCATCCTTACGATCAATCATTAATATTAAGTCTCCTACAATGCTTTCAACTTTTGCTGGTATCGCTGGATACAAGATGGATACTTTTTCTCCATCGACAGTAGGAATGTTAGTGGGAGTAGCAACCACTGTAGATGTTGCTGTCAATTATATGTCTATTAAAAGAAGTGCTCTTGAAAAACTATCAGATAAAGGATTTTTATATTTATATCGAGCTCGAAGCAAAGGAATCGTCCAAGATTTTATATAATTTCCTTGTTATGAGTTACCATTCGTAGGAGGATTCCAAGCATGCCATACAACATCTACACTTTCGCACAAAGATCAGATTTAAACGATCAAGCTGATGAACTAATCGAAGCAAGCTGGTCTGCCTTCATGCTGAATGACGAAGTGGCTAACGAATATTACGGTCATCTGTATGACTGGTTTTCTTCTTATCAATTCATACTGACGGACGAGGCTGACAAGCTGATGGCTGTAGGAAATGCGATTCCATTTTATTGGGATGGTACTACGGAAGGGCTGCCAAAAGGGTGGGATGATGTCTTTCTGCAAGGGATTGAAGACTATCGCCAAGAAAAGCAGCCAAACGCGTTATCGGCACTCTCCATCTCCATCGATCCCCACTATCGCGGTCTCGGTCTGAGCAAGCAGATGGTTACGGCGATGAAGGAAATCGCCAAGGAAAATGGCTTGGCGTACTTGGTGGCACCCGTACGTCCATCGCTCAAGCACAAGTACCCGCTCACGCCAATGGACAAGTATGTTCAGTGGAAAACGACCGATGACGCTCCGTTTGATCCGTGGGTGCGCACGCATTGGAAACTGGGAGCGACGATCATGCAGGTAGCGCCGGAATCCATGCTGATCAGAGGAAATCTGAAAGATTGGGAAAGCTGGACAGGGATGAAATTCCCTGAGTCCGGATCGTACATCATTCCAGACGCATTAGTTCCCGTGCAGGTTGACGTGGAAAAGGACGAAGTGGTATATATCGAGCCGAATATTTGGATGCAGCATTTTTTGTAGAGCGATAGCGAAGTAGCCGTTGTGGTAACCACAGCGGTTTCTTTTTGCATTTTCTGTCACCTTTTTGCCGTGGGATGGATCATACCTAATAGCAAGCAATCAACGGATGAGGTGAACGGGTTGAACGAAGCAGAAACAATGCCAGCGAGTCTGGAGGTAACACGGGAATCCAGACTGAAATGGCTGATGCAGCAATACGGGGAGAAGATTTTTCATCTGGTGAGTCTCACGGTAAAGAATCATGCCTTGGCGGACGATATTACCCAAAACGTGTTTATCAAAGCGTATCGGCATCTCGATCAGTTTCGCGGGGACGGACAGATCAAGCATTGGCTCTACAAGATCGCGATGAATGAAAGCAAAAAACATTTTCGGTCGTGGTCGTTCCGCAACATTTTTCCGACGATGGATGATCATCTGGGTGACCTGATGGATCGGCAGGCAAACAATCAGGTTGAGGAAGAGATTTTAAACCGGGTGAAGCGGGAAGAGGTCGTCACGTACATTCAATCCCTCGCACCGAAGTACAGGCAGGTTATTCTCCTGCACTATTATGAAGACCTGTCGATTGCGGAAGTGGCGGATATTCTCTCAGTTTCGCAGGAGGTCGTCCGTACGCGTTTGCATCGAGCCAGGAAGCAATTGAAGGAAACCATGTCGAAGGAGGTAAAAGGATGAGCGACGATCGCATGTGGAAGGAATGGAGTCAATCAGCAAAGCAAACCGTTCGTGAAAAATATCCGTTTCATTTGGAAAAATTCGAGCAGGAAGTACTCACAAAAATTCAGCGTGAGAAGCGTCGCCGTCGTTGGCAGGTTACCTCTTGGGCAGCCGGAGTGGCAGTTGCTGCTACCCTTTTCTTCCAGATTGCTCAGCCCTTTGATGGAAGCTTGTGGGGACTGACTGGTGCAGAGCGAGGCCAGGAGGTATTTGAATGGGTCACGCCCGATGAAGGTTTCATGCATGCTTTGAAGAACGGCTATCCGATTCTGCCAGAGGTGAAATTGGAGAAGGACGGTTTTGTTTATCAGATCAGGGATGCCATGGTCGATCACAGACGGATTACGTTTACACTGTTAATCTCCGGTGAAAAAATGGAGGAGATTGCGCGAATTCCGGATGAATCGAAAAGAAGCGATATGCTTTATGGGAGTCTTCGTGTAGAGTTGGGGAAGCTGTCAGAAAGAGGTCATGGATCAAGGGATTTTCAAATGATCGATGGTGTGCATTATCTCATAATCAAGTCGGATTATCGAATTGACGAAAAAGAAATGCAGGCGCTGATGGGTCAGACCAAGCCTGTCCTGCCAGTGCAAATCGTTGATATGCGAAAATCAGGAGATGATGTCGTGGTAGCTGAGCTGTTGCTGCCCCTGCCAAAGTCTGTCACTGCCGCCGAAAAAGTAATCCAACCGGATGCAGATGTAGATGCTGTGCTTAAAACAGATGGTCTGGTGACGAGCTTGCAAGTGAACCGAATGATAGCTTCGCCTACTGTGACAGAGATAGAGCTTGAGGCTAAGTTCGAGGATGGGTTTGTTCTACATCGATTAGAAAATATGAAATTGGTGGATGGAAGCGGGAAAGAATATCAGGCGATAGACGACAAGGTGAATAAAAACGTGGAGCATGTGCAGGGGACAGATACCTATAGGGCGCAATTTATTCCGTCACTGTTCTATGGGGCTCTCCCGGAAAAACTGGAGCTGCGATTTGATGAAGTGACGATGAAGCGCTCCCTAAAGGATAACTTCGTGCTTGATATGAATGCCAAATATCCGCAAACGATTCCGTTTGGAAAAAAGAAACAGTTGAACATTGAAAAGGTAAATTACGACAAAGGCAAGCTGTCCATTGTCGTTCCAAACAAGGGACCAGAAGAAATTAACTTACGTGTAGAGGGTCAGGCTTACAAGGATATGATTGTGGCAGAGGATTTGGAAACTGTTTCCATTGTTTTCAGGGTACCGAAACAGGATACGTATACGGTAGAGATGGGCGGGCTAGAGTTTGAGAGAGTCAGATTGGATGGCGTGATACCTATTACAAAATAAAGTACGATTCCACTGGGAAAGTCACGAAAAAGCCTTTGCACGAACCAGGAGGTCTGGTCTTGTGCAAAGGCTTTTTGCTATTTTTTACACCCAACCGAGTGCCCTTGCCACCAGGGCAGTCAAGAACGTTACTCCGATAGCAATGGCAAGCGGAATGAGTGCGGATAGTACTGTCCATTTCACACTTTTCGTTTCCTTGTAAATATTGAACAAGGTTGTGCCGCAAGGGTAATGAAGCAGAGAGAACAGCATCATATTGAGTGCTGTCAACCAAGTCCACCCGTGCTGCAAGAAGACATCCTTGATGTTGTCGAGGCCTTCCACATCAACCATGGCACCGGAGGACATGTACCCCATCAGAAGAATCGGCAGCACGATTTCATTCGCGGGCAAACCGAGAATAAAAGCCATGAGAATGTAGCCATCCAGACCAATGAGTTGCGCAAACGGATCAAAAAAGGCAGCCATATGGGCGAGGATGCTGTCCCCACCGACATAGATATTGCCCAATACCCAAGTGATGATACCGGCAGGGGCGGCCACAATGACGGCTCTTTTCAGCACGTTCCACGATTTATCCTTGCTTGAGATCAGAATCGTTTTCCAAATCTGCGGACGGCGATAAGGGGGCAGCTCCAACGTATAGTGTGTCGGTACTCCGCGCAAGGCTGTTTTGGATAGTGTCCAGGAAACCGTAAGAGTGATAGCGATTCCAAAAATAACCATACCCATTACAATGAGAGCAGTAGTCAGAGATTGCCATCCACTTGTCGCGCTGGTCGCCATAAATAGCGAAGACAATAAAATCAATGTGGGCCAGCGACCATTGCACGGGACGAAATTATTGGTCAGAATCGCCAGCATTCGCTCCCGGGGAGATTCGATGATCCGCGTGGAAAGGATGGCTGCTGCGTTACAGCCAAACCCCATCGACATGGTCAATGCCTGTTTTCCGTGTCCGCCAGCGTTTTTAAACAGACGATCCATGTTGAATGCCACACGCGGCAGATATCCGAAGTTCTCCAGCAGGGCAAAGACTGGGAAAAAGATAGCCATCGGAGGCAGCATGACGCTGACAACCCATGAGGTACCGCGAAAGAATCCGAGAACCAGAATCCCGTGCAGCCAATCAGGTGCGTGTACAGCTTGAAAGCCAGCAGTTAGATAACCCTCGACTACACCGAACATATCTGCAAGCATTCCGGACGGAACATTGGCACCTGCGATCGTGATCCAGAATACCGCGCCTAAAATCGCCAGCATGATGGGGTAGCCCCATATTTTTGACGTCACAATTTTATCCAGCCTATATGCACGAGAAAGCTTTTGCTTGTCTTCGTATGTCACAGCTTCCTTACAAATACTGCGACTAGTGCGGTAAATGTCACTCACAATCGTGTCTCGAATGGAATTTCCTTCCACTGAGCTTTGGGCCGCGGAAAGAAGTGCATCAAGGGAATCAGACGGATTAGTGGCAAACGGTTCGGCCATGGGTCAAAGGCTCCTTTCTTGCCGTTGTAGCCGGATCTTGCATGCGCTCTCTCAAGGTGCGCAACAAACTTTCATCTCCATCCAACAACCGCAGAGCGATCCATCTTGTCGGAAAACGGCTACCCAAGGTTTTCTCGATTTGCGGCTCCAACTGTGCCAGCTTGGATTCAATCTGTTCACTGTAGATTATCTGTACAGGATTGGGCACGATTGTTCCGTTTGCTACTTTCTCCACCTGATCGAGCAAATTCTCGATCCCGATTTGATTTCTGGCGGAGATGGCGATACAGGGAACGCCTAAGCTTTGCGAGATTTTTTCCAGATCAATACGAATGCCAAGCCTTTTCGCCTCATCGATCAAATTGACGCATACGACGACGTGAGGGGTCATTTCCAACACCTGCAAGGCCAAATTGAGATTCCGTTCCAATGAAGTCGCATCCAGTACCACAATGGTGACGTCAGGCTGCTCGAAGATAATGTAATCTCTCGCGACTTCTTCATCCGCCGAGTTGGAATACAAGGAATACGTACCTGGCAAATCGATGATCCGAAAAGTCGTATTTCCCCGAGCGAATTCTCCCTCAGCCATTACGACTGTCTTCCCTGCCCAGTTTCCCGTATGTTGGCGAAGTCCCGTCAATGTGTTGAATAATGTACTCTTACCGGTATTCGGATTTCCTGCCAAGGCAATCGTGTACGAAGTCACTTTTCTTCACTCCCCACGTACTCTCCAAATATGAGGGAGCTTTCTTCTTTGCGCAGGGCGATGATCGTGTTATTAACCCGAAAGGCAATGGGATCGCCTAGCGGACTTTTTTGCATGACTTCCACGATGTTGCCGGGGACGAAGCCGAGATCCAGCAATCGTCTGCGCAGTATACCCTGAACGTCAATACGATCCAGACAGATGTGGCTACCAATCAAGGCATCAGATAAAGGAATGCTGATAGATGGCATGAGGTTCACTCTCCTTTTTTCGTTAAGGACAAACTGTTGGCTTAGGGCAAAAATGAAGGTAAAAAAAAGTACACGTAGACGATATCTTATGATTTTAGTTTAAGGTAAGATTCTTTCCTAGGCAACAAAGTTTTTGCTTAAGGAAACTTTTTGGTCATAGAAAAACTGCACCCCCAATTGTTCATGGTATCTAACAATGGAGGTACAGTTCATTCTTGATGGTGTATTGCGTGTATCTAACGGCTAGATTCGTTCCACCGGGCTTGTCAGGCAAGTAGGCCCACCTGTTCCCTTATAAGAAATCTCCTCGCCCTCATACTCGTACACAGTCGCACCTGCGTCGAGAAGGAGTTGCTTGGTAATCGGGTTGCCTGCCACGACCATACACACACGCGGCGCGAGGGCGAGAACATTGCTACCGAGATTATCGTACTCATGATCCGGTACCTCGATTAACTGTATGCCTCTGTCGATGAGCAGTTGGCGGAAAAATACAGGCATCAGCTTGGAGTAGACGACTGCCAAATCATGATCGACCATGCTGATGATCGACATAAGATGCAGACATTCCGCAGGACCGCGATCATACGGGAGCTGTACAACGATGATTTCATCCGTGAAATCCTTGACCATTTCCGTAATTTGAGCGATAGCCGCTTCGTTCGTGCGAAAGCCAAGTCCGATCGCGAGCGTTTTTTCATCCAGCCAGACGAGATCGCCGCCATCTGACAAGGCATCGCCTGTGAGCTGTCCCAGAATCGGGATATTGTTTTCTTCTAAAAAGGTCTTGTATATTTCTGCTTCTCCCTGACGAAGCTCCTTGCCAGATTTGAGGATGATTGCCCCTTTGGAAGTAAATTTCACCGGGTCGTGGGCGTAAATGGAATCCAGTCCGGTTTTATCGGATTGTGGCAAGTGCAGGACGTTTTCCACATGCTCGCGCAAAATCGATTCGAATTTGGCGTATTCATGCAGAGCGCGGTCCCAGTCAGGGCGGTCTGTATAATTGAAGGTTTTCCACGATTGATCGAGATGTTCTTGGCTGATAAATGCTTGATGGGGATGCTTGATGATGACGGTTTTCATCTTTTTGACCATGGATTGGCTGCCTTGGAACATAGTTGCCTCCCTTTTTCCACATTGCAGAATATTATTCATATTTCGAAATGTTCACCATTAGTTTACACATTCTGATTTCTGACTGTCAATCTGTGATTCTTCCTGGAGTTTTTTTGCGATTCACAAAATTAGAGCAAATGGTTTAACATAGTTTCATATGAGAAGATAGATAGAAAAGGGGGGGATGACCGTGATTCAATCGTTTGATCGAGCGATGGCGATTGCAACGGTACTTTCGTCGGATGAACATAGAAAATGGTGGACGATCAATGATTTAGCGAAAGAATGCCAGCTCCCGGTCAGCACCATCTATCGACTGTTGTACACGTTGATGAAGCATGGACTGGTAGAGCAGGATGCTGCGACCAAACAATATACGTTGGGGATTAAATGGATGGAGTTCGGCTTGCGGGTGCTCGATCGGATCGATTATCGCAAAGTGATCAAGCCGATGATTGAGGAGCTTGCCAGAGAAGTGAACGAAAGTGTTTATTTCAGTCAGCCTAGCGGACTCGAATCTATTGTCGTTGATCGCGTAGACAGTCAGCACAATATCCGCATCTACGACCAGTTGGGCTTGCGGATTCCGATGCATATCGGTGCGGCTAATAAAGTCGTGCTGGCCCACATGCCTGTGGAAGAAGCCAGACAAACCGTAGTACAGCTCGTGAGTGAAGAGCAGGTGCCTGCTTTTATGGAGAAGCTCCAGGAGATCAGAGCTGCTGGTCATGCTGTCAGCTTTGCGGAGCGGACGGAAAATACGGCGTCCGTCGCAGCACCTGTGATTGATTACACCCAAAAGGTAATCGGGGCATTAAGCATTGGAATTGTCACGTATGATTTGAAGGAGGAACGGCTCCAGTATTTGATTGAACAGGTAAAGGATGTCGCTCACAAAACCTCGCAACGGCTAGGCGGCCTGTCAAAGGCTTGACTGGCCTTTTTTTATTTTGATTTGTTTGTAACATTTTCCTTTTACTTCCGACTATTGGGCTAAGAACGTAAAAAAAGAGGAAGCCAGGAGGAAATTCAAAATGAAACCATACGCAACCAAAAAGCTGATGATCACAGTAGGAGCTGCTGCTTTGCTCTTCTCAAGTCCATTGTGGGTTACGCAACCACAAGTAACTGTACAAGCCGCGGCAGCCAAATCGACGCAACCCCAATTGAGCAAAGCAGCCCAGAAAACCGTAGACAGGCTGAGCAAACACTATCCGGAATTAAAAAATGCGGAAAAAACTATTTCACGTAACAATCAGATGCGGGATGTCTTCCACATCCAATTCCGGATCTTTCCGGGTATCTCGACGCTCGTACTGGCAAGGAAGTGAAAACGAATTTGTGGCGCGGGGAGTCGTTTAGCGACAGTATTGCCGTCAAGCCAGGAGGTAAGAAGACAATGGTTGCATCGGCAAAAGAGGCTGCGGCTGCTATGGAGTTCTTCGGTCAGAAAGTGGAGGGTTTCACATTTACCGGAGACTCCTGGTGTTTTGTTTTGCATAATGCTTTCCCAGAAATTGCATAGTAAAGCGTGAAGGGAGGGGCAAATGTGGAAGGATTCGGAGAAAGTATGATCGTCATCGGGCGCGTATGTACAATTATTCCTTTATTACTGCTGGTCACCTTGTTCATGGGCAAGCGTTCGATTGGGGAGCTGCCTGTTTTTGACTTTATCATCATTATTACTTTGGGATCAGTGGCAGGGGCTGACATTGCAGAGCCAGATGTCCGGCATATTTCGATTGTAGTAGCAGTTTTGACGTTGGGTATATTGCAACGGGTCGTATCGCAGTTGTCCGTTGTCTTTCGCTGGTTTGGCAGAATGGTGACATTTGAGCCGACCGTCATTTTCTCCAACGGGAATTTTCACGTCAAAAACATGAAAAAAATCCGCTACTCTCTCGATAATGTTCTCCATATGCTTCGCGAGAAAGACATTTTCGATCTGGCAGAGATTGATTTGGCTATTATCGAGGCGAACGGTCGATTGACCGTGCTCAAAAATTGAAGAAAAAGGGGATCGCGTCCGAACAAGTCTTTCTCGCAACGATTAATCGGAAAAATGAACTGCTGTACACCTTAAAAAACGAAAAAGAACCACAAGTACCTCCGTTGCATCATTAGCTATCGAATGGAAAAAGGCACAGTTCCTCTGCAAAACCTGCATGAAGTTACTGTGCCTTATACGGGAGCATAATGGTGAACTTGGTTCCTACTCGTGGTTTGCTTGATACATTGACCGTTCCGCCAATCGCATGAATGACATGATAGGAATACGTCAATCCAAGACCGGTCCCAGTTGTTTTCGTAGAAAAGTAAATCGTTCCAAGGCGGCTGATCTGTCCTGCATCCATACCGATACCGTTATCCTTGATGACCAAAACGGCTTTGTTTCGCTCGATGAGCAAGTCCAGGGAGACTTTTCCGTCCGAAATATCCGAGCACGCCTCGATGGCATTTTTGATGAAATTCACCAGCACTTGCTTGAACTCGTCTGGATTGGCCTTGATCGTCACAGGTCTCTCAAAGTCTTGCAGCGTAAGCTCCACGTTATGCATATTGGCAAAGGGGAGCATCACTTCGCGGATGGCATGGAGATGCTCGCTCACATTAATGATCTCATGCCGTTCCTTGAGTGGCTTGGAAATCGCAAGGTACTCGGTCAAAATGGCTTCTGTCCGTTGGATTTCGTCGAGACTGATGCGAATGTATTGATCGACTTTTACCAAATTTTCCGGGCGTTCCTGTATTAATTTCAAGAAGCCTTTGACTGCTGTCAGCGGATTGCGAACCTCGTGTGCGAGTGATGCAGCAACATGGCTCATCGTCTGGATTTTTTCATTTTGCGCGTGGCGAATAAACAGCTCCTTATCCGAAACGCATTTGCTGAAAAGCGACATTAATAACCAGAGGCCGAAAAAGTTTTGAATAGGAATCACTATGGTGTAGTAAACGAGGTGTTGAGTTACATACGTGGGAAAAAAGTAATAAGTAGTCCCTAAAGCAACCGTAGAAAAAATCGCACTCGTCATAAAAAGATACAGTGTTTTCCGATAACTGGCTTTATAGTGTCGATACAAAAAGAGTGACAAGACAAAATTGACTGTAAGGATCAGCATGGCAACCCATGTTCCTTCGCCACCTAGGTAGTACCGATAAACCAAGGCTTCAATCAGCAGGAGCAAGGCAATCTCGACTCCGCCATAAACCAGTCCGAAAAGAATGATGATATGTCGGATATCAAAAAACATGCCATTCGTGACGCTCGGGGCGAAGGTCATCGCGAGAAACATGCAGGCTGAGCTGGTGATGACAATAAAGGAGCGGCTGTAGTTCCTCATTTTGTCACGGTAATAGATGTTGAAAAACACAAACGGGATAATGGCGAAAAACCATTGAAGAATGACTTCTTTTAATAGACTCATGTAGCATCCCCATCGCAAATATTTGCTAGGCTTGTATCAATCTACGATAATTCGACAAGACACAACAAAATCCCTCTTGATGTTACATAAGAAACTGGAATATTTATCAAGAAAATTCTTTCGGTAAACCTAGTTGACAGATAGGTAATTGCCAGATTATATTCTGTATATACTTATACAAACGTTTTGAAAATAGAAACTACTCTTATCAAGAGAAGGCTGAGGGAATGGCCCTATGAAGCCCGGCAACCTAGCACGAGAGAATGCGTTCTTTCGAGCCAAGGTGCTAACTCCAACAGGTAGAATACCTGACAGATAAGAGGCGAGAATCTTGTCGATTTTTGTCCTCTTTCTCTGTGAAAGAGGATTTTTTGCTTTTGTCATCTGTTATCAAAAAGAAAAAGGGGGAACATTTGTGATGAAAAAGAAACTGGGATTACTGACTTCACTTGTTGTGGCTGCGTCTGTTCTCGTGACGGCATGCGGCGGAGGAACAAGCACCGGAACCGGCAGCACGAACCAGCAGGGCGGAGAGAACGCAAAGAGAATCGCATTGATCATGCGTCAAAACGTAGGGACGTTCTCCGCCCAATATATCAATGGCGTGAAGTCAGAGGTGGAGAAAAACGGTGGCGAGTTGACCGTATTCAACGCAGATACCGATCTGGCAAAAATGGCGTCCAACCTCGATGCGGCAGTGAATCAAAAATTTGATGGCATTCTGATCGACCATGGTACGGCAGAAGCGTTGCAGCAGGGCACGCAAAAAGCCGTGGATAGAAAAATCCCGGTCGTCCTGTTTGATACAGACATCAACATTCCAGGCGTGCCAGTAGTGGCGCAGGATGACAACAAATTGGCAGAGCTGAGCCTGGAGAAGCTGGCGGCAGATACAAACGGCAAAGGCAACATCGTAAAAATTTGGGTAGCTGGCTTTGCACCGATGGAAAAACGCCAAGTCACGTATGAAGCTTTCCAGAAGAAATACCCGGACTTAAAAGAAATTGCGGCATTCGGTTCTGCTACCAACAATACGGCACTCGATACACAAACGCAGATGGAAGCAATCTTGAAAAAGTATCCGAACAAAGGCGACATCACAGCAGTATGGGCGGCTTGGGATGAATTTGCCAAAGGGGCGACACGTGCCATTCAGCAAGCAGGCCGTACGGAAATCAAAGTGTACTCCATCGATTTGAGCGATGAGGATCTGCAAATGATCCAGGCGGAAAACTCTCCGTGGACAGCGACGGCAGCGGTAGACCCATCCAATATCGGACGCATTCATGCGCAAACCGTGTTCCAAAAAATCAAAGGCGAGCAAGTACCAGACAACGTGAAGCTGAATCCAGTGCTGGTGAAACAGGAAGACCTGCCGAAGGATAAGAAAGTAACGATGGGCGACCTGTCCCAATATGTACAAGAGTGGGGCAAGTAAGAACCAAATTGGCTTTTCCCGTTGAGCTGTATCCGTCAACGGGATTTTTCCTTATAGAGGTTGGAACACGCAGGTAAACAGGAGGTGTGAAAAATGTCCACATTGCAGATGAAAGGGATGGCGAAGCAGTTTTCCGGGGTTCCTGCCCTGCGATCCGTCGATTTCGAGGTGCGCGCAGGAGAGGTTCACGCACTCCTTGGTGCCAATGGCGCGGGAAAGAGTACCCTGATGAAAATCCTCACGGGAGCGTATCAGGCAGATGGCGGTACGATCACCATCGATGGACAGGCCGTGACGATCAATTCGCCGCAGGATGCCAAAGCACAGGGCATTCAATGTGTATATCAGGAAGTGGACACCGCCTTGATCCCGTATTTAAGCGTCGCTGAGAATATTTTACTCGATCAACTCGTCCAGGCGAAAACCAAGGGACTGATCAACTGGAAGAGCTTGTACAACGAATCAGAGCAGATTTTAAAAAACTTCGGCTTCTCCATTCCTGTGAGGATGCTCGTTGAAGAATGTACGCTATCGGAAAAGCAATTGATTTTGATTGCACGGGCGACCGTTCAAAAGGCGAAGTACGTCATTTTCGATGAACCGACAGCGCCGTTGAGTACAAAGGAGAGCGAACGGCTGTTTCAAATCATTGCGCAGTTGAAAAAAGCTGGGGTCGGGATCATTTATATCTCCCACCGCCTGCCAGAAATCTTTGAAATCTGTGATCGGATCACCATCATGCGCGATGGACAGCATGTTATGACCACAGACACGGCGAAGACCAATATGGACGAAGTGATCGCGAACATGCTGGGCAAAAGCTTTGACGAGGAGTTCCCAAAGCTTGCAGTGCCGATTGGCGAAACGATTTTTGAGGCGTCAGGTGTGGCTGGCGGCAAAGTACACGGAGTCGACTTGCAGGTTCGCGAGGGAGAAATCGTGGGTGTCGTCGGTCTGGTTGGGGCAGGAAAGACTGAGCTCGCCCGATTGCTCTTCGGTGCAGATGAGGCAAAGGCTGGAGCCGTTCGATTGCATGGAAAACCTACCCAACTGCGCTCGCCAAAGGACGCCGTCGATACAGGAATTGTGCTCGTCCCGGAGGAAAGGCGCAAAGAAGGCATTTTCGTAGAGGAGTCCGTACAGAACAACCTGTCAGTCGCCTCGTTGAAAAAGAAGTCCTTGCTTGGTTTTATCAAAAGAGGGGCAGAAGCGGCTAGTGCAAGAGAGCTCGTTTCGCGCCTTGGTGTAAAAACAGCCGATATCAAGCAACTGGTCGGTTTTCTCAGCGGCGGAAACCAGCAAAAAGTCGCTATCGGCAAATGGCTGGATACAAACGCTCATCTCTTTATGTTTGACGAGCCGACAAAAGGGGTGGATATCGGCGCGAAAAGCGATATTTACCGCCTGATCGGAAAGCTCGCCGAGCAGAAAAAGGGTGTCCTGTATTTCTCCTGTGAGTTTCAGGAAGTAATCGGGATTGCTGACCGGATTCTTGTCATGTTCGAGGGCAAGATCGTGAAGGAATTGAGTCGCGAAGAAGCAACACAAGAGCTGATTATGTACTACGCAAGCGGAGGTGAGTAACGTGGCAGATAAAAAGTTTAGCTTATTTGATTTTGTTTATAAATACGGAACGGTTGCAGTTATTGTAATTGTCATGCTGTTATTCAGTTTGACCAACCCGTATTTCTTCACGTACGACAACTTGACGGACATTCTTCGCTCCATCTCGATTGTGACATTTGTCGCGATTGGCGTTACGTTCTCGCTGATTGTCGGAGGTTTTGACTTGTCTGTAGGATCGACGGTTTCATTGACCACGGTCGTTTCTGCTTCGATGATGGTTTGGTACGAACAAGGAGTCTTCACGACTTTGGTTGTTCCCATTGTACTCAGCTTGCTCGTCGGGCTGGTCAACGCCTTCCTGGTCGTGAAAATCCGCATTCCTGATTTGCTGGCTACTCTGGCGATGCTCTACATCGTCAACGGCATTCATATGACGTATTCCCAAGGCTACTCGATCTACGCAAACATGCCGATGCAGGACGGCTCACAGGCTCCGGGAAAATTTCAGGAATGGTTCCTGTGGCTGGGCCAAGGAGAAATTCTCTCCGTACCGATTCCGGTTATCCTGACCTTTTTACTTGTCGCAATTACGCATGTGTACCTGACCTATACGAGACAGGGAAGGATGCTGTACATGACAGGCGGTAATTTGGAAGCAGCCCGTCTGTCGGGGATTCCTGTAAATCGCTATCGTACCCTGGCTTATGTGCTCTCCGCTCTTTTTGCGGGCTTGGGCGGGATGCTCTTGGCAGCGCGGATTGGCACCGGGCAGGTGAGTAGTGGCGGTTCCATGCTGATGGATGCAGTAGCGGCTGCTTTCGTAGGCTTCTCCGTTTTCGGCGCAGGAAAACCAAACGTTTTCGGTACATTTGTGGGAGCGATCCTAATCGGGGTGCTGCTTAACGGGATGACGATGCTCAATCTGCCGTACTACGCTTACGATATTATCAAGGGGACGGTACTGGCGCTCGCATTGGCTGTGACCTATTACCAACTGCGCAGAAAACGAAACGCTTAGAATCGTAACGTTCTTCTCGCTTTTCTCTCATCGATTTCTCATCTTCCTATTATTCCCTTCTCTTTTTTGAAGCTTAGTATTGGTCTTACTCAAGTGAGACGAATGCGAAAGCAAATTCAAATAAAGAGAAGGGATGTTGTTTTTATGCGTATACTTGTTGTGCCTTCGGGCTTTAAGGAAAGTTTAGATGCCGAGCAAGCAGCAGAGTGCATGAAAGAAGGAATCCTGCGCGTCCTCCCGCTCTCCCAAGTACAGACACTGCCAATGGTAGACGGGGGAGAAGGCTTTACAAAAGCGATTGTAAAAATTTCGAATGGTTCGATTATCGATAAGGAAGTAACGGGCCCTGTAGGAGAAAAGGTTCCTTCCCATTTTGGGATATTCGGATCAAAGACGACAGGCCAAACGGCTGTGATCGAGATGGCGGCAGCAGCGGGACTACGACTGGTTCCAAGAAGCTTGCGTGACCCGCGCAAAACGACGACACATGGCGTCGGTGAATTGATCAAAGCGGCGCTGGACATGGGGGCAGATCGTATTTTGCTAGGCTGCGGCGATTCCGGTACTTCCGATGGCGGGGCAGGCATGGCGCAAGCACTTGGCGCTAAATTTTTGGATGCAAGCGGTCGGGAAATCCGTATTGAAGGCGGAATATCGCTGGCAAACGTAACGAAAATCGATGTATCCGGCATGGACAAAAGACTCAAGCAGGTGCAAATCGATGTGGCTTGCAACTGGTTTAACAAGCTGTGTGGGGAAAACGGAGTCGCTCGCGTGTTCGGTCCGCAAAAGGGAGCAACGCCTGAGCAAGTGGTTGAGCTGGAAGAAGCACTCGAACAATTCGCGGCTATCATCGAGCGGGATTTCGGTATCGATGTCAGAGAAATGCCGGGCAGTGGTGCATCGGGTGGCTTGGGTGCTGGTTTGCATGCGCTGACGGGTGCGAATCTGTATCCACGCTACGACATTATCATGAAGTACATTGATTTGGATCGGATGCTTCAAGAGACAGACCTTGTATTTACGGCGGAAGGCAGTATTGATTTTCAAACACCGCGAGGAAAAATTCCAGTGGAAGTGGCAAAGAGAGCGAAGAAGCATGCCCTGCCAGTAGTGGCTTTGGTGGGGACTGTTGGGAAAGGTGCCCGACTCAATTATGAGCACGGAATTGATGCGTACACGAGTATTTTGCCGATGCCGTCTACGTTGGAAGAAGCGTTCATGCATGCGCAGAAATGGCTGACCGATTGCTCGGAAAGCTCCATGAGAACCATCATGGTGGGCCTGCAGCTCGCAAATCGTTTAATGACGAAGGAGCACGTATCGTGATTGCACAGACTGTTGCAAAGGAAAGACCTGCCTGGGTCCTTCCGATTGTCCTGATTATGTTCGTTGAATTACTGCTTATGCTGCCGTCTTCCCTGACATTTGAAGCCAAATGGAGCTTGTTCTGCTTCTGTGTCGCCGTGATTCTGTGGACGACCACCTCGCTGAACTCCGCCTATGTAGCGATTGGCTCCGTATTACTCCTCGTCGTGACAGGTACGGCTGACCAGGAAATTTTGTTCGACTCGCTTGCCTCCGATGTCATTTGGTTAATGATAGGCTCATTCATTCTCGGTGGCGCTCTTCAAGTGACAGGTTTGGCAGGCAAACTAACAGATCTGGTCGTAAGCAAGGCAAAGAATGTCAAAAGCTTGTTTTGGCTCTTGACGGTCGTCGTTCAATTTCTCGCATTCTTTATCCCGTCTACTTCTGGGCGTGCAGCGGTGCTTCTGCCTGTTTTCCACTCGCTGACCTCAGAAATCGGGAACAAGCAAATTACGAAAGCCATGGCGATCCTGATTCCGACGATTATTTTAGTATCGACGAGCTCCACCATGATCGGAGCAGGCTCCCATTTTATCGCCCTCGATATGCTGAAGGAGTTCAATGGGGAAGGGATTAGCTTCGCAGAGTGGCTGTTGTGGGGACTGCCGTTCGGGGTAGTAGCCAGCATCGTTACATGCCGGATTGTGCTGGCTCTGTTTCTCACCAAAGAAGAGATGCAGCGCCCACTCAAAAGCAAAAAGCTTTCCCTCACCTTGTCCCGCAACGAAAAATATACGGTTGCTGTGATCGGGGCGATGGTCATTTTCTGGCTGACAGAGCGTTTTCACGGAATCGAGATTGCTACCACGACAGTCGTCGGCGCCTTTCTTTTGACACTTCCGAATGTAGGCGTCATGAAATGGAAGGATGGCGTTCAGTCTGTCTCGTGGAACCTGATTCTGTTTGTAGGGGCAGCCATTGCACTCGGAAAGTCGTTGTTGGAGAGCGGCGCGGCAGAGTGGATCATGAAGAAGCTGTTCACGATCACCGAGCAACTGGAAGGGGAATCGTCCCTTCTGATCATTGTGGTTATCACATTGCTGACACTGACCTCCCATTTGTACATTACATCACATACAACGCGAGCCGTCATTCTTGTTCCACCGCTTCTCTACTTTTCTAGCAGCCTTGATTTGAATGAAGTGACCGTGTTGTTCTTAGGAATCGTCGGTATGAACTACTGCCTGACCTTCCCTGTCAGCTCCAAAGCATTGCTCATGTTCCAGGAAAGCGGCAAGGAGACCTTTTTGCCTAAGGATTTGCTGCGGTTGAGCTTGTATGCTGGTGCTGCCCACGCGATCCTGATGGTCGTCTTTTATTACGCGTACTGGCAGTGGGTGGGGTTATCAATATAAGTAAAAAATTATATCTTTCGTACGGATTACTCTTTGATCCACAGCCAATATTTGCTAAACTCATCTGGATAATGGATGCAAGGTTTAGGAGGATTACATGTCGGAGCGAATATTAATTGTGGAAGATGAAGAGAAAATTGCTCGTGTGATTCAATTAGAGCTGGAATACGAAGGATACGAAAGCGAGATCGCCAAAACAGGGCTCGAGGCGCTGGAACAATACAATCAAGGCGGATGGAACTTGATTTTGCTCGATGTACTGCTGCCAGGCTTGTCAGGTATAGAAGTGCTTCGTCGGATTCGGGTAAAGGACTCCGCGACGCCAGTCATTTTATTGACGGCCAGAAATGCTGTCGTGGACAAAGTAAATGGACTCGATCAAGGCGCGAACGACTACATCACGAAACCTTTTGAAATCGAAGAGCTGCTGGCGCGCATCCGTTCCTGCCTCCGCTTGTCCCAAATGACAAAGAAAGTGGAAGCCAGCTCCAAAGTAGAGGTAGCGGATTTAAGCCTGGATGAAAAATCGCGGGAAGTGACGAGAGGGTCCAGTCAGATCGAGCTGACACCGCGTGAATTCGATTTATTGCTTTATCTGATGCAGAATAAAAACCAAGTTCTGAATCGTGAACAGATTCTTACACATGTATGGGGATTTGACTATTTCGGAGACACAAATGTCGTTGATGTGTATATCCGTTACTTGCGTAAAAAGGTGGACCAAGGGTATGAAACCCCGCTTTTGCATACAGTTCGAGGCGTTGGTTATATGCTGAAGGGGTAGATTATGAAAATCAAAAATAAAATTCATTTGTTCTCCACGGTCGCACTCTTGCTTTTGTTGCTCATGGTCAACAGCTTCATTTACTTCATGTTCTACAAAGTGACAACAGACGGAGAGCTGGATCGTCTGCAACGAGAAGTCCTGCACATCCAGAGTGGACTCAATCAGATCGGTGTAGAAAGTTTCGACCCGGCCACGCTCTTGCAGCCGTATTTGCCGTCGAACGGGATGATCCGGATTATCGATCAGCAATCGCGGGCCATCGTCACGCAGGAAGTAGACAGCACGCAGCCAATCCCGGCACCGAAGCCCATCTTTGATCGAAAAGCGAGTGACGGTGTCTTCGATGTTAACGGAGCGAAATACGCGTACGTCAAGGTCCCGATCATTTGGACGAATGGAAAAATTGTCACGTTAGAAGTCATTGAAAGTATTGCGGGCTTGCAAGAAAATTTGAGCCTGCTGCAAAACGTTCTGTTATTTGCTTCGTTGTTCGTGCTAATTCCTGCTTTTTTTGCAGGGCGCATGTTGAGCAATCTGATTTTGCGACCAGTCAACTCGATGATTCAAACGATGGAAGACATTCAAGCGCGCAGTATTTTTAAGAAAATACCGCTTGAGCACACCTCCAAAGATGAATTACATGCGTTAGGAAGTACCTTTAACAAGATGATGGATTTATTACAGCAAAACTTCGAGAAGCAGCAGCAGTTCGTCTCAGATGCTTCCCATGAATTGAAAACGCCGCTGACCGTAGTAGAAAGCTATGCGAAGCTATTGAAGCGTTGGGGGACGAAAAAGCCGGAGGTTCTGACAGAGTCGGTGGAAGCAATCTATTCGGAAGCCGTGCGTATGAAGGATATGACCAATCAAATGCTTCTTCTCGCCAACAATAGCGCTGAATGGAATCTGGATGTCAAAGAAATCGACTTGATTCCGATGTGCCAAACGACCATTGCTCAATTGACCAATGCGTATGGCAGATCCTTTCAACTGGGCGCAAACCACGAATCGGTTCCTGTCATAGCCGATGAACAAAAACTAAAACAAGTGCTCGTCGTTTTACTCGACAATGCGATGAAATACAGCTCCAATGAAATCGAGGTTGGGGTGGGGCTTCAAGGCGACCGTCCTTATTTCTCGGTAAAGGATTATGGAATGGGGATTCCCAAAGAAGATTTGCAGCATGTTTTTGATCGTTTCTTCCGTGTAGACAAAGCCCGCAGCCGCGAAACAGGGGGTGTAGGGCTCGGTCTTTCCATTGCCAAACAGATCGTCGATGCCCATCAAGGCGATATTGCGCTGGATAGCGAAGAAGGGAAATGGACGCTCGTGACCGTTTTTCTGCCGGGGCAGGTTAAGAAATAGCAGGAGGTACGTATGAATAAAAAATGGAAAATAGGGCTGCTGGCGAGTTTTCTGCTGGTCACTACGGCATTTGGCATGCAACGGATCTTCGCGAGCATGGATTTGCAGTCATTGTCAGTGGAGGAAGTCAAACAGATCGTGACGGCCCGCTACCCGGGGAAGATTGAGTCGATTTCCATGACGGATGTAGGAAAAAACAGCATTTACAATCTCCAACTCCTCAATGAGCGCGGAACGTATAGTGTGATGGTGAATGCACATACGGGTGAAATTATTGATTTGAAGGAGCTCTCCTTGGTCGCAGCCACTACGCAGCCGAAGGCAAATGAAACGGCGACGAATCCAACGCAGCCGGGGGCGAATCCGACAGCCAGTACAGCGCCACAACCGAATAACGGCGGGAAGGATGCTTCGGGCAACGCGACCAAGCCAGCAGGCACGGGGACGGTGGGGACTGTTGCGCCAGGAAAACAACAGCCAGCTACAACCCAAACCCCAACACAGCAGCAGCCTAAGCCGAATCAAAGCTCGAATCCACCAGCGCAGCCACAGACCAAAATTACCGAACAGCAAGCGAAACAGATTGCGACGGAAAGAACAAGCGGTGGCAAGATCGATGATGTTGATTTAATCGATACAAAGAGTGGAGCAGTCTATCGGGTGATCACGATAAAAGACTCCAAAACGGTAGATGTACGCATACATGCTATTACTGGAAAAGTACTTTCGATGACCACCATCGACAATAGCTCTACCGATGATGATGACGATGATGATTTGATACCGGCTGATAAAAATGGCAGTGCTCCGGCGGATACATCTTCAAGTGATGACTCGAGCAACATCGACACCGACGATGATGACCTGGATGATGGTGATGATGATTAAGATTTAGCGTTTAGCATTCAAATAGAGAAAGCCGTCAGTGTCTGCATTGACGGTTTTTTCGTTCGGGAGGGAAAGCGATGGTGACATATCCGACAGAAGCGGTTCGTGAGACGATGGAGAGATGTTTTGCGATGTTTCCCGGTATGCTTGAATTGTCTCAGCAGCGAATCAAAACCCGCGATAAGTGGAGAACTTGGGAGATCAGAGTAGGTCATAACCATACAGAACTGGAGATAGACAAAGAAACTGGTTATGTGACGGATTTCGACTTGGATAAAAAAGATCGAGAATGGTTACCTTCTGGCGAACCAATTGATGCCGAGTCAGCGACGGAGCAGGCCATAGAAGTAGCGGAAAAATTATACGGAGATCATCTGAACGAAATGGTAAGAGACCATGTAGCAAAATTGAGAGAGTTTAGCGAGAGACAGCAATGGGAGCTATATTATCGTTATTTTTTTCATGGAATTCCGCATTCAGATGTGTTTTTGAGAATAGCTTTAGACGAGTCGGGAAATTTGGTAGACATACAGTACAGCGGATTTCACGATTTTGATCGCAAACATAAGCCTCCCAAGCCAGAAGTGATAACAAAGGAGGAGGCGAAACAAGCGTACGTTGCTTTTTTGGAGAAAAACATGATGCTCATATACGATGAACAGGAAGAAGGGAAGCTCAAGTATATCCCTGATGAGGCAGCGCTGGACTATGTTGTCATTCATGCAAAGACAGGACAAATAGCAAAGACGGTCATAGGGGGAAGACGGCTTGTAGAAAAACACTCAGAGGTCATACCAATCATGGCCCAAGGGGAATCCCTTGTTTTCGCAAACTTGCAGGAGATCGAGCAATGGGTAAAGGAACATTTTCAATTAGATTTGACTCACGCAGGGATGAAAAGAGAAACACTTGTGACTCCGAATGAGGATGGGGAAACTTTCAATCCAATGAGCGGATATTTCAGATTCGTTGCCGAAGCGCGGGAACCTGGTTGGCCTTCTACTATCCATTATTTCTGGCCATTACCAGAAGATGAGGAGGAGGCTGAAACTGTTTACGATCCTGACGTTGTATGGGTTACACTCAATCGAACGACCAACGAGCTGCTTGCCTTTACGGTTAACCAAAAAATAGAATATATAGCGCCACGGCTTTCGGAGCACGATGCGTTGCAAATAGCAAAGAGGTTTTTGGAGAAATACATCGAGCGGGGAATTACCGAGCTTCATTATTATGAACTGTGTTTTTTACGTGGTACCGGAAATACCTATTACTTCTATGAGCGTCGACAAGGAATCGTACTCACAAATAGAGTCTACACAGTAAAAGTCAATCCTTGGACAGGCCAGGTAACGGGTTTTTACAAGCACGATGCCCGCAAAAACAAGGAGATTCCCGATCCCGCCTCTGTTGTGTCTACTCGGAGGGCAGCGGAGAGCTTCTTACGCCTGTTTGACATGGAACTGGAATATGTACAAGTGGAGAACAGAGATTCAAATAGAAGAGAAAAAGCTCCTGTTCCGTTCCCGGTTTATCGGCTCAAATATACATGTACAAAGCGTTATAAATATTTCGACGCAATGACAAGCCTGCCAGGCAGATGATTTTGCTTACGATCATACAGCCCAGTGAAACTGCAGATACTCTTTGACGTAGAAAGAAAAGAAGGGAGAGGATGTATCTGTTTTTTGTTGGATTAACGCTTTGCATGATCGCATGGATAGCGGGAGGAGTATTTCTATATGAAGGGGATTATGTAACGGGAGGAGTCTTGATTGGTGTTGGTCTTCTTCTTTTTATTTGCATGATCATCTTCTATCGTAAGAAGCGTAAAAATTGTTCGCCGGATTGCAACTATCTCCCCGTTGATTGTCCGGTTCCAGATTGCAATACACCCGATTGCGATTGCAAGCCAGATTGCTCACATTGAGGGAGTGGATGAAGATCAATTTGCAGTGGATACCATGTCATCGGCGCCCAGATCGTTCCTTTTATATAGTGGGTCAAAAAATGCCGCTATGTGCCAGATGTGTTTCGATCCTAGCTGGATACCTGCTGGCACCTGTTTTTGCAGGGATGCATATCGTGACCTCTTACTATTTGATTGGATTCCTGTTATTGCCAATGCTCATTGATGGCTTTACCCAACAATGGAAGTGGCGGACAAGTAATAACAAGCTGCGCTTTTTCACAGGGCTCAGTTTTGGAATCGGTCAGTCTTTACTCATCTCCAATGTCGTTTGGTTTTTGGTAGAGAAACTGAAGTGAACCGAGCTGACTTTATGTACACAAAAATTTCAATTTTATGGTAATCCTTTCACCTGGGACATCCCTCCTATATAATACTGGTGGGGGGATATTAGTGATCCATTATAAGACATACATACGTGGTGAAGATTGCGAATGGGTGACTTTTGTCCATGGGGCAGGGGGCAGCTCATCGATTTGGTATAAACAACTGAAGGCATACAAAGAGAATTTCAATGTTCTTCTAGTAGATATGCGTGGTCACGGAAAATCTAAAAACATCCCAGGCAAGCTGTTCAAAAAATATACCTTTGATGATGTCAGCAGAGATATCATTGAGGTTTTGGATCATTTAAAAATCACTTCCACCCATTTTGTGGGGATTTCCTTGGGAACGATCATCGTGCAGATTATTTCGGAGCAGGCCCCGGAGAGAATGCGCTCTATGGTTTTGGCAGGAGCTGTGACGCACATGAACGTGCGGTCGCAGGTGCTGATCACATTGGGGAATATGGTCAAGCATTTCATCCCGTACATGTGGCTGTATCGACTGTTTGCATGGGTGATCATGCCGAGCAAGCGTCATAAAGAATCGCGCTCCTTGTTTATCCGTGAAGCCAAAAAGCTTTGTCAAAAAGAATTCAAGAGATGGTTTAAGCTGACAAAAGGCATTAATGGCTTCCTAGGAACCCTCTTTGATAAAGAGCCTCCCATCCCTACCTTGTTCATTATGGGTGACGAAGACCATATGTTTTTGCCGTTCGTCCAGATGCGTGTGAAAAAAAGACAATTTGCACAGTTGAGTCTAGTCGCTGACTGTGGTCATGTCGTCAATGTCGATCAGCCAGAAGAATTTAACCGAATTTCCATCGGGTTTATTCAAAAGCAGTCGACCATAGCGCAAGGAATGTATGCATTGAATCCAGCATAGCTTCGTAAGATAAGAGCCGCAGAGGATGCTTCTGGGGTTCTTTGTTTTTTCTTTGGTTGCGATTGGTGAAGAAAAATGTTCAAATGAAAAAATGGATTGGGTAAACCTGATATATGCAAAAAGGAGGGAAACACATGTCGATTCAAAATGAACATGATTTGCTGTGCTTGAAGCGGATTGGTAGTATTGTGGCAGAGGCAAGAGAGACGATGATAAGGGCCGTGCGAGCAGGCGTGACAACAAAAGAGCTCGACCAGATTGGCGGAGAGATCTTGGCAAAGTACGGAGCGCGGTCTGCACCGAATATCACCTATGATTTTCCAGGGCATACGTGCATCAGTGTCAATCACATTGTTGCGCATGGCATCCCGGATGATACTGTCCTGAAAAATGGCGATATCATCAATATTGATGTCTCGGCAGAGCTGGATGGATATTTTGCCGATACAGGTGCTTCTATTGTGGTAGGGGAAGGCGAGCCTGAGAAGCAATCCTTATGCGAATGCGCCGAGGAGTCGCTGTACAAGGCATTGGATGCGGCAAAGGCGGGATCGAAGCTAAGCCAGATTGGTCGCATTGTTCACCAGGAAGCCAGGAAAAAGGGCTTTACAGTCGTCAAAAACCTTACCGGCCATGGCATCGGCAAAAGCTTGCATGAAGAGCCTGCTTACATTTTGAATTACTATGACAAAAAGGATAGACGCTTGCTCACAGAAGGCCTCGTGTTGGCAGTTGAAACATTCATTTCAACGGGGACGGAATATGTGGATGATGGCAGGGACGGTTGGGCGCTCATTACGCCTGATAAAAGTTACGTAGCTCAATATGAGCACACCATCGTTGTAACGAAGGGGAAGCCAATTATTTTAACAGCTTGATTGCAGAGAGACCTCAGATGGATGAGGTCTTTTTTTGTGAAGAAAAACTTGCAGAATACCCAATGATTGTATATTCTTTATATAAGAATATATGTTCGTATTATGTAGAGGAGGCTTCTTTCCATGAATCGGTGCGGCTGGGTGAATCAGGACCCTATCTATATGGATTATCACGATCACGAGTGGGGAGTTCCTGTCTATGAAGATCGATTGCTCTTTGAATATTTGAATTTGGAAGGCGCTCAAGCCGGACTGAGCTGGTACACGATCTTGAAGAAGCGGGAAAATTATCGAAGAGCGTTTGATAACTTTGAAGCAGATAAAATTGTTCAATACGATGAAGCCAAGATCGAGCAATTGCTGACAGACGAAGGCATCGTTCGAAACAGGCTGAAGATTCGCGGCGTCGTGAAGAACGCCCACGCTTATTTGCGGGTTGTGGAGGAGTTTGGGTCCTTTAGCAGCTATATTTGGTCGTTTGTAGGCGGGAAGCCGATTCATAATCATTTTCAGGAAATGAAGGATGTGCCTGCTTCTACCGAAATCAGCGACAAGATGAGCAAGGACCTGAAAAAGCGCGGTTTTACATTTGTGGGTTCAACCATTTGCTACGCCTATATGCAAGCAGTCGGCATGGTCAATGATCACGTAGCGACATGTGATCTCTATCAAAAAAACTAGGACGAGCTTACGGGGAGGGATGAATGGCATGAACGAGAATGATCTCTTAATCTTAAACTTTGAGGAAGTAAGACGTAGAAGCATCAAAGTTTGGAAGGCAATTCCCAAAGAAATGCTGAACTGGAAGCCTGACGATAAAGCGTTCACTTGCGGGGAAATGATTCGCCATGTCATCGAGGGTGAGTTTTTGTATCACCAAATTTTGATCCAACGGGGAAGCGCCCCCTTGTCTGACATCCCCAATCCGTATGAAACCAAAGAGTTTTCGACCGTAGAAGAAGATTTGGCCTTTGCGAAGCCGTATCGAGAAGAATTTCTCCGCTTCGTCAGAGGGCTGTCCAAGAGTGATCTGGAGAGTGTCCGTATCGATCGATCCGATGTAGGCTATGTCCGCACGCTTGGAGACATGCTGCTGCGAATTGCCTATCATGAGTCGGTACATACCGGTCAACTGCTAGATTATATGCGAACGATGGGTGTGGAACGTCCGAATATTTGGGATTAAAAGAGTGCGAAAGATAGAAAAGCAAGCTAGCTCTTCCTGTTGTGAATGCGAGAGGGGCTTGCTTTTTTATTTTTACTAGCTCCTTCTTCATTTAACGTGTTTCTTGCGTGATGGGCAGATAAAACTCAAAAAGTATGAGAATTATGTACTTTTATAGAGTAGGGGCAGCAGTTGTGTAAGGATAATGTAATACTTCTACACAGGCACGATCTCCACTTGGGATCGTGTTTTTTGATGTCTTCTATGAAGTTTTTTCGGCGGATCAGTCAGAAAAATCATCTCCAAAAATCTGGTGGAAAGAACTTGAACTTATTACCGTAGTATGAGATACTTGTACTACAAAGAGAACGAGTGTTCCTATTTTGGGATTGGATGTTTGGAAACGACAGAAGGTGAAGCATATGACAGATGAGCAGTTGAAAGAGCATTGCAGAAAAGTGCTCAAGAGGATTGCTTGGCGATTGCAGTACGCCGCCAAGAAGCGCTTGTACAGGGAGACGGTGATCACAGAGAGGATGCGGGGAACGGAAGAGATCGAGGACAACTTGTCGGACCTGTATGTTCAGGAGGTGTTGATGCAACTCCCGGAAAAAGCCCGGATCATTATCAAGCAAGTCGTCATTCAAGGAATGACAGAAGAACAGGTAGCCAAAAAACTGAATATGACCAGACAAGGAGTGAGTAAATGCAAAAACAAATATTTGCGCCAATTGGCCGAGAAGCTGACTCATTCAGCCTGACCCTCCAAAAAGCACAGTCAGGGGATAATCGGGCCGTATTGACCATCCTCGACTATCTGCTTCCTGACATGGAGTACCTTGCTTCCTTTATCAAACAACCTCGCGAAGAGAGTATGCAAGAAATGAAAACCGCGATGCTCGAAGCGATCCGCAGTGGAGAAGTGATGCTATGATGACGATTGATTACGTTCAGGTTCTCGCGGTTGTCGTGTGCTTCCTTGCTTTAATCGTCACGTTTAAGCAGGTAGACTTGCAGATTCGGATCAATAATCTGTTCAATCTGCAATTAAAGGCAAACAAAGAGAAAAAGAAAGAGCAACTGGAAAAAAAGGAGACTCCGACTGACGATCGGAATCCCCATTAATTGCTTGGGGCAAAGAATACAACTGGTGAGTATCCTCTTTGCCCCCTTTCATTATACAAGAAAATGACGATGCAAAGGAGATACGTACGAAATGATAGAAGCAGCATTAATCGGAGCAGTTGTCTTATTGATCGGAGTCATTATCGGACAGATCGGTTTGTCTCAAAGATTAAGAAAAGGCGCAAGAGTCAACGAAAACCGTTAAGCAATCATCCGGACTTCATATATATGACCGAGGGGGAATAGTGCCTTGATCAGCAAAGATGTTTTCATGGAAGCAGTATGCGAGGTGTGTCCGGCAACGTGCTGGGGAAAGAAATCACATTGCCAGGTTCATGATAAGCACGTAGGAAAAATCGATTCTTGCCCGGAGTGGGACAAGTACATGCGGGATCAAGAGGCAAAAGGGCAGCAAAAGACAGTATCTGCTAGAAAAGAAGGCTTCGTCCGGATGAGTGAGCAAGTCCCCATCGTAGATTTCCTGCAAAAGGCTGAGGAAGAAATCCGCGACTACAATTACATGCAGATCGAGATCGTTCGTATCCAGCGTTTTTTACGTGAGGCGGGGGAAGGGATGGTCTCTCAGTACGGATTGGATGCAGGTTTGCCAAAAGGAAAGGGCACCACAGGAGATAGGACGCATGCGGAGGTTGCTCGCCGGGAACGAAAGTGGAAGAGGCTGCAAAGTTTGCAGGATAAAATCGAGCGGATCAACAAAGCGGTCGAGACGATTCCGGGGGAACAGGAACGCTTGGTAGTCGAAGCTTTGCTGGATGGCGATAAGAACAATCTGATTGCCAAAGAAATCGGTGTGTCCCGTCAGCGGTATTATGAAATCAAGCGTAGTGCCGTCATGAAGATGGCGTGGGCGATGTATGGCGATCAGGTTCAGCAGACTGGATAATAAAAAACAGAGCCCAGCTCGATAGACGAGAAGCTGTCTGATGATGACAGCTTCTTTTCATTTTCACAAGCATGTTGAAACTGACAAAGGTTGACACTTCCTGACACATCGGGTCATTTTCCCGGTTTTTCCTCCAGATCGGTTATACTTGAGTCAAGCGAAACAAGTAAGAGAGATACGAGCCATCCGATGAAGCTGTCGGGTGGCTTTTTATGTACGCCGACGACTCAAATGTCCGGCGAGTGGGGAAAACGGCGATTGGTGCCACACGATGTTGCGAGTTCGAAGCCAAAAGGCTACTCGCTCCCTGCTCGGCGGGTATTTGCCGTGGATGCCTTGCCAAATGAAGTGAAGTAGTGGGGGGAAGAGACATGTGACGAAGACAGAAGAGAATACCGCAAGTATGGGAGGTGAAAGCTAGATGGATCGTGAGCTAGCCGTTCTCATTGAACTGGTGAATGAAGCGTATCCAGAGCTGGCTACTGTTGTGAACGTGGACGACTGGATGGCGCAGCGATTCCAGCCGCCTATCGCGTTTCTTTTAACGCAAGGGGTCCGTGAAGAAGGAAGAAGCCTCACTTCCTATCAGGTGGTCTCAGAAGCAGCCATCGTCCTCCACTATCCAAAGGTAGATGGTATCTACCAGCCGCTTTCAGTTGAGCCGCTGCGTGAGCTTCTTCGCCAAAGGCAATTTAGCTATCAAGGCAAGACGTCTGGATTGTCCATCGAGATCGACAGCTCCACCTTGCGTATTTGGCGGGATAAAAAGGACCGGACGGAAATCGCGTTCCAGTTCACCTACAACGTGGCGGTGCAGAGAGCGGCCACAAACAAAATCAGCGAATTTGATGTAGAGGGGGTCCGATCATAGTGGCACGAAAAGAACAACAAGCACAGGCCCCAGAGCTTGTGCAAACCAAACAAGAGTGGATCAAGAGCGCCGCTTACCTTGGAGCCGAACGGTTCGAGGTAGCAGGTGCTCTTTTTTCTGAAGCAGATGATCAACTACTGGCAGAAGGACAAGTAAAGAGCCGACTGACCAAATACAAAGGCGGGGTGTAAGCATGACCATTCAACGTGAACGTCCGGGTGTAACGGTCGAACTGATCGCAAAAGCAAAAGAACGTGTAGTACCGAAGAGCGGTGTCGTATTGGTGCCATATCAAGCAGAGTGGGGTGCGCCAGATGAGCTCGTCAAGCTGGGGAGCTTTGAGGAGCGACTAGCGCAAACGTTTGGCAAGGTCGATACCGTGGAGCTGGCAGCAGAAGGCGGGGCAACGATTCTTGCGTACCGCATGACGAATGGCACAGCCACAAAAGCAGCGTATGAGCAAGCTGATGCAATCAGAGTCGAGGCTCTGTATCCGGGTTTGGCAGGTAACGAGTTGAAGGTTGTCATCACGGCCTCGACATCTGAGCCAGGTAAAAAAGAACTCCAGGTAACAGGCCCACTACAAACCGAGAAGTTTTCGTTTGCGGATGCGAATGAGCTGGCAGCGAAAACGAGCCAATCCAATTATGTGCGTGTGAAAAAGCTGGGCGAGACTGCCGTTACAATCGTGCCAGAAACAGCACTGACAGGAGCGAAAAGTGGCACAGTAGCGCTTACCCAAGCTGACTCGACCAAGCTGTTCATGGCTGTGTCTGGTGCTGATTTTGACACAATGTATCTGCCTTTTGACGATGCGGCTGTACAAGCGGCAGCGAAACAATTCATGAGCGATCGTCGCACGCAAAACAAGAAGCTCAGCACGCTGGTGATCGGCGGCAAAGCCGTGGATGATGAGAACATGGCGAAGCATATCGAGCGCTCTGTGGCGCAAAATGCCCGTTTTGTCGTCAATAGTGCTATCGCTGGTCAGCACAACAACGGAAAAGTATACGGCAGCCTGGAGTGGGCCGCATGGGTAGCAGGCATGATCGCCGCGACACCTGCGCATGAATCGCTGACGGCCATCGTCGTTCCGTTGAAAAAAGCGCTCAAGGATTGGGGCCACACTGATATTTTGAGTGCACTTGGCTCTGGTACGCTGATCGCAACCCGCGACGGAGATGTGTACATCATCGAGAGCGCCGTCAATACGCTGGCGGTGCTAGGCACGCATGAGCGCGAGGACTACGGAAAAATTCGTGTCAGCATGACGCTGGATCAGATTGTCAACGACATCAGCCAAGTCGGCAAGAAATACAAAGGCAAGCTCGCTAACAACGATTTGGGCGGCGCGGTGTTTGTCTCTGCCGTCAACGCGTACATGACCGTCCGCGAGCAGCAAGGCGCGATTGATACGGGCTGGACGTTTACGGATCAAAAGAACGGCGTCGGGGATCGCCGTGGTTTCCTCTTGTCTGCGAAGCCGCTTGATGCCATCGAATACTTTGACATTGACTGGGAGGTGCTGTAATTGGCTATTGCACGCGATATTAAACTGAAGAACTGCCAAATTTACGATGAAAACGGAGACCCAATCTTCGGTACCCTGGAAGGCAAAATGGTCCTCAAGGTGGAGTACGGCGATACGAATCGTCTGCAAAAAGGAAAAATCCAGACCGTCAACGACTGGCATGTAGAAGTGACATTGAAAATTACCGCAACCAACGCTGCGTTGAAATACTACTGCGTCGATCAATTGACGCAAGGCAAGACACCAGTCCTCCCATTCCTGATCGGCGAGACGCTGGACAAGGAAGCGGGCAACTCCGAACGCGTCCGCATTTCCAACATCGTGCTGAACCCAGACGAAATTACGCTGTGGGAAGCAAAAGCAGACGGTAACGATCACGCGACCTACGATTTGAAAGGGATGTCCATCGAAAAGCCGGACTACCTCGATGAATTACCAACCTACACGGAATAGGAGAGTGCTTGACTATGAACAAAAACAAACTCGAGAAATTTTTGGCCAAAGCCAATGAACAAGCTTCGCGAAAAGAAATCACTGTAACCATCGACGGTGACGAGTGGAAGGTTCGCCAATTGAATTTGTCCGAGCTACGCGATTGCGAACGCATGGCTGACAAAGGCGAGAAAACGGACTGGTTCTTGTACAACGATGCGCGTCTGGTGAAGGCCACTGAGCACGATTTCCCTTGGAATCAGGAAGAGCTGAAGAAAGCCTACAAGGTCGGTACCAAGTACGAGCTCGTCGAGAAAATTTTCCGCGACAATCCAGAGGGCTACACCAAGCTGCTCAATGCTGTCCGTGAAGTCAATGCAACCCAGACGGAAGAAGAAGCCATTGAAGAAGCAAAAAACTAATCCGATCTGACGGCGAGGCCTGGCATATTTGCCGCGCTTTTCTAAAAGGCAGAGGCCGCCCGTCGGATCTACTCGAGTACGAAGTCGATTTGTACAAGCAGAAGCTGTTTATTTTTGCTTGTCAGATGATTGAGGCGGAGGACGAGGAAAGGGCTGGGGGGTAGGTCTCCCGGCTTTTTCTCGGTTTTGCTAGGTGGAGAGATACATCACGGGAGGACAGGGGGTGAAAGAATGTCTGAGAATCTAACGAAGTTCTTCAATTTTTTTGATGGTTACAGTGAAATGATAGGGAAACATGAAGAATTCAAAAAAGGGTTATTTAGTTCTTTTACTTCGCTTGCCGAAACGGCACTGGGAACGTCTCTTAGTTCAGTCGCACAAGAAGCGCAGGCAACAGAAAGAGAAAAGACGCTTTTTGAAGTGGGTGGAAAAAATAATGATCAAATCATCAAAATAGAAGATACTTCAACAACGATTATGGAGCTCAATCCGAATATAAAGAAAGACCAATCGTATGCCCTCATCGCCAAAGCCGACCTCGTGCATGCAACGAATGGTTTAAAGTATGCAGAAAAAGCAGGCATGCTTAAATACACGACGAGGCTTACGGAAGATGAAGCTATGAAAATGATGGGTTCCATGGAGTTTTCTACTGGACATGAGAGTACCGTTAGGACGTCAAATGCCGTTCAGTATATGAGCAACAAAGGAGGAGGAGCCATTACCGCAAAGTTTGTGGAGTCCATGGGTAACTTCAACTTTATGAATGGCAAATTGCTGAATACTCCTGAAAAAATGGCGACTACGTTTGTCTCAATGGGAAAACTTTTGAATGATTTTAAAACGTATGGTGCGTTGCAAGAGAATGCGATGAAGATGGCAGAGAGTGGCGATCTGGCTAAAATTCTTGAGAAGCATTATACGGCTCAAGGGAAAAAGGATGCAAAGACCCGGGCTGACGACGAAATAAAAAGGCTATATCGAGATATCGCATCAGGAGAAAAAGAAACAATTAATATCGCCCTCGCAAAACTCATGACGACTTTTGCTTCCATAAAAGATGAGACAACACAACGAGATGCATTCGCTGGGTTGACAGGTAATGCTGGAGATGAGTTGTCAAAAGGTCTGAAAGAAGTAAGGGATAAAGCTACAGGGGTTTTTGAACCAGAATATGAAAAACAGGAAGAATATAAAGTTGGAAATGAAGCCGTGAATGCGCATAAGCTGTCTACGCAGAAAGATGCTTATTTCGAACCCACACAGGCGCAAGCTATGGCGAGAAACGAAGCCATAGGGATTATGACCGAGTATACAGAAAAAATGTCTTGGTTAAATACTGGGATTTCGAACGCAGCCACAGGATTGATGAGTGGGTTTAATGCTTTGGAAGATTGGCAAAAAAGTACAGCGATTTTTGCTACCGCTTTTCTTTTATTTAACGATGATTTAATCAATAACATTACATCCCGGTATAAGCAATTCAGAAATATATTTAAATCGGCGAAAGAATTTGAAAAGGGTGGCTCCGATTCAACCTCTAAAACAGAAACCACATCGGAGGCTTCATCACGCACAACAAAAGATGCTGGTGGAAAAGATGGTTGCTGCTGTTGTTGCTGTGAGGCTAATAATAGCTTACAGGGTACACCAAAGAAATTTTCTAGTGGGAAAACACTTGGTCCTGATACTGGTAAGCCCCGATCAGGAGACAAGAAAAATCCCGTCAAACGGCTTTGGGACAGACTCAATGAAACGTTCAACAACAAATTTAAAGATAAGAGCTTGAAAGATTTTATTCGGGACAAGTTCAAGGGTGGGCTTGTGAAAAAGTTCGAAGGAATGAACCTGAATAAGCTCAAAGACGGACTGATGAACAAACTCGAAGGCTTTCACCCGGGTAAGCTTAAAGACAAGCTCATGGAACAATTCAAGAAATTGCCCATCGACAAAATGAAAACCGGGATGAAAAAGTTCGAAGGAATGAACCTGAATAAGCTTAAAGACGGACTGATGAACAAACTCGAAGACTTTCACTCGGGTAAGCTTAAAGACAAGCTCATGGAACAATTCAAGAAATTGCCCATCGACAAAATGAAAGCTGGGATGAAAAAGGTACCCAAACTCGGAATCATTGAAAGCCTCGCAGAAGTATTCTCATCGGAGAACAAGCTTGATGCTGCAGCTCGTTTGGGGGCGGAATCCCTCGGTGGCTGGGCTGGAGCAAGATTGGGAGCGACAGTAGGATTAGCCGCTGGTTCACTCGTTACCCCTGGCGTTGGAACAGCGGTCGGTGGTGTGGTCGGTGGTGTCGGTGGAAATATCGGCGGATCAATGGCAGGAGGTGCTCTATATGACTGGATCAAGTCGTGGTGGCAAGACAAGCCTGCTGAACAACCTGTCAGTACACAACCATCAACAACACCAGCGGGTCCTCCTATTCCAAATCGTTCTCCTGTCGGCAACTCGCCAGCAATACAACAAGCTACCTCGGTGAACATTCCGCAAATTACGGTACCCCTTCACGTAGAAGGCGTGCTACAGGATATCCCGACAATGATGAAAATGCTTACTGACCCATCTGTCGCCCAACGCATCAAAGACATCATCGAACGCTCGCTGCTCGATGCACTAGAGACGAGGGGAGGAGTAACGACATGATCCGCCTGCAAGGAAAATATAGGCTGACATTTCCGGTCACACCTGCGGAAATCCAGTTTCGCGGCTACGGCAACGACATCGAAAGCACGACATCAATCACGTTATTGTCCGGCAATCGGATCTCTTCCAGACGGCCAAAGTCTATCTCTTTTGACTTCATCTTACCCGGAGACAGTACGGCTCCCTATGTCGAGGTGCAGGGATATCAAGGTCCTAGACAGTGGCTTGCCGGACTGGATCGTTTAACGGGTTCCGAAGCACTTTTGACTATAGACGAGCTTGATCTGGCGTGGAATGTGCTCATCGGGCCATGTGACGGCAAATTTCATGGGAAAAATGTCGATTTTCACGGCTCAATTGATCTTCCGCTGTTTGTCAAAGACGAATTTATTACGTGGAGCAATCAAACGCAGCTCCTATCCCCAGGTACAGTCATCACGAAACAGCAGCCAGCTCGCCCGAACACCAGCGGGAAGGTAGCCAAGAAGACACTGAAGCAACAAGCTGCTCCTCGAATAGACAGCGAAAAATCGGAGTACAAGAAATTAGAGATAAATGAAAAGCTAAAAGTAGTTAAGTAACGGAGTGGATGGAATGAAAGTCATTTACGGAAAAGAACAGACCCGCTATGACCTGACCCCGGCCGTTACTGAGCTGTCCTGGTCCTCGGCCAGGGGACAAATCGCTCAAAATTGTGATGTGAGAATCAAGGAAGGCCCGCCGTTGCAATCGGCGGGTTTTTTGATGCTCTTTGCGGGTACGGAGCTAAAAGAATCCCAACAGCTTTTCCATGGCCCGCTCGTTCGTTTTGACCGAGACGATCGGACAGGCGATCTATCCGCCTCAGCATACGAGTTGGGCTGGTATTTGCAAAAAAACGAAATCTCCAGACTCAAGCTGGACGGGGATGCAGGGACAGAGCTTGCACGAATCATCAAGTCGGCAGGTATCAATTTTAGCTGCCCTTCCTTTGGTTTCACGATTAAGGAGAGAATCCCATCCCAATCATACACGTCTCTCTTTACTTCGCTGACCGAGCAAGCTTATGAAAAGACAGGCATCCGCTATTTCGTACAATACCAGCGCGACAAGCTGACGGTACTGCCCGAGGGGAAAAACAGTATCATCCCGATGTTCAAGGCCAGTTTACTCGCAAGCAGTTCGACGGGCGAAAGTATTGAAGAAGTTTACACCGTCGTGACCGTAGAACGCTACCGAGATGATCGGGTTGTGAGCAGTGCAACGAAATCAAATGATAGCCTAGTCAAACAAATCGGGCGCATGCAAAAAGTCATCGACGCAGGTGAGGACAAAAACGTAGCTGGATTGGCAACCAAGCAGCTTGCGGAGTTGTCCAAAATCCCTAAGACACGCTCGATATCGGTTAGGCACGAGGATGAGAATGCAGCGAGGCTGCGCGCTGGCTGGCTCATCAAAATCATGGAAAAAGACAATAAAACCATCACGGACTGGATCGTCACTAGCTGCCAAGCACGCTGGCAGGGCGGTCAATACACAATGGATCTCCAATTGGAAAGGAGGACGTGAGGGATGCATTCCGTTATTGCAAAACTGAGAGGGTACTCACAGGACGGCATCGAGAACACGCAAGGGGAGTTCGGCAAGCTTTTGTCGCTGTCACCCTTGTCTGTAAAGCTGGACGAGGACCCGACATCCTTGGAGCCGTATGAGTTGTCGGCATTACGATCTGCCCAATTAAAGCCAGAGGATGTGGGCAAAAAAGTAGCTCTGTTGCGTTGTAACAACGAACAATACCTCCTGCTTGGGGTGGTGGAGTAATGTTTCCAGAGCTGAACGGAAAAGAAATACAACTGGTTCAATCTCCAGATAACCCGATTCCATGGACATACAAATTCGACTGGACCAAAAAACAATTGATGCAAGGGTCAGATGGTCGTTATTTGAGGACGACAACTTATTCGGAGTACCTGGAAGAGACAGCAAAGAAAATCCTGAATACGCGTCGTTTCCGGTACGAGATTTACTCGGAAAGGTACGGAGTAGACTTCCTATATGAGATAGGAAGGATGCGCTCGGGCATTTCATTGCCAGCGATTAAGACGCAAGCACAAGAGGCGCTAGAGGCTCACAGTGAGGTTGAGCGTGCGGAAGTGGTAGACATTCGATTTGAGGACAACAGGGTCATTTTTTTGCTCGAAATGGAGGGCGCGAGAGGGACAACTAGGACGGAGGTGAATACATGGCAACGTTAGACAAACCAGAAATGCCGATTCTCAGGGAAACCCCGGATCAGATTTATCAGCGGTTGGCAAATCGGATGGCCCTTATAGCACAAAAGCGTGGAGAGACGCCACCAGCGACGGAAGAGGGAGAAATCTTTTATGACTTCGGCTATCCGATAGCAGAGGAAATCAGCGATCAGCAGCAACTATTTGAGTACGGTTTTCTCCAACGGTTTCTACCCTGGGCAGACGGAGAGTTTTTGGATGCCACAGGCGTATTCTTTGGCTTATCTCGCAACGAGGGAGAGACCGACGATGCCTACCGACAACGACTTATTGACCGAGCACGGACAGAAGAGGGAGACGGCAGACGCCAAGATTACGAGCGGTGGGCGCGAAACGTTGATGGGGTAGGTGGAGCCGTTGCTATCGAGAAGGCGCGACACGATCTATCTATCGACGTGTATATCACAGACCTGTCGGGAAACCCAGCAGGGCAGGATTTGGCTACGGTTGTACGGACGAAGTTGGAAGAGAAAAGAAGGGCCTTGCACGACTTGCAGGTACTACCAGCAAATGTTTTTCCAGTGAATATCGCTGTTAAGCTTATCTTGCGACCAGACGCAGAAATCGAGAAGATCAAAGACCAAATCACCATACAAGTAAAGACTTACCTAAAAGGGCGTTCTCAGATCGTGTACCAGCAGATCGGAGCGCTCTTTTTCGTGGATGGCGTTATCGACTTTACGGGCTACACGATAAACGGCGCGGAATTGAATTTGACGGTGCCTGCTGACTCTGTATCAACACTAACCTTGGTGGTGACAGCATGATACCTGAGCGCTATAGACGCATGCTACCGCCGCAATGGTATGAGAATGATGTGGCAGAGTACCATTTCGAAGGATCGGCAGAAGCAGTCGATGCTTTCAATACACAGCGTGAGGACATCCTACAGCAGTTTAGTCCTTGGTCAGCTACATGGGGATTGGATGTCTGGGATTGGATTTATTTTGGGAGAAAGCAATTGCTGAGCATTGAAGAACGGCGCAAAAACATCCAGGAAAAGCACTGGTCGTATCTTGGTTTTACTCCGAGCGTGCTGGGGGCAATTGGTTTGAGTTCATCGTCGTTCAAGCAAGTACAGATGGTCGAGGATTACGGCAAAAAGGTTATCCGGTACGTTTACCCGATTGAAGATCGATTCGATACAAAGAACGCGGTACAGTCGGTTGAGAGGATCAGACCAGTACATTGTAATGGTGTCGCCTTTGAACCTGTGGTGTCCGAAAAAATCGAGCTGCGAGACGTCTTAGTTGTCGGGATAAAGGAGTATCACAAAGTCTATGAGTTTCGAGTAGGAATGAAACCAATCAAGCGTTATGAGGAGGTCGTGAAATGATCCTGCCAAGCTATCTGCAAACCGTTCGGAATGACTTGCTAGCTAGGGTATCTGGCGGCGACATATTAATAAACGGCACAGTTTCGGTGCCCTTACAGGCCGTGGAGATTTCCTCACATCCGATTGCGGGCATACAAGATGGGATAGCACTACAAGTATCTGCCCAGCATGTAGCCAGCGTGCCAGTCATCACGAATGTGAAGTTGAGGACTCGGACGGGAGCTGTAGTTGCCAAGAAGACAGGAGCCATTGAAATGAACAGGGCGCAGTTTGTAAACCTGACCTTTGTTATCGAAGCGAGAGGAGGGGTATAGGTGTCTTATGTCGCAAAAACGGATTGGAAACATGATGATCCGGTCACAGAAATGGACATTAATCGTTGGGAGCAGGGCATTGCAGATGCCCATGCGGAGCTGGCCGTGTTGAAAGCGGATGTCTCGAACCTGAAAGTGCGAGTGAATACAATCGAATCTACATTGCCGGACGGATTCGTTCACAACAATTTCAATGATGACCTGTCCAGCTCCAGCTCAATCAAAGTGATTCGGGGCTACTATAACGAGGCTCAGAGTCGGTTGGAGGTGTAATTCCGGAATGAGGAAAACTACCAATAACGGCCATCACGTAACAGTACCTTCTGACACAATCATACGACACGAGATGGTTATTAGAGCGCTGATTGTTCCACTTCAAAGGAGTGATATTTAGTGCCAAAAGTAGAAATTGGTTTAAACGACAATTTTCTAGGCACGGACATAAGCAACAATTTCCCTACGACATCATTCGTCGGAAGAAGCTATATGTCCTTGCAAAGTGGAAGTGAAGTTCGTAGACTCTTGTTCAACAACAACTTTGGAAAGGTTCCGAATGACGCTATAATCAACAAAGCGACACTGAGATTAATGCAGCACAGCGGAAATCAGTCTCTTTACAAAATAACGACTCATAGATTAACGCAGGGCATACCACATCAAGTTAGTTGGAACACAGCTCCTCAATTCGATCCTACACCATTAACAACGTTTGATTCCGTCAATGGTGATCACGTATACATCAACGTTGATGTTACCAGCCTTGTGCAAGATTTCGTTAACTCTAAATATCCTAACTACGGATTTTTGCTTAAAAACGTAGCCGAAGGAATCGACAACAACAGAAACTTTTATACCCTGAACAATCCGGGTTCCCAAACGCACTTCAAGCCAGTTATAACCGTAGATTATTCGATTCCAACGACAAATAAGAAGCAAGTAGAAGTTGTTTACAGTGAATCTGTTACACAAGGTGTAGATGGGTTATTAAATCACATCACGAGGTTGCCTGACAACGTTATGGTCGGTGACTTGGTGATCATCTACTCAAAGATAAACTTGGGTGGATACAGCATTACGCCGAAAAACGGGTGGCAGATACTTGACAGGCTAGAAGTGAACAGTGGAAGGACATACGTCATGTTCTACAAGAGAATGGAAGGTAATGACCTACCTCTCGAATACACGACGGGAGCGAACGCAAGCACAAGTAACTTCGCCGTTGTTTACAGAAACGTCAAATCCATCAAAACGTTCTCTACGAATATGAACTATGGTGTTGGAACGTTTTATCCGGGAACGGACATAAACACAGACACCGAATTTAACATGTTTGCCAGCGTGATTTTGGCTGATACGAACGCATATACATTCGAGCCGCCAACATCATCGCAAAACGTAAGAAGGAACTATGTTGATGGTCTGTCATTCAACGTGGCCATACGATACATGTACCAAACCAAGTATCTAGCTGACGGGAACTTGGGGTCTACAACAGGAACCAATACACAAGGTGCATACTTTTCCCTGACTCTCGAACCGATATCCAACAACCCGCCAACAGTTACGCTTACGTCCCCTGGTAATAATCAGACAGTTTCAACAGTAGCTGGACGTAGAACCATTACATTGTCTGGAACCATAACTGATCCAGACAATAATACAGTAACAATCAATGCAGCCATTAACGGAAAACAAAAATCAATTGCTGTTAATAACACGTCAACCGCAAAAGCATGGAGTCTTTCATGGGACGTGGTATCTGATGCCATTGCTGAAGGGAAGTACAGCAATATTGTAGTTACTGCTGACGATGGTAACGGCAGTACAAGCTCAGCCACGTATACCGGAACCATTACAGTTGATAAGACAAACCCTGTCATTACAATGTCAGGTGTTGCAAATGGAGTGACCTATCAAAACTCTGTTACTCCTACATTCTCAGCTACCGATGCAGGAGGATCGGTTCTTTCTTCAGTAACGGCAACATTGAATGGAGTTGCATACACTTCAGGGACAGCGATCACCACTTCGGGGAGTAAAACCCTTATAGTAAAAGCAATAGATAACGCTGGAAACGAATCTCAACTGACGGTCAATTTCAGCATTAACAAAGCACCAACGATCAGTCTTACTTCTCCTGTCGATAATCAGTCATTAACGGAAGGGAGCCCATACAAAGTTGAGGGTAGTGCGGCTGATCCAGATGTAGGCAACGTAGTTACCGCAAAATACAAAATAAATAACGGTCGAATTAGGGCGTTGCAATCCGGTGTATCGAACGGAAGCACGCCTATTTCTTTTTTGCTGAATTTGACATACAAGAACAAGCGATTATGGGACGGAGAATCCGATGTATATGGCTCGGATTTAGCGGAGAATGTGGACCACACTCTAACTGTCTGGGCAGAAGATGACCAAGGCGGGCGGAGCGGAGAAGTCACTCGCAAGTTTAGGGTGGTCTGGAACCGTCCTCCGGTGATCGATGGCGAGAATAAGGATCTCGGTTCCTTTATGCAGCCACCAGTAGTGAACTATTCAGCCACCGATCCAGAGGGCAACAATTTCACTTTTAGCGAGTACCTGAACGGGAAACAAATCAGGTCTTTTGCGGGCGTAGCCGGGCAGAAATACACGGTAGAAATTAGCCATGATGCTTGGATTCGGCTTGATTTGGACGTACAGCATCAAATCAAAATTGTTGCTACGGATAGCGCGGAAATCTCATCCGAACGGATTTACACATTCACCCGAAAAGAGACGCATATCGAATTTATGCTAGAGTACGGAAACCCTGATATTAAAGCAGACTTCACATTGGATGGAATGCCATTACGTGTCTTAGTGACACTTGAAAGATACTTGCCAGAAGGCTCGTCCATTGAAAGCGTGAAAGTCTGCAATAACTACTTAGATGATGTACCTACATGGGAAGATTGCACAGGGGCAGTAAAGGGAAATCGAGGCTACTTGTTTACCAATAAGAATAAAACAGCCCCCGAATGGGCTATCAATCTATGGGTGACAATCGATAAAGGAACAGCTAGGGAACGTGTACTTGTAAATGGTTATGGGGGTGCGTTCGATTAATGAAGATGCAAAATAAAGAGGCTATCTCAGTGATAAGAGAACAGCAACAAACCGATCCAGTTATGACAATGGGACAGGAGCTCTCCTCACTCAAAATTAGCAACATCCAAAAGGATACGTTAATCCAGACAATGGGCGAACAGCTAGCTCAGGTCAAGCTTGAGCTCATTCAATTAAAAGGAGGTGCTAACTGATGGCATTTTGGGAGTTGGCATTTAGCATGAATTGGGTCACAGCAGATAAGCTGCGACTTGCTGTAAAGACTACATCTAATCCTTTTGGAGAAATCTCTCCTGAGGAATTCAAGCAAATTACCAACCAAGATTTTTAAACTACCAATATTTCAAACACAGAGAATTTGAGCCAGCCCCGTACCTAGCGGGGCTATTTTTATTACCCCAAGGTGGCTAGGAGGAAGATGAACCCATGAAACCCCTACACAGCCTAGAAAGCATCGCAACCCCAGCAAACGCCTGGGCGACAACAACGGGTGCAATCGTGTCGCCCGCCTTTCACTATCTATACGGCACCAACCGCCAAGACATCCTCATCGTCCTCTTCTTCTTAATCGCCCTCGACTGGATCACAGGCATCTCCGCCGCCAAAAAAGACCAATCCTACTCCTCAGACTACGGCCTCTCCCGAATTCCCCGCACCCTGTTCCTCATGGCCCTACCAGCCGTAGCCAATCTCTTGGACCGCGTCATGGGCACCCCAGGCTTCTTATTCTACGGCGTCACCTTCGGCCTTATCTACCACACATGGACAAGCCTGACCGCAAATGCCCACCGCGCAGGCTGGCCGATGCCCAAATCCATCGAGAGATTAGTCAGCGCCGAAATCAAGGCAAAGGCAGAGCGAGCCAAACGAAAGGAGTCCTAGTAAACGATGAAAATCACCGAGATGCTTTTGACCAACGTAAATTCCCGCCCCAAAAAGAAGATCGTCCCAAAAGGAGTCGTCATCCACTGGACGGCCAATGAACGCAGCGGTGCAAATGCCGTCGCAAACCGAAACTACTTCAACAGACCAACGACAGTAGCGAGTGCCCACTACATCGTGGACGACAAGCAAATCATTCGCTGTCTGCCTGAGGACGAGATGGGCTACCACGTCGGGGCGAAAACTTATTCACAGGCCGCCTTGACCAAATTGAGCAACTACCCGAACAACTGCACGATTGGGATTGAAATGTGCGTCAATGCAGATGGAAGCTTTGCAAAAATGTACGAGCAAACAGTGGAACTGACCGCGGATATCTTGAAACGACATGGCTGGGGAGTCGAACACCTGTGGCGTCATTACGACATTACGGGGAAAAACTGCCCGGCCTTTTTTGTCGTCAATACGACCGCGCAAAAATATACGGGAATGCTAGCCAAGGACGCATGGGCAAAGTTTCAACAGGATGTCCACAGGTTTCTCACAGCTTATCCACAAAAACCACAGCTTGATGTGGATAAGTGCGCGGTTGAACTGACACTTACTTCCACAGGGAAACTAATCGATGATGTATCCTATGTACCCATCCGGATGATTGTGGAGGCAGTTGGCGGCGCAGTGGAATGGGAGCCTTCCACTCAGAAAGTGACCGTAAACGGACAGGAAGTCGCCTATGTAAACGACCAGGGAACTACTTTTGCGAGCACAAGAGAGCTGGCTGACTTACTTGGATTGCAAGTGGAGTGGGACGAGCCGAGAAAAGCGGTCGTATTGAAGAAATAAAAGAAAAGCCGCAGATTCCGTCTGCGACTTTTCCCATTACATACTTTTACTCAATGGAAATCTGAATGATATCCGATGCACTCAAGACAGCGCTTGGCTTCGTTTGCTGCTCATTCAGGCGAATGTGCCCGTCCTTGATTTTGCGGACAATCTGGCTGCGACTCCAGCCTTCTATCTGTTCAGACAGCAGCTTGTCGAGTCGGAAGCGAGCCTCTGCGCTCTCAATTCGAATCGTCACTTCCTGAACGCCTTTTTCCTGGTATTCATGCAAGGGGAGAGGAGGGAGCGGCGAGATTTCTTCACTGAACTCCGTATCTGGTACCTCCCGATGATCTGTAAAGGCTTTGTAGATGGTCAGCTTTTCGTTCCACGTATGATTTTTTTCACATTTATAGATAGCGAAGCGATAGATGTTTTTGCCATTTGCATTGTGGCGCCGGACGTTTGTATCGAAAAAGAGAACGGTTCGCCCACAATTGCTGCAATATCGCCGCACTGGCTGATTTTCATGATTTTCACGTAATACCCACGTATGCTCGATGGTATGCATGGTCCTTCACCTCGTGTAAAAAGTGAAAGGAACGTACTTGCTATTTGGATGTCCTGTAGGGTAGACCTTTTTTGGAACACAAAAAACGGAGATTCCCCATAGCGAACCTCCGTCAGGATAAACCTCTACAGATTTCGTTACGTTCCTTTGTAATGGGAAAAAAGGGCAGACTGCTCCTGTGCGAAAAACCGTTTGTTTTCCGAAGGGCAAGCTATCCAGTTTTTTAGGCCATTACAAAGTAGTTGTTGGCATACGTAGTTACCGTACCTTTCCATCCAAATAGACGTGGCACCAGCATACCATATAATGGGTTAGTTTCCAAGGGGGATCGTATTGTTGGCCATAGGAGGGCGTGTGGTTTTCACGCGTAAAGGAGCGGAGCCGTAGATTTGCTTCATCCAGGTTCGCGCTTCCGCAAAGTCACTCTCCCGGTAGAGATGAAAAGCGGGATGGTGTGTATCCACAAAAAGGGACAAACCCAAAGCCTGAGCCCGAATGCAGAAATGACGGTCCTCTCCCCAGAAGCTCAGATTTGGTATTTGCTTAAAGCTGACGCCAGCATGCAGTGCTTTTCTGCGGATGAGGGTGCAAGCTCCTAAACCACCTACCTCATATACGCCGGGGACACGGAGTTGTCCGTAGAAGGCGTACTTCCGCAGGTATTGCTCTTCTAAGGAAATTTGTTCATTGCGAGCGCATTCGAATTGGGTGTATTCATCTTTGAGCCACACCTGAGGGACGGGGACGGTATCTGGTGTCCAGCTCGTCCAGAAGATTTCAGATATGATCTCTTTTTCAGAGGCAAGCAAAACTTCCAAAGTGGTTGGCTGGATAAGTAAATCCGAATCGATGAGGAAAAGGGCATCGTAATCAAGGTGTTTGGCGCGGGCGATCATTTCGTCCTTGAATCCAGCGACCTTCCAAACGAGTGCGTCGCTCCAGAAATGGGTCGCTTCATCGCATGTGTAAGGATGGAGGCTGCCAGCAGCGGGGATAATGTCGACCTGTCCCGTGTGTTTATCTGCAAAGTTTTGAAGCATTTTGCTCGAAAGGGGATCGTTATTGTCATCTACGAACAAATAGTGCAACGTCAAGTTTGAACTCGATAGCCTTTCTAACGAAAACAAAAACATCCGGAGAACATCTGGTTTCTGACAAACTGGACTTCCAATTAGCACGCGCGTTTTCACGCTCATAGCACCACCTCTCGCTTTTGTGCGCAGTACGAAGCATGTATGGAGCTCGCTATGTAATCGTAGACAAGGGATTCATGTGCCTTTCCCATGCGCTCCATGCATCGTCCCAAATAGTGAAAAGCGTAAAAGCTACCCATACCTTGTTCACTAAAATGCTCCCACTGATTGTCCCCGATCTCCAAGCAATACTCGAAAGCTTTTACCGCCTGGGCATACAGACCATGCTCCATCAGGAAAACGCCTTTGTAAAAATGAAGGTCTACGTAATTGGGGTAGATTTGAATAGCTCGTGCAATTCCCGGCCATGCTCCGCGCATACTGCCATGCTGGAAAAGAATATCGAATTTCAGCTTGTAGCAAATAGACGGAGGAGGTTGTTTGGTGGTCAAGAACCCTTTCATTGCTTGATTTACCAGTGTAAATGCATGCTCTAATTGTTTAGCGCGAAAAAATTCGTTTGCGAGATGGTAATCGCACCACGGGTCTTGTTTGGATTGCTTTCTTTCGTGACGTAAGAGTCTCAAGTTGCGCAAAGCTTTTTGTTTTCGCTGAACAGCATCGTCCATATATCCGAGATGATGAATATGTACAGGTAGCAAAGGGATAGCGATATCCCTCGAATCGATAGTCGGCCATTGAAGCACTTCGTGAATGTCTCGCTCAAATCGGAATCCTTTTTTGTTGCGAAATAAGCGGATTTGCCCGGAGCGGTAGGCAGAGTGGCGCGAAGCTTGCTGCTTTTGCGAACCAGTGTAATGGATCATTTTCATAAAAAAAGCGTCGCCTTTGCTCGCACTTACAGCCTGACGAAGCACCCCCGGTCTCTCTTCCTGTACGACTTCATCCGCATCTAGCCATAAAATCCACTCTCCCTTGGCAACCTGCAATCCGGCGTTTCTCGCTTTTGCAAAGCTGTTTTCCCAAGGAATCTCCAGAACTTTCGCCCCGTATTTCCGACAAATATCCTGTGTACCATCGGTTGATCCTGTATCGACAACAATGATCTCGTCTACCATCATATGCACGCTGGACAGACATGCTTCGACCTGGTCTGCTTCGTCTTTGACGATCATGCATAGTGAAAGGAGAGGCGGGCTCATTCGGATGATCACCTTCTTTTCGGTGTTGTCAGAACATATTGTTACACCATATTCGTGCGAGGAGATGGTTATGAAAGTACGGATACATAAAGAGGAATGGAAGGAAATAGGATGTTGAGAAAATGATTTTCTGGGGAGGGGGCGATCTGCATGTTCACGGTTAGCTTGTGCATGATCGTTCGGGATGAGGAAGAATTACTCGGTCGATGCTTGTCGACAGTCTACGATTTGGTGGATGAAATCATCATTGTCGATACAGGATCTACCGATCGGACCAAGGAAATCGCATTGACCTATGGTGCGCAATTGTTCGATTTTACCTGGGTGGACGATTTTTCAGCAGCTCGTAACTTTGCTTTTGCGCAAGCCAAGATGACGTACATTTTTTGGCTAGATGCGGATGATGTGCTTTTGGAAGTGGATCGGGAACGTTTTGCAGCACTGAAGGCCTTGGACCATTTCGATTACGACTGTGTCTCGATGCCGTACCACTTACTGGTAGATGAGCGAGGGAAGCTCGTTCACTATTTGCGAAGAAATCGCCTCGTCAGACGGAAGTGTCACTTTGTTTGGCATGGGGCGGTCCATGAGTATTTAACTGTCGCGGGGGAAATTCTGCACAGTGAAATCGCCATTACTCACCAAAAAAATAAGCCGTACACAGATCGGAATTTGCAAATTTATGTAAAGCGCAAGGAAAAAGGCGAAGTTTTTGATCCGCGTGACCAATTTTATTTTGCAAATGAATTGTTCGATCATGCGAGGTACGAAGAGGCGGCAGAGCAATATCAGTTGTTTTTGGACGGAGGTTTGGGCTGGATCGAGGATCAAATATGGGCGTGTCAGAAGCAGTCAGAATGCTATGCTCACTTGAAGCAACCTGAAAAACAAATGCAATCTTTGACCAGGACACTTGGGATTGACCTTCCGCGTGCGGAGATTTGCTGCAGGATGGGGGCTTTTTTTGTGGAGAAGCAGGATTTCCCGAAGGCCATTTACTGGTACCGGCAAGCGACATTATTGGAGCGGCCACAATGTTCCATGGGGAAGGTAGATGAATCGGCATGGACGTGGCTGCCTCATATACAGTTGTGCTACTGCTACGACCGTATCGGGGATCAACGAAAGGCTAAAATTCATCATGACATGGCAAAGCTGTATTACCCGACACATCCAAGTGTAGCGTACAACGAAGCTTATTTTGCAGGGCTGGAGCAACTGGATTCACTAGAACAGTAGATGGCTATACTCCTTCTTGGTTGTCCGATTGTATTTGCGAAGTTGTTATTTTTGCACGGGTCTTCTCTACAAAAATAGAATCGATCCTCGTTGATTAAAGAAGGAGATTCTCCATCCGTTACTGGTAAGAGCTGCACGACAGTTTGTTGGAATCCCTTTGTAGATTAAGGGGGATGGCTTCTTTTTTGGAGGAAGAGAATGGATGTTTCGGTGTAGTAAAGCACTACGATAACAATTACTCCTCGTATTAAATCCTCTAATGAATCAGCAATGCTTTCCTTTCTCCTTCTATTTTCTCGTGGTTGTCTGGAAGTGCCATTCTTTTTGTCCACGGCTCCTTGTGTAACAACTCATAAGGGAGGGGAAACATCCTTTTCAAAGAGGAGGAGAATCATGTCATTTCCAAATATACCGAATATCACCCCGACCATTCATATAGGGCGTGACGAAGCGCTCAATTTAATGTTGTCTTCTCTAGCCATGGAAGAGTTGGGGCTTAGTCATATTTTAAATGCGGAAGCTGAAAAAATTCAGTATGCACTCGGGACAATTCCCGGATTATCTGGACCAGGGGCCACCATTTCGGATTTGCTCGCGTTAAACAAGAGTGCGCGGGACATGCTCGAAGCAGCGACAAAGCAAGACATGCTTTTGCAAAAGAAACTGGAGGCAGTGCTGGATGCTTCTAAATATCCGGTACGGAGGATTACCGGGCCAACAGGACCGACGGGAGCAACTGGAGCAAGAGGGCCGAGGGGGCCACAGGGGCCGAAGGGGGAAAGAGGTCCGAGGGGTGTTACTGGAGCAACGGGAGCAACTGGGGCGAGAGGAGCAACGGGAGCAAGAGGAGCAACGGGAGCGACTGGTGCGAGAGGAACAACCGGAGCAAAGGGAGCGACGGGTGCAACCGGAGATACCGGATCAATGGGAGAGATTGGAGCCACTGGGGCGACTGGAGAAACCGGAGCTACGGGAACAACGGGAGAGACAGGAACAACCGGAGCAACTGGTGCAACTGGAGAGACTGGAACAACTGGAACGACTGGAGCAACAGGAGCTACCGGAATCACCGGAGCAACGGGAGCGACCGGAACAACCGGAACAACCGGAACAACCGGAACAACAGGAGTAACGGGATCAACCGGATCCACTGGAGCGACGGGATCAACCGGAGTCACTGGGGCCACCGGGGTCATTGGATCAACCGGAGCAACGGGAGCTACCGGAGCAACGGGAGCTACCGGAGCAACTGGAATCACCGGAACAACGGGAACTACTGGAACAACCGGAGCCACCGGAGCAACAGGAGATACCGGAGCCACTGGATCAACGGGAGATACCGGAACAACAGGAACAACCGGAGCAACGGGAAATACCGGAGGGACTGGAACCACTGGATCAACCGGAGCCACTGGATCAACCGGATCAACTGGGGTAACAGGAGAGACTGGAGTCACTGGAGCAAGCGGAGGCACGGGAGCAACGGGAACCACTGGAGTGACTGGAGCAACAGGAGCAACGGGAGAGACCGGATCGACTGGAGCTACTGGAGCCACTGGAACAATCGGAGCGACGGGAGTCACAGGATCAACCGGATCAACGGGAGAGACCGGATCGACTGGAGCTACTGGAGTCACCGGAACCGCTGGAGTAACCGGAGGGATTGGAGAGACGGGAGATACCGGATCAACGGGAGAGACCGGAGCCACTGGAACAACCGGACCGACGGGTGCCACTGGAGCAACTGGAGCAACTGGAGCCACTGGATCAACTGGAGCCACTGGAATAACCGGAGAGACTGGAACAACCGGAACAACCGGAACAACTGGAACAACCGGAACAACCGGAACAACCGGAGCCACTGGAGATACCGGAACAACTGGAGCCACCGGAACAACTGGAACAACTGGAACAACTGGAGCCACCGGAACAACGGGAGCAACTGGAGATACCGGAGCAACCGGAGCAACTGGGGCAACAGGAGCAACAGGAGCCACGGGAGAGACCGGATCGACTGGAGCAACAGGAGCCACGGGAGAGACCGGATCGACTGGAGCAACTGGAGCAAAGGGAGAGACCGGAGTCACTGGGGCAACTGGATCGACTGGATCGACCGGAGCAGCGGGAGCGACAGGAACCACCGGAGTAACGGGAGCCACTGGAGCGACTGGAACAACCGGAGAGATCGGAGTAACCGGAACAACCGGAACCACCGGAGTAACGGGAGCGACTGGAACAACCGGAGAGATCGGAGCAACCGGAACAACCGGAACCACCGGAGCAACCGGAACAACGGGAGCCACCGGATCGACTGGAACCACGGGAACGACTGGAGCAACGGGATCGACCGGAGCCACGGGAGAAACAGGAACGACCGGATCGACCGGAGCAACCGGAACAACGGGAGCCGCCGGATCGACTGGAACCACGGGATCGACTGGAGCAACGGGAACGACTGGAGCAACGGAAGAGACCGGAGCCACGGGAGAAACAGGAACGACCGGATCGACCGGATCGACCGGAACAACCGGAACAACCGGAACAACCGGAACAACCGGAATAACTGGAGCAACGGGATCAACCGGATCGACCGGAGCAACAGGAGCAAGTGGAGTAACAGAAGATACCGGAGCAACGGGATCAACCGGAACAACAGGAACAACAGGAACAACAGGAACAACGGGAGATACCGGAGCAACAGGAGCAAAGGGAGAGACCGGAGTCACTGGGGCAACTGGATCGACCGGAGCAGCGGGAGCGACAGGAACCACCGGAGTAACGGGAGCCACTGGAGCGACTGGAACAACCGGAGAGATCGGAGCAACCGGAGCAACCGGAACCACCGGAGCCACCGGATCGACTGGAACCACGGGAACGACTGGAGCAACGGGAGAGACCGGAGCCACGGGAGAAACAGGAACGATCGGATCGACCGGAACCACCGGAGCAACCGGAACCACTGGATTCACCAACATCAACGCCTTCGGCGCCAATACCTCAGGATCACTCATATCCGTAGTCCTAGGGGGAACGAATATCCCTCTACCGAACAACCAGGTGTTAGCAGGTGGCATTACGGTGAATGCCGCAAATACGGTATTTACAGTTCCTTCGGCAGGGAACTACTTGATTTCGTATTCCATCAATACAACGGCTGCTTTACTGGTTAGCTCGAGGATATTGATAAATGGGACGCCATACACGCCAACGATCATCTCACCAACTTTATCACTTTCATCGTTCAATAATACCGTCATCGCCCCTCTCACCGCTGGAGCCACAATCATGCTGCAACTGTTTGGATTATTGGGAACAGCCACCCTTCTGACAGGGGCTGGAGCGACCTTGACAATTATAAAAATAAGCACGTAGTAGGCAAAAAGGAGCTACGATAACAAGTAGCTCCTTTCCCCTTTCCTATTCTTTTTTATTAAAGTAGTAAAAATATTTAGTTAATTAACCGTGATGATAGTATAATAGGTTGGAAGGGGATTTGCCTATTATTCGGAGTGGGGATAGATGCCGATGGATGACTTGGCAGTATATTTGGACGAGCACGAGGCAATGATCGTAAAAGAATTCAAGCAACGAATTGCGGTTTCGGACGGTGATCAATACAAGGGATTGATCCATCTGAATGGCCAAGCACTGTATCGTATGGTTATTGAATATTTTCGTTCGGAAATCACTCTTGAGGATATTAAAGAATTGGCTTACAAGGTCGCATATGAACGAAACCGGGCAGAGACCAACATTGGCGATTTTGTTTCCAACGTGTGCATGGGCCGGGAAATGGTTATCGATCTTCTCCAAAAAGGTCCGTTTACGCCTGCCGTTTTGATGCCTGCCTTATTAAAAATAAACGAATGCTTTGATGTCTTTTTGGTACACGCTGTTTGTAAATACACCGATCTCAAGGACGACGATTTGGAAGAGAAGAAGCTATTTATCGAGCGTTCTCACAAAGACAGGCTCACGATCCTGGGGCAAATGGCATCGAGCTTCGTCCACGAATTCCGAAATCCACTTACTTCCATTATGGGATTCTCTCGTTTGTTAAAAGAAGATTATCCGAATCTCCCTTACGTAGAGATTATTGAAAATGAGCTGCGGCAATTGAATTACCGGGTTTCGCAGTTTTTGCTGGTCTCGAAAAAGGGAGCGGTTTACAAGCAAATGGAGGTTTTTAGCGTTTGGGAGTTGTTCGATGAGATTCTTTCCTTCCTCTATCCGAATATCGTTGACGTGAATGTGGATATCAAATGCAGTATCGATCCTACCTTTAAACTAAAAGGCTACAAGGATGAGATGAAGCAGGTGTTTATCAACATCATTTCCAATGCACTGGATGCGTTACATAAAAAAACAGGCGATAAGGAGATTGTCATTGAGGTGTCCCAAACGCCTGACAGGTCCTTAATTACCGTTTCCAACAATGGATCGCCAATTCCACCTGACCTGCTCTCGGTTATTTTTGAACCGTTTTTCACGACGAAGGAGCTCGGAACTGGAATTGGCTTATACGTCTGCAAAGAAATCATTGAGCGGCATGGGGGAACGATCACATGCGAGTCTACTGATCAGTTGACGAAATTTTCCATGCAATTCAAGCCCTGTGACACATGTAAAAGTGGCTCGATGTCGATGAGCCATCCTATCTAACGCGACAAAAAAGCGACCTATCCATGAAGGCACGATCGTTAACAGACGTGCACCATGAATAGGTCATTTTTTGTGAAAAAGCTGATTATTTGCTAGCCTGAAGCTGCCTGCGAGTTTGTCGTATGGTTTTGGAGATACGCTCAAGTTTGTTTACCAGCCAAACGAGCATGAGCGCCAACAGACAACTGCACCCGATAATCAGGAGCAAGTACAAGAGCGAGTACCACGTGTTTTCAAACAGCCAAGCGACCTCGCCGTATTTCGCAAACAGATAGTCTTTGAACATGATCAAAAAAGCAGAGTGGAACAAAAAAATAAAATACGTCAGCCCTTTTCGAAACTTGATGTGCAAACGATCGACGCGTTCCAGAAAGAAGACCATGAGCACAAGAAACGACAGAAGCGTGGCGAAGACAAAAGTCAAATGCACAGCCACATACAGCTTGTTTGAGACAACAAAAAACAGCGCAGCCGCAGTGGAAACACCCGTCATCAGCGTCAGGATGGAACGGTTGTTTCGCAAAAAGGATAGAATCGATTCACGGTACCAATACAACACATGCCCCATGTACAGGGTAAAAATCCAGCTCGGGAGCATATGACGCGTGGTGAGCCCGAACCAGCCCTGATGGATGTAGTTGATGTACACGTACTGAATACCGAGCAGAATCCAAATGACAGACAAAATGTTGCGTTTGGTGATCACACGACGAAACAGATAGGCAAAAACGTAATACTGGCAAATCATAAATACAAAGTACAGATGGTCACCCGTTTTGCCTAAAACAATGTTCGTAAAGTCCTGGGCAGTTTGAGGCATCCCTTTTTTCAACAAGTAATGGTACAGGACACCAGAGACTAAATAAGGGACAAAAATATACAGAAGCTTCCCTGAAAAAAACTCGCGAGCAGTAGGGCTCTTGGCTTCAAAAGAATAAGCAGTCAAATAACCGGTGGCGATCGTCAACAGGACAGTGCCGTAGCGACTGATCTGATTGAGGGCCACGATCCAAAAGGGATCTGTAAAAGAAAGTGCAGAAGCCGTGAAATGACCGACTACAACGAGAAAACTTGAGAAGAGCTGGATGTAAAACAGAGATTTCAAGATTTTTGAATCTGTATACATTTCGATATTCTCCATTTCATCGTTTGTCGGCTGACGTTGTCGCTCAAACAATAAACTGTGAATGGTTTTATGATAATAAAGTTTTCTTTGAATTGTATTTGGACAGGGGAGGGGAGTTTTTGGAAAGGCAAAAAAGAAAGAAAGCCACACCCGCGCGCGTAGCTTTCGCACGAGTATGGCTTTCACACATTATTTCGGATTCTTTTTCATTTCATCGATGGTCTCACTGACCACAAACGCCAAATCGTCATTGCCAAACAGCGACAATACACCAAGGAGTGTCGCATCAGGAATGTCCTCTGCTTCTTCTTTGGGAACGGTATTGTCCAGCATTTGAGCGAGTAACGTATTTTCCCCTTGAGCGGGATAAGCGCGGTGGTATAATTCGCGTGCATCTAGACCGTGATTCACACACCATTGGGCAAAAACGAGAATCATCATGCCCTCGTCGCGCTGGTAGGCTTGAATCACTTGATCTTCCATCTCTTTTCGGTTCATGGGCATACTCCTCTAACATTCGTACGTCATGAGCTTATTGTAGAGAAGAGGAAGAATACCCGCAAGAAAAAAGAAAAGAAGGGCTCAAGAGTTCCGCCTGCTGCTGTGATTGGTTAGGACCGGTAGCATGCGCGTGTCTTTTACCATACGGGCATGGCAAAAGGGGCAGCTGGGGCTCTTATCAAAGGAAAAGTTATCTCTCATCCAGCACGTACAGCCCTCGTTACTGCACGTCCATACATCTGTTTCCTCTTCTTCGATTGGAACGACTGCTTTTTTTGAGAAATACACATGAACTCCTCCTTTGCAGGGCAAAAGTGCACAAAGTAACTTCTATTAATGTGTGATGGAAAGCTCATGAATATACCAAGATTTTCTTTGGTAGAAGGTAAAAAAAGAGGCCGCGCTTTCATCGCCGCAGCCTCTTTTGTCCATTGTCATCTTTACTGTTCGTCGGGAATGAAAATCTGTCCCATTGCTTCATGATTCGTGATGGCCAGCAAAATCGCTTTCGACAAGGTATCTGGATGATAAGGCTTGATCAGATAGCCGGTTGCTCCCAGGTCAAATGCCTTTTTCTTTTCCTCAAAAGCACTGGAGATCACGATCGGAATGGTCCGTAAATCCGGGTTGTTGCGTATCTCCTCAATGACCTTCCAACCACTCTCGCCGTCCTTCAAGATAAGGTCAAGCACGACAGCATCCGGCCGCAGCTCCTCGATTGCTGCTACTGCCTCAGACGCCGTAGAGAAGGAATTGACACGGAATCCAGAGCTCGTTAACTCATGACGCAGCAGCTCGGTTAAGTTCAAATCGTCCTCGACGATCACAACGTTTCCGTTGCATTGACCAGTTGGAGAAACTGCCTCTTCACTTCCCGCTGGATAGCCAAGGGACAGAGCGTTCTCAGCCAGTGGAAGAGTAACCGTAAATGTACTACCCTTGCCCAATTCGGACGTAACGGCAACTTCTCCATGGTGCATATGGACGATCTCCTGAACAATGGCGAGACCCAATCCTGTACCGCCGATCTCCCGGCGATCCGAGTTATCTACGCGATAAAATTTGGTAAACAGGTGAGGGATGGCTTCGGAAGGAATGCCTAGCCCTTCATCCTGGACCTCCACGAGCAAGTGATTCCCATCTTGTCGACAATCCACCCGTACATGACCACCATGCGGGGAGTATTTGATGGCATTACTGATCAGATTCACAAATACTTGACGCAGCTTGGCCTGGTCTCCATAAACAACAGTTCGCTCTGTTTGCAAATCGAGTTCAAATCGATGGAGAGGGGACTGGATTCGATAAAGTCCGAAAATATCCCGAATGACTTGATCAAGCGCAACATTCTCTAGCTCATACGTCTGTCTGCCGGATTCCATGCGCTGCAAATCCAAGAAATCGTTGATGAGCGCAGTCAGGCGAGTAGCTTCTTGATAAATGGTCGCTATGTACCGCTGTTGACGTTCGGGTTTGAGCTCTTTCGTTAACAGCAGCTCCGCAAAGCCAAGCACACTGGCGAGAGGAGTACGGAGCTCATGGCTGACCGTACTGACGAATTCCGATTTCATTTGGTCGATCTCGTATTCCTTGGTGAAGTCACGGTAGACGAGCAAGGTACTCCATTTCTCTTGATTCCGGTACAGTGGCTCTGCATAGAGCTGAATATAGCGTACTTGAGGTCCAGTCATCTGAAACACAATGCTGCCAGAAGGAATGGCATCTTCGTCTAAAACGACAGCTTTGACATACTGAATGAGGCGATCAGGCTCTGAGGTTCGACTCTGTAGATGGGAAAGGAACTGTTCCAAGTCAAATCCTTGCGAAGCGAGCTGATGGTCGTAGCACAAGAGCTCACAAAAATTTCGGTTCACTTGCAGTGTTTCTCCATTCGGATCAATGAGCTGAATGCCTTCTTGAACAGAATCGAGCATATCCTGTGTCATTTTGCGCTGTCGCTCTGTCTCTTCAAACATCGCGAGCTTGTCGAGCGACAAGGAGATCTGCTTGGCGAGCCCGATGATGACTTGTAGCTCCTGCTCCGTGAATTTGCGATCGATACGGGAGAGGATGATACATGCCACAATAGTTTGATGTGCATCCAATACAGGAAGGTAGAGCTCGGAAGTTCGGGAGATGTCCTCCCTGTAGCCGCGCTCAGCGTCTGTACTTTCACGGATCAGGACATACGGCAGGCTCGTTTCCTTGATTCGCACGAGCGGACCGTCGTCCAATCCTTTTCGCAGTTGCTCCAGCACGTTCTGGGAAACACCAAAGCTAGCTGCATCCCTGTCAGTGTTCAACATGACGATGACACCTTTATCGGCATCCATGACTCCAGTTATATTGCGAATGATACTGGACAGCAGCTCATCTTTATCCAGCGTATTCGCCAAAGAGAGGATGAAACGGTTTTTCTTTTCCAAATACCGTTCGTTTTCTTCCATCTTGCCCAATGCTTCTTGCAGCTCTTCTTGCTGCATCATAAGTTCATCCTGCTGGGCTTGCAGTTCTTCGTTTTGTGCCATGAGCACTTCTTCTTTGGCTTGAATCTGCCTGATCAAATAGTCGAGGGAGCGGGAGAGCCTGCCGATTTCGTCAACCCTGTTCAAATCCTGCAAAAGTGGTGTAACGCCATTGGCAAACTGCTCGGCATTTTTGGATAGACGAACCAACGGTCTGCCGATATCCCGCGTAGTTTGAATGGTGACTACTACCATGATCACCAGCACCATCAGCGAGTAAACGAGAAACCAGGTGCTTAGCTGTGACAACTCTTCGAACAGTAGTTGGTTTTTCGTGTATAAAAGCTGATCGTGTTGTTCCTGATACCGCCCGGCGTATGTAAGCAGGTTGTTCACTTCCTGATTCACGCCACTGGCCGAAGCTTTTCGCAGGGATTCAAAGTCTCCGTTCTTTGCATAACTCGAAAAAGTAGGGAACACATTGGAGAAAAAGTTCGTGAAGAAAGATTCGATCGAAGCGACAAGCGCTTGCTCCTCATCATTGAGCGGAAGCTTCTTAAAATTATCCAGCGATTGTTCTAGCTTCTTTTTCTCAAGAAATAGCTCATTGTACTCAGATGGGCTCAAGAAAGCGTAATAACCCCTTGCGCGAAAAAAGATCTGGTTCGTGTGCTCAGCGATATCTGCGACCAAATTTTGTTTTTCCTTGGTATTGTATATCTCCGTCTGATAATGGTTTAATGCGTTGCTATTCAAATATTGAACGATGCCAGCGCCCGCAATCAGAAGTGACAGAAAAAGAAGCATCATCGCCATGAAGCGACGTGTGATGCTTTTTCTGATAAACGCCCAGAACCCCGTCATGCGAGCATTTCCTCCACTTTCCGGACAAGATCCATCGGGCTAAAGGGCTTCGGCATGAAGTCATCAGCACCAGCAGCACGCATTTTCTCCTGTTCGGCATGTTGACTTTTTGCAGAGAGGATCAGGACCTTGACTGCTTTTTTATCGTCCATCTGTTTGAGCTGCTGCAATACTTCAAAGCCTGTCAGCTTTGGCATCATATAATCTAAAATAATCAGGTCGTACTCATTTTGACCGATTTTTTGCAGGGCTTCCTCTCCATCGCAAGCGATATCGAGCTCGTGTCCCTCGTCTTCGAGCGTGTCGCCAATCAGCATGCGCAACACGGCTTCGTCTTCGGCCAGCATAATCATTGCCATCTTGCTACCTCCTTACAGCATTCGCTTAACCAGTCGCTTGATGCGTGCCTCCAGTTCGCGTGTACGGAATGGCTTGGTCATATAATCGTCAGCACCGAGCTGAAGGGCACGGACAATGTCTTGCTCTTCAGTACGACCCGTTAGCATAATCACCGTATATTTCTTGGCATTCGGTAAATTCCGGATTTTCTGGAGAACTTCGAGGCCATCCATCTGAGGCATCATCCCGTCTAAAATGATGAGATAAGGTTCTTGGCCCTGGTGCCAGGTGGAGTCAAAGAATGCTGCTCCTTCTTCGTAAGTCTGGATGTCGACGTGCATCCAACCGTCAAAACTGGTTTGGATGGAATCGGCAAGCATCGCGCGAATCATCGGATCGTCATCAATAATAGCGACTTTCAGTTTTATCTTAGGGGATTCATGCGTCTCTGTGATATGAGCAGTTTCAATCCGGCGCCGCCCTGCATTTTTGGCAGCGTATAAAGCAGTGTCCGCAGCTTCTACCCAATACGTATGCGGTTTATGAGGATCATCAACTTGTACGATTCCACCGGAAAAACTCAATGAAAACGTTCCTTCAGGAGCATCGAACGTAAGCGAACAAAAAGCAGAGAGCATCTGCTCCAGGCGCATCTTTCCTGTTTGTACAGTCGTACGCGGCATCAGCAGGATAAATTCCTCTCCGCCGTACCGGAATAAAACATCATGTTTTTCCGCGCTCTGCCCGATGAAAGCAGCAAAACGAGTCAGCACCTCGTCACCGATTAGATGACCGTATGTATCATTGACCCCTTTGAAAAAGTCGATATCCAAAAATGCCAGTGAGAAAGGGGTGTTGGTTCGCTGGGCATCAGAAAGAAGCCGATGGTATGTATCAACAAAAGAATTGCGATTGTTGACGCCCGTGAGCTCGTCCAAAAACAAGATACTGTTCATCCAGCGCTTCCGGCGAAGCTGGCGTTCGAGGCGCACGACAAGCTCTTCCATATCAAGCGGTTTGCACATGACGTCATCTGCGCCCAAACGATAGGCATTCAGACGGGTCTCCCGTTCGTAATCGATGCTGATGATGGTCGTAGGCACGTATTGCTTCTTTATTTTTTCGCTAATCGTCTGCATCACTTGGAAGCCGCCTGTTTCCGGGATGTTCAAATCCAGAATGAAGCAGTCAGGATTCATGTCGTGAAAATAGTCGAGAGCCTTATGAGGATAGACCGTTGCGATGACAGACCAATTGCGATTTTCTAAGTATTCCTTTAGATACATAAGCAGGGTGACGTCATCATCCAGGATGAGGACCAAAGGCTGTTGCTCACAAGGGGATTCCCGTTGGAGAGTGGGGTTCTCGATAAAAACTTCCTGTTCCGGGCGCTGTTCGTAACACAAGCCGATCAACTCTTGCAAAAACAATCGCCATTCACTTAGGGACCAATCCTTGGCAGGCATGTCATCCATTCGATCCAGAAGGAGCTGAGACAGATCAGACAAATCGGTCAATCCAATCGTCCCCGCAGTTCCCTTCAACGAATGGAGAAACCGATATAGATCATCATGAGAGACGGGAACCTCCTGGTCGTACCACGTCTCAATCTGTTTATGGATATTTGCAAGAAGCGTTTCTCTGTACTTCATCATGTCGTACCGTCCCCCTGTGTTGGGATGGCGCAAGCAGTCGGATCGCTTGCGCCAGTTTGATCAAAACATCTACAATTTGGTATGGTACATGTAGCAGGGAGAAGGAAGGGCTTATTGTTGCAGGGAAAATCCTTCTTCAATCAGATACTGCTCTGCTTCCACGTACGATTCAAAGGAAGCTTCCAGGTTCATCCCGTGGTATACGTTCCACAGCGCGTCTTCCTGTTGCAGCAAGAGCGTGCGGTTTTGCTTGTCGACCCAAGTTTGCTCCAATTGTTCAGCTTCAGAAGTAGCCTTTGGCGCTGGTTCACGCTTGATGGAGAGGGATTGGATTGAAGCCTCGACTACCTTGCGGAGCTCGTCCGCCGAGAAATCACGGATGTTGACATAGCCCTTGTCGTCTTTTTGGTAGCCCTTCAAAAACGCGGCAAACACAAACCCGTTGCCGTTCGGATGCAGATGATAGACCACTGTCTTTTTGTCATGAAGGCTTTCCTCATAATGAAAATTAACCCGTTTCAGGGAGACGTCATTCCGAGTCAGTTGTGGAAAAGATTCAATAATCGCTAGTTTTTCTTCAAAAGTAAGCATGGATTCCTCCGGTGAGATGGATTTGTTTGTCGATTATATCATAGGTGGGACATAGAACGAAAAGAAGGAGAAGGGAAAAATGAACGGAAAAAATCGAAAAGACATCGCAGCAGGTCTTGAAGTCGAGATTGTATTGAAACAGGACCAACGCACTGGCAAGCGCACCCGTGGGATTGTGAAGGATATCCTGACGAACTCCAGTACACATCCTCATGGAATCAAGGTTCGTTTGACGGATGGACAAGTGGGGAGAGTGCAAGAGATTATCCAAAAAGGGAACTAAGCTTCTTTACGAAAAAAACGGACAGGCCACATGGGCAACTGTCCGTTTTGCTTTTCATGAACGGTTCCGGTTTTGCAAATGCTCGATAGCTGGTACGGCGAAGCAAGCCAGATTCGACTGAAGTGCATCAAGCGAAAACCAGCGCATGTCGCCAATCGCCCCGCCTTCCTCTAAATTGCGTGCTTCTCCACTCAGGATCGTGACCTCGTAAATGACCGAAACCCAATGCTCGGCATTTTCCGGGCGGATGGTTTCTGCGGTGCACAGCAGGGCCTTTACCTCGACATCGAGATTGACTTCTTCTTTGATTTCGCGGATAACACTTGTCTCCAGTTGCTCATAGGGATCAACTTTTCCCCCGGGAATGCTCCACGTATTTTTCTCTGGATCTCTGTTTCGTAATACCAGCAAAATCTCATTCTTGTCGTTTAGGATGACAGCTCCTACGCCCAATCTTGGTACAGTTATTGTAGTCGACATGGTTTCTCCTTCGATAGGCAGATTCGTTTCTTCCATATATAGCAAGGTCCAATCGTTAGCAGGACAAAACAAGAAACCGCCTGAAGAGACGGTTTCGAGAGGTTTAGCAAAACGTTACCGGTAAGAATCATGGGTAGGGGCGAAGACATCCTCCGCTGATTCCCGCACCAAAATAAATGGCTCAATATTTCCCAATCCATGCAAGCATGTATTGTGATGGGCGATGATTTGCTCCGCTGACAGGACCTTATTGTCCGAAGTAGAGTGCCCGTCTTTGATAAGCGTCACATCATAGCCGAGTGTCGTCGCTTTGCGGCAGGCGCTGTCGATACAATACTCGGTTTTGCACCCCATGATGACAAGGTGGTTAATTCCGAGCGCTTGTAGCTTTTCGTGCAGGTCTGTTCCGTGAAACGAGTCTGTCGCTAGTTTTTGAACCACCGTTTCTGATGGCAGAGGGGCGATCTCAGGGTGGATGGCAAAGTCGTCTGAACCGACTCCTCCAACATCCGCATCCTGAACGTACAGCACAGGAATGTCCTTGCTATAGGCATCTTCTCTTACTTTTTTCAATGTTTGGACAAGTGTAGCTGGCTGAAAAACAGGACCAAATTGCCCTTCGATAATACCTACTTGCGCATCAATAATCAGTAGAGCTGTTTTTCGAATCAATTCATTTCCTCCTAGGTGAAAGGGGGCTAGTGCTGGTGCTCCCCTTTTTGGTTGTTTGGTACACGCACAGCTTTATAAGAACGTTGATTCATGTCCTTTTTCATAACTGACCACTCCTTTCATCATAGAAGAGCGTAAATCCGCTCTGGATAATTGTACCACAAAAAAGACTCATTCCTATTGGAAGGAACGAGTCTTTTTCGATTGCGAACTTCTTATGATTCATTTTCCTTTTTCGGTACAAACTGAAAGATATCATGTGATTCGAAGGAGTCGATCAAACGTGACAGCCACAGATAATATTCCAACCCATTTTCAATGCGCTTGATACTAAGGTCAACACGTTCCCTGACTTCTTCCGTAAGCTCTTCGGATTGCTGGAGTGCGCGAAGCTCAAGGAGAGACTTTTTCAAGGCGTGTACATTTTGTTCACAGGCGTGTCGCCACTTCACGGAAAAGAGATCGATGAAGTTCTGGTACCAATCCAGATTGACCTCGTAATGATCCTTCCGTGTCCCTTTTTTCCATATCTTTTCTACCATATTTAAGTCCATCAATGTGCGGACGCCAGTGCTCATGCTGGTTTTGCTCATGCCCAGTGCTTCGCCCATTTCATCGAGTGTCATTGACTTGTCCTGAAAGAGCAATGTGCCATACAGCAGTCCCGTTGACATGGTAATTCCATACAGATCCATGTTGCGAGCTAGCGTTTCAATCACGCGTTCCTGAGCTTTTTCGAGGATTTTTTCCTGATTGGTATCCATTTTGAAAAAAGCAGCTCCTCTAGTCATAGTAACCTGACTAGAATTGTACGTCTCCAAAAGGAAAAAGTAAATGGAGATGTTGTACAGTATATACGTGATAAACTGAGAATACAGGAAGTAAAGTACGTAAAGTTTTTTCTGAACGCTGAAAATGACGGATTATCATGCCTCATCCAGTTTGAGGTAAAAAAAACGGCTGGTTACAATTGTAAGGGTAAAGAATAGTCCGGATGCCGGGCGTAAAAGTTGGAGGTGACCATATGCCCAAGATCAAAGTAGAGAATTTGACCAAAATCTTTGGACGCCAACCCCAACGCGCATTGTCCCAGGTGAAGCAGGGGAAGACCAAGCAAGAAATCTTGAAGGAAACGGGTCTTACCCTTGGGGTGAATCAAGCGAGTTTTGAGGTGCATGCAGGCGAAATTTTCGTCATCATGGGGCTTTCGGGAAGCGGGAAGTCGACCTTGGTTCGATTATTGAACCGGTTGATTGAACCAACAGAAGGCAAAATCCTGATTGACGGTACGGATATCGTCAGTATGAACACCGAGCAGTTACAGGATGTAAGAAGAAAGAAGCTGGGCATGGTATTTCAAAAATTTGCCTTGTTCCCTCACAGGACGGTACTTGAAAATGCGGAGTACGGCCTGGAGATTCAAGGGATGCCAAAGGCCGAGCGTGAGGCAAAAGCGAAAAAGTCACTCGCACTCGTCGGACTCGGCGGTTGGGAAGCAAGCTACCCGGATCAGTTGAGTGGCGGGATGCAGCAGCGTGTGGGTCTGGCCCGTGCACTCGCGAATGAACCCGATGTTCTGTTGATGGATGAGGCATTCAGTGCCTTGGACCCGTTGATTCGCAAGGACATGCAGGATGAGCTGTTGGAATTGCAGAGCACCATGCAGAAGACCATTATTTTCATTACGCATGATCTGGACGAAGCATTGAAGATCGGGGATCGAATCGCTCTGATGAAAGACGGTGCGATCGTACAGATCGGCTCGCCGGAAGAAATCATGACCAATCCGGCAAATGAATACGTAGAACGCTTCGTAGAGGATGTGGATCGTTCCAAGGTATTGTCCGCCGAAAAAGTCATGAAGCGGGCAGAGACGATCACACTGGACAGAGGGCCTCGCGTTGCACTGCAAATGATGCGTGAGCGCGGTGTCTCCAGTTTGTACGTGGTGGATAAACGAAAAACATTGCTGGGTGTGCTGACGGCAGACGCAGTAAATGGAGCCAAGGAAGCAGGGCAGTCGCTGGAATCCGTGCTGCGAACCGAGGTGCCGACAGTCGGACCGCAGACGCTTCTCAATGAGATGTTTGACCTTGTCGCGTTTTCAGATATTCCCGTGGCGGTTACTGGAGAACAAAATCGTCTCTTGGGCGTGATTGTAAAAGGAGCCGTCTTGGGCGGGTTGGCAGGAAAAGTAAATCAACAAGTTCCAGAGCCAACGATTGAAGAGGGGCAGGTGAATCCATCATGAGTCAAAATCAACTTTTTCCGAAGCTGCCGCTCGACAGTTGGGTAGAAACGATTGTAGATGGACTGGAAGAGAATTTGGGCTTCTTGTTCGACTTCATATCGGCTGTAATCGGTGGAACCGTTGACTTGTTTTCGTGGATTCTAACAGGAATCCCGTTTTGGGCCCTGATCATTTTGTTTACGCTGCTGGCGTATCGCGCTGGCAAAGTGGCAATTGCTCTTTTTACCTTCATTGGACTTCTTCTGATTCAGAATCTGGGTTATTGGGAGCACTCAATGGAAACACTTGCGCTGGTATTGACGGCAGGTTTGATCTCGGTGATTATCGGGATTCCCGTCGGTATCTGGTGCGCGAAGAATGATTCCGTGCAAAAGGTCGTCACACCGCTGCTTGATTTCATGCAGACGATGCCGGCGTTTGTGTACTTGATTCCTGCCATCTTTTTCTTCGGGCTCGGTAAAGTACCGGGGGTTATCGCTTCTGTCATTTTTGCGATGCCGCCGACGATCCGTCTGACCAACCTGGGAATTCGTCAAGTTCCTGCCGATCTGATCGAAGCTTCTGAGGCATTCGGTTCAACCTACTGGCAAAAGCTGACGAAGGTACAGTTGCCGATTGCCAAGACGACAATGATGGCCGGAATTAACCAGAGCATTATGCTCGCGCTGTCCATGGTCGTGATTGCCTCGATGATTGGGGCGAAAGGCTTGGGGGCGGACGTGTATCGTGCCGTAACACAGATCAAGATCGGTGAAGGTTTTGAGGCGGGTCTGGCCATCGTTATTTTGGCAATTCTGCTGGATCGTCTCACGCAAAGTGTTGGAAAGAGAAAAAACGCGTAGGAGGGGTTTTCATGAAAATGAAAAAAGGCACCTTGAAAGGGCTGGCAGTCGCACTCGGACTCAGTATGGTGATGGCAGGATGTTCAAACGCGGGTACGCCGCAGGGAAATCAGCCTGCCGAGGGCAATACGGGTACGACTGCACCGAATAGCGTTGGAGCACAAGTGGATCATAAAATTATCGGAATCGATCCTGGCGCTGGTCTGATGAAAGCGACGGAAAAAGCCATGAAAGACTACGATCTGAAAGATTGGGAACTCGTAGAGGGCTCGAGTGCAGCGATGACGGCAGCTCTGACACAAGCCTACAAAGACAAAAAGCCGATTATCGTGACAGGTTGGACACCGCACTGGATGTTCTCCAAGTTTGAGATGAAATACCTCGAAGACCCGAAAGGCGTCTTCGGGAAGGATGAACAGATTCATACCATCGTGCGCAAAGGACTGAAGGAGGAGCACCCAAGTGCGTATGCGTTCCTCGACAAGTTTTCGTGGACACCCGCGGACATGGAAAAAGTGATGCTCGATATCGAGAGTGGCAAAAAGCCGGAAGAGGCAGCAGCCGAGTGGGTGAAAAACAATGAGGCTACCGTCAACAAGTGGGTAGAAGGCATTCAGCCCGCAGAAGGCAAAAAATTGACGCTCGCCTACGTCGCGTGGGATTCTGAGATCGCCAGCACGAATGTGGTGAAGACGGTCCTGGAGCAAAAGCTGAAATACAAAGTGGAGCTTAGCCAAGTAGAAGCCGGCCCAATGTGGGTAGGGGTATCAAATGGTGATGTGGACGGAATGGTAGCAGCATGGCTGCCAACGACGCACGCAGACTACATGGAAAAGCTGGGGAAAGACGTTGAAGACCTCGGTCCGAACCTGCAAGGAACCAAGCTGGGCTTGGCTGTTCCAGCCTACATGGAGATCAACTCCATTGAAGATTTGAAGAAATAACAGACTCAATACAGAAGGCACCGCTCACGATGGGCGGTGCCTTTTTTGCTGTGTTACGGTATAGGGTTGCTTTCCATGACAGCGGGCCAAGCTTGCTGTTTGTCCAGCGTTGCAGGCTCCGGTGCAAATACCCGCAAAACGAGATTGAACGCGCCTTCAGGGAGCGGGAGCCAGTTGCCCTCCTTGCCTTTGGGTGGTTGCTGCTGCAAATACAGATCGAGGGAGCCATCGGGATTGTACGCAAGCGCTCCTGTATTGCTGCGAACCGATGCGCGATCGGCCGCTGTTTTGGCTAAAAACAACTGGTTGTCATAGACGTTGATCGACCAGAATGCAGACGTCTTGGGAAGCTGTTCCTTTGTAAAATGCAGCGAATAGCTTTTGGCTCCCGTAAGTGGTTTTCCTGATCCATCTGTCAATGCACGATAATAGGCTTCCTCGCTCGGCACATTGGCTCCAATGCCGGAATAGGCGATAAAGGAACGGGCGAGAAACTGATTTCCATATGTGCCGATCGGGGAAAAGGAGCCCCATCCATTACGGAAGGTGGCGTAGCCAGGAAAGCCATTTTGCACGATGGACGGGGCATTCTGTAAGGCACGCTGTAGGCCCGCAAGCTTGGCTGGACCGAGCGCGGAAGGATCAAAGCCTTTTTGGACATCGATCCCGGCTTGAGCGAATTGATCGAGCAAGACGCGATCACATTCGGGCGGAGGATTGCTCTGAATCCATTTCGTCATGACTTGAAAAAAGGAAAGGGATGACAGCACATCAGGGGGAAACGCTTCGGGAACATGTGCCGTTTGCAATTTTGGGTGGACAGGGGCAATCGCGATTTGTTTTTCAAACGAAACAGCCTGCGGCAAATCAGCCTCACCCTTTACCTCGACACGGCCAATGAGCCAGACGGTATTCGTAGGGGCGTAGATCACAGGTATATGAGCAGGGGTAGGCCCTTTCCATTGCGGGCTTGCAATGATGTATTGCCCAGCCTGCTGTTTGGTGGAACGATTGGAGACATTGCGAAACGTATTCGTGTACGCATCCAGCATTTGCACGGTATAGTAGCGGTTTTGCGGATTGGCGGGGACAGTCAAGCGGACGGGCGTCTCTGACAAATCCAGCCATGCGCTCATATACAATGTATCGGAGTTCGGCGTCACAATATCCCGATAAGCTGGGGAAGCGAGTGTGTCCGCATAATAAAACTGGTTGATCGGCGCCCGACTTTTGACCATGGCTTCCATCGTTTTGGCGGACATCACTAATGGATAGCCGTAGATGTATGCTTGAATGCCGAGCGAGTAGGCAAGCCTCTCCTGCGATTGAAGAAACGGCTTCGATTGGTATAGAGGTGACTGTTGGACAGTTGTAGCGTTTGTTGTCTCTTTTGCAAATGACATGCCTGACAGGTGAAGCGTCATGCAAAGCAGGGAAACGATCAGTGTCAGGCGCTTTTTCAATAAAGGAAGCATAATGCCCCTCCTCATTACCAGAAATGGGGTTCGCACTGGTAGTGTTCTTCATAGGAAAGGGGCTTTATGCAAGTTGAGCTGGAATATTTTATTCTCAATGGGGCTCTACAGAAAATTCAGGCGCCCGCCACGCTGGGCAGGTCGCATACAATTTCGACGCTCCCTGTAGCAATTCCCTATCACGCCATCGCTTGCCCACACACTGTATGCCAATAGGAAGACCTTGCTCATCAAAACCAATCGGCATCGTCACGATTGGACTTCCGGTGACATTGAACAGACTCGTATAAAAAGTTGTAGCGGCCCAGTAGTTTTGCGGGTTCTCGTCTACGTACAGCGGTTTGGTGTAAAGCGGTTTGTAGCCCCACATTTTCGATTTTGCCATATGTGGGAAAGCTGTCGTGCAACTGACCGGACACAAGAACAAGTCACAGTCTGCCATGAATTGCTCAAAGCTGCGAATGAGCTGCTCCCGAACGGTTAAGACACGCATGTAGTTTTTGAACGTCAGCGGGATGAGCATGGTAGCCGAGGGAAGCTGGCGATAAATCGGCATCGTTATGAGATGAGCAATACCACGAATGAGTGGAGGTGCCGTAGAGTTTAACTCCGCATCGATGATTTTTCCCCATGTTTCCCAAGTTTTACGTACGTCTAAGGGCGGTGTCGTCACTTGTTCTACGCGCATGCCTTGTTGCTCCAGCATTTTGACAAAGCGACGCAACTGATCGCGAATGGCTCGACTCGTCGGGTAGCCGGGTAGCTCCTCCATCCAGCGAACGTGCAGGGGCTGTTCCTTGAGAGAAGGGGGCAAGACTTGTGGCCCATGAGGCAAGCCAGCGTTGCCGTTTCCACCGCTAATGATGGAAAACGCCACTTCCAGGTCTTCGATCGAACGAGCTATAGGGCCATAACAGGCCAAGTGACGAGACGAGGTATAATCAGACATTCCCTCAAAGCCGGGCATGTGTCCTTTTGCCGGAACGGTTCCTTCTGTCGGCTTCAAGCTAAGTACGCCACAGAAATGAGCCGGAACACGCAATGAACCGCCAATGTCACTGCCAATATCCAAATAGGAAAGCCCAGCAGCAACTGCGGCTGCCGATCCTCCGCTACTTCCGCCTGTTGTTCGCTCCAGATTCCATGGATTATTTGTCCGACCGTAAATATCATTGTCTGTTTGCATGTCCATCAGAAGTGGAGGGACATTCGTTTTGCCTAGAATGATGGCTCCTGCCTGCTTTAGTCTGCTGACGACTGCTGAGTCGTGTTGCGGAATGTAGCCTTTGAGAGGTGTGAAACCAGTAGTAGTGGCGAGTCCTGCTGTGGCAAAAGAATCTTTGATTGTGATGGGTACCCCGTGGAGAGGCCCGCGATAGATGCCTCCCCCTATTTCTTTGTCTGCTTGTTTGGCGGTTTCGATCGCAGCTTTTTCATCATACGCGACGATGGCGTTCACTCTGCTATTGAGGGAGTTGATTCGTTTAAAAATATGCCGGGTAGCTTCCTCGGCGCTTATTCTCCTCTCGCGAATCCAAGTGCCCATCTCCGTTGCTGTCAAATAGGTCAGTTCCTTCATTCGATTCACTCCTTTTCACACGTCCAGCGTACGACAGGAGAACGAGGAAAACTTGATCGAAAATGCGAACCACCATCGACTATTCTCGGGCGAGAACAGGTATATAAATGAAGCAAAGCGAATCAGGATGGTCATTTCCGAGAAAGCGGTGATCGTAGTATTCAAAATCGTATCGGGCATAAAGCTGGTCGGATGCGGATGCATGTGTCATCCAGCTCCCGTATATGTATTGATACGTCAGTTTGAGATTTTGTACCGATCCTTTGTGAGGAAAGACAAGATAACCTGATGCAGGCAGCGTGAGTGATTCCAATCCGTCTGTGCCAACATGCTCTGTAGTGTGTATACCAGCAAAATAGGCAAAGCTCAACGAAAGCCCGAAAGCATCTGGGTAGCGAATGACCCCATAACGCTTCTGGTTCTTCTGTACGTCGATTTTCTGTCCCACTCGGTTCCAGCAATGGACAATATCAGTTGTCGAGCGGGTAGTGGAGGAGTAGCCTACCAGGTTCAGTTCTTCATGGGCAGGGACATAGACGGGCTCAATCGATTGCAACTGAATATTCTCTAAATAGGGTAGCTCGATACGCTCCAGCATGGTGTATCGCGGCATTTTTCCAGATCGACGAAGAGCAGATGGAGGCAGGCCAAAGCGTTTGGTAAAGGCGCGAGTAAAGGCTTCGTGAGAATCAAAGCCGTATGTAAAGGCGACCTCCGTCACGCTCTTTTGTTCTAGCGACAGCGCTTTGGCAGCCTCGGTCAAGCGTCTCTTCGAAATGTATTGGCCGACAGTTTCTCCTGTCACGTGAAAAAACAAGCGTTGAAAATGGTACTTAGAATAACCGGCGGCTGATGCCACTTCATCGAGTGTGACTTTTTCCGTTAACTGCTTTTCGATAAAAGAGAGGGCATATGTTATTTGCTCCATATAGTTCATAGCGTCACCTGAAATAGGAAATAAGATCTTTTTTAGGATACCATATGCCTTGAACTGATTTTTTTGTAAAAAAGCCAGAATGCCAAAGAATAGGGAGAGAATACAATGAAGTAGGACAACATTATTGGAGGTAGCCGTGGAGCAGCATTTGGATCTTTTTTTGATGAAATATGGATATGTCGGCATCTTTTTTTCGCTCACACTTGGTGTTATAGGGCTCCCCATACCCGATGAGGTACTGATGACGTACGCTGGCTATGCAGTTTCCCGCGGTGTTTTGCACATGCCGTTTACAGTGCTGAGCGCTTTTTTGGGAGCGGCAGTAGGAATTACGATTAGCTATGCCATCGCGTGGAAGTGGGGGCTGCCGCTGCTTATGAAGGTTGGACCGTACTTGCATATTTCGCCGAAAAAAATAGAGTCAACCCAGAAGCTGTTTGCCAAGTACGGTCCCTACCTATTGCTGATCGGCTATTTTTTGCCTGGCGTCCGTCATATTACCGCCTATCTGGCAGGAGTCTCCGCGATGGAGTTTCGACGATTCGCTTTTTTTGCATACGCCGGTGCATTTCTTTGGAGTGTCACTTTTTTACTGCTGGGAAAGGCGCTTGAGAAAGAGTGGCTCAAGGTCGTCATTTATATACGTCATTACGGCATCACATTTTTGCTAATCGGTTTGGCGATTGGAATGATGGTTTATATTTGGATGAGGTACAGGCGCGACACCAGGACATAGGGAACAAGCATTAGTTCCTGCTGATCGCCATGCTATCCTTTACCAAGCGGACAAATTCGAGCTGCTCCTCTCCGGTGGCTGTGGCTTCCGCCAGTTTGAGTACATCGGCAAGGGAGCTTCTTTCGGCATACGGACTCTCTCGCAATATTTCCCCATACTCTGCTACAGCAGCAAGGAACATCACATCAGGAGACAAGGTATTTTGCACACGCACGGCCTCGGAGATTTCCTCTACTTTTTGGGAAGAGGCATGATGATAGCGCACCCGAACCGTCCCGAGCTCTGCATGGGCTGGGGGAGCGAGCTTCACTTCATAAAGAGCGGTCACGCTATGGCCAGCGCCAATTTCGCCCGCATCTGTCTTGTCGTTGCGAAAATCTTTGTCGCGGACATCGCGGTTCTCATAACCGATCAAACGATACGAGTCTACCTTCTTAGGGTCGAATTCTACCTGAATTTTTACGTCCCGAGCGATCGTTTGGAGGGTGCCTGTCAATGATTCCGTAAAAATGCGGCGCGCCTCGGAAAACGTATCAATGTAGGCGTAGTTGCCTTCTCCTTTATTCGCCAGTTGCTCCATCAGAACATCATTGTAATTTCCCATGCCGAAGCCAAAGGTGCTCAAGTAAATGTCTTTTCGCGCATAGTCCTCGATCGAACGCAAAATGCCCTCGGCCCCTGTTTCTCCTACATTGGCCACCCCGTCGGAGCATAAAATCACCCTGTTAATGGCAGTAGGCTTGAAGGAACGAGCCGCTATTTCATAACCGAGAACCAGTCCTTCTTCTGCATTGGTGGAGCCTTCGGGTTGCAGTTCATTGATGGCTGATAAAATTGCCTGTTTGTCTTCGGCAGAGGTCGAGGGCAAAAGAACGCGTCCCTCTGATCCATAGACGACGATCCCTACTGAATCTGTAGGTTGGAGTTGATCGACAAGAACCTGTAAGCTTTTTTTCACCAGCTCTAATCGGTTTTCCCGATTCATCGAGCCAGATACGTCAATGACAAAGACGAGATTAGCGGGCTTCCGCTCTTCTGCGCGTAACTCCTTTCCTTTGATCCCGATTCGCACTACTTGGAGATTTTTTTGAAACGGGGAGGGGCCACTATCGGCCTGGATTGCAAATGTTTGATTGGTTGGCGCGGGATACGAGGTAGGGAAGTAGTTGATGAATTCCTCCACCCGAATGGCTTCTGCTGGCGGGAGATTCCCGTCTTTTATAAAATTGCGCATCATGGTGTAAGAGGCTGTGTCCACATCAGCAGCAAAAGTAGACAGACGGTCCTTCGCCGTAGAGACAAATTGGTTGGTGCCGTAATCTTTGAAGTACATGTCATTGGGGAGGGGATCGGCTGATTTTTTCAGGGCGTAATCAGCTAGTTGGCTGGGAGGACTTGGACTGGAGGCTACCTGATTGTTTTGACCTTGCTCAACAGATGCTGCTGGTTTGTTTCCACTTTCACTTCTTGATACGAACTGCTCGCTCGAGCTGCATCCGATCAAGGATGCGACCAATAGGGTGATGCCACTGCCTTTCACGATTTTTCTCATCTTTGGTTATTCCCCCTTTGCCTATGTGACGTGGTAAAAAAAGGAATGTTACATAAGAAGGAGAAGTAGGCTTGTCCGCAGCAAGAGCTTCACTCGCAACGACAGCCAGGATCGAGTCGTAGCTGCGGCTCCGAGTGGAGAAATGATTTATGTTTGGATTAGTCGGCAATCTTCACTAAAGTGAGGAATCCGGTCACCGTCGTCGTTCCGTCTGCAAAGCTTTGCAAAAACTGGTCTGCGATACCTCCCGTACGGAATATGTCTACGATGTCTCCAGCAGCTAATCGGGTGAAAGAGGTAACCATACCGAATGCATTTCCATCCGCTGCACTATCCGCACTGCTAGAAGTTCCGGCAGAGCCCGTAATATTGGCCCCATTCCTTCTGATAATGAAAGACACTTCACTCGCTTGTGCAGTAGTAACACGATAGCTGATGAGATAGATGCCGCTTGCAGGTACGGTCACTTGCCCGCCAGCGAGTAAAAAGCCAAGTGAATTGTCTGCATTCGCGACAGTAAGCGGGACGATCGTATTTGGCGAAATATCGATAGCGGAGGATAGCCAGAAATTACCGAAAACACTGGAGACAGTACCCGTCGCGCCTGTTACACCCGTGGCTCCTGTAGTACCTGTAACGCCTGTAGTACCAGTAGCGCCTGTACTGCCAGTATCGCCAGTAGCCCCCGTGACACCAGTACTTCCAGTGCCTCCAGCTCCGGTCGCCCCAGTCGCCCCAGTCAAGCCGACTCCGGTCGCACCCGTTATTCCTACTCCAGTCGCCCCCGTTATTCCTACTCCAGTCGCCCCTGTAGCACCCGTTGCCCCTGTTCCCCCTCCACCTGGTCCGGTTGCTCCTGGTAGACCAGTTGCTCCGGTTGCTCCGGTTGCTCCTGTGAGACTAGCCATAAACGATGCTGTTAATACGGAATTCAGCTTGCTGTTCAGCAGAATGTCTTTCTTTGTGATCTCTCTGAGTGTATTTACTACGCTAGAATTTACGTTTAGCAAGTCACTAATGGTTGCAGGGGGACCTGTTAATCCTGGAAGCGTGCCAAGGACATACTGAAGCTTCTCCGCCTCTGCGTTAATGATATGGCTTAAACCAAGTTCCTCCAAAGCGAAGGATGCGAGTAGCAAGTTTACGACTTGGCTTTGTGTAATGGTAAACAGCGGCGTAATGTTGGGGATATTTGCTTGTGACAAATAAAACGTCCTCCTTTATTTATGTCTTTTCATCCTATTCCGCTATCATGCATAAGGGAATTCGTCGGTTTCATTGTTTTTATTCAGGCACGGTTTCCCATGTGATGCCTTTCTTTCTTGCCCGTTATTCAATCTTCTTGTAATATTAGGAAATATTTGTGGTGTGACGGTCGCTCTAGTCAATGGAAATCAATCATGGAAAGAGGTAGATTGCTGCAAAAATCAATCAAACAAGAGAGGTTATGAAATGAATCTAGGAATTCAAGTAACGCAAAATCAACTGATGGATGTGCTACTAAACGTTGCTGTAGCTCGTCCCGTATTTATTTGGGGCGCACCGGGAATCGGCAAGTCGTCTCTCGTCGAGGCGTTTGCCGAGCAGGTGGGCCTGCCTTGCGTATCGTTATTGGGCAGTCAGTTGGCACCTGAGGATATTATCGGTGTCCCGCAGATCGTAGACGGGAAAAGCAGATTTTGCCCACCTGCGCAAATTGCGCGAGAAGAACCGTACTGCTTGTTTCTTGACGAATTGAATGCATGCTCCCAAGAAGTGCAAAAGGCGTTTTACAGTCTGATTCATGAGCGGAGAATCGGGGATTATCATCTGCCAGAAGGGTCCATTGTGATTGGAGCAGGAAACCGCGCGCAGGATAGCGCCATTGTCAAACCGATGTCATCTGCTCTGATCAACCGGATGTTCCACGTGCAATTGTTAGTCTCGTATGAACAATGGATGAATTGGGCGTACAGCAACGGCATCCATTCTTACGTGCTGCAATTTTTGGAGGTGCGCCCGGACTATTTGTGGTCGCAGCCACCGAAGAGCGAGGAACCATTTTCTACTCCGCGTTCCTGGCACATGCTCTCTGATGCCCTGAACGAATTCGGTGAGAACTTGACGACAGAGATGGTGGGGGTACTGGCCTTTGGATGCTTGACGCCCCAGCATGCTGCTCAATTTCGAGCTTTTCACAAGAACATTCAAGGCAAATACCAGCTCAACCGCATTTTGGAGGGAGAGGCTTCTTTCCCGACGGCTCCAGAGGATCGGGATGTACTGTATTTTTTGGCCGATTCATTCCGTTCGCAGATCAAAAAAGAATTGCCAGCGGATAAAGCCTCAGTGGGGGAGCAGCATAAACGGTTCGCACACCGAGCGAAAGCTCTCTTGAAGGAGCTCGCATCTATTTCTCTTGAAATGGCGCAGATGGTAGTGGCGCGGCACGAGGATGGCGATGGATTGCCAGACTGGTTCGTTGTAGAGGTCATTCGTGATTTACCGCGTCTGGCTATGGACAGGAAGGGAAAATAGCCAATGGCCAGAGGAGTTCAAAACGACCCGGCGACGCAAAACTACGAGCAGGCCGTACATTTTTTGAGTCATCACCCGATGTTTGGTCCACTGTCCTCGCGAGCGCACTTTATTCGTTCCGAGCGAAGTGTTTGTCCGGATAACGGTTGGGTAGTCGTGACCCGGGAAGGCAGCTTGTACGCGCATCCGAAGCGCAGAGGGGAAGTCGGGGAATGGATTTATGTTCTCGCACATGCGCTCTTGCATTTGGGCTTTGGACATTTTGTGGAAAAAGAACAGCCGATTTTGTGGAACATCGCATGCGATTGTTATATTACGCGCTTTTTGAGAGACATGAAGCTGGGGAAGCCTCCTGCTGAAATGGCCTTTGAGCTGGATAAATCGGGAAAGAGCGAAGAAGAGCTGTATGACTGGTTCGTGGAGCATGGGGTGCCGGAGCATTTGAAGCTGTTTGGAACGGGCGGGGAAAAACAGGCAGATATGCTATTCTCGGATAAATACGCCCGGTACACCTACAAGCGAGATGTGAAGTGGGAGCGGCTGCTGGGGATCGGGCTGGCGCAAGCGGTGCAAAGTGCTGTCAGCGTAGCGGGCGGTTATTCGGATGCTCTCGGGAATGAAGAGAACCAGCTATCCGAGGCACAAAAGGCCAAGCGCTGGTTCATCAATCATTATCCATTGCTGGCTTCCTTAGCGAGTCATTTCACGATCATCGAGGATTCACAGATCTGCCAACGGCTGCAAATCTCGGTGGCAGCCATCGATGTAACATCCAACGAAATCTTCATCAATCCTGCGGCGGGCTTGGATGAAGAGGAATGCAAATTCGTGATGGCACACGAGTTATTGCACGCAGGGCTTCGCCACCATGAGCGCTGCCAAGGCCGCGATCCGTATTATTGGAATGTCAGTTGCGATTACGTGATTAATCAATGGCTGATGGAGCTCGGTGTGGGACGTTTTCCGCAAATTGGCGGACTGTACGACCCGGACTTGAAGGGACTCTCGGCAGAAGCGATTTATGACCGAATCGTGACAGACATGCGCACGTATCGCAAGCTCTACACCTTACGTGGAATCGGTATGGGCGATATTCTGGATGGCGACGATCCGCGTTTTTGGGAAAAGGGTCCGGGAACTACGCTGGATGACTTTTACCGCAATGCGATGTCGCAAGGATTGATGTACCACCAGGAGAGGGGACGAGGGCTTTTGCCTGCGGGGTTAGTAGAGGAGATTCGCGCCTTGGGACAACCGCCTATACCGTGGGATGTTCAGCTTGCCCGTTGGTTTGACGAGCATTTTCCGCCGTTGGAAAAGAGTCGCACATATGCAAGGGCAAGCCGCAGACAGTCCTCTACACCTGACATTGCTCGTCCTGCCTGGAGCTTTCGGGAAACGGACCAGTTGGCACGCACGTTTGGCGTTGTGATCGATACATCCGGCTCGATGGATACCAAGCTGCTGGGCAAAGCATTGGGGGCGATTGCGAGCTACAGTGAAGCGCGAGATGTTCCGTATGCGCGCGTGGTCTTTTGTGATGCGCAGGCGTATGATGCGGGCTACCTTTCTCCCGAGGACATTGCAGGTCGCGTCAAAGTAAAGGGACGAGGGGGAACGATTCTACAGCCGGGCATTGACATGCTGGAGAAAGCAGTCGATTTTCCAAAGGACGGTCCAATTTTGATCATTACCGATGGGGAATGTGATCGGATCAAAGTAACTCGTAGTCATGCCATTATGCTGCCGAAGGGGAGTAACCTGCCGTTCGTGGCGCGAGGACCGGTATTTCGGATGGAATAACAGGGTTTAGGCTCCGTATCGATACGGGGCCTTCTTCACGATCTTTTTACAATGAAAGGGTAGGAAAAGCGATAAAATAGCTTGTATGATGAAGCGGTAAGCGGAGAGGTGTACAGCTAAGTGAAGAATAATCTTCGAGAAGAAACCGGGCACCAAATAAGTAGCTGGGAAGCTGTGCGTGAAGTTTTTCTCGTTTCGACCAAGCTGGGATTGACCTCATTCGGCGGTCCCATCGCACATCTCGGTTATTTTCACAACGAATACATTCGACGAAGAAAATGGATGGACGAGCAAAGCTACGCAGACTTAGTCGCGCTTTGTCAGTTCCTCCCTGGTCCCGCAAGCAGCCAGGTAGGGATCGGAATCGGAATCATGCGAGCCGGATTGTGGGGAGGAGTTGCTGCATGGATCGGCTTCACTCTGCCTTCGGTATTGGCGCTCCTGATATTTGCGTTCACTTTACAAGGAGTGGACAGTGGCAGTGCTTCTTGGATTCACGGTCTAAAATTAGTTGCTGTCGCGATTGTTGCTCATGCCGTATGGGGAATGGGACAAAAGCTCGCCCCGGATCGAACGCGGGTGACGATTGCGATCATCGCTGCTACCATCACGCTGTTGTGGCATTCTGCATGGAGTCAGGTCACAGTCATGATTCTGGCAGGAATCGCAGGGTTGCTTATCTTCCGGCAGCAAAAAGTTTCAGAGCTCCCTGAATTTCGTGTGCCGATCAGTCGTGCACTAGCCATTGCGTGCTGGGGCGTTTTCTTCGGACTTTTGCTTGTGCTGCCGATCCTCCGAGAGAGCACGGGCTTTTCCTTGCTAGCGCTGTTTGAGAGCTTTTACCGTGCGGGCTCACTTGTTTTTGGCGGCGGACATGTTGTATTGCCTTTGCTTGCGAGGGAGGTTATCCCGACAGGCTGGATAACGGAAGAAGCATTTCTTACCGGTTACGGGGCTACACAAGCAGTACCGGGGCCATTGTTTACGTTTGCCGCTTATCTAGGAGCGATGATTGCAGGAGGAGTCGGTGCAGTAGTAGCTACGATTGCGATTTTTCTTCCGGCCTTTTTACTTGTCATGGGCGCATTGCCGTTCTGGAATTCCTTGAGGAGAAATTCCAAAATTCAAGGAATGCTGGTAGGTGTGAATGCAGCAGTCGTCGGTATTTTACTGGCAGCTCTGTACGATCCGATTTGGACGAGTACCATTCTTGCTCCGCTGGATTTTGCGGTAGCGGCTATTTTGTTTATCATGCTGGAGCACTGGAAGCTGCCGCCATGGCTCGTTGTGGTTACGGGGGCTTTGTGCGGTCTATTGTAACGAACCAATAAAGCTGGTGAGAAGAAAAAGCACAGAGCTCGTAGACCTTGACAACGCCTGCCAGTCGGAACTTCAAAAAGGGGACCCGCTTGTCGAACACTGCTTCCTTGAGAAACTTCCGCCCGTAGGGTGGCTTTGGCTCGACGGTCCCCTTTTTGAAGTGGAGACGGCCAGTGAATCCCCCCTGCTGGCGTGTCAGAGTCGAAGAGACCTGTGCTTTTTCTTCTCCTCCACTATGTTGACTCAAACCAAAATGCCCTTCAAAGCTCTTTCTTAACGCAGAAGAAGGTTTGCCAAGGATGTTCGTAACCCTTATAATACTGAATGAAAGTTCAGTATTGCTGGATGGGAAGCTGGTGAAGGATCATGAATAAAAAAAAGCAGCAAACGGAGCAGACCAAGAAGAAGATAGCGGATGCGTCCAGAATTTTATTTATGCAAAAAGGCTACAAGGCCACATCCATAGAAGATATCGTGAAAGCTACTGGATACAGCGGCGGTAACATTTATTATCATTTCAAGAGCAAGGAAGGGCTGTTCTTACATCTGATTGAAGCTTGGAACAGGGAATGGGAAGAGCAGTGGCTGGCCAAGGAACAGCTCTACACGACCTCGATCGATAAATTGTATGGAATGGCTGAACATTTTGCGACCGATTTTATGAACCATCCGCTGACCAAGGCTGCTGATGAATTTTTCGACATGTCGGAGAAGCCTTCGGATGTGGAGGAGCGTATCAACGAAATGATCCAGGGTTATATTGACTTTAATCAACAGTTGCTCCAGAAGGGGATCGATGACGGCGAATTTGAAGTGACGAATGTTACCGGAGTCGCCATTATCCTGGACAGCCTGATGTTTGGTTTAAATCAACACTCGCGACGAATGGAACGAGAGGAAGCCTTGGCAACTTTTCGGTTAGCGATGGATGTATTTTTATTTGGCATTGTCAAACCGTCCCGCTAGCTTTTTTTACGCGATTATCTAGAATGGATATTCAGTGTTTTGGTAATGAATTGGAGGAATAGCAAATGGCTTTATTATTAAAAAATCAGGGAGCCCTATTGATTCTGATGTTCAATATTTTCCTTGTCTTTACGGGGATCGGGCTTGTTATACCGATTATGCCAAAGTACATGGAGAGTTTGGGAATTACCGGGGGGACTATCGGGTTGTTAGTAGCGGCCTTTTCGCTGACACAGCTTCTTTTTTCCCCCATTGCCGGGCGGTGGGCTGATTCGTTCGGAAGAAAAAAGATCATTGTGATCGGCTTGGTCGTATTTGCTATCTCAGAAGGGCTGTTCGGTATAGCGAATTCTCCCGTCCTGCTGTTTGTTTCTAGGTTGCTGGGCGGCATCAGCGCCGCACTGATTATGCCGGCGGTAATGGCTTACTCAGCAGATATTACAACGAATGAAGAACGAGCGGCGGGGATGGGGTATATTACGGCAGCTATTACGACTGGTTTTATTATCGGTCCAGGCATTGGAGGATACATTGCTGAATTTGGTATTCGCGCACCTTTTTATACCGCAGGAATTGCCGGACTGATTGCTGCATGCATCACGTTGTTAATCCTCAAGGAATCGAAACCTACGGAAGAAGCAATATCGGACTCTCATTCTAGTGAAAAACAACGAAGCAGTCTTCTTTCCCAGTTACTGTACTCCTATCGAGAGCCTTATTTTTTCAGTTTGATCATTGTATTCGTCATGTCTTTCGGACTGGCTAATTTTGAAACGGTCTTTTCATTGTTTGTCGACCATAAGTTTGGATTTGAGCCGAAAGATATCGCGTTTATCATTACATTCGGGTCAATAGCAGGCGCAGTGGTTCAGCTTACTGCTTTTAGCTGGATCATGAATCGCTTTGGCGAGAAAAGGGTCATTTCTGTCTGTCTGCTCTTTGCTGGTTTGTTTATTGTCCTGACGCTTTTTGTTCACGGATTTTGGATGATTTTTGCTGTTACCTTTATCGTATTTCTGGCGATCGATATTTTGCGTCCGGCCATCAGTACCCAAATGTCGATGCTTGCCAAGGATCAACAGGGTTATGTTGCTGGTCTTAACTCAGCCTTTACCAGCCTTGGCAATATTGCAGGTCCTATCGTAGCTGGATTTTTATTCGATATCGATATCAACTATCCGTATGCGCTAGCGTGTCTGATTTTGCTTATCTGTTTCGTCTTATCACTAGGAGTGAAAAACCGCAACCTGAAGGATGCCAAAGCGGCTTCCAGTCAAGCGTCCATTCACGGATGATACGATAGCTAAATAAAGCAGCGGCGAGTCCAAGATTCTGTGTTCAGGTCTTAGTTCGCCGCTGTTCCATTTTTCGGGTAAATAAAACTTTCATGATTACTTAATAGAGATAAGAAAAGAAATTTACATCATTCATTTATAGTGAAAACGGTAAGCCATACTTTAAGGAGTGAAGCAAATGATGAGAAACAAAGTAATGATAGCAACTGCTGCCCTTATGGTGTGTGTAGCACCAATTGCTTCTGCCGCTGGCAATCCTCACTGGTCAAAAACCTCTCCAAAAGAGTTTGATCTGCAAGCTCATCGCGGCGGACTCGGACTCACAGTAGAATCCACATTGGCATCGTTCTCCCACGCCCTTGAATTAGGTGTGAGCACGCTTGAGCTCGACGTGCAAATCACAGAAGACAAGCAGGCAGTTGTTACGCATGACCGCAAAATTTCGGGTGCCAAGTGCCGAGATACAAGCCCACTTTTCGCTGGCGATCCTGAGTATCCGTACGTCGGCAAATACATAAAGGACCTGAATCTCGACCAGATACACACGCTGGACTGTGGCACACAGACATTGCCGCAATACCCCGGGCAGCGTCCGAGCCCAGGCGCCAGGATGCCGCTGTTAAGCGATGTATTTGACCTCGTCAAGGACTACAAGGCTAACCATGTATGGATGAATATCGAGACGAAGGTAGAGGCGGGAGCACCGGAGCAAACTGCTCCACGCGAAGATTTCGTGCAGATCGTCGCTCGCGAAGTCCGCGATGCTGGTATGCTTGATCGGGTATCGATCCAAAGCTTTGACTGGGGGGCGCTCATGCGCATGAAAGAGGTTGAGCCGCGCTTGCCGATTGTGGCACTGACGAACGGTGCGCAATTCTTGCAGCCAGGTCAACCGGGAGCTTCACCGTGGTTGGGCGGAATCGATATTGACGACTTTGGAGGAAACCTCGTGGCGGCTGCCCACTCGTTCGGTGCAGACGCTATCTCCCCTGTACATGGCTCTCCGCAAAACGGGAAAGTCACCGACGAGAATTACGTGCCCTATGTCACGAAGAAAATGGTAGAGGACGCACACAAGGTCGGGATGAAGGTGATTCCGTGGACGATCAATGACGCACCTACGATGAACAAGCTGATCGACGATGGCGTAGACGGGATCATTACGGATTACCCGGACCGTCTGCGTGAGGTCATGGAGCAGCGTGGTCTGAAGCAACCGAAGAGCTACAAGACTCCCAAAAAAGAGAAGTAATAAGAAGACCAGTCCATGAGGGCTGGTCTTTTCTGGCATTCAGGGGACATAGCCATATCCAGGATATTTGACAACAGGCCATTTATCCTTGCGCAAGGCATCTAGTAATTCAGGACCTACACACAAGTTGGAAGCGACGAGTTCATGCGGGGTGAGCGCCATCCATTGATTCAGCGACACATCGACAAAGCGGTCGCTTTTAAACATTTCAAAAAACCACACCGTTTCTGTCCCGGTATTCTGGATATAATGCCCTGTTGCAAAAGGAACGTAACCGACATCACCTGCTTGGTAGTCAAAAGTCCGGGCGTTTCCGTTTCCAGTAAAAACGGTCATCCGCGCTTGGCCTGAAATGTAATATTGCCACTCGTCGTTATTGGGATGCCAATGCAGCTCTCTCATGGCACCGGGATGTAGCTCTACGAGTGCTGCCGCGATTGTTTTGGAGATCGGAAAGTTGCGGGAATCGACGATGCGCACGCTTCCTCCAGGTGTAATGAGGGGACGTTGGGCGAGTAAACGATGGGAAAAAGGGAGGGGGACGGTTCCGTACGGAGATTCCACTTCATCTGCTTCGATGGAACCCGGAACCTCGTCCTGATAAATGTACACCTGCTTGCCAGGAATGTCGGCAAAGGCTGGTTCAGGCACACCAAAATTCGCGGAAAGCACATCTTTTGGCGTATGAGCAAACCAATCGGAGATCGATAGCGTATTCAGATCGGAAAAATGCCCATCGTCGAAAACGAGTAAAAACTCGCAGCCTTCCTCAAGTCCCTGAATTGAGTGGGGGATGCCGGGAGGGAAATACCACAGATCGCCTTTTCCGATATCCGCGATAAAATTGCGGCCGCGTTGGTCAACGGACGTAATTCGTGCTCGACCGAGCAGCATGTAAGCCCATTCCGCCTGCTGATGCCAATGCAGCTCGCGAACCCCGCCTGGCGTCAGGCTCATGTTTACACCCGCAAGTGTAGTGGCGATGGGCAGCTCGCGTATGGTGACTTCCCGGGACCAACCGCCATGATTTAACGTCATGAAGGCATCTGAAAAGGAAAACTTCAGATTGGGCAGCAATCCCGCATCTGTGACGGGAGGAACTAGCATATTCGGATTTTGCCGATCACGCATGACGTTCCGCGGGCCGAGATCGACCCATCCTGTCCCGTCACTTCTCATCGGCTGGGGAATTTGATTCCCTTTGTCTGGCGGATTCATTCGGGGCAACCTCCTTCATCCTTGGACATGCATAGAGTTTGTCGGACTTCATCCACTAACCATGCCTATGCATCGACTTGCCCGTTATGCAAACATCCAAGCCGTACTATTGTTTCTATGGGTGATTTTGTATAATTTTAGGAGTGATTGACAAATTGACAATAGTAGGATGGGTATAAAGATGAATAAGAATCCAAACGAGCAATGGTTAGCACAGTATGAACAAAAAAAACCGATGTTAGAGCCCCATGTTGATTTACACACCTATTTCACATTAAGTCAGATCTGTGGGAAACCAATCAACTTGCTTTCTTTGGGAGAAATCACGATTCCCACTGGAGATATCATCGTTCGTGATCCGCTTGTGTATCTGGAGAGAAATAGTGCCCCGTATTTTCGAAAAGTCCCTACAGGAACCTTCCCATTAACCGTTTGTGTGGTAACCGTTGAAGAAGACCATTACCGGTATGCGGCTGCTAAGGTAGAGTTTACAGATAAAAATCCCCAAAAATTTACGGAAGCCCTCATTGGAGACGAGGATCTCGAAAATCTTGGGGAAGGTGAATATTTTGGCTTTAATGTGGATGCAGGCCTTGCTACTGTGGTAGATGTCAAAACGAGGGATGCTTATCTGGATTTTTATGATAGCTGGAAAAAAGAGAATCCAGAGGGCAATATTTATGATGATTATTTTGCTGGTGTTTTTGCACAAAGCTACAAAGACCATCCCCAATACCAAAGAAGCGCTGGAGACTATATAAACTGGACGATACCAGGCACCGATTTATCGATTCCGATGATTCAGACGGGATTTGGAGACGGAGCCTATCCTGTCTATTTTGGGTTGGATGAAAACGACCAAATATGCCAGTTGGTCATTCAGTTTATTCACATTGAACTTGCTTTTGGTGAGGATGACAGCGAAGACGAAAGCCGGTAGGAAAGCCTTTCACCAATTATTTTTGGAAGCGGTGCCTCGCTTATCTTTCTTTGGAAAGAGAAAATAACTGGCTGTAAACAACAGATCAATCCCCAGAACAACGGTCCATAGCCGGAGAATATGCCATAAAGAAGCAGTTCGCTCCGCATCATCGATAAAGTAGATGGTCCCCGCTAAGAGAGCCGCCCCAATGACATAGGAGTAGAGATGTCTAAACCAGCTTTTGGCGTAATGCTTGGCATACTCCATGCCATATAACTTGGGCTTAGCCGTACTTTGCTTGGTGACGTATTGCTGAAATTTTTCATCCGCCCATTGAATCATGCTTTTCCCAAACGCAAGCGATACCCCGATATAAACGGCAGCCAGCGCATGAGGAATCGTAGCGGTAGCTCCACGATACAAGTCCACGCTCGTAACGACGAGCAAAACTACATCAACAACAGGCGTCAGGGCGAGAAGAAAGAGCCCGGCCTTTTTTTGTTTGAGCACGTACCTTGTGAAAAGGCCAAGTACAATGACCACCCAAAATGCGATTTCGCATGCGACTATCATCCATGCAACAAAATTCACTAGTAGAGGTCCCCTTTTCGGAAGTTTCTTCTCCTGTATGAGAAGTTTTTGTAATACAACTGTACTAACAAAAGGAATCTTATCATCAAACTTAAAGTAATACAACTGTATTGTTAAAGTTGCTTGTCCTTTGAAAATCTTGTTAAAATACAACTATGCCAAAAATAATCGATCATGAGAAAAGAAGAGAACAAATAGCAGAAGCAACGTGGCGTGTCATTGTCGAGCAAGGAATGGAGGGAGCAACGGTAAGGGGCATAGCAAAAGAAGCAGGACTTTCATTAGGTGCTTTGCGACATTACTTCGCAACACAGGATGAACTGCTGATGTATGCCATGCAGCTCGTAAAGGAGAGGGCGATCGCTCGAATTGCTGAAATCAACGCGAATGAAGAATGGGCGCCAAAAGAGAAAATCACCAAAATCTTTCTGGAGCTTCTCCCTACGAATCAAGAAAAGATGGTCGAAATGGAAGTGTGGTTTGCTTTTACCGTGTACTTCCGACACAAGAAAGAAGGCTTTGATGCACAGCACGACGGGATCTATGCCGGTGTCCGCAAGCTGTTGGACTCTGCTGATCAACTGAATCTATTACGCAAAGAGCTGGACAATGAGATGGAAGCAGAGAAGCTCTATGCCGTCATCGATGGTCTGGCGCTACATGCCTATCTCGAGCCGCAGCGTGTCGATGGGGAACGGATTACGAAAGTGTTGGAGCATCATCTTGCATCCTTGTTTCATTAACGGACTTTTACACTTCTTTTACGAAAAAGAGGGTCCATTCTTTATACAAGATAAGAAACACATACAAATACTCTCATAAAGAAAAGCAATCGGATCAAGGAAAGGTTGATCTGATTGCTTTTTTTCGTCGTTCGAGCTGGTTTACAAAGACCACAATGCGCTTTGATACGCAGTTAACAATGCTGGATTACGATGAGTGTACAAACATTTTTGAACAAAAATGAGTTTGTTGGTGTGTATAAGAAAAAATAACAATTGTCCAATAAAGATTGAATGATGAAGGGGTTTTCAACATGTCGAGTATTATGCTGAAGTCATTGTCCAAGCAATATACCAACGATAAATACACCCTGGACGATATCAGTCTGGAAATCAAAGACAAAGAGTTCCTGGTGCTATTGGGACCGTCCGGATGTGGAAAATCTACACTGCTCAGAATGATTGCCGGGATTGAAGAGATCACCCAAGGCGATGTGTACATTGGTGATGTTTGCGTCAATGAAGTGGAGCCAAAGGATCGAGGAGTTGCGATGGTTTTTCAAAACTATGCCCTTTATCCGCATATGACCGTATACGAAAACATGGCATACGGCCTGAAAATAAAAAAGATCAAAAAAGCAGAGCGAGAAAAGCGCATCAAGGCAGCAGCGGATATTTTGCAAATTGATCATTTGTTGAAACGGTTCCCCAGTCAATTGTCTGGTGGGCAAAAACAGAGGGTAGCCATCGGGCGAGCGATCGTAAAGGAGCCAAAGGTCTTTTTGATGGACGAGCCTTTGTCCAATCTGGATGCCAAGCTGCGAAATGAAATGAGAATTGAGATCAAAAAGCTGCACGAGCGCCTGGATTCGACGTTCATTTACGTGACGCATGATCAGGTGGAGGCGGTTACCTTAGGGGATCGAATCGCGATTATGGCAGAAGGGAAGTTCCGACAAATCGGAACGCCGATGGAAATCATCGATTGCCCAGTGGATATGTTCGTTGCCAATTTCATCAGCTCGCCGCCCATTAATTATATGGAAGCGAGTCTGATTCAGCGAGATAGCGGGGTCTATGTAGAGGTAGACGGCGTGCTGCTGGAAACCAATCTCCCGTTCGAGGTGATGGAACAAGCTCCTGAGATTGTCGCGGGAGTCCGACCAGAGCATTGCTTTCTCACCGAAAACAGTGACGAGGCACTCGCCATGGAGGTACTGTTCACGGAAATTATCGGAACGGATGTGTTGGTCCATTTGAAGTATAACGGGAGCAATTTCATCGTGAAAAAAAGCTTTACCCAGACGTATGCAAAGGGTCAAAAGGTGAACGTAGGGATTAATTCCGCCCATGTCCATGTATTTGACAAGCACACGCAAAAGAATCTGAGGTGCCGCCCATGAATGTACTCATCTCGTTAGACGGCATCAGTTATCAAAGCTTTGAACCTTACGCGAGGCACTGGATAGAAAATGATTACTCCTTTTGTAAAAAACTGATCACAACGTTTCCTTCGGTTACATTTACCGCACATGCGGCAGCGATGACTGGGAGCCAGCCGGGTAAGCATGGTGTCTTTGATAATATCGTAGCTCGCCCGGAAACGCTGGAAAGAGTGGCGTTGTATGGCGACCACGAGATTCTTTGCAACGAAGCACTTCATAAGCAGACGATTTTTCATTCGTTGGCGAGACAGGCAGGAACGAGCTGCTGCATTCATTGGCCCATGACGTCCGGAAATCCGTATATACACCATTTGATTACGGAATCGGGCAGCAAAAAAAAGCTGAAGTCAAAGGTTTCAGTAGAGGAAATCGATGATGTCGCACGGCGTGAAACGATGCGGGCGATCAAAACGGAAACCTATGATTTTATCGCGGCAAGGTTCGTCGGTTATGATGCGCTGTCTCACCAATATGGGAAAGACTCGACGGAGGCAATGCGGTGCCTAAAGGAACTGCTTACGTATCTCGATCAAATCGAGCAAACGTTGAAAAAGACGCAAAAACCATTCAACCTGATCATTTTCTCAGATCATGGGCAAAGCGATGTTCATTCGTTTTTTTACCCGAATGAGATTTTGGCCAAAAGCCAGTGGAAGCAGCATTTTCGAAACAAACAAATCAAATTCGTCGGGGACGGTAGCGGGGCGTTGTTGTTTTATAGCTCGTTAGACCTTCAGCAAAACAAAGAAATCATGGCGTTTTTTGAACAGATGCCAGAAGTGAATCAATTTTATGAGGTGGCAGAGGACACTCCTTCAACGTGCAGGCCCTTCGGCATCCTCGATTTGAAGCATACGGTATGCGGTGAAGATATCGCGTTTCCCGAACAGCCGAAATACAAGGAGATGAAAAGCCTGCACGGGTATCATCCCGCCAATGTCGATGAGATGAATGGATTTCTCTTGTGCTTAGGGGATGCCTTTACGAAAAGCAAAGTGATTGAAGAAGCAAACATCGAAAACATTGCCCCCACACTGGCGCATTTGTTCCGAATCACTCATCCATGTGACGGGCAACCGATCAAAGACATCTTCAAGGAGTACGAGTAAATGGGCAGACCAATCAGTAAAACGATCAAGGATAACGCATGGTCGCTTGGGTTACTTTTGCCGACACTGATTCCGTTAGTTATTTTTTGGATCTACCCCATGATCAAAACGTTCCAGATCAGTTTTACCGACTGGAACTATATTTCACCTGATTACGACTACGTAGGGCTGGAAAACTACCAAAACTTGATGAGCGATGCTTTCCTTGGGAAGGTGCTGCTGAACACCTTGGTGTTTACCTTTTTTACAGTCATTCCGCCGATCCTTTTCGGGCTGTTCGTGGCGATCCGGTTAAACAAAATACAGAAGTTTCGCCATTTCTTTGTGGCGAGTGCATTTTCATCGTGGATCACGCCGACTGTGGTCGTGTCCATGGTATGGGTCAGCATATTCGATGCCGATTCGGGGATTGTCAATTATGTCCTGAAAGGTTTCGGTATGGAGCCAGTGAAGTGGCTGGGTGGACAAACAACAGCGATGATTGTCGTCATGATCGTCACCATCTGGCAGTACATGGGGCTGGGAATCTTACTGCTTTCCTCTGCTCTCGCGAAATTGGACCCGGAAGTAGAGAAAGCGAATGATTTGGATGGAGGGAGAGGATTACGAAAATTAGTCAGAATCACCTTGCCTGCGATCTCACCGATTCTTGTTTTTCTGTTCGTCTTTTTTACCCTGAATTCGCTCAAAGCCTATGATCAGATTTACATTTTGACGCAAGGCGGGCCTTCTGGAGCGACTTCGACCATCCTGTACTACTTCTACGTGCTCGCTTTTGAATATTTTGAAACGGGACCAGCTTCAGCATTGGCGATGATTTTCTTAGGTATGTGTCTCTTGATCAGCGCATTGAATTTCTTCTTGTCCAAACTACTGTTTACCAAATGAGGTGGGAGCTGTGTCCTTGGCAAAATTAAAAACAGGCATAAATTATGCAATGTTAATTTTGTTAAGCGTACTGATGGTGTTTCCGTTTCTCTGGATGTTCTTGATTTCGATCAAGCCCAAAAGCGAGGTGTACAGCGGGAGCCTGCTGCCTTCTACCTTTCATTTTGAGAATTACATCCGCGTATTCACGGAAACGAAGATGCTGCTTTATTTGTGGAACAGCATTTCTGTCAGCCTGATCATCATTGTTTTTCAAATTTTCACCGCGATTTTTGCGGCGTATGTCTTCGCGACGGCGCAGAAAAGATGGGTTCGGTACTGTTTCGTGCTTATTTTGGCGACGTACATGCTTCCGTCAGCAGTAACGTACATTCCATCCTTTCTTTTGCTGTCCAAAGCGAATTTGCTGGATACGCACTTCGGATATATTCTCAGCGAGCTCATCAGCATCTTTGCGATCTTTTTCCTGCGGCAATCGTTTGCGCAGGTGCCAAAGGATGTGGTGCATGCTGCCAAGCTGGATGGGGCGGGGCATCTACGACTCATTTTCACCGTGTATATCCCGTATTGCAAAAACGCGATTGCTTCGTTGGTGTTGATCACGTTTATTTACAGCTACAACAACTATATGTGGCCCTCGCTCTTGATCAAGTCGGAGGAAAACATGTTCGTCACGATTGGTTTGCGGCGGTTGTTTATGAGTCAGGCGGGCTACGGGATGGACTTCCCACTGGCGATGGCAGCGTGTGCGATTTCACTGGCGCCTATGCTGATCCTGCTCGCAATCGCAAGCAAAAGAATTATTCATTCCATGGCTAATCTGTATGTCAACAAATAGACCAAGACCGCTATGTACTGGGAGGAGTCATTGTGAAAAATCGGAAGCGAAACACCAAGAGCGTCATTCTTTCCATCCTGAGTTCTGCGCTTATTTTTACCGGAGCCGTCGGTTGTTCGAACAACGCTGGATCTGACAGCAACGCGAATGCAGCATCCAAGCCTAACGAGAAAATCAAGCTGGAGTTCTACTATGGTCTCGGCGGCAAGCTCGGGGAGACGATGCAAAAAATCGTGCAGGATTTTAACAGCAGCAATGAAAAATACGAGGTCGTTCCGATTGTCCAAGGTGACTACAGCGAGACGTTGCAGGCACTCCAGGCATCGCTGGCAGCAGGCAAGCCCCCAGCCTTGGCGATCAATGCGTATCCGGAATTTATGAAGCTGGCGAAAAGCGAGGCATTGCTGCCGTTGGATGAGCAGATTAATCAGCCGGAGTATAAAAAGGACGATGTTCTGCTGCTAGAGCAAGGAAAGTACAACGATGCGATGCTGGGTGTTCCTGCCTATGTCAGTACGCAAATGATGTACTACCGCAAAGATATTTTTGACAAATACAAGATTGACTATAATGCGCTCACGAGCTTCGAGCAATTGGCGGATGCAGCCAAGCTCATCAAAGAAAAAGAAGGAATCAACGGCTGGTCCATCATGTGGTACACGGAGCATATGATCGACTACGCCCGTTCTGCTGGCGGCGATATCGTGAGCGAAGACGGCAAGACTGTCACGATCGACTCGAAGGAATGGGTGTATGCGTGGGACAGCATTCGCAAGTACATTCATGAGGACAAAATCATGGATACCGTCTATGGCGGCAATGGCTGGGAATGGTGGTACAAAACTATCGACAACGTGATGAACGGAAAATCCGCAGGTTACACAGGCTCTTCCGGTGACGGGGGCGATCTGGATTTCACCAAGGTAGCAACTGGTATGCAAAAAGGCTTCAATGGACAACCACCTAGACCTGTAGCCATTTCGGTAATGTTCAACCTGTTCAAAGCATCCTCCAAAGAACAGCAAGAGGGCGCGTGGGAATTCGTGAAGTACTTCTCAGAAGCAGAAAAAACAGCGTACTGGGCCGTACAAACAGGCTATATTCCCATTCGGGACAGCGCCGTGAACACAGAAATATACCAGAACAAATTGAAAGAAAATCCGTACTTCTCGGTACCTTTGGAAGAGGCGAAAACGAATGGAATTGCTCCTTTTGTAGACCCGACAGGCGGCAAAATTTATGCAGAAATTGAGTTGGCGAAGGACAAGGTGCTGATCGAAAACATTCCTGCGGCAGAAGCGCTCAAAGTGGCGAAGGAAAAGGCACAAAAAGAACTCGACAAAGCACTGAATCAATAAAACATAGCGAACAGGAGAGATGGAAAATGAAAAACGGTATCGCATTGGCTGTATTTGATCTGGCAGGAACGTTGGTAGAGGACGATAACGCAGTGAGAGATTGTCTGCATAAAGCCGCTGTAGAATACGGATTAAACGTGACACCAGATGAAATCAGCACGCACATGGGGACGAATAAGATTCATCTCTATCAATATTTGATTGCGAGAACAAAAGGAAACATCATTGACTTCAAAAACTTTGAAATCGATATCGACAGCTCGACGCATGAGGAAGCAGTTAAGCTGTATGAGCGATACACTAAATACATGATTGCGTTCTATCAGGAGAATTGCCGAGAAATCGCAGGCGCAACCGAAACGCTGAAATGGTGCCAGGAGAATGGCATCAAGGTAGCGACTGGGACAGGGTTCCACAAAGAGATCAACAGTGTCATCATGGAGTCGCTCGGTTGGGTAAAGGATGGCTTGATCGATTACGCAGTAGACCTGGATATGGTACCAGAAGGCAAAGGACGCCCGGCTCCGTTCATGATTTTCAAGGCAATGGAATATTTGAACGTGCAAAACGTCAGACAAGTCATTAAGCTCGGCGATACGCCAGCGGATATGCTTGAAGGCTACAACGCAGGCTGCAAAGCGGTCATCGGCGTGATGCAAGGCTCGACCCCAATCGAGGTATGGGGCAAGTACTATCATACGCATGTGCTCGACACCGTAAAAGAACTGCCAGAGCTGATTTTGTCTGGTAAAATCGTATGATTTACCCAGTGGAGAAGATGGCGAGTATCGGTATAGTCTTGCCTAAGCTGTTTCCTTTTTCACAAAGCAGACCTGAACAAATGCTTCCGAGTCTCCTTGCGATCCTGGAAGACCCATTCTTTACAGCGGTAGAAGTCTCCTATATCGCGGACAAAGAGACAAGGGAACAAGCGGCAAAGTATATGGCGTACAGCGGAGTCGAGGTTATTTTCAACGGCGGGGATGCAGCCCGAGAATTGCAGATTGATCTCAGCTCCTTGGACCCGGCCGTTCGCAACAAGTCTATCCAATCAGGCAAAATGCTGATCGACCACTGCTATGAAATGAATGCGAAAATCATGCATATCGTGACGGGCAAATTCGAAGGCGAGGAAAACAAGCCGAAAAACATCCAGGCGTTTACTGCTTCGGCCATGGAGCTGTGCAAGTACGCAAAAGAAAAAGCCGATACGTACGAGCTGTGCATTTCCTTGGAGATCGGGGATCGGCATGTCGACCGCAACTATTTGCTCGGACCTACTCATGAGGCGGTGCATGTAGCAAACGTGATCAGCAGCGAGTACGACAATTTTGGCCTCTTGCTGGATCAAAGCCATCTGCCGATCATGGGTGAAGACCCGCACAAATCCTTGTGGCTGGCCAAAGATTATTTGACGCACATTCATCTCGGAAACTGTTACTTGAAAGACAGACAAGCCAGCTATTTCGGGGATAAGCACCTCCCGTTTCACGTCAAGGATTCGGAGGTTGGCGTGAACGAGCTGACAACGTTCATCACGACGCTCAATGACATTAATTTTTTCAAGAGCCCAAAACCGACCAGAAAGCCAGTCATGACCTTTGAGGTGGGGCGCTTTGAGAATGAATCGCCTATGCTGGTAATCGCCAATGTAAAACGAGCTTTTTACGAAGCATGGGCCAATGCATAAACGAAAAGACTGGGGCTGTGGTAGAAGTGAATGTATTGATTACGGGATATTTTACCGATTACTCTAAGCAACGTGTGACACAAGCGTTTCCGCAGGATTGGTGCATACAGATCGTGGAGCCTGAGCAGATCGAGTTATTTATCAGGGAAGCAAATGTGTTGATTCCCGAGCATATCCAAGTAAACGAAGACTTGCTGAACAAAGCGCACAACCTGAAGTTTGTCCAGACGGGTGCCGGCTTTGACAACGTGGATATTGAGGCATGCACGAGGAAAAACATTTGGGTGAGCAACGCGGCTGGCGTAAATGCAAATGCAGTAGCCGAGCATATTATGGCGCTGATTCTGGGGTATTACAAAAACATCTCTTTTCTCGATCAAGCGATGAAAAATCGGGAGGATGAGACCAAGCTCGTCTACGTCGGTGGAGAGCTCGCAGGAAAAACCATCGGTACCATTGGCTTTGGCGCCATCGGCTCTCGCGTAGCGGAGCTGGCAAAAGCCTTCCGAATGAAGGTGCTGGCGTACGACACTAACCCAAACAGACAGAGCGAGGATGCCGCAATGGTTGATCTGGACACGCTGATTGCCGAGTCTGACGTGATCACCCTGAACATTTTTCTGAACGAATCCACAAGACATTTAGTGGACAAGCAGTTTTTAGCTAAAATGAAAAACGATGCACTTCTTGTCAATACAGCGAGAGGGCCGATCATTTGTGAAGAGGACTTGATCGAAGCACTGAAAAACAATGTGATTGGCGGAGCGTGCCTTGATGTGTTCACAGTGGAGCCTCTCAGCGTGGACAGTGAACTGCGTGCTTTGAAAAATGTCGTGCTAACGCCGCATACAGCAGGCATGCCTGACGGAACCAAATTCCACGAGAAAAGGTACCAATTTTTTGTGGAAAACATAGAGCGAGTCCAACGAAATGAAACGCCGCATAGTCATTTAAATCAGCTTTCCTAAACAAAAAGCCGGGATCAGTCAGCCATCAGAGACTGGTCCCGGTTCGTTTTCATGCTCCCGAATATTGGACAAATTTCCCCCGAACAGTTGCAGCTTTACATCTACGCGTGAAATCGTATCGGGACGTAAGGGGAATACATGTCGTTATAGAAATAGCTTTTAACGCTTTTTCAATTCTTCTAGAAGTTCAATTATTTTATCATTTTGCACTGTAATTCTTTTTACGCTGAATTCGCCTGAAAGGAAAGGCGGATAATTATCCTTCAACTATAGCTCGTCCACAACTTGAGTTCAAAGTATGGATCATTATTCATGTTTACATACCGAACGTCCATTCGTAAAATGGAAGCAAGAAGGTGACGAAGATGAATGTGAAAAAAAATATCGCAGCCATATTGGATCACATAAAAACAGAGGAACGATTTCGCGATAACATTGCGCATTGGAAGGTCATTCCTGCTCGTGAAGCAAAGTCCGTTCCATTCCCAGATGAACTGGACGGACGAATTCGAGATGCCCTGACGAATAGAGGCATTCCTTCCTTATACACGCATCAAGAAACGTCTTTTCGCCATGTACGCGAAGGCAAACACATCGTCGCGGTTACGCCAACGGCTTCAGGCAAAAGCATGTGTTATCATTTGCCGATCCTCCAGACGTTATCGGAAGACACGCAAGCACGAGCTCTTTACTTGTTCCCAACCAAAGCTTTGGCGCAGGATCAAAAGGCGGAGCTCCACGAACTGATTACGGAAATGGGCCTTTCGATCAAATCCGAAACTTACGATGGTGATACGCCTGCAAATATCCGGCAGATGGTACGCAAAGCAGGAAATATCGTCATCACCAACCCAGACATGCTGCACTCCGCCATTTTGCCCCATCACACCAAATGGGTGTCCTTTTTCGAGCATCTCAAATACATCGTGATTGACGAGCTACATACATATCGTGGCGTTTTTGGCAGTCATGTCGCCAATGTCATTCGGCGGTTGAAGCGCATTTGCGCCTTTTATGGGAGCCACCCGCAATTTATTTGCACATCAGCTACCATCGCCAACCCAAAGCAATTGGCCGAAGCCCTGACAGAAGAAGAGGTAGAGCTGGTCAACAACAATGGTGCTCCGTCTGGCATCAAGCATTTCCTTTTCTACAATCCGCCTGTGGTCAACAAGCAGCTCAATATTAGACGCAGTGCCACATTGGAGGCGCGAGACATTACTGAGCAGTTTTTGATCAATGGCATACAGACGATTCTGTTTGCGAGAAGTCGTGTACGGGTAGAGATTTTGCTGACCTACTTACAGGAACTGATTCGCCGCAAGCTTGGACCGAAAACGATCCAAGGGTATCGCGGAGGTTATTTGCCGAGCCAGCGCAGAGAGATCGAACGCGGCTTGCGCAATGGCGACATTATGGGCGTGGTCAGCACCAATGCGCTGGAGCTCGGAGTAGATATCGGGCAGCTTCAGGCGTGTGTCATTACTGGCTATCCGGGCTCGGTCGCAAGCACATGGCAGCAGGCAGGACGGGCAGGAAGGCGGCAGGGGGAATCCGTCGTCGTCATGGTCGGCAGTTCCACGCCGTTGGATCAGTATGTGATCGCCAATCCGGAGTACTTTTTCGACCGCAGTCCCGAGACAGCGCGGATCAATCCCGATAACCTGATCATTTTGGTGGATCATCTCAAATGTGCGGCATACGAGCTGCCGTTTCGTGAGGGAGATACCTTCGGACGTGCGGAAATCGTGGAAATTCTGGAGTTCTTGACTGAGGAGCAGGTACTTCATTACTCGCGGGGCAAGTGGTTCTGGATGAACGATTCATTCCCGGCCCACAACATCAGTCTGCGGTCAGCTTCGCAGGAAAATGTCGTGATCATCGACATTAGTGAGCGGGGAAATGAGCGTGTCATTGGGGAAATGGACCGTTTCAGCTCCATGACGCTCTTGCATGACGAGGCGATCTACCTGCATCAAGGGACGCAATTCCAGGTGGAAAAGCTGGACTACGAGGAAAAGAAGGCGTATGTCCGAGAAGTGCAGGTCGATTATTACACGGACGCCAACTTGGCCGTCTCGCTCAAAGTATTGGAGCAGGATCAGTCCCGTCGTCATGCACAGAGCACGTTGGCTTATGGTGAAGTGGCTGTGAATGCGATGGCGACGATCTTTAAGAAAATCAAGTTCGAGACGCATGAAAACATCGGCTCGGGACCGATTCATTTGCCAGAAGAAGAGTTGCATACAAATGCGGCGTGGATTGGTTTTTCCGAAGCGCTGCTCGGCGAGATCGGGACAGAGGATGTGGAACGCGGCTTGGTCGGTTTGGCGCATGTGTTGCAACACGTAGCTCCACTGTTTGTCATGTGCGACCCGATGGACCTGCACGTGATCCCGCAACGAAAGGCCGTTCATTCACAGGAGCCGACGATTTTTCTGTACGACCGTTATCCGGGGGGCATCGGCTTGAGCGAGCAGGTGTATAAGGAAATGGAGACGATTTTGACGCAGGCAGAGCGGATGATTGTCTCTTGCCCATGTGAGTCAGGCTGTCCGTCTTGTGTGGGAGCGACAGATGACGGCAGCAAAGGGCTTGCCATGACCTTGCTGCGAATCGCTCAAGGGGGAAGTACATATGTCTCTTAAATCCAAGCTGCAACGGATGAAGGGACATCTCTCGCTGGAAACGGACAAAGCGGTAGCGCAAGCAGGCGAACAGGAAACTCCCATTCACGAGAAAGAGCCGAGGGCGGTTGTACCAGCGGATAGCAGCGCCGAGCTACAGATACCTTTTGCCGACAAGTGGAAGCAAATGCAGGCATCACCCTACATCTGGGATGACGAGTACGTCATGATTCGCGAGGTTCGCTATCCGATCGATCAGCAGCATGGCGCTTACGCCTTTTCCGAGCTGCATGAGGCGATTCATATGTGGGAAGCGGCCGGTCGAGAGCATCCGCTGTCCGCTGCGGGCAGGAAGCCAGAAGACTTGCTGTTTTTCGATACGGAGACGACAGGGCTGTCAGGCGGGGCAGGCAATGCGATTTTTCTTTTGGGATACAGTCGCATAGAGGGGGAGCACGTCGTGGTGCGCCAGCATTTTCTCCCGGGCCCGCATGCAGAGGTGACCTTGTACCAATCGTTTTTGGAGCAAGCACAGAAGTCCTCGCATCTGGTGACCTTTAACGGAAAGTCCTTTGACTGGCCGCAGGTACGGACGAGGCATACGCTGGTGCGCGATCAAGTGCCTGCTTTGCCTACCTTTGGTCATTTTGACCTTTTGCACGGGGCGAGGAGACTGTGGAAGGCGGAGCTGGAATCGTGCCGATTGGGTATCATCGAGCAGGAAAAGCTGGATGTTTTTCGCGAGGATGATTTGCCCGGCTATTTGGCTCCAGTGCGGTATTTCGACTTTTTGCATGACCAAGACCCTGATGTCATCGAAGGCGTGCTGCGGCATAACGAGACGGACGTCCTGTCTCTGATCACGATGTACATTCACATGACACGGCTATTGGTAGGGCGAGGAAGTGTAACGGTTTCTCTCGAGGAAAGCTACGAAATTGCCAGATGGTACGACGCGCTTGGAGATCAGGAGGCGGCCATGGCAGGCTATCGTCTTGTCGCAGACAGTGAGCATGCGTGGAGTAACCGGGCCAAGCTCGCTATCGGCCATCTGTATAAAAAGCAAAAGGATTGGCACCAAGCCCTAACTGTTTGGGAGTCGTGCATCCAGTCCACCGGATATGTCCCGGAAGAGGTGTATATTGAGGCTGCCAAGCTGTACGAGCACCAGTTGAAGGATTGGGAGAAGGCTTTGCACTATACGAAGCAAGCGTATGAGCAGTGGAAGAAGCGCGGGAGTCTGTTGCGAAACCGGGCCAAGGCAGATGCCGAGGCATATCACAAGCGGATAGATCGGTTAGAAGCAAAGCTTCGCGGGAATGAAGCGGAAGAAGAGAGTCTGTTGTCCGGATTTTTGGAGTGGGCGGATGAGCAAGAGTGATGAGGGATCGAAGAGATCTGAAGACCGAATCATCTGAGGGGGATTGGGATGAGGCGCATTGTCTTGTTTCTGATGGTATCTCTACTTCTTGGCGGTTGTTCTTCGAATAACGACTGGGTGCATACGTTTACGGGGGAGAGCGACAATTGGATCGTGGTCATGGAGATTAGACCGATTGAGAGTGAACACACAACGGTTGCCTACCCCTTTTATTTGACGAAGAAAGTAGAGAATCAAGTAACGAAGCTTTATGCCGAAGCCGATTTAGTCAACGGGAGTAGGGCTAGCAACCTCAATCCAATAGATCTGGAAGAGATCAACAAAAAGCAGCAGCTACTGCTTTTTCAGGAGTACCCTAATCTTCTCTCACCTGATTTTCCCGGAAAAGATACGCCGAAAGAACAGCTCGAATACTACTTCTCAGATTTGAAAATGAATATAAAATGGACAGACGAACGGGGAGAGCATCAAGAGCAAATCATGCTAAAATTGAAATCAGCCCATTGATTAGTCAGGTCAGAAAAAACGGAAGACATAGTCAGGCTATCTGCGTTAGTAAATCATGTGGCCAAAACTGCAAAATCAGAGCAACTGAAAAACTGGCTCGAACGTTCTAAGCACCTGATCACGTACTCAACCGCTATTTCCAGTTATTTCATTTGATAAAGTAAAAAACGCATGTTATATTAGTAATCCGCCTTTCAAAAAGAGCGGAACAAAATGAAACACTCCAATTATTACCTGTTGATTTTAAATAATGTACATGGTATATTGTGAATCTAGCGCTTTTGAAGTGCTAGTGAAAATGCTCTTTGAAAACTGAACAGCGAAAGCGTTAATGAG
>NZ_LMPN02000026.1:0-198306 GCF_001423865.2 Brevibacillus sp. Leaf182 | reverse complement strand
CAGTCTTTTTACATATTATAGGAGTCGTTTTGCACGGCTCTCCAGCTGGTGGCTATTTTTTTATAGAAAGTAGTTGATACGATGACTTATGACATCCGCGAATGGGCCTTCTCAAATGATTCAGAGTTACCACATCAAGATTGGGACCTATTTATCACTACTATAGATACTGCTCCTTTGCTATTATCACTATCTGTTAACCCGAAAGTAGCAAAGGATAAGCGAAAAGTCTTTCTAGCTTGTCTATATCTATTAGTAGGTGATGCTGTCAAAATTAAAAATAATAAAAACCACCTTGAAGAAGTTCGTTCTTTTGTAGAACAGGCTTCTTCCAATCGAAATACGTTCATCCAACAATGGGTAGCTCGTTCATCTCAACTCATCCAAAATCCTGAACTTTTTGATTACGAGAAGTGGTGTGCTGGCGATTCGATTTTCGAAAACTGGGATGACTAAAATCTCCAGTTTATTCCTGAAATATTGTGTTCAATCCTGTTCTCCATTCGAAATAAAGAATATTTCGGAATTGAAAATATTGTATTTTTTTGTATCCAAAGGTAATCTTTATATGAATTCAAATATTAGGAGATGACAGAAATGAAAAGATTAGCATCAGTAGCTTTATCCATTTTTGCAGTCTTTGCCATTATTTCATCAGCGAGTGCCGCAACACCTCAAACTGTTCAATCAAATGTTACGGCCCAAGTGACTGTCACCAAGCTTGTTATTGAAGAAGATATCCCTTACAATTTCTATCCTTATGACTATGCTCCTATTTGGGTAACTGCTTATTTTTCGGACGGAACATCCAAGCTTGTATCAAATGAAGTTAACGTAACGGATGAACAAGCATGCGAGTATATCAAACAACCTAAAACTGAATATGCTATGGTTAAAGCGACGAGATCTACAGGAAATGATGTTGGCTGGTTTACTGTTGAGTACGGTGGCGTGGAAAAGACGCTCTACTTTAGTGTTGAATAAGATATTAAACCAGAGTCCTTCAGTAATATAGAAGGACTCTTTTGTTACCCTCTCCCTCCTCTGCTACGCATTTCCACATATCCGGTCTTAAGTTGCAATAGTAATTTTCCGGCCACTCTTATACATCTGGCATTTTGTCTAATTCAGACATCCCGTTTCTCCCAATTCCAGAGTCCTTGTTGACCTTTTGCAGGTACTGGATCGATTGACTTTACATCCTTCTTTTCCCAAGCATAGCGCCCCTCAGCGAAATACCCAAACACCCTTTCCGGCCTAAAAATAAATTCGACCTTAGTAAAGTCGTGTAGACTCTCGCCCATTGTTTTGTTGGATTCCCTCAATAGCCAAATCTCAATCTATCCTCCAATCGGCGTTCAACCTCTTTATCGATCATTTCACTGATCGTCATTCCAAATTCTTGTTCCTCCGTCAATGGTTCTTGATCATAGATATCATCGTACATAATCATGCCCCTTCCCATTTAACAAATCGTGTGTTTTGTAAAATGCCCCCGTACTTCTAGTGAGTTGTTTAAAATCGATTGCATATTTACCATTTTTTTGAAATATGATCTTCATGTAGTTACTTTCCTGAGAGGGTGTTTTTCATGAGTGCACTTAAGTCAACGTTTATCGGCGCTATTTATTCCGCTCCTTCCCCATTGCCTGGTCAATCGCATCGCTCTAGCTCAAATATTGGTACAGAAGTCCTTCCGCCAGACACAGTTAATTTTCAATGGGTAATAAGTGGGGTTTCCAATCCTAATCAAATTAGTTTTTCTGTCAGTCAAGATGTTAGTGGAGGCAATGATCCTACTCATCTTACTGGAGTAGTTAGCGAGAAAATCACAGATGTTGTTTCTACTCGCTCTCTTTACATTGGAAGTCCCAAGGGTGCACAAGAAAACTTTTTGGTTGAAATCTATGCACTTTCAAGAGCATAAATAATGCTGTTCAATTAGGGGGTGTCCTTCGGGACACTTCTTTGTTATTTGCAAATGACTATCTTGCATTACCGTTTTGATATATGACCGCTTTTCCCAAGCGCAAATGCTTTTCCCCCTTCCCTTCCTGCACTGGGTATCTCCTAACCAACCGCTAATAATGAATACATATCTTTTTGAAATTTAATCAGAATATATATGATCAGACATATCTAGAAGGAGGACAAAGATTTGAGTAACGAAACCTCTAATACTCATCCAGGCAAGCCGTTTCAACTTCCTGACCCTCACCCTTACCCGCCAGAAATGAAGCCTCAACCTCCTGATGTTCATCCTATACCGAAGCCACCTGATCCAGAGAAGCCTCTTCACTTGCCAGATCCTCATCTTCCTCCGAGCAATGATCCATGGCCTCGACAGTAATCTATCAAACCAGCCATACCCTAAAAAATGTAGGGCTGGTTTTTCTTTGTACACATTTTGCTAAGACCAATCATCGCCACGAATTACTCTCCCTTTACTATCTCGTTCAATTTCATACTCTCGATTGCATTCTTGGCATTGTAACCTTTCCCAATTTCGTGTTGAGGAACCACACCTGTTAATGGACTCTCTTTTACTTATTTGGCCTCTCTTTGTGATTCTTTTGGTGATTGTGATTGCTTCTTGCACACAGAAAACTAACTCTCCCCCATAATCGCACAATGGTTTTTCGTACACCGCTTATCACCCTCTATACTTACTGAGCAATTTGTTAAACTACAGTCTGGATGATTCTGAAAATTGGTGTTTTTATAGTTTCCTACATATGTTAAGATGTGTTTATTGGTAAAAATTACCTTTTGGAGGTGAATGATAATGCTGAAAAAAGCCCTTAAAATGATCGGCAAAGATAACTTTTGGAAACCTTGCGGAACAAAACCTGGGTGCATAAGAACCCCGCAAGGCTATTGTATCTGCCCGTAGTAGATGTAGCTAACCTCATGAAAGTACCAAGAAGGCTGTCCAAAAGCCATGCATGTGGCAGAGGGATGGTCTTTTTATTTCCTTATTTATCAAAATTGAGCTTGTGTTAAGCTTGGATGTCGATCTCTATGTTAAGCAAAGCGATTGCTTCCCTATCCGTTAGTCTATGTCTTTCTTGGATTTCCCTGCCCAAAGCCTTGAATCACCCATTGTTTTTGCTTCCTGCCTCTGTTTCTGATACTCCAAAACTTGTCCGATAGTAATGCATTTTAGATTTTCTGACATTTCACGTTGCATTGAGACACCCTCCCATTTATCGCATCGATTGTTGTGCAAACTGACCGAAAAACATCTCCACCCGCTTCCTAATATGGTAAAATGCTCAGTTAGTAGACCCAAAAGCATTAAGGGGGAACACTCTATTAAGCTATTTACGAAGGAAGTAAAAAAAGTAGTAGTTGATAATTCTTTATTTCATTGCGTAATTGATCAAACAGATAACCGCAATAGCATTAGATTTACTCTCTACCCAGCAAGAACCAAAACATCATACGTTTTAATCTCATTTTCTTGGGCAATAAGTTGGTATGCCAATTTTTGTACGCCACGTACATGCGCAAAAATAGTAAAGTATGCTCTACAAAATGGCTGGGATTATCAGAATGAAAAACAAGTACTTGCAATAGAAAATGGAGATTTTCTCGTTGAAAAGCTAGGCTTGGAAGTATAAAAAATTATCCTGTACTCCAGCGTGTGATGTGTTACATGCAACATATTGATCCATATGGTATAATTAACCAAAAAGGGACTGGGTGTGTCTTATGAAAAGGACTCCTCTTTGGTTAATTGTCATTGCAATAATTGTCATTGTAATTGCAATAACTTCACTAATATCCGATGCTCCATTTTTAGAATTATTAAATACACTTGGTTTGATTGTTCTCATGGTTTCTTTAGGAACATTTGCACTGAGCAGAAACAGAGCTAGAGCTTACACTTTTTTTGGACTCGGTGCATTTTTAGTTTTTGTGCTGGCTTTTCAGTTTCTGAAGTTGTAACAAAATTACCGCTTTGTTAAGCTACTTTCATAACTGACACACTAAAAACCTCCTGACCTATACATTCAATCAAATTTATATGGTTACAAAAGTATAATGAGAATGAGGTGTCCATTTGCTTGGGGTAAATTTCTTCTTTTTTGTTACTTTCTCTGGTGTTATAGGGGTATTACTGTGTACAGCAATTATTATCGGAAGACGATTTGCAGAACCATCAAACGAACTCAGAAGACAAGTTGCGGTGCTTACCCGTGAAGTTGAAGATATAAAATCCAAGAAGTGAATTTAAACTTTAAGCATTTCTTGCTTAAGGTTTTTTATTTCTCTCCCTAACTATTGTGATAAACCCCCTTCAAAATATAAATCCGGTTCACCCTCACCAGCAGATAATGCCCCCGCCCCACACTCTTGGCAGACGCCGGTAGCAGAATATTTTTTCGTCCACACTAAACATTCACCGTTACACCACATTAAAGGTGTCATTCCGCTTTCCTCCCTCTTACCTGAATACACATTGTGTAAAAGCCATATTTTTCATATATCATTGAGTCATCTCTAGAATCGGGAGTGAGCTTATGTCTACTGAAAAATACACCTGCCCTTGCTGCGGATACAAAACTTTAGATAAAGAACCACCTGGCACAAACTTGATTTGTGAAATTTGTTTCTGGGAAGATGATTATGGTCAATTTCTTTATCCTGATGAAGAAGGTGGGGCAAATGTTTACTCACTTCGACAAGGCCAAGACAAATTCCAAAATGGGATTAATGTAAACAGACAACCCACCGAGCACGATGTCCGCGATCCAAATTGGAAGCCACTATCTGGCTAAACATACTGAGCATTTTGATAATAAACACCATTCATATGGTATAATTTGGATGAAGCGATTGTCTTGGACGCTATCATTGCCGTATCCGCGTTATACCTTAACCCCTTTTTGGCTATTTGGTTTTTAGTAGTTCTAACAAGAATTGTGAAAAAAATCGTCAAAGATGAGGATTACGAATCTAGCCTATGGCTTGCTTCAGTTCTACTTGCGTGGATGGTCTTTACCTTCACATTCTTTTTAGGAGCAATCTAGGACTTAACATAATTGAGCTTGTGTTAAACTTGGATGTTGATCTCTAGGTTAAGCAAAGCGATTGCTTCCCTATCTGTTAGTCCGTGTCTGTTCGGATTTCCCTACCCAAAGTCTTAAAATCCCCCATCGTTTTTGCTTCTTGCCTCTGTTTCCGATACTCCAAAACTTGTCCGATAGTAATGCTTTTAAGGTTTTCTGACATTTCACGTTTCATTGCAATAATCTCCCGTTTATCAAATCGTGTGTTGTGTAAATTTGTTCTACAGCATTATTTTTGGTACAATTTGGATTATTCTTCTTTTTGAAAGGATGCTTTGGATGATTTACTACGTTTGTTTAATCGTCGCTTTGTTTTTCCTAAGCTTTTTTTATACTCTCCGGCAAATAATTCATAATCAGAATAAATATCTTGGTTCTGCAATCACTACAGCATTTTTAGGAGCATACGTGTTTCTTTTGATTGTTGAAGTTGTTCCATATATTTAATTACCGTTGTGTTAAGTGCATTCCATCAAACCATCTGTTAAAATTGTTGCAAAAAGGGAATTTTTGGTGATTCGAATGAAAAATAGACCTCTTTGGTTCAATATCTTTTCGATAGTTGCCCTTTCAATTGCAATAGTGAACATTTTTACACATGCGCCTCTCTTAAGAATATTGACAATGCTATGCCTTGCCGTTTTCATGGCTTCATTAGGAACATTTGAGTTGAAGAAAAACCGTAAGATGGCCTTTATTATGTTTGGTGTGGCCGCTTTTCAAGTTTTCGCATTACTAGATACGATTTATGTCACCGTAACAAAATAACTATTTTGATCAGAGTGATTGAAGTGGCTGTATTTGACCTCCACAGTAACAAGAGAGCGAGACAAGGACGGTGAACTTTTGTCCGCCTCCAGTGCATTGGAACCGTTTTTCCGCTGACTTTAACCTGTTCTTGATGGCTTCCTTTTGTTCGTTTGTCACGCTGCTGCCCTCCTTATCTCCCTACACCTTGTGTTAAATTGCTTGTTCCTTACAAAAAGTTATTTAAACTCCAACTAAACTCTCTGTTTTGCAGAGACATATGGTGATGAATTATGAATAAGAGGCTGAGAAAAAAGATTCATAAACAGCTTTTGGTAGATATCTGTTTTGAGATTAGCGTATCTGCGTATTGGAGAAAAAAACTCAAACACACTCCCTTCCATGTCCCAATCATAATTAATGTCTCCAACTCAATGTATCTGCCTTCTGAACTTTGCCAAAAGATTAGACAATCCAACCTAAAATATTTTGTTAAAAAGCTGCCATATCTCTTTACACACGATTTTGGTTATTATCCGGATAATTATGTGTTTTTTTGCTTTACCCCACTTGAATTTCCTAGGGTAAAACAATTGTCCGTAAACAATCCAGCTACAATGTAGCGGACATCCTGAAATTGCATATTGAGCATTGTGTTAATTACTATTTGCCCCGACCACCTGTGGTAATATATGGTTAATTCTGATGTCATACATTATTGAGGTGTTTTATGAATTTTGATTCATGGGTACTTATTGTCATTGTTGAATTTGTTTTTTTATGTGCTGTTCTTTATGCCAAGTCATGGCGAGCTGTAACTATCGCTTGTGCAATTTTATTGATAACACTTTTTGTTGGGTCAACCTCCCTAATTCTAGATGTTTTAAAGTAAGTATTTCTTTGTAACTTTCAAACAAAGGATGAGTATTTTGAGAAAATCATCTCTTCTAAAAATAATCTCCATTCTGGTTTCCATTATTGGCTTTTATCTTTTGATAAAGAGCCCTACCCTTGGGGATGATGCTGCCAACGAATATGTTCGAGTTGATATGTTTGGCTCGATGGATACCGCCGGTTTTCACATCATGAAACAATCTTTTATTGATGCTTACCGTTTAGCAGGTGCAATCCTGTTAGGTGTTGGAAGTTTTTACGCATTTCGATTCTTTAGTAAAAGTGATGAGTGATTTAACATAATTGAGCTTTTGTTCCTATCTTTTTTGTTCCAGTCTCCTCGTGGCATAATGATGACGAAGGAGTTCTCCTGACTTGTCGCTATAAATTTTCGTCTCCAAGGATGGTTTGGAGCTGGTTTAACGGTTGCCATATGATCCCGCCTTTCTAGGGAGAGCGGAGCAGCTTTACGCTGCCCACGGTTCCTCGCCATTTTGCTTCGCCATATGTTCAGCGACTAGCTTTTTATATTCACGTAATTCAGATGCTACTTTGGCGGATCTTACACCCAAACTCTTAGCAATAATGATCCATGTTTCCACATTCTTTTTGCCCTGTAGCAATAATATTGAAATTAGGCTAAATTTGAGATTGTTTTTTCTTGCTACTCTTTTGACATTACTATCTCATTCTCAATACAACGCGCAGCATACGTAGCCAGCTTGGTGCCCTTATCCACCTGATAACTCTCGATTGCTTTGATCAGGCCGATGGTACCGATGGAAATTAGATCTTCACTGTCCTCACCTGTGTTCTCGAACTTCTTCACAATATGCGCCACCAAACGCAAATTGTGCTCAATCAACTTGTTGCGGGCGTAAGGGTCGCCTTTGGCCATGAGTCGGAGGTACTTTTCTTCTTCGGTGTCCTGAAGCGGTTGCGGGAAGGCATTGTTCTTGACATAAGCCACAAAAACAAGAAGTTCTTTAAAAACAAGGGAAAGCGCCGCGATAATGCTGGACATGGCTGCCACCTCCACGTCTGGAATAGCTTACTTCTATCCTTATGTGGGCGGTCGCCTATGCGTGCCTGTACGCAGGGAGTTGTTGTCGATTAATTCACTGTTGCTTGTATGGTAAAGGATTCACATTTTTGCATATGGATGAAGCTTAGAAAAAATCGGGAATTTTGGTAAAATGAACAAAATGAATGATAGGAGCGTTCACCCATGATAGAATTTGGCTCTGTGTCGATCGAATGGGGTACTGTACTCATTCAACTCGTCATCCTCTTCCTGCCTATAGCACTTGTCATTGCTTGCTGCTTGTTCATCGTAAAACGCACGGCAATTAAGCAAAAAGCCATCGACGAGCTGGAAAGACGAGTCACAGCACTCGAGCAAGAAAAAAAGCGTCCGAAATCATAACGGACGCTTACCTTTTTCCCCTATTCAAATAAAGCCATCATCTCTTCGTCTTCTCGATCGCGTGCTATATCGTATGGTGTTTGCCCCTCCATATCCTTTTGGTTAGGATTCGCACCTTTAGCCAGGAGCAGCTCTACCACATCCACACGCTCCTCTCCATCCGCAACCTGTGTGTGCAGCGGGGTACTTCCATCATGAGCGCTGGCATGTATATCTGCACCGTGCGCGATGAGCACCTCTGCAACCTCTGGATAGAGTGCAATATGCAATGGGGTAATGCCCTCATCGTTTTTCGCATGGACATCTGCTCCCTGTGCTACCAAGTACGCAATAAGGTCGACATCGTCTGTCATCACAGCTCCATGCAGTACGGAAAACTCATACTCATCTTTCTCATGCAGCAATTCCGGCTGTTGCGTGACAATCTTTTTTACGAGCTCAATGTCTCCCAGTTCAGCTGCATCATATAAATCTGCGAAATGATAAGTCATCTCTGTCTCTCCCATCCTATTCACTCCTTCCTGCTCCTTATTGCTCCTCTGTCTCAAATACTAGCTTGGCGAGCAGGACCACTGGTGCCTCTTTTTCTTGCCCGCCCTCAGTGAGATCGAACAATTTTTCGTTAATCGGACCGTACCGCGATTCATTGCCGTACAGCAAAATCACATGTGGGTACTTGCCAATCTCCTCTTCTAACTGTTTGGGCCATTCTTTTCTATCCAGTGTTGCATTCATCGCATATTCGTTTTCCAAATACGTGAAAAAGTCCGCTCTGGCCTCTGCATCCTGTACCTCATGCACTTCAAAAAAGTCCTCGTCTATCCATTCAAGGCCCGACGTTGTTAAAAAGCCAGACGGTATCACATCCCCGTTTTCATCGTAAACCGGAGTCAGAAAATCCGCTAGTTCATCAGAAGACTGCAAGGTTGTTCCCCATACCGTTACCACATTTCTCATTGTCTTTCCCCCTCGCTCCATTCCTCTTGTACAAACACGGGTTCATACCCCTTCGTCTAATGCTTTGCTATTTCCAAGGAAGCACGAATGCGATCTACACGCTCCTTTTCCTTGCGCAGAATGGCTTTTTCGTATGCTACATCCAGCAACCGATTGATTTCTTGCCAATTCGCTTCACCGGAGGGAGACTCACCACTTGCGAGCATCTTCCCCCAAGCACTTAACGCAATCTGCCGCTGTGCTTCATTTCCGTCCAGCCAGCGATTCAGATCATCCCATTGCGGACGTGATACCGCGAATAGCTCATCCCAGCCTTCAATTGGGTACGCCACATGCGGTTCCATCCACAAAATGACTTCACGGGAGCGAAAGTGATGCAAATGACTGTTGGCAGCATAGCCAACCAGACATTCTTTTCTGGCAACGACCTCGTCCATTTCAGCCAAAACTCGCTGCAAGCCCTCTTCTTCTGGCAAACAAGCTGCCGTTACATAGGCACGTAGACTCGAGCCTATCCGTTCATAATGTGGCTCGGACTCCCAGAGCGAACGTACCCAGCTCTCTGCCTTCTTGCCTACTGTCTCGACAATGAGCTGGCACCAGAGTAGCAAATTGCTTGATGAGGTTTCCTGCTCGATTTGTGCTACCCATTTATGCAAAATCGGCTCCCAATCGTACTGAACAAATGCCTCTTGGATACGTGAATCTCCTGCACCATGCATTTTTGCAAACAAGACCAGCTTCTCGAAATCTTGTGCGGCCTCTTCAAAGGTTAGCGTCCGATAGATTTGCAGCCATTCTTTCCACTCTTGTGCGACTTGCCCCTCCACATCAAGTCCCTCTGCCCCGGCAAGCGCTTCATAATTCCAGCACTCTGCCCCAATACAGCCGAGCTCCGTGACTCGCTCTACGAACTCTGTAAAGCTTTTGCCGAGCAATAAAAATTCGTCTGTCTCATGCCCCCATGAATAGACGGGTGGGTCATCTGCGCCTGTCGACAAATCGATGAGCAGCATGTCGCCATTACCGCCGACGTGAAAACAAAGATACCTTTTCTCATCCTCATCCTCTTCGTCTCCACCAAAGTACGGCCACTCAAATGCATCCAATGACCATCCCAAATCTCCACTGAGTGAAAAAGGATCTAACGCTCGAGATGGCAACGACCAATTAATTTGAACTTGACTGCTGCCCGTAAGCAAAATAGTACGGATCGTCGCGGGAAAGCGGATCCCGAGACTTTCCTCTCTTCTTTCGATTTCTTCCAGCGCCGCTGGTGATTCTATCGTGAGCGGCCAAACCTGAGCACCCTGTCGCTCCATATCGTGCATAAGTAATTTCCACGCTTCAAACCATTTTTCCATTCGCTGCTGCATCGGCATAACGACCTCTCTCGTTTGTCGTTTCTATCTTACGAATTCTATTTCTATTTTCTTTATCTAAAATTCGATTTCATATCCTACTAAAGCACCAATTATATCCATTTTTTTCATGGTAAAATGATCTACAAAGCCTCTACTTTTACCGATATTAGTAGAAAAAACACAGAAATGAGGACCTAGCTGATGACCACCATTGGAATTGATTTGGGCACGACGAACAGTCTGGTGGCCTACTGGACTGAGAATGGCCCCGTGCTCATTCCAAACGCGCTCGGAGAAACACTGACTCCTTCTGTAGTCAGCGTCGATGAGAACGGCGAGATCTTGATTGGAAAAATCGCCCGAGAGCGCCTCTTAACTCACCCTGATCGGACTGCTTCTACCTTCAAACGGTTTATGGGGACAGAAAAAAGGTACCAACTGGGGCGATATTCCCTTTCTGCCGAAGATCTTTCCTCGTTTGTGATTAAATCTTTGAAGGCGGACGCTGAGGCTCATTTAGGGCATCCCGTTCACGAAGCGGTTATCAGTGTGCCCGCCTATTTTAACGACACACAACGCAAAGCAACGAAACGTGCGGCAGAGCTTGCTGGACTGAAAGTAGAACGCTTGATTAGCGAACCGACTGCCGCCGCGATCTCATATGGCCTCCATCAGGAGGAATCCGAGACACAATTCCTCGTATTCGATTTAGGTGGCGGAACGTTTGACGTTTCTATTTTGGAAATGTTCGAAGGTGTCATGGAAGTAAAATCAATCGCTGGAGACAACTTTTTGGGCGGCGAAGACTTTACCGATCTGATTGCCTCTTATTTTATAGAAGCCCATCGACTCGACATCAACTCGCTTGACAGCAAAACACGTTCGTCCATCCACAAACAAGCTGAGTTGTGCAAGCGCGCTATGTTTTCCGACCAAGAAGGGAAAATGAGTGTCAATATTCAGGGAGCGCTGGTTGAAACGACTCTCAGCCGGAATCAGCTGGAAAATCTCGCGTTTCCTCTGCTGCAACGACTTCGTCAACCGATCGAGCGTGCATTGCGAGACGCATCCATCTCCCCTCGGGAACTGGACGCAATCGTGCTTATTGGCGGTGCAACGCGGATGCCGCTTATCAAATCCATCGTAAGCAAAATATTTGGCCAACTGCCCTATTCGCATATTAATCCTGATGAGGCTGTTGCATTGGGAACAGCGATTCAGGCAGCACTCAAGGAACGCAACCAGGCGTTAAACGAGCTTGTTTTGACCGATGTTTGCCCATACACACTCGGTACGGGTATTGTACAAACCATGGCAAACGGCAAACACGAGGATGGCTACTTTTTTCCGATCATCGAGCGCAATACTCCCATCCCGGTCAGCCGGGTAGAACGGCTATATACCGTTAACGATTATCAACGCTCCATACTCGTTGATGTCTATCAAGGGGAAAGCCGTCGTGTCGAACATAACCTCAAGCTTGGCGAATTGAATGTAAAAGTTCCCCCTGCCAAAAAGGGCGAGGAGTCTATCGATGTTCGTTATACATATGACATCAACGGAATTCTGGAAGTCGAAGTGACTGTCGTCTCTACAGGCGTCAAAACCAAGGCCGTCATCGAAAAAAGTCCGGGTAGCCTATCAAAAAAAGAAATTGAGGAGCGTTTTCAAGCTCTTCAAAACATTAAAATCCACCCTAGAGAGCGATCCGAAAATCGATTACTTCTGGCAAAAGGCGAGCGTATGTATGAGGAAGCGTTGGGCGAAGACCGGATGATCATTGCGAATTACTTACGCCGCTTCGAAAGTGTCCTCTCCACCCAAAACGAAAGAGACATCGCCAAAGCAGCAGAAGAATTGAAGCAGCAACTGGACATGTTTGAAGGGTGGAATGAGTATTAATGGGGATTTGGGAGATTCTCGGGATTGAACCGACGGACAATCCTGCCCAGATAAAAAAGGCTTATGCCAAAAAGTTGAAGGTGCACAATCCGGAAGTTGATCCTGAAGGCTTTCAGCAATTGCGAGAGGCGTATGACCTCGCCCTGAAGTACACACGCAATACTAAGCGGAATCGTATGTTCGAAGAAACGCCCCTACCGGAAAGACTGGATGAGTGGGAGGATCATGAACCGGAAGAAGAAGAGCAGCCTACCTTCGATCCACCGCAGCGGCTCACACTGTTTGACAGGTTTTTAGAGGAAACAACGCAAGAAGTAGACTCTCAAGAAGAAATCCCCATTCCCAAGCGGTACGATTTCACGGAGAGCTACGATCATTCCGAACGCTCCTTGAACCCCGATGATATGGTAGAGCGTTTTTTCCGCCGTACGCAAGAGCTGTACGATAACTATTATGAGCGTATCCAGCTTGAAAACTGGCGTGAGTTGCTGAATGACGAGGCCATGTGGAATGTCGGCTGCCATCAACTCATCGATACGCGATTTCTCCACTTTTTAGAAGAACACTACCATTTGCCTCATGAGGTGTGGATGCTGCTCGATTCCCATTTTCAATGGCGGGAGAAATCGGAAAAGCTCGCAAGCCAGCTCTCAGGACGTTTTATCGCTTACCTGAACGGGCAGCTCAATCGGACCTTTACGCTGCGTTACCACTCTTTTGAGAATCGCGAGGACTTGGATATTGAAGCGTTTCTTGAATGGCGCAGCGATGCGTTATTTGCCCTCATGGAAAATGATTGGGAAACGGCTCAGGGCTATTTGGCAAAAGCCCATGCCCTGTACGCTCTTGACCCCGATTTGATCCGTTTACAGGGCGAATATTTTTTGCGAACCGGAAATAAGAATCGTGCCTTTCATACTTTTGATCAATTATTACGTCTCGATCCAGATAACATCGATGCGTATCTGTATCGTGCGCGACTTTTCCTCGAAAAGGGAGATGCTGCTGATGCGATCAAGGATTGCGAGGAAATTCTCGCTCGCATGCCAGAACTGTGGGACGCTCGCAGCTTGCTGGGGAAAGGCTATCTTCAGCTAGGGGAATGGGAGAAGGCTCAAGAGGTTTTTCAGGAGCTGCTTTCGCATAATCCCTCCGATATCGACGCGAAGATATGCCTGACACAAATACAGTCACCGTTTAACAAGGTGACCGAGCCCGCTACGAACAAGCTGGCCAAAGGCGCTAGGAGAAAAAACTTACGCGCACTCGGGCTGCCTGGCAATCTATCAAGGTTCAAGCAGTTTTTCGCCATCTACACCAGACGTAACATTTGGACGATTATTTTTCTCCTTCTGCTCCATTACGCTATGTTTACTGTTGTCTCCATGAAGCTGGAGATGACTCCGGAGCAGATGTTTGACTCCTTGGTCAATACATATAAACCTGTCCAAATAAAGACGATCGACGAGTTAAAACAAACTCCGCTTGGCTACCAGGTGGAATTTACATTGACCAAAGCGTCTTATATCAATATGCTCCGCGTCTATGACAAAGAGAAGCATCCCGAGCCAAAAGCCGAGTTCATTCCTGCTGCCAAAGCCGAAGAGCGAGATCTATTAAACGCTGACACCGGTTATGTAACTGTGGGTTATCTGGAGCAACAAGCGATCATTGTCATTACGGACTACGACCATGCCAAAGAAATTCATGACAAGCATTCCATTACGATGCGAGGAACGCACAAGGCGATACCGGATGGTGAGATGTTGCCTGTCATAGTAAATGCTTTGGACAAACGCAGACATCCGCACAATGCGGTTCTCGTGACCGATACGTATATCAATGCCAAGGCTGACTTAGAAGAAAAAGGATGGACGGGATCATGGCTTCTGGGCATTCTCGCGATGATTTCCCTGTTGTATTACATCCGTATCATTCGTGAGATTCCCAAAACTCGCAAAGCATTGACATTCCACTAAAGGAGGCAGAGAGGATTTCCATGACAAAAGAAGCAGAAAACGAAAAAGAGATCGATCCAAAGTTAAGGCGCTACTTGCATGCTCTCTCCTCTGTTTGCTTAAATCAGAAGCGGCTCGCGTATTATTTGGCCATCCACGAATACAACCGCCTGCGCGATACCTTTCTGCGGCTTCGAATCGATAACAGATGGGATACGGGAGATGCAGCCAAAACGCAAGAGCGATTGACATGGCTTTTGGAACATGGGCGAAGAACTGAATTTGATCAGCATCGCCACGTATTATCCGCACTCAGCGCTGCCAATCGTTCCAATTACATCGCATCCTTAAAAAAAGGCGACATGGAGTCAGCCCGGCAGTTGGTTGTTTACTCGTACATGAACAGACTCCCACATGCCGGCATTGCCGCCTTTGATTACGCCTGGTACCTCATTATTTGCAAAGCGGGCGCCCAACAGTCCTATATTCCCAAGACAGATGCCGTAGAAAGCATGCTGGACGTAGCCAAGCGAATCCAACTCGCATATTCGAGCTGGGAAGAGTATTTATTTGCGTATGCATGTGGCAATCTTTTCGACGAAGCAGGCGCATCAAAAAATACGAGTAAAGCAACCGAAGCTCATATTTTGAAGCTCCTGACGGGTAAGTACAGTCCGATCCGTGAATTTGACTGGAAGTTTGATCTCACACCTTACCTACCCTCTCCTCAAGTAGAAAGCTTACCTTCTTTTAGCAGCTAAGCTTACGAAAAAACGTTTCCCTCGGACTTTTCACTTTATGTCCAATGCGAAACGTTTTTTGTTCTTGTAACTAGCCTTGATAGAAGTCTTCTTACTCCCTATCCGATAGGTCCTTCACCATATGGCTCAATTTATGACCGCTTACGATCACTGTCCCATCCTCACGATAGCCGAGCGATTCATACAGCTTACGCGCACGTGGTTTTTCCTCGTCAACAAGCAAAGCGATTCGGTCATGCCCGCGCTGAATCGCTTCTTTTTCAAAGGCATCCAGCAGAAGTGATCCGATCCCCTTCCCTCTGCATGAGGAATCAACCGCGACAGAATCCAAATAAAATTCGTCATCCTTTGCTTCTTTTACAAGCGTAATCGTCTCGCCAGTCAAACGTTTGACATGCTCAACGAAGGGACGATCGAGCACCTCTGTTTGGCTTCCATGATAAAAGAGCGCCAGTCCTACCGGTACATCTGCATCCATGGCTATCACCGCGTTTTCGTAGCTGAGCCGGTTCTTTTCCTTCGCAAAAAACTCCTCCATCATGCGAATCGCATCTGCTGCCTCCGTTGCACCTGTCAACGTATGCGCGATATCTCCAATGGCATCATAAATTAATGGCGCAGCAAAAGCTGCATCTGTGGGTTCCGCTTTGCGTATCATGTGTTTCCTCCTTGCGTTTCGAGCATTCGCACGACACGGCTCTTTTCGTTTCTTTGTCTATCATGCACACTATCATTGTGTCACAATCTGCCAAACTGATCGAGCTTTCCCGACGATCGTTCACAGATCAGCAACAATGAAACCGCTCTCATTTTCCAAGAGCGGTTTCACCTTTTTCGCGTCGTCTTTCCTATCCAATCATTTTTTCAATCGTCAGCTTGCGATCATGACGCAAATCGAGGAATTCACCCATTCTTCTGACCAGCGGCCGCATCGGTTCATCCTGATGGATAAGAATCACTTCGACTTCTTCCCCGCTACTCAACCTCGCCTTTGCACCTACGTACAGCAAGGCAATGTAGCGGACAAACTGTGCAACGATCTCAACATTTAACGCCCCGTTACAGGCTTCCTTCCACAGGAGCTGTGCTGCCTCGAATGGGGACGTCCTCCCTTTGTACACCCGATCAGAACAGATCGCATCAAACATGTCGGCAACGGCGAGCACCTGACATTCGATCGGAATGCTATCGCCTTTTCTTTGCTCCGGATAGCCAGACCCGTCGAGTCGCTCGTGATGCAGCAAGGCACACAAAGCCAACAGCTCAGATCCACCCTCCATCTCACGGATCATTTCATAACCGTAGACAGTATGCTTCTTCATGATCGCAAATTCTTCTTCACTTAGCTTGCCTGGCTTAAGCAATATTTCCTTCGGTACCCTCATTTTCCCAATGTCATGCAAAAATCCGGCTGTCCCCATGAATGCTATTCGCTCTTCATCCCATTTCATCAAGCGAGCAATGAGCGAACAGAGAATCCCTACATTTAATGAATGTCGGTATGTATAGCTGTCTGCCCCTTCCAGTACGTACAAGTTCCGGAACAATCCCAAATGCTTCGTCGATTTTTCTGCTACATCAAAAAAGATGTTGGAAAAATGCTCAAGACTCTGTGCCCCGCCAACTGTCAGTTCATCGAAGAGTAATCTCGTTTTGTCGAGGGCTTGTACATAAGCAGCAACAGTCTCGGAATCTGCCTCTAGCTGGAATAGCTGAGAAGTAACTTCTTCACCGGTTCCCTCCGTCAGACTCTGTATAATGTCAACCTCACGGACTCGTTGCTTTTGCAATAGGATCACATGGGCTGGCGTGACCGTCGTGTTTTGTCCCAGCAGCAAAATTCCTTGTTCGGTGTACAAATCAGCCGCTAAAACTTGTCCAATCAGTGAGAGATCAACAGGTGCCAAAGGCATACAATCAACCTTTCCAGTCTCCGTCTTTTTAGAGGTTGTTCAAAAAGTCGACTTTTTGAACTCACACTTTTACTCAAATTATAGAAAGGAAGAGGATGAGTTACAATCTTTTTTTCGACAATTCATAACTTTGCTGGACGCCGGGACATTTCACTATTCGCATACATATGATATCAAGCAAATGTCAGTGGTTTTATCAAGGAGGGACGAACGTCTCATGACGACGCTGTACATCACACCAAAAGCGTGGAAACAGATTGAGCAGGCCGTACGAAAAAAACCCTCGCTTGAAACAGGAGGGGTCATGATGGGATACCCACTTGGTGAAGATAGATGGGTCGTTACGTATGCAAGTGAACCAGGCCCAAATGCGATTCACCAGCCACATTCTATTTTTTTCGATGACACGCATCTCAATAAGCTCGTCCGAAAATTAAGCAGACATCGACAATGGAAATACATCGGTGATTGGCATAGTCATACGGTAAAACGCCTATCTCCCAGCAAAGGTGATAAGAGAACCATTTGGGCAAAAGCGTCGCAGTCCATGTACATGTCCTCCTCTCCCCTCATGCTGATCGTCGGGCTAGGTAAAAACAATCAAATTAACGCAAGAGGCTTCATCCTCGGAAATACTCTTCGTGAGGTCAAGATTGAGCTGTATGATCGGCAAGCTCAGCAACAGCTCGGTGAAAAAGCTCCATAGCCTGGTTTTTCCCCCAGCTCGGCTGATTTTCTGCCACGACACAAATAGCGTAACGCGGCTCTTCTAACGGGGCGTACCCGAGAAACCACAGATGGTTGTTTCCATTCGCATCCCCGATTTGTGCAGTCCCGCTTTTGCCTGCCACCTGCCAAGTGGAATTCATGAGCATCTGTCCTGTTCCCTCGGTGACGACTTTGCGCATCATTTTTCGCAATTTATTGGCTGTGACGTAGTCAATTCCGTCCAAAGCGAGCCCCTGCTCTGGGAACGTATGGAACGACTGACCATTTCGGTATGCGATTTCTTTTACTAACCGTACTTGAGAGCTTTGACCACCACGCAAAATCGTTACCATCATGTTGGCTGCTTGCAAGGGGGATATTCGTACATCCCGTTGACCTATGGCGCTTTGAATCAGGACGCCTTCATCGTCGCGGGATACTCCCTCTGCAAAGACTCTCCCCGGTTCTTCGCCATCCAGTTGCTTGAAGTTTTTGAGTTTATACAGATTGGGGGTAACATGACCCACTTGAGTGGTCAAGCCCAGCTTTTTTGCATATTCCTCCAACTTTTCTCCGCCCACCAGCTTGGCAATATGGGCAATCGCAATGTTGCAGGATTGGGCATACGCTTCTTCCAGTGTCACACTGCCGTGACCTTCTTTTTTCCAGCAGGAGAATTGGTACTTCCCGTACTCCCCTGTACATGTGAAACGGTCAATTGGTGAAACAATCCCTTCCGCCAACGCGGCTGCTGCTACCACTGTTTTATAGACAGAACCAGGCGGGAGTTGCTTGAATGCGCGATTCTTCCAGTCGCTTGCGTTTCCCGTGACATTTGTTTGATCATACGTAGGGCGGCTTACAACTGCAAGAACATCGGCTGTTTGTACGTCCAAAACGACGATACTGCCCTCTTTTAAGCCTACTTGATCGGCTGCTGCCTCCATGCTTCGTTGGATTGCTGCATCCAAGGTAGTCGTTAATGACAGCGGATAGTATTGATTCGACTGCTTTGTATAGCGAATATCCAACCCTCGGAGCGGTTGTCCATGCCCATCTACATAATAGGACAAGACAGACGGCTCTACCCCTTGTAAAAACCGGTCGAAGCTTCGCTCCAGACCCGATGCTCCCAGCGTGCTCTCGGCATTCATTTTCCCGCTGGTCCATTCATCTGGATACAGCTTCTGCACCATGTCGGGATTTTTATGGATAAAACCAATCAGATGCTTGGCTACTTCATCCGCGCGGTATCGCTCTGTCACCGCCAATGCCACTACTCCTGGGATGGCAAGTGCATTGATTTCCTCAGCCTGCCGCTCGGTGAGCATCACCAGCTTGCCGGATTCCTCTCGCATGAGCAGCGGTACCTTTGCCTTTTCCATCGTCTCCGACAGCCGTTCCTTGGATTCTCCGGTTATTTGAGCCAATCGCTGCAAGCCATCTGTTCCTTGCAGGCTCCCACGTGCCAACGGGAACAAAATCAAGGCGAGATGCTCTTCTCCGGTAAAGGCGTACCCATTTCGATCTACGATATCGCCACGCCCGCTATGCAGTACAATGCTTTGCTGTCTTTGTTTTACTGCTGCCTTTACCAAATCAACGCCATGCCGAGAAAACCGATGGGGCGATCCGAGTTGAATCCACCACAAGCGCGCGACCAAACCGAGCCATAACAACGACATGGACAGCAATACAAGAAAGTGACGTCTTTTGATTCGTCGATCCAGCTGCATCGAATTCCCTCCCTGGCTTTTTTCACCAGTATTGCCGGAATGAACGCGACAGAAACAACGAACAAAGAAAAAAGAAAAAAGCACACCGTACGTCACGGTGCACTTTTAGGTGTTTATGATTGATTGGCGAATTGTTGCTTCTCCAATAAAATATTGCTGATCTTCGTGGATAACAGATCCAATGCCACTCGGTTGTAGCCGCCTTCTGGGATGATGACGTCTGCATATCGCTTGGTCGGCTCAATAAACTGCAAATGCATCGGTCGAACAACGTTTAAGTACTGTGTCACCACTGAATCAAGGGAACGACCGCGCTCTTCGATGTCACGTACGATTCGGCGTGCAATACGCACATCCGCATCCGTATCGACAAATACCTTGATATCCATCAAATCACGAATCCGCTCATCCTCCAGAATCAGCATTCCTTCCAGAATGATGACATCCTTCGGGTCGACCTGGATTTGCTCTTGCTTACGGTTATGCACCTTGAAGTCGTAGATCGGTTTTTGGATCGCTTTTCCTTGCATCAGCTCTTGCAAATGCGCAAGCAACAAATCGTTGTCAAAAGCGAAGGGATGGTCATAGTTCGTCAACGCCCGCTCTTCTGGGCTCAAATGGCTTTGATCCTTGTAGTAGGAATCCTGCTCAATCATCGTTACACTATCATTTTGGAACTGGCGGTACAGCTCCTTTGCAACAGTCGTTTTTCCAGAACCACTGCCTCCCGCTACCCCAATCAATACGGGGTTACCCATGCTTCATGTCCCCTTCCTCATGATGCTTTACACGTTTACGACCCTATGTTTTTACTTCTTTTTCATACTGATGGCCAGCCCATCTCCGACTGGAATAAATGTCGTTTCTAAATCAGGACGCTCCATCAGATGTGAATTATAAGAGAGCAGCTTGTCCACCATCGGACGCTGACGCTTGCCCGCTTCTTCTGGGGTCGCCACCAGTCCTCGGAACAGGACGTTGTCGCTGATTACCAAACCGCCTTCGCGAAGAAGCGGTAGATATAAATCGAGGAATACTCGATACTGTCCTTTGGCTGCATCGATAAACAAGCAGTCAAATTGATACGACTCCGGCAGCCCTAAAGTGGCGTCACGTGAGAGTATCTCCACACGATCTGCACATCCTGCTTCTTTTATATTTTCCCGTGCTCTCACCAATCGATCTTCATCTATGTCCATTGTGACAATTCGCGCTTCCGGTGCAGCTTCTGCAAGCCAAATCGTGGAATAGCCAATTGCCGTACCCACTTCAAGAATCGCTTTGGGACGATGCAGCAACAACAACATCCGCATGACTTGAGCGGACGGGAGCTGCACAATCGGAATGTTTTCCTCTGCCGCCTCCTGCTCCAATCGCTTGAGCAGCAAAGAACGCTCGGGAACCAGGCTTGACACGTAGTCGTCAATTGCCGGATTGGTAATCATGATTTCACTCCTCTTTCGTTACAACCGAATTATTATAGCACACCTTGAGAAAGCTTGGCTACGTCAAGCACCGTTGATCGCATGCAAAAAAAAGAGGAAACTTGGTTAGTTTCCCCTGCTTTTCTTATCATTTGCTTCATGCTCTTGCAGTGTTTTGGAAAAGTAGTGCTCGGACGTTCCGTCTTTTTTCGTCACGTAGAAAAAATAGTCGTGTTTAGCCGGATTAACGACTGCCTCAAGTGAAGCTCTGCCTGGGCTTGCAATCGGCCCCGGTGGCAAGCCAGGATTTGTGTACGTGTTGTACGGGCTTTTTACTTTTAGGTCCTCGAAGGTCAGACGGTCTCGTTGTTTCCCGAGAACAAATTGAACGGTAGCATCAGCCTGCAACGGCCACTTATCGCGAATCCGATTGTAGTACACGCCTGCTACAAGTGGACGCTCCTTGTCTACAGTTACTTCTCGCTCAACGATCGATGCGAGATTAACCGCTTCATCCAGGGTTAAATCGTGCTGCTTCAGTTGCTCTGTCCACTCTGGCTTCCATTCCTTTTGGAATTGAGCCAGCATACGCGAGACGACATCATGTGCTGTAGCATCCTTGTCCACCTCATACGTTTCCGGGAACAGATACCCTTCCAGACGGTGTTTTCGATCTGCATGCTTCGGTATGGCTGCGACAAAAGGATAGTCGGGGAATGCACCTTCATTTACTTCTTTTAAGAATGCTGCCTTCTCTACAATGCCTTCTTTCTCGAGATGATCTGCGATCTGTTCAACATTCCAGCCTTCTGGGATCGTAAATCGGTTCGCATTGATCACCGTGTTTCCTTCCACCATGGCAGTTAGTATCTCGTCAATGGCTTGGCCAGTCGTAAATTGGTATTCTCCTGCCTTAAGATCAGGGGCCACGCCTTTATACTTCACGTAGTAATTAAATACATCGGCATTTCGGATCAGACCTTGTTCTTCCAGAAGTCGACCGATTTTTTGTACGGATGAACCGGACGGAATTGCCACGTTCTTCACCGTCTGTTCACCTGCAACTGGCTGTAATTGCTGGTACACGTACCACGCTGCTCCCCCCGCTGCCAAAATGATCAACAACAACAAGGCTACCAGCCACATCACAATTCGTCCGCCACGTCTGCGTCGATTTGTCACAGGGCGGCCGGGGTTAAAATCAGGCTTCGCTGACATTGGTTTCAAGCTAGAAATCCTCCCTTTAGGGTCTCTTTATCTCCATCCCATTCATTATACAAGAGGCTTATCCAACTGTCACTTCATGGGTGATTTTGGCGAAAAAAGACATAAAAAAAGAGCCCGCCAGTTGCGGACTCTCTTTCCACGAATCTATTAAATTCCGTCTTTCTCCAAATCAGCAATCAAAGTTTCGAAGGTAGCTTCTACTTGCTCCCACTCTTCATCATCCTCGATTGGCTGGAGCATGTCTGTACCGTCATAACGCAGGAAGTGAACCTCATACTCTTCTTCCTCTTCCTGATCTACTGGTACGAGCACCAAATAGCTGCGGTCTTCAATGTCGAAAATGTACATGATACGAAAATCTCGCGGTTCCTCGGTACCTTCTTCCGTCAGCGCGATCACATCGCCCACTTCGAACTCTTCCATCATCTCTTCACTCATTGTGGTCACCTCGATTTCGCGTCCAAATATCCTTGGAGGATTAAAGTGGCCGCCATTTTATCTATCACTGTCTTTCGCTTTTGACGGCTGACATCAGCAGAAATCAGCATACGCTCTGCCGCCATCGTCGTCAAGCGTTCGTCCCACATGTGGACAGGAAGAGACATGCGTTCCTCCAAAAGCTTGCCAAATGCTTGACACATTTCAGCACGCGGGCCTATGGTTCCGTTCATGTTTTTGGGCAAACCAACGACGAAAGCCCCAATCTGATACTGCGAAACTAATTCGCTCAGGCGGGCAAGATCCTTTTCCTTGGATTGTCGCTTGATGGTCTCTACTCCTTGCGCAGTCCATCCCAGCTCATCGCTGACAGCCACTCCAATTGTCTTGTCGCCTACATCCAACCCCATCAATCGTGTCATCGTTAAGGTCTACTTGCGCTCTGACAAGTAAACGGTCACCAACTCTTCTATGATTTTGTCCCGTTCCAATTTGCCGATCAGGCTCCGCGCGTTGTTGTGGCGTGGGATAAACGCCGGGTCGCCAGAAAGCAAGTAACCTACGATCTGGGTGATCGGGTTGTATCCTTTTTCCTGCAGGGCTTTGTACACCTCTGTCAATGTTTCTTGCACATCCGCCGCATTCGCTTCCTTGGGCACCGTGAATTTCATGGTATTATCCAACGAACTCACAATCAACACCTCGATTTCCTTTGAGACTCTTTTGGTTACCTACTCTTTTTTGTATTCGACTCGGATTTCATTTACTCCTGTCGATTATACAAATTTCTTGCGCAATCGCACTATTTCGATACTGCTTGACTCTTCACGAAGTCAACCACTGCATCCAGTGCTTCTTGCAGCTTGGATGGGTCCTTACCGCCAGCTTGTGCCATATCAGGACGTCCACCACCGCCGCCACCGCAGCGGGTTGCGACTTCCTTAATGATCTTGCCAGCGTGGATACCTTGATCCATGAGATCTTTGGTTACACCTGCAACGAGGTTCACCTTGTCCCCATCGACTGCACCCAACACAATGACAGCAGAACCGAGTTTGTTTTTCAGCTCATCTACCATGCCGCGCAGGTTGTCCATATCGACAGCGGAAACACGTGCAGCGAGTACATTCTTGCCGTCTACTTGTTGGAGTTTATCCGTCAACGACGCTGCCTCGATGTTCCCCAGTTTTGCACGCAGGGACTCGTTTTCACGCTGAGCTTCTTTCAATTGTTGTTGCAGACCTTCTACACGTGCAGGTGCTTCTGCCAGTACTGGTGCTTTAAGTGCTTGCGCCACTTCTTTGAGTGTAGTGAACTGCTGGTTCAAGAACTGGTAAGCGCCGCGTCCTGTTACTGCTTCAATCCGGCGTGTACCTGCGCCGATACCGCTCTCGCTAACCAGCTTGAACAGACCGATTTCCGCGGTATTGTTCACATGGCATCCACCGCACAGCTCCAAGCTGTATTCGCCCACTTTTACAACGCGTACAACGTCGCCGTATTTTTCACCGAACAACGCCATCGCGCCCATCGCTTTTGCTTCAGCCAATGGTTTGTTGGAGATCTCGACACTCAGATTTGCCCACACTTTTTCATTCACGATCGCTTCGATACGCTCCAGTTCTTCTGACGTAATGGAGCTAATGTGAGTGAAGTCAAAACGGAGACGCTCTGGTGCTACCAAGGAACCTGCCTGATTGACATGCGTTCCCAGGACATCCTTGAGTGCTTGATGCAGCAAGTGAGTCGCTGTATGGTTTTGGGTGATAGCCAGACGTGCTTCACGGTTCACTTCCGCGCGAACCTCATCGCCTTTGCGCAGGGTACCTGCTTCGACGATGACGGAATGTACATTTTGACCCATTGGTCCTTTTTGTACATCTGTCACACGTGCTTTCACGATATCAGAAATCAGGTAACCTTCGTCATTGATCTGACCGCCGCTTTCTGCATAGAAAGGAGTTTGGCTCAGAACGACTTGTATGGTTTGACCTTCTTCTGCTTCTTCTACCAACTGGTTGTCCAAAATAATCGCTTCAACTTTACCTGTTGCTACCAATTCAGTATAACCAACAAATTGGCTCGTAACCGTCAAATCAGACAATGGACCACCTTGGATTTGCATGCTGTCTACATCTTGACGTGCTGCACGTGCACGCTCACGCTGTTCTTCCATCGCTTGATCAAAGCCATCGCGATCGACAGTCAGCCCTTGCTCGTCTGCGAAGTCTTCTGTCAAGTCAACAGGGAATCCATACGTATCGTACATTTTGAAGACATCATGACCAGACAGTTGTGTCTTTCCGCTTTCTTTTGCTGCCTTCACCATGTCAGACAGGATCGCCAGACCGTCGTTCAATGTCTCGTGGAAACGCTCTTCCTCGGCACGAATGACTTTTTCGATGAACGCACGCTTTTGGACAACCTCTGGGTAAAACTCACCCATCATCGTACCTACTGTCTCAGTCAAGCTGTACAGGAATGGCTTCTCTACGCCCAGCTTTTTCCCCATACGTACGGCACGGCGAAGTAGACGGCGAATGACGTAGCCACGTCCTTCATTGGATGGAAGCGCACCGTCACCGATCGCAAACACAACCGTACGTGCATGGTCAGCGATAACCTTCAATGCTACATCCATCTCAGGGCTTGTTTTATACTTCACATCGGAGATTTCCGTGGTCTTTTCGATCAGCGGGAACAGCAGGTCTGTCTCAAAGTTGTTGTCTACGCCTTGGATGACAGACGTCATGCGCTCAAGACCCATCCCCGTATCAATGTTCTTCTTAGGCAGCGGCGTGTAGGTACCGTCTGGATTGTGGTTGAACTGAGAGAATACCAGGTTCCATATTTCCAGGTAGCGTTCGTTCTCCCCACCTGGGTACAGCTCAGGGTCGCTCGGGTCGTTTCCGAACGCTTCTCCACGGTCATAGAAAATTTCCGTGTTCGGTCCGCTTGGGCCTTCTCCGATATCCCAGAAGTTGCCCTCCAGTCGGATGATTCGCTCTTCTGGAACACCGATTTTCTTGCTCCACAGCTCAAATGCTTCTTCGTCCTCTGGGTGAATCGTAACGGAAAGCAACGCCGGATCAAAGCCGATCCATTTTGGGCTCGTTAAAAACTCCCATGCCCATTCAATCGCTTCTTCCTTGAAGTACTCACCAATAGAGAAGTTACCCAGCATTTCAAAAAAGGTATGGTGGCGAGCAGTACGTCCCACATTTTCAATATCGTTTGTACGAATAGACTTTTGCGAGTTCGTGATGCGCGGGTTGTCCGGGATGATTCGACCGTCAAAGTACTTCTTGAGGGTCGCCACACCGCTGTTGATCCACAGAAGGGAAGGATCGTCGATTGGAACCAATGGAGCGCTAGGCTCAATGCGATGTCCTTTTTCTACAAAAAAGTCGAGGAACATCTGGCGGATTTGATTGCCTGTCAGTTTCTTCATCTACATTCTCCTCATCTAAAAATAAAAAAAGTCCCCATCCCCTCAGGGACGAGAACTGATTTTCTCGCGGTACCACCCTGCTTACAGGCTCGCTACACGTATCTTAGCCAAGGCCTGTCGCTTAAGTGGCGTCTAACGGTGCCAAGCCGCCGGGTTTTGCCCGGTCTTAGGAGTAGCCTTCTGCTGCTCTTCTTTTGGTCGCCCTCTCAACCATGGAGCGCCCTCTCTGTAAAAGGTCTGCAACATACTCGTTCCCTCATTGATTTCACATAAATCACTTTGTCCATATTATAAATATTTTCCCTGATCACTGTCAACTTTCGTGCATCATGACAGCGATTCGGCTAACGATCACTTTGCAAACGGCAAGAATCGGAACAGCAACAATTAACCCAATGATCCCCCCTACCGTTTCCCCTACCAGCAGTGCCAAGATAATGAGAAGCGGGTGCAAATGCAAAGAACGACCAACGATGTTTGGGGACAAAATGTTCCCTTCTACAATTTGAATGATGAGATTGACAACGAGAACGAGTAGAAGTGTCTTGGTGGAAATCGTAATTGCGATCACAACTGCCGGTGCCGCCCCAATCAAGGGTCCAATGTACGGAATGATGTTGGTAAGACATACGAATGCAGCCAGTACAAAAGGATACGGCATGCCGATCCACCAATAGCCCAAGTATGCGAAAACGCCTACGATCAGGGCGACAATCATTTGTCCATGTATGTATTTACCCAAGGATTCATTAATATCCCGCAAGACAATCAGCACTTGCTTCCGATAAGCCTTTGGAACAATCGACATCCCCGTCTCATGCAATTGCTTCATATCCTTCAAAAAGTAAAAAGCGATAAACGGCACGATAGCAAAAGCAAACAGCTTTCCCATCGAATGACGAGCATTATCCACGATTTTCGATACAGAGTGAGACATCCCTTCATTCGACTGGATGATCACCCGGTCCACACCCTTCGAGATGCTATCCGGCAAGAAATATTTTCGCGCCTCCCACTCACTCATCCATGTATAGTACCAATCCATCAGGCGGGGAATATCGTCTGACAGCTCCACCAATTGTTTCGTAAAAACAGGAATCGCGTTGATGATCGCAATCGTAATTACCAAAACAAATGAGCCATAAATGAGCAGAACTGCCATCAAGCGCGGAACTCTTCTTTTTTCCAGCAATTGCACGACCGGATGGAGCAAGTAAGCGATGACGAGTCCCAATATGACGGGAACGAGCACTTCCTTTATGAGCGAAAACAACTGGGACAGGACTGGTCGGAGCAGCCAAAGCAGATTGCCGATGACCAAAAGTGCGATGAGCCAAACAGCAGCAGCAAATAGACGACTTCGCCGAAGTTCATCCACGTTCCCCAACTCCTCCCTATTTGCAAACATCTTTTTTAGCTTGTCTCATTCACATAAATTTCATGTAACCTATTGACACACAATTTCGTGTTCAGTAGTATGTAATTACAAGAGGATATCTCCAAAGGGGAGTAGCTTTTTCGCAACATAGTCGTCATTACGGGATTTTTCCCCGGCTATGTTGGCAACATTTTCGTAAATGTTGTAAGCAAGACCTTTGCCGACCAGGTAAAAGGTCTATTTTTGTTTTTCAAATGACCTTTTCCTGTCCCGGGAAAGGTCGTTTTCTTTTTCGCCCCTTTACACACACTATAGGAGGTATCAAGAAAACGGCCAGCGGATTATTCGCTTCCAAAATGGATTAGGAGGAGGAAGAGAAATGGATTTATTGTTAAGCCCTGAGTTTTGGACCGCATTACTTTCTATCGTTATCATCGACCTAGTGCTGGCCGGGGACAATGCCCTCGTCATCGGGATGGCGGCTCGTAACCTGCCTGCTCATCAGCAAAAGCAAGCTATCATATGGGGAACCGTTGGTGCAATTGTCATTCGAGCATTGGCGACACTCGCTGTCGTTTGGTTGTTGAAGATTCCTGGTCTGCTGCTTGTAGGTGGTTTGATTCTCATTTGGATCGCCCTCAAGTTGCTGATTCAAGATAACGGTCATGAGAATATGAAGGCAAGCGGATCACTTGGAGCAGCGATTTGGACGATTATCGTAGCCGACACAGTAATGGGCTTGGATAACGTTATCGCGGTTGCTGGTGCCGCACATGGTGATTTCCTTCTGGTAGTTATCGGTTTGATCATCAGTGTTCCGATCATGGTATGGGGTAGCACATTGATCTTGAAGCTGATCGAGAAATATCCGATTGTTATATATATCGGTTCTGCCGTATTGGCGTATACCGCTGCGAGCATGGTAACAAGCGAGAAGTTCCTCACACCATTCTTTGCCGCTTATCCTTGGGTGAAATGGGTATTCATCGTAGCTGTTGTGGTTGGTGTCCTGTTGATCGGACGCATGAAAAGCCAACAGCAAAAACGCTTGGCAGAACAATCTTAATGCAAAGCAAGGCTCCGTCGTTTCCGCGACGGAGCTTTTTCATGTACATCAAAAAAAGCACCCGAACACAGTGTATGTTCGGGTGTTTATTTACGTTCCACTGCACATTTTGTGTTAACGAGTAACGGCACGCATCAGCTTGCGACCTGATTTCCACATACGCGTCATATCACGCATGGAGAAGGGCAACTGATTCCAATTCAATGAAAACCGACTGCGACGTCGTGGAGCCATCCAATAGCCAATGATCGCCACAATTCCGCTTGTGGCAAGAATCCGCAACAGGCCTCGAATGAACAAACGTGCCACCTCCATTGGTTTTGCCGCTCAAATCCACTACATATTCAAGTGAGCGGTTACTGTCTGTTCCTCAATGAACAGATCGTTGAGCGAATGCAAAGATCCATCTTCCTCCACTTGGTAGACAGAAGCGATCTGCTCATTGGAAACGCTCATTTCTATAAAGCAGTTCCAGCAATAGTATTGATTGGTTCCAATCTTTCCTACGTCTTTGGAACTGCAATTCGGGCATATGACACGTATCACGCTTTTTCCTCCCTTTCACGCCTGGCCACGAACTAGTCCGGCACGATCAGGTTTTCTTCCCCGATGATAACGGATGCTGGTGCAGGGAGGCGCTTTCGTCCTTCCGTAATATCTGCAAGCCAGCCATTCGATAGTTCGTACCCTACAAGTTTCTCCCAGTTGGCTGAAAAGTAAACGTCTTCCAGCCTCCCCAAACACTCTCCGGATGCGGTTATCACCGCTTTTCCTTTTAACTTCGTCTTTCCCGTCACAATGCCGACAGGCTCTAGTCCGGCGAGATGAGGTAAGGGCGTGATCGCGTCTTTTCCCGATACGGTAAGGCAGGACTCCCCGACCGCATGAATATGTTCGGTAGGAATATAGGTACCTGATTGGAACCAGCCCTGTTCGCTCAGCAAGACTCCTCGTACATGCCAAGTGGAGTCGCAAAGAATGTCACGCACGGTTCCAATCGTCTCCCCTGTTTGGAGGCAAACAACTGGCAATCCGACTGCATCCATTGCCTTGCGCATGTGGGACATCCCCCTTCCGCCTTGTTAGTATCAGGCGAAATGAACACGTCCATTCGGCGCAAATGGTTCCAACTTCACTCTTGCTTCAGCCGTTCCTCCAGGTAACTGTACCGTACCCCCTCCTCATCTGACTCTACAGCAGCACGGAACGCATCCGGCTCTCCACACATGATGAGGAATGATTTGCTCCGGGTAATCCCGGTATAGACCAGCTTACGTCTGAGCATACGATAGTAGCTTTTGACAAACGGCATGATCACAATCGGAAATTCGCTGCCTTGAGACTTATGCACTGAGCAGCAGTAGGCAAGCGTTAGCTGATGATAATCCGAACGCTTGTACACCACTTCTCTGTTATCAAAGGCAGCGACCAGCATCTCCTGGTTCTCCGCATTTTCATTCGGGAAAAAGATGGCGACGATCTCACCCATGTCACCGTTAAACACCTGTTCTTCAGCATTGTTCACCAATTGCAGGACCTTGTCTCCTGTACGGAAAGTCGTCTCTCCGAAGGTAACTTCACGCTTTTGCGGCGTTTTTGGATTAAACAGCTCCTGCAATTCTTCATTCAACCGGTTCACACCGGCATTACCTTTATAGATAGGGGCTAATACCTGAACATCTTTTGCCGTATATCCTTTTTTTACGGCTCCGAAGCAAATTTGTTTCACTGCTTCCGGAACTTCTTGTGGCAAACTTGTGAAGAATCGCCGATCCGGGGTGGTGTGAAGCAAATCTGCCGGTACATTCCCCTTTCGTACATCATGGGCCAACCGAATAATCGTGGACTCTTCTGCTTGCCGATAAATTTCTGTAAGCTGTACCAACGGCAGCAATTCAGAGCGAATCATATCCAACAGGACGTTGCCTGGTCCTACGGAAGGCAACTGGTCAGGGTCACCAACCATGATGATCTGCATGTCATCTGGAACGGCACGAAACAATTGATTGGCGAGCCAGATATCGACCATGGACATTTCATCCACAATTAACAGCCGGCCACGGATTGGGTGCTCCGCGTCATGCTCGAAGCTCTCCCCTTTGTAACCGAGCAAGCGATGGATGGTCATTGCTGGTAATCCCGTAGTCTCTGTCATACGTTTTGCTGCACGCCCGGTAGGAGCCACAAGAACGATCGGGAATGGATTTTCTTCGTTGTATTTTTTCAAGTCCAAAGACAATCCATGAAGCTGAGAAAAGACACGACAAATCCCACGAATGACTGTCGTCTTCCCCGTACCAGGTCCACCTGTCAACAGCATCAGACCCGCTTTGATTGCCTGTTCAATGGCATCACGCTGCGTCTGGGCATACGTGATCCCCAGCTCATCCTCGACCGCCCCTAACGCACGGTAAAATTCTGATGTCGGGAACGTACCGAATTCATCCCGCGCAGCGAAGTGACGCAGTCTTTTGGCAAGACCGAGCTCGGCAAAAAACAGCGAGGGCAAATACACCCGCTCATCTTCCCAGGCAATCTTGCTCGACACAAACAGAGCTTCCACGGCCAGTTGAATATCGTCTCCAGAAAAGTCGTGCCCCCCGCACTCTTCGAGAAGGCGCAGTGTTTTTTCACAAAGCTCCTCCACAGGCAAATAAACATGTCCTTCTGAATACGAAGCCTCCTGCAAGACAAAGAGAGCCGCTGCCTTCACCCGTTCTTCTGAGGAAGCAGCAATTCCAGTTGCTCGTGCAATGTCATCTGCCCGCTTAAAGCCGATTCCTACGACATCCTCGATCAACCGGTAAGGCTCTTCCTTTAGCACTGTCATCGTTTCCAGCTTGTAGGTCTGATAAATACGCAGCGCCATGTTCACACCAATGCCGAAGTCATACAAGAAAACCATGGCACTTTCCAAGGAACGATGCTCGACTACTGAATCGTAGATCGTTTTGGCACGTTGTTCAGAAATGCCGGGTACCTCAGCCAATCGCTCCGGGAAGTCCGCGATAATCGACAGCGCATCTACCCCGAGCTGCTCGACAATTCGTTTGGCCATCTTCTTTCCGATCCCTTGAAACAAGCCACTGGCTAAGTATCGCTCAACCCCAGCCAATGTTTTCGGCGTTTCACGTTCATAGCGCTTTGCTACGTACTGCTGACCAAAACGAGGGTGTGTCTTCCATTCACCGTAAAAGGTGTACAGCTCGTCTGGATGCGGGCGAGGAAAATTCCCGACTATAATGACCTCCGATTCTTTAATCGATTCGGTAGTCTCTTCTATCTTAAGACGGATAACTCCGTACCACGTTTCTTCCTTGTAAAAAATTTCTTGAGAAATAAATCCTCGAATGAAGCTTTCCGCAAACAGCGAGATTGACTGCTGCTCGTCCATCTAAACGCCTCCTTACATAAAAACCGTTCCAGAAAGGAAAAATCCACTTCTCTCGAAAGTGGATTTCTCATAGGCTCGTCTTAAATTGTAAATCGTTTTACTTGTTCTGACAACTGCTCAGCCATTTTCGCAAGCGTTTCCGATGCTGCTGTCATTTCCTCGGAGGTTGCTAGCTGTTCTTCGGACGCTGCTGCCACTTCCTGTGTATCTCTGGCTGCTGTTTCCGCAAGTCCAGCTATTTTTTCAGAGTGACTCACCAATTGGACTGTATCGCGATGAATCGCTTGGGCTGCATCGTTCATACGATGTACTTGCTGGCTGACGTCTTGAACGGCCACCAGGATTTGGTGGAAGCCATCTCCTGCCTGGGCCACTCCTTCGCGTCCATCCTGTATAGCGACAGCAGTCGTTCCCATTTCCGACACAGCCGCGAGAATATCTGTATGGATCGTATGAATCAAGCCTGCGATCTCTTCTGCAGCCTCACCCGATTGCTCAGCCAGCTTACGTACCTCCTGGGCCACAACCGCAAAGCCACGTCCCTGTTCCCCCGCCCGTGCTGCCTCGATGGCGGCATTCAAAGCCAATAGATTCGTCTGATTGGATATTTGACGAATAGTCGTGATAATTCCGATGATTTGCTCGGATTGAGAGCCAAGCTCGCGGATAACCTGCTCCGTTCGACGGGCATGATCCGTGATTTGATCCATTTCTTGTACGAGCTCTTGCAGCTTGCCTTCCCCAACCTGTGCCAAGCGATTCGCGTCTGTGGCATCAGCATTTACTTGAGAGGTCGAGGCCGCAATGAGTTGGATATCTCCACCGATGCGAGACAAAAAGCGTACTGTATCTGTCACCGTTTGTTTTTGTTGTTCGGAACCCGTAGCGATTTCCGAAGAAGCCATGGAAATCTGTTCGGAAGCACGTGCACTTTCTGTCGCACTCGCTGTTAATTCTTCCGAAGCTGCCGCGACCTGCTGGGCTACTCGCTGCACCTCGTTGACCATGCCGCGAAATACCCCCATCATCTCATTGTACATCGACGATAATTCCCCAAGCTCGTCCTGGGAACGGACAGTCACTTGGGTGGTCAAATCTCCTGTCTCTGCACGCTTCATTGCCAATACCAGCTCTTTTAGCGGTCGAACGAGCTTGTTAACAATAAAAATACCTGTGACCAGCGCTAAGGTGGCACTTATCAGATTGAGGAGAAACATCATCGGACGACTGCTCTCAATCGTCGTCAGCAAATCATTCTCGTAGCTGCCAATGACTAGAATCCACCCGTTCGGCAGTTGCTTATAGGCCGCCACTTTGGGAGAGCCTCCGAATTCATATTCGATCCAGCCGTTTTTTTGAGCGAGCATGACTTGCGTGAATTCTTCATTCGCCAAAGAGGTATTCTCGACTTTCGGGTCTGGATGAAAGATGGCAATTCCACTCGTATCCAAGATATAGGCGTAGCCAACCATACCATTTGGCTTGTAGTAGTCTTCGGCCACCTCGCGTGTTATTTCGTTAATTTTCTGTCTGTTTCCCTCACTAATCGTTGCATCTTGAGCGTAAAGAGCCAGCTCACGTGCCTTCATTTTTGTTATGTATTGCAAGTCAGATACCGCCAGTTTATATAGCGCACTGCGTGCATTTTCAAATTGGATATAGCCGACGACCATTAGTGGGAGCATAGTTAGGATGAGTATCGTAAACACCAGTTTGTAGCGAATAGAGTAGCGTCTGGCCAACATGAAAGTCCTCTCCTTATCGGATGGTCCGAGTTGTATAGTTCTTCAGGAATAGTACTACAGAATTATTTTACCATCCTCTTCCACAATTCACCACCAAACTCCAATAAGAAACCCGCTTTTGCTCAAATGAAAAAACCGCTTGGCTTATCCCAAACGGCTTTCATCCTTCGTTATTCACGAACCAAACGCTTTACAATCGCAGCAATCGCTGTAGCAGCCTGCTTCGCCTCTTCCACTGTATTCGTAATCCCAAAGCTAAAACGAATAGCTGAAAGAGCAATCTTATCGTCTAAGTGCATCGCTTTCAGAACATGTGACAGCTCTAATGATCCGGATGTACAAGCTGAGCCACTCGCGGCTGCAATCTTGGCGATATCCAGATTCATCAGCATGGTTTCTGTATGGGCACCAGGGAAGGACACATTTAAAATATGCGGCAATGCCTGCTCGCTATGTCCATTCAGGCAGAACGTAATTCCTGCTTCCTGCCAGACTGCGATCATCGCAGCTTTCATCTGCTCATACTTTTCAACCCGCTCGGCCATTTCTTCTCCAGCGACCTTTGTCGCTTCGGCAAACCCAACAATCCCAGCCAGGTTTTCCGTTCCCGCTCTGCGTTTGCGCTCTTGAGAACCGCCGTGCAAAATCGGGGAAAACGGAACCTTACGCGCTAAATACAAAGCGCCGACTCCTTTTGGACCATTAATTTTATGAGCGGATACCGAGAGCATATCCACAGGCAGCTTCCGTGCATGGACAGGCAGTACACCAAAAGCCTGTACGGCATCCGTATGAAAAACAATCCCTTTTTCCCGCAGGAAGGTACCGATTTCCTCGATTGGCTGGATCGTTCCTACTTCGTTGTTCCCGTACATAATGGACACCAGTACCGTATCCGGGCGAACCGCTTGTTTCAGGTCTTCCAAGCGAACCATGCCTGTCTGGTCAACAGGCAGGTACGTCACTTCAAATCCTGCCTGCTCCAAAAATTCACAAGCATGCAAGACTGCATGGTGCTCGATTTGCGAAGTAATGACGTGACGACCACGTTCGCGCTGTGCCATTGCAGCACCGATGATTGCCATATTGTCCGCTTCTGTCCCGCCACTCGTAAAGATGAGCGATTGCGGATCAGCATCCATAAAGTCGGCAATCGTGTCTCTCGCATGCTCCAACGCTTTTCGCGCTTCGCGACCTGCACCATGGACACTGGATGGATTCCCGTATACTTGAGTCAAATAGGGAGTCATAGCAGCAACAACCCGCGGATGTACTGGCGTAGTAGCTGCATGGTCAAAATACATTAGATCTGACACTGCTGTCACCTTCTACCAACTTATAGTACGTGTTCAAAAAGTCGGCTTTTTAGCACCGAGAAGATGGCGAGAACCGAACGAAGGAGGAGCGGAGTGTAGGGAATCTACATGAGCACCGGACTTCGGAGGTGAACGCCATATTCGATGTCGAATTAGCTTTCTGAGCTACTTCGTGATCAAAAGACGACTTTTTGAACAACCTCTTATATTCTAGATGTAAAACATATAATTATCAGCAGGACCATCGCCTTCAAAACTGATCAAGTCTTGAAGAGAAGTCGAATCCAGAACAGCGGAAATACTATCCCGAATACGCAGCCATAAAAAACGCTTAGCCGGATCTTCTTCCTCTGCAAATTCCACAGGGCTGATCGGCCCTTCCAGCACGCGAATCACATCGCCAGCGGAAATCTCATCCGGCTGTTTCGCCAGAACATAACCGCCATATGCGCCACGAATGCTTTTTACCAAACCCGCGTTACGCAGAGGTGCAATCAATTGCTCCAAATAATGCTCGGACAAATCGTGTTTTTGGGCGATGCTTCGCAGTGAAGTCGGCCCTTCTCCGCAACGGTTGGCCAATTCCATCATGATCGTCAGCCCGTAACGTCCTTTCGTCGAAATCTTCACGTTAACAACTCTCCTCTTTGTATCGGTAATACGCGCCCGCCCCCTACATGTCTTCTGTATCGAGGGACACACTAACATCTTAGGGGGTGATATGCAGATGACAACGAACAAACGCTCGGAACGAGGTCCCAACCATCCGTCCGAAACCTTGTACGACCAACCCGCAGGCACGATTGCTCACAAAGCCCGTTACGGTGCGAGTGAGCAGAGCAAACAGCCGAATGAAAACGGTGATTTGCCCAATAAACCAGGCGGAAATGTCCGCACGTAAATGTTAGCTCCCCCTATTTATTCGGGGGAGTTTTTCCTTGGCAATCCACGTTCATCCATCTTCTGTCTTTCTTCCTGGAAGCGGCGAATGTGACGCTCATAGCCGTGGTCCTTTGGCTGGTAGAACGAGTAGTTTACACCGTCAGGCAGATACTGTTGAGGTACATAGCCATATGGATAGTTATGCGGATACAGATATCCCTGACCGTGTCCCAGCTTCGCAGCTCCCTTGTAAGCAGAATCTCGCAGATGAATCGGCACTTGCTTGTGACCATCCGTTCGGATACGATCCAACGCAGAATTAATTCCGTTGTAAGCGGCATTGCTTTTGGGGGCGGTTGCCAGGTACGTCGTCGCTTGTGCTAAAGGGATACGCCCTTCAGGCATTCCCACCAATTCTACCGCCTGAAAGCAGGAAATCGCAACTGTGATCGCTTGCGGGTCAGCATTTCCGATGTCCTCTGAAGCCGAAATGACCAAACGGCGAGAAATGAACCGCGGATCTTCTCCGGCATCGATCATTCTCGCTAGCCAGTAAAGAGCTGCGTCCGGATCAGAACCACGAATGGATTTAATAAAAGCAGAGATCGTGTCGTAATGGTTGTCCCCACTCTTATCGTAGCGTACAGCCCTGCGCTGAATGGATTCTACGGCGACGTCCAGCGTCACTGTAATGCGTCCATCCACACCTGGTTGCGTCGTTGTCACTGCCAGTTCCAATGCGTTCAGCAAACGTCTGGCATCCCCTTCGGCATATTGAATCAAATGCTCTGCCGCTTCCGGTTCAACAGTGACAAATAGCTCCGCCAATCCATTTTCTTCATCACGAAGCGCCCGATCCATGACCTGCTTCAATTCCTCATGGGAAAGCGATTGAAGGGAAAACACTTGTGAACGCGACAAAAGCGCCGGATTCACCTCGAAAAAAGGATTCTCCGTCGTAGCGCCAATCAAAATGATTGTGCCTTCCTCCACATAAGGAAGAAGGGCGTCCTGTTGCGATTTGTTGAAGCGGTGAATCTCGTCTACGAACAACGTTGTCCGCTGACTGTCCATGACGAGCCGCTCCTTTGCCGCATCCACCACTTTGCGGATGTCAGCGACACCAGCCGTAACGGCATTTAACTCGGAGAAATGTGTGCGTGTGGTTCGAGCAATGACTTTTGCCAGCGTTGTTTTCCCAGTACCTGGAGGTCCGTAAAAAATGACAGAGGACACTTGATCTGCTTCAATCGCGCGTCGGAGCAGCTTTCCAGGAGCCAAAATATGCGATTGCCCGATTACATCCTGAATCGTTTGCGGCCGCATTCGTGCAGCCAATGGCTTCTGTTTGCCACCACCCTGCTGGTCGTAGGCAAACGTGAATAAATCATCCATGTTCCACTATCCTTTTACAGGCTGCCACTCCAAAATATCTCTTGCCACTACACTGGCTAAAATTAAACCAGCCACAGAAGGCACGAAAGCATTACTTGCTGGAGGCATCCGCACTTTGCTAATCGGTGAATCCGGGTTGGAAACGATCTGTTCACGTACATCTACACGTACGGTGACGGGAATCTCACGGGAGTATACAACTTTTACCCCTTTGTAGATCCCGCTTTTCCGCAACTCACGACGAATGACCTTTGCAATCGGATCATAACTCGTTTGGGAAATATCGGCAACCTCAAAACGGGTCGGGTCCATCTTGTTGGCCGCACCCATGCTAGAAATAATAGGGATATTGCGGCGTTTCGCTTCTTTAATTACATGGAGCTTCGCGGACATGGTGTCCATGGCATCCACAATGTAATCCAGTTCATGCTCAAACAGCTCATGTGCTGTTTCTTCATTGTAGAACATATGGAGAGTTACGACCTCGCACTCTGGATTGATCGTCGCAATACGCTCCTTCATGAGCTCAGCCTTTTTTTGACCAACTGTGTTCAGCGTCGCATGGATTTGGCGGTTGATGTTCGTGATGTCTACTACATCCTTATCTACCAAAACGAGCTTGCCTACACCTGTACGCGCGAGTGCTTCTACTGTAAAGGAACCTACTCCGCCAATTCCTAATACAGCAACGCGGCTATTTTTCATTTTTTCCAAACCTTCTGGACCGAAGGCCAATTCACAACGAGAAAATTGATGAAGCATATTTCGTGTCACCTTTCATTCGCAAGCGAGATTATTGGGCAGTTCAACGCGCAACTTATAGTCAATCGGAAAAGTAGGATTGAAGTAGAAAAAAGGAGCCCCATTATGCCGTGTTGCTCCTTAGTTTTGAACCTGCTCATCGCAGGTGGGTGTCTTGCCGAACTGTTACAGACGTCCACTCTAAGGAGGCATGCCTTTACAATCACGGACGAAAAACTCCCTAAACAAACTTTGTGGCTCAAAACTATCGGATGTCACGAGCATCGCAGGGCTTTCATCATAGTATTACCAATGTATCAAAGAGCAATGCAGTTGCGCAAGTCGATTACGCTTCCACCTTTTCTTCTTCTGTGACAATTGTTGCAATGGACAGCTCTTTCAATTGTTTTCCGTCTACTACATCTGGAGCGTTTACCATCAGGTCGCTCGCACTTGCTGTTTTCGGGAATGCGATGACTTCGCGCAGGTTAGTGCGGCCAGCCAAAAGCATAATCAGGCGGTCCAAGCCAAGAGCGATTCCACCGTGTGGAGGTGTACCGTATTCGAATGCATCCATGAGGAAGCCGAATTGTTTACGCGCCTCTTCGAGGGTAAAACCAAGTGTGGTAAACATTTTTTCTTGCACGTCGCGCTTGAAGATCCGCATGGAGCCTCCGCCAAGCTCGTATCCGTTGAGAACCATGTCGTACGCTTGTGCACGCATTTGACCTGGATCGGTGTCGAACAGGTGCAGGTCTTCGTCTTTTGGACGTGTGAACGGATGGTGCAGGGCAACGTAGCGTTTTGCATCCTCATCCCACTCAACCAGCGGGAAGTCTACTACCCAGAGGAATGCGAACTGGCTTTGGTCAATCAGACCGAGTTCAGCACCCAGCTTGGAACGCAGAGCACCCAGTGCATCTGCTACTACCTTTGGTTTGTCAGCAACGAACAGGAGCAAGTCGCCTTCTTCTACTGCCAAGCGTGCTTTCATCTCGTTAAGTTCTTCTTCTTTAAAGAACTTCGCAATTGGCCCTTTGACTTCGCCGTCTTTGAAGCCGATCCAAGCCAAGCCTTTCGCACCATAACGGGAAGCGAATTTGCCCAGGTCGTCTGCTTCTTTACGGGAGTAGTGTCCGCAACCTTTTGCATTGATCGCTTTTACTTGTCCGCCGCCAGCTACTGCTGCTGCAAACACCTTGAAGTCACTTGTCGCAACCAGATCAGATACGTCTGTCAGCTCCATGCCGAAGCGTACGTCTGGTTTGTCAGAACCGTAACGCGCCATTGCATCCGCATACGTGAGACGAGGGAAGGGAGTCGGTACGTCTACACCAACCGTTTGCTTGAATACGTGAGCGACCATCTTTTCCATCATTGGCAGGATTTCTTCCATAGATAGGAAAGAGGTTTCAATGTCCACTTGAGTAAATTCAGGCTGACGGTCAGCACGCAGGTCTTCGTCACGGAAGCAACGAGCGATTTGGTAATAGCGCTCCAAACCGGATACCATCAAAAGCTGTTTGAACAACTGTGGCGATTGCGGCAGTGCGTAGAACTCGCCTGGATGTACACGGGAAGGCACGAGGTAGTCGCGTGCGCCCTCAGGAGTGCTCTTCTGGAGAATTGGTGTCTCTACTTCCACGAAGTTGTTCTCATCCAAGTAGTCACGGAACGCTTTCGCTGCTTTGCTGCGCAAAATCAGGGAGCGCTGCATTTCTGGACGGCGCAAGTCCAGGTAGCGGTATTTCAGACGAACTTGTTCATCTACATCGATCTCGTCTTCAATCAGGAACGGAGGCGTTTTTGCATCGTTCAAAATTTCGATTTCAGAGATGTGCACTTCTACTTCGCCGGTTTTCAGCTTCGGATTGACTGCTTCCGGTGCACGGTTTACCACTTTCCCTTTTACAACCAGTACGTATTCGCTGCGAACCTTGTCAGCCGCTTCCCAAGCTTCTTTGTTGTACTCCGGATTGAATACGATTTGAACGATACCTGTGCGGTCACGGAAGTCGATGAAGATGACGCCTCCGAGGTCACGACGCTTTTGTACCCAGCCGTTCAGTACAACTTCCTGCCCAACGTGTGCTGTTGTTACTTCTCCACCATGTACGGTGCGATATTGCCAAGACATGATCATTTCCCCCAACGATTTGTTTTATTGATTTGCTTTTGCAGCAAGTACCGCAACGAGTTCGTCGCGTTTCACTTCTTGTTGCTCGCCTGTTGCCATTTCCTTTAGAACAACCGTGCCATTTGCCAATTCAGACTCACCGATGATCGCGGTAAAACGAGCCTGTAGGCGATCTGCTTGCTTTAGCTGTGCTTTCATTTTCCGATCCAGATAATCCAGCTCAGCCGCAATCCCTGCTTGGCGCAATTGGTCGACGAGGACGAAAGCTGTTGTTTTTGCTTCTGGTGTCTGCACCACTACGAAGCAGTTGATGCCACCCGAGATCGGCAGTTGAACACCTTGCTTTTCCAGAGCCAACAGCAGACGCTCGATACTGAGTGCGAAGCCGATGCCCGGCATATCGTCACCGCCGAGCTCTGCAACCAGTCCGTTGTAGCGACCACCTCCACAAAGCGTTTCTACCGCACCGATCTCTGCCATTTTGATTTCAAATGCGGTCAGTGTGTAGTAGTCCAAGCCGCGAACCAGACGAGGATTTACATGAAACGGAATATCCAGCGCGGTCAAGTAGTTTTGTACGGCTTCGAAGTGTGCCGCGGATTCTTCGCTCAAGTAGTCCAAAATGGACGGAGCGTCCATCGTCAGTCTTTTGCATGTTTCATTTTTGCAATCGAGCACGCGCAGCGGGTTGCGATCGATACGTGATTGGCAATCCTCACACAGCTCAGAGCGAACGCCGTTCAAGTGTGCGAGCAAATGCTCACGGTGACGCGCTCTGTCTTCTACCGTACCTACGCTGTTCAATTCCACAGAAAGTCCTGTCAATCCGAGCTCCTGATACAGACGAATCGCAAGGCCAATTACTTCTGCATCGATCGCTGGATCGCTTGAACCGATCGCTTCTGCACCGAATTGGACGAATTGGCGATAGCGGCCTGCTTGCGGACGCTCGTGACGGAACATCGGTCCTAAGTAGTACAGCTTGGTAGGCTGATTAGGCACACCGTACAGCTTGTTTTCCACGTAAGAGCGAACAACACCCGCTGTCCCTTCTGGACGCAGCGTGAGAGCATCCGTACTGCGCGGATTGGCTACACTGTACATTTCTTTTTCCACGATATCCGTGGTCTCGCCTACCCCCCGTTGGAACAACTCTGTGCTCTCAAACAGCGGCGTACGAATTTCCGCGTAATTGGAGCGGCGACACAGATCGCGGGCCTTGGCCTCCACGTAGTGCCACAGCTCTACAGTACCAGGCATGATATCCTGCGTACCGCGTGGGATCTGGATTCTTGTCATTCCTCTCGAACCTCCATGTCTTTTCACAAACTCGGGCTAAAGCCAAACCTTCAGGATCAAGGAACCTTTATTTATGACCAAATAAAAAAGTCCCTCGTCTCCTGACATTTAGCAAATCGCCGCATGTCAGGGACGAGAGACTGGTTATACTCCCGTGGTGCCACCCTGTTTGAATAGCCCTACATCACAAAGGCTATCCCACTTATTAGCCGTTAACGCCGGCACACGCCTGCCAGTTACTGGGGAAAGAGATTTCTTTCAGCCGTTCACTGCGGTCTTCAGGGATGTCATTCACCAAGCCGTTATACGAAAGCACTCTCAGCCACGGCGCTTTCTCTCTGGGTATCGGTTCTTTGGATACTTGTTCCCGTCATCAGATCATTTCTTATTCAATAAAAAGCTTAATGTGAATCATAGCAAACCCGCCAACAGCCGTCAACAGGCGCTCGAATAAAACTTTTTTTATTAAGAACAAGTATATCCATCACTCACTGCCCAGATACCTGTCCAGCCGTTTTCGCACCTGAATAGATTTCATCCAAATCACGGAGCTTGTTTTCCACCAGAACCTTGTATGTGTCATTGTACGTTTTCGGGTCCTTTGGATTCGGAAAGCGCGTCAGCTTGCCGCTTCCTGGAGCCATCAGCTTGGATACTGCACCACAGCCGAGACCAAGGATGGTTTGTACCTCTTCCATGATCATGATGTTGTAGATGCTCTCCTGCCCTGGCTGGGCATAACCGACATTCTCCAGATTTCCCAAAATGTTTTTCTGCCGATACAAATAGTACGGGTCATAGCCATTCGCTGCTGTCCACTCGGAGGCCATCTCCATCATCTTGCTAATTTCTTCGCGACTGGCGACCTTGTAGCGCTCTTTGTTCTGTGTCATCTCTGAGGCTCTTTTAAAAGACAGCGTATGCACCGTCAGCGAGGCGGGCATCAGCTTTTCTACCTCTTGGAGGCTGTGCGCCAGCTCGGCTACGCCTTCATTTGGCAACCCGATGATCAGGTCCATATTAATATTAGTCAGGCCCATCTCCATAGCCAGATGGTATTTCTCAATCGTCTCTTCGACGGTGTGATGACGTCCGATTGCCTGGAGCGTCTCCTGTGTGAACGACTGTGGATTAATGCTGATCCGATCCACTTCCCACTGCTTCATCACATCGAGCTTTTCGCGTGTAATCGTGTCGGGTCTTCCCGCCTCAACTGTCAACTCACGAACATCTTCCATGTGTGGAAAAGAGCGATGCATCGTCTCAAAAAGCTGGTTCATGTCATCTGCGGTAATACTCGTAGGGGTTCCGCCACCGAAATAAATGGACGTGATCCGTTGGTCATTCGCACGAAGCCACTCTCCCATCCGCTCCATCTCGTAATGAAGACCTTCGAGAAACGGATTAACCGAAGCCGTGTGACTGCGAATCGCGTAAGCAGGAAATGTACAGTATGCACACTTCGTCGGACAGAATGGGATGCCGATATACACGGACAGTTCGCGATCAATGTGATACAAATCAGGCACGACGCAGAGCTGCTTGTCTACGATTTCTTGCAATAGCTTTAGCTTGTATGGACGCAATATGACATCCTGCTGCAATCTCCTGTGTGCTTCCTGTCTGTCTACACCAACGGCGTTCAACTGGTGCAGCAGTTTCGTCGGGCGTATCCCGGTCAAAATACCCCAACCTTGCTCCATACCCGTGTATTCTTCCAGCATCAATAGCAGCGCATAGCAAAGAGCTTGCTTAGCCGTCTTTTTCATCGCTTTTTCATCACGTGCTACGTAGTCTCGCTCCACCTGATGGGAGATGTGTTGCTTGCCATCGTTTAACTCCCCCGAAGCTACGACTCCATTTTCTTGCACGGTCAGTGCCAGCTTGATTTTCAAATTAGCCTCACCTGTCCACTCGGGCACAAAAGTGAGTGCTGGATCTTCATAAAATAACGCGAGAATTAAGGAGAGTTCCCGCTCGAATGCGTGTCCCTCACATATGATCTGTATCATGGAGTTCACCTGCTTTTTTCAAAAATGCCACTCCTCATCATAGCCGACGAGAATTACTCGGGTCAACTAGACAAGTTGTGGCATCGTGTGCAAGGTGGCAAAAACAATCATTTCCGTTTTTGCCGAGGATGTTGGATATCCCGCAAGCCTGGATGAAAATCTTGGGCCATTTCTACATTTTGTAGTGACATTTCTTTCTCTAAATCGTCTTGAAAATCAACAGACAAAAACTGCCGATTTAATCCTTGCGCGAATGTTTCCTTCTTTGACTGTCTCACGATGAATTCCTCCTGAAAAGCTGCGTTCGCTAGCATCTAGTAAAATCTAGTATTGCCTTGCCTGCCGAAAAGCAATCAGGGAACCCATGCAGAACTTTGTCGTATTTTGCAGGAAAAAGCAGGAGAAATAGCGAAGTGATTATTTTGGTAAAAACATGCAAGAGTGCAATGGATTTAAAAAGCTACGTATTTCGGAAAGGATGTCTATCGTGTTTGTTCGTCAAAAAATCCTGAGGAGTCTCCTGACTGTCGTCTGTGCCATTTCCCTCCCCGTTTCTGCAGCCTGGGCCGCCGGTTCTGTTCAGGTCACCGTGGACAAGCTCAATGTCCGTTCAGGTCCTAGCCTCCAAGACACTATCGTCACTACACTGCCGAACAAAACTGTGCTGCCCGTCATCTCCACAAAAAATGACTGGATTCAGGTAAAGCTTCCGAACGGTCAAATCGGTTGGGTAGCGAACTGGCTCGTCAACACACAGCAGCAACAACAACAGAAACCAGCAACTGCATCTGCCAAGCAAGTGGAGAGCAACACGACGAATCTCAATGTTCGTTCTGGACCCGGTCAGACATATGCAGTCGTTCAAACAATCAATCCAGGTACGCGCTACCCCATCGTGCAAAAGAGTGGCGAATGGATCCAAATTCAACTCAACGCAGGAACAAAAGGCTGGGTCGCAAACTGGCTAGTAAAAGAAGTAGGTGCGGGACAAGCAGTTTCTCCTCCCTCTACTGGTAGCACCCCCCCAACAACCAATCCTGCGGGAACGGGCTCACAACCGAAGCCTCCCGCCGTACAAGGAGCCAGCCTAACCTTGGATTTCGCTCCGTACGTATATGCCACGCCAGATGCCAGTACACCGGCTATCGGTCAACTACATGCGGGCGAGAAAATCACGGTCTTGAACAGACAAAATGGTTGGATTCAATTCCCTTACGATGGAGTCAACGCTTGGCTCTCCACCGATCAAACCAACCCGGACACTGGTCAACCGACTCTGCCCGAAAATGGAAACGGAAACACGCAACCTCAGACTGGACAACCGTCTTCTTCAAGTCAAACCGCCACAGTAAAAACGGACGGATTGAATCTGCGCAGTGAACCGAACACAACGAGTGCCATTCAAGCGACACTTCCAGCCGGAAGCGCGCTGACTGTTTTGGAAAAACAAGGAGACTGGTACCGCATCAACACGGCGGCCGGAAAAACTGGCTGGGTGGCAGGTTGGCACATTACGGTGAATCAACCAAGTATGCCTACTCCGAGTGGCCCATACGTAACGATTATGAATCCAGATACCAATGTTCGTTCTGGTCCGAGTACCGATCACAATGTTATCAAACAGGTACAGCCTGGCGAAAAATACGGGATTGCCAATAAATCAGGCGAGTGGTTCCAAGTAAACTTCCCTGACGGCTCCACAGGCTACATTGCAGGCTGGCTCGTTTCTGCTAATGGTGCCCCAGCAGTAGTACGCAGTAATGATCTCGCCGGCAAAGTCATCGTCGTCGATGCTGGTCATGGTGGTACAGATGGTGGTTCGACCGGCTCCAGCTTCTCTACTCTAGAGAAAACGGTCAATCTGCAAGTCTCTCTGCTCCTGCGCAACAAGTTGGAAGCAGCAGGTGCCAAAGTCATCATGACACGGGCTGATGATCGCAAATTGACCCTGCAACAGCGCGTCGACATCGCGATTCAAAATCAGGCAGATATTTTTGTCAGCGTCCATCATAATACGCATCCAAACTCAGCAACGAATGGCTCGATTATTTTCTACTACAGCCAAGGTAACTCTAGCAAGCTGGCCTCCCTGGTTCAAACGGAGCTGGTGAAGGCGACGAGCTACAAGGACATGAATTATCGATACGGTAACTATTTCGTTTTACGCGAAAACCCGGTGCCATCCATTTTGGCCGAGATCTCCTTCTTATCCAACTACAACGACGAGATTCGCGCACGTTCCGAGAAACAGCAGGATCTTGCAGCGGAAGGTCTGTTCAAAGGGATTGTCCAGTACTTTAATACACAAAGCAATCAGGGAGGCTGATCCCCTCTCTTCCACCCCCCATGCGAAAGAAGCTGGCTCAAGCTCTCTCGTGTGGGGGTTCTTTTATGGCGCACTCGATTGCATCAAAGCAAGACAGGCAGGAATTCCAAGAGGGTTTGCGAATATCATAAGGCATCGAAAGGAGTGATGACGGATGAAAAATAATCACAACATCAACAAACGTACGGTATGGACGCAGGTGATCACAAGTTAACCTTTGAAAATGGAGTGATTTCTATTAAAACGATGTTTGAGTACAATTGGATCGTTCGTGAAGAATGGCTGAAATGGTGCGAGGATGTCCCCATGAAAGAATTGCTTCGTACGCGCATCGGTGGTGTCGGGGGTATTTTGCACACATTGTTCCATGTCATTGATGTAGAGTGGAGCTGGATTCAAGTCATGCTTGGGAGGCCTGATTTCCAAGAAAGCTTCGACCTGCACAACCGGTTGGAAAAAGTTCGTGACCTGGAGGCGACTTTTCGCCCGGATGTGCTTCAATTTTTGCGCAATTGGGATGAAAGTATGGAAACAAGAGCCTTTCAGGATACGAAGCCAGACGGAAGCATCGCTACGTACACATGGGGTGAAATTATGCGGCACATGATCGCTCATGAAATCCACCATGTCGGGCAGCTATCCATATGGGCATGGGAAATCGGGAAAAAGCCAATTTCCGCAAACCTGATCGGCAAAAATCTGATCCTCCCTGCAACCAATTTCATTCACTGACCCGATTAGTACTGAAACGACAAAAACGATTGCACCCGGCAATCGTTTTTGTTTTTGACTTCGCTATCTGTGTTACTACGTCGGACGTTTTTCCCACGGCTCGACCTGACCGACGATCATTTGCCGTTCAGTTGTTTGCAGAGCATCAATCACCCCAGCCGCGATTTCATCATTCGTCAGCCAGCGTGAATGCTCATCTGTACATCTAAACCCGAGGACGACTCTCCGATATACACAAACTTCTGATGTAAGTTCTATTGGTGGATTTCTCCACGCACCGCTCCCACACACATGCAGCAATTGCCAGCACTTCTCAGGACGGGACAGTTCTTCCACGATCACAGGCAGTGCATGCGGTGCAGTCGAATGAATCCACGCGACAACCACATCCATCGGCCCTCTCTTCTGTACGAGCTCTCCCATAGCCTTTCGCAAGCCGTCTGTCTGGTGATAGTCTTGAGGCAGCAAATGAATCGATTCTGGATGAGTGGAACCGTCTCTGACACGGCTTAATTTGACTGGATCACGACCAAGCACGGTTACTTGATAACCTTGGCGAGCCAGCCAGCGGGAGACCTCTGTAAGCATGCCACTCGCACCAATCACCAATGCTTCTTTGGCCATGTTTTCACCCCCCTGATGGTTGTGTTTACGATTCCACAACCAGCGTGACAGGGCCATCATTTAACAGACGTACGTCCATCATTGCGCCAAAGCGTCCTGTTTCCACCTGGAGCCCTTTTTCACGCAGCTTGGCGTTAAACAGCTCGTACAGCGGTTCAGCCTGCTCGGGGCGTGCGGCAGCCATGAAGTTGGGTCTTCTGCCCTTTCTGCAATCGCCATACAGCGTAAATTGTGATACGGACAAAATTTGGCCACCCTTGTCTAAAACAGAGAAGTTCATTTTGCCTTCCTCGTCTTCAAAAATACGCAAGTTCGCAATTTTGTCTGCGACAAATTCTACTTCTTTTTCTGTGTCTTCATGCGTAATACCTACCAGTAGCATTAAGCCGTGTTCAATTTGCCCGACGATCTCTCCTGCTACGGTAACACTCGCTTCTCTCGTTCTTTGTACGACAACCCTCACACTGACTCATCCTTCCTGTTAGCTAAACAAGAACACCCAATCCACAAAGGATCAGGTGCTCAGTATCCGGCGAACCGAATAAATATCTTTGATGCGCTTGATGCGCTCTACTACTTTCAACAGATGATCCACATTGCTAATCGAGATGGTCATATGAATCGTTGCCACTCGATTTTTATCAGACTTGCCACTGACAGCCGCAATGTTTGTCTTTGTCTCTGCCACAACCTGCAAGACATCGTTTAACAGTCCGCTCCGATCATTGCCCGTGATCTCGATCTCTACATGGAAATTATGTTTGAAATCGGTATCCCATTCCACATCAATCAAACGCTCTGTACATTCGTCTGTCAGTACGTTCGGACAGTCCAGTCGATGCACCGATACCCCACGACCTCTTGTAATGAAACCGATAATCTGGTCACCTGGAACAGGTGTACAGCAACGAGAAATACGGACGAGCAAATTATCCAAGCCACGGACTTTGACGCCAGATTCACTCTTGGCAGAACGATCTGCTGGATTCGGTTTGACCTCAGGAATCGTCGGGTTTTGTTCTTCGCGCTCCCGACGGAGTTTGTCTACAAGACGAGTCGCAATTTGCGAAGCCGTAATGCCACCATAGCCAACTGCGGCAAACATGTCTTCTGCCCCTTGGAAATTAAACCGGGCTGCCGCTTCCTTCAAGTTTGTTTCCGTCATCGCTTCTTTAATATCAAAGCTACGCGACTTGATCTCCGCTTCCACCATCTGCTGACCTTTGGCGACATTCTCTTCCCGCTTCTCTTTTTTAAACCACTGTTTAATTTTATTGCGAGCATGCGCGGATTTGGCCATCTTTAGCCAATCCTGACTAGGACCGTACGAATGCTTGGAGGTCAGGATTTCGACGATATCGCCTGTTTTCATCGCATAGTCGAGCGGGACAATCTTGCCATTCACTTTGGCGCCGATTGTTCTGTTTCCTACCGCAGAGTGAATCCGATAGGAGAAGTCCAGTGGTACAGAGCCTTTCGGCAACTCGACTACATCGCCTTTTGGCGTGAAGACGAAAACCGTATCGGAGAAAAGATCCTGCTTGAGACTCTCCATGAACTCTTGCGCGTTCGGAGCTTCTTCCGATCCACCTTCAATAATCTCCCGCAGACTACCGAGCTTCTCTGCAAACGAGCCTTGCACGATGCTTTTGCCTTCCTTGTACGCCCAGTGAGCCGCGATCCCGATCTCAGCTGTCTGGTGCATATCCCAAGTACGGATTTGCACTTCCAATGGCTCACCTTTTGGCCCAATCACTGTGGTATGAAGAGATTGGTACATGTTCGTCTTTGGCATGGCAATGTAATCTTTGAATCTGCCTGGCATCGGCTTCCACAAGGTGTGCACGATACCGAGAACCGCATAACAGTCGCGGATGTCATTCACGATGATCCGCAACGCAAGCAGGTCATAAATCTCGTTGAACTGCTTGTTTTGTCTCGTCATCTTTTTAAAAATGCTGTAGATATGCTTCGGACGTCCCGAAATTTCAGCCTCGATGTTTAACTCGCCCAGCTTTTCTCTGATCGTATCCGATGCTTCATTCAGGTAGGCTTCGCGCTCCACCCGTTTCTTTTGCATCAAATTCACAATCCGATAATACTGTTGCGGATTCAAATACCGAAGCGCCGTATCTTCCAATTCCCATTTGACAGAAGCGATCCCCAAGCGATGGGCAAGTGGCGCAAAGATTTCCAGCGTTTCATCGGAAATCTCGCGTTGCTTCTCCTCGGACATGTGCCGAAGTGTCCTCATGTTGTGCAGACGGTCTGCCAGTTTGATCATGATGACGCGGATGTCCTGTGCCATGGCAACCAGCATCTTGCGGTGGTTTTCGGCGAGCTGCTCTTCTTTGGACTTGTATTTAATTTTTTCCAGCTTGGTCACTCCATCTACCAGGAGAGCTACATCCGGTCCGAACTGCTCACGGAGATGATCAAGCGTAATCTCGGTATCTTCCACGACATCATGCAAAAATCCAGCCGCAATCGTAACGGCATCCATGTGCAGGTTTGCAAGAATACCCGCCACAGCGATTGGGTGCATAATGTAAGGAACACCTGATTTGCGTATTTGCCCTTCATGCGCTTTTTCGGCAAGCTGATAGGCACGTGTAATCAGGTCCAAATCCGATTGTGATAAATAGGTGCTTGCTTTTTTTACTACCTCATCAATGCCGGTAATCATAGTTCCCTTCCCTTATCCTCTCAGTAAAATAACCTCGTTCGAGGCCTTCTCACGGAGGAGCGACCGCATTATAGCGGAAAGTTTCACCGAAGTATTGCCGGAAGCAGACGCTGAGGCACTTCGTGATGCGCTCCGGAAAGTTTAAGCCTGGACGCATTTCGCACTGTGAAGCACTTGAACTTTCCTATACGTCTAGAAAACTTGGGCTTTGCCAAGCCTTTTGGCGCAGGCGAAGGCTTACTTGCACGTATCATGTCTGTCTATTTCATACTATTATCTTGTATGTCGTTCGTCTTGTAAAGCTGAATTCCCCTGTAAAGTATGTACAGCCCCAGAAAAAAGAAAAAAACGGGCATTTCACCCGTTTTCCCTTGTTGCATCAATTAATATTGAACGAGCGATTTGATAGGAATTTCACCTATTTTGCTACGTCCATCCAAGTAAGACAGTTCGATGAAGAAGGCAGCTCCTACTACTTTGCCTCCGAGTTGCTCAATCAAATTGATTGTTGTCTCAATTGTTCCACCTGTCGCCAGCAAATCGTCTGCAATCAGAACACGCTGACCTGGTTGGATAGCATCTACGTGTACAGCCAGTGCATCTTTTCCATACTCCAGGTCGTAATCCGCCTTGATGGATTCATATGGCAGCTTACCAGACTTGCGGATCGGTACAAAGCCAATTCCCATTTCATACGACAGTGGAGCACCTACTACGAATCCACGTGCTTCTGGACCCGCAATCACGTCTGCTTGTACTTCACGAGCGAACACAGCCAAGTCTTGAATCGCAGCTTTGTAAGCAGGGCCATCCTTCAAGAGAGTAGTGATGTCCTTGAAACGAATACCTGGCTGTGGAAAATCTGGGATAACACGAATGTATTGTTTAAAATCCATGAAAAATTCCTCCTAAACGGTGGTTGGTTCCACCAATTGATGAAGCGCTTGAATCATTGCATCAGAAGAAGAAAGCAATAAATCTGTAGCAAGCTGTGCCTCTTCCTTCCAATTCGCGTAGAGCATAGAGCTCTCGAGCGGCCTTTTCGCAGTGTTGGCCTGCAACGTGTACTGCTCGGCCTCTTCTACTAAAAACTCCAGCTCCATAAAGATGGCGATCATGCCGTCCAATAGATTTCTTTTCCATTGCAGCTTTCTGGCCAATGCATCCATGTGGATTTTTTTAACAGTTGGCACCTGGACGAAAAACTGGTACAACTGTTTAAAATGATCCCGGCCCGGACAGGAAAGCCGCTCCATTCCCAAATCCGGATCACCAAACAAACAGTATATGCGCTCCGCTTGTTTGAGCAAGACACGAACCACTTCCAATTCGGAACGATGCTTCGGCAAATCATACAAAATCACGTTGGAAGAGGCTGTGATATTCACCCCCTCTTGACCAACCACGAACAAGAAATTCACCTGATCGCTAGTCGCTTTCGCTGCCAATGGCTCGTAGCTTTCCTCGCGAAACAGAACGGTCACCGAATTTGACTCCGCCATTACTTGCTGCCATTTCTCTATCTTGTCACGACTGCCTCGCCAGTCAAACACTTGCTGGTGTCCAACAGACAAATCACGGATCGTAAGCTGAGGCTTTCGATTTCCGTTCCATTCGTTTACAGACAATTCTCCCAATACGTGAAAACGTGCCTTGGGCGTTACTCTCTTTGTTACATGTGCCCAGTTGAAGCCAATTGCATCCAACGAGGTACCCGCTTTGTTCAAAGTACACTTCAAATGATTGTCATCGCGCCCAATGGTGCGCATCCCTTGCGTTTCTACTTCTTCTAATAAAACGAGCGGTGTTGGATTCCCCATTCCATATGGAGCGAGCTGTTCGAGTTGCTCCGCCGCGGTCAAGCTGATCTCTTCCATGCTCATCGCAACGTCCACTTTGGTCATCGGCGTGAAGTCTTCCGCGGACAACCACTCTCCAGCGAGCTCGTTTAACTTTTGGCGTAATAAGTCGAGATTTTCTACAGGCAAGGTCATCCCCGCTGCCATTGTATGACCGCCATAATGCGGTAGCCACTCCTTGCAAGCAGTCAGACCTTCATACATATCAAAACCTGCAATGCTTCGTGCCGAGCCTTTTGCTGTTCCTTTTTCCGGATCAATGCCAAGCACAATCGTTGGACGATAAAAAAGCTCGACCAATCGGGAAGCTACAATCCCTACCACACCCACGTTCCAGCCTTCTTTAGCCAGAACGAGAACATTGTTCTGGTCAGGCGGATACAGCTCATTCACCATCTGTACAGCTTCCTCAGTCATCGCTGCGACAATTTCCTGACGTTCGCGGTTTAAGTCGTCCAGCGCCTGGGCACATTTCTCTGCTTCGTCCATATCCGAAGTCGTCAGCAATTTCACAGCAGATTCAGCCGTCTCCAGCCTTCCACTCGCATTCAGACGCGGTCCTAGCGCAAAGCCTACATGTCCCGCAGACAGCTCGGTATCGGACAACCCACAAACTCGGATTAAGGCTTGCAGACCAAGATTCCTTGTATGATTTAAGCGCTTTAATCCTGCTCGAGCAAGAATGCGATTTTCATCTACCAACGGCACCAAATCCGCTATCGTCCCCAATGCAGCCAAATCAACTAAATGCAATGGCGGTTCTTTCAGCAAGGCATGCCCCACTTTAAAGGCGACCCCCACTCCCGCCAACATATCAAACGGGTACGAACAGCCGGGCTTCTTGGGGTTAATCACAGCAAATGCCTCCGGGATGATTGCCGGAGGTTCGTGATGGTCGGTTACAATGACGTCAAGACCCAACTGATTCGCGTACGCTACCTGCTCCACTGCACTGATCCCTGTATCGACAGTGATGATCAGCTTATAGCCGCTATGATGCAGATGCGCCAATGCGTCTTTATGTAACCCATACCCTTCTGTAAAACGGTTGGGAATGTAGTAGTCAAAAACAGCGCCGAGTTGGCGCAGTAGATGTACCATTAGCGATGTGGAGCTAACCCCATCGGCGTCGTAATCGCCGTATATGCAAATCGGTTCTTGCCTTTGAATGGCTTGTTGAATGCGATGCACGCTTTGTTCCATTCCATCCAGCAAGAAAGGGTCATGAAACAATTCTGGGCCGGCTTGTAAAAAGTCACGAGCCTTTTGTGATGTATCAATGCCACGTATCACCAGTAGCTTGGATACGAGCGGAGTAAGCTGGCAATCTGCGGCAATACTAGCAGCAAGCTGCTCATCATAGGTGGCCAGTTTCCAGCGTGTTTTCGCTTTCAGCATGGGCTTTCCTCCAATCCTCATTCATTATAGAGGATGGAGCACAAGCCTGACAATAGTGAGGCTTTCTCCGGTAAAAAAAGGAGAAAACCGCGGGAATATCCCCGCGGCTTTCGGATTAGCTTTCGTTTGGAGCAGTTGAAAAGCGCTTCTTGTTCATTTCTCTCTTTTTCAAAGAAACCCAGATTTGCGCAGCGATAAAGATCGAAGAGTAGGAACCACTGAGCAATCCGAAAATCAGGACGAGGGAGAAGTTGCGAATCCCTTCGCTTCCCAAGAACACAATCGCAACGGCTGTCGCCAAAACGGTAACTACGGTAAAGACAGAGCGGCGCATGGTCTGCCACAAGCTCACGTTTACCAGGTGTTCCAGGTCTTCAATTGTCTTGGTCTTCATCACGCGTTCATTTTCACGGATACGGTCAAAAATAACAATCGTATCGTTCAACGAATAACCAACGATCGTCAAAATCGCTGCGATAAAGGTCAAGTCAACCTCGAGTCGAAACACGGAAAACAACGCGATCGGGATAAATACGTCATGCAAGAGAGCAATCGCACACGCGACCCCGATCAAGAACTGGAAGCGGAAGGCTACGTAGATGGCAATCCCAAGTGCAGCGAACAAAATTGCCAGCCCCGCATTGCGTACCAATTCTTGTGCAATAATCGGATCAACTGTAGACTCTTGCTTGGTTACCTGATCACCATACTTAGCTATCAATGCCTGTTCAATCTCCGTCAGCTTTTCTGGCGGAATGGTTTCTTCAAAGCGTGTATAAGCCTGTTTTTCCCCATAGGCTGTCACATTCGTAAAATGCGTCTCCGGTAGCTTTTCCCGGACAATCGCATCAATATCAGTAGTCGAGAAGTCTTTCCCGATATACATATCCAGACGTGTACCTGCTTTAAAATCAACCCCGAGATTCAACCCAAAAGTGAACATGGACAGCAGGCCCAATGCAAGAATAATCCATGAAATCACAAAAAACTTCTTACGGTTTTTTACAATGTTGTACTTATCAGCATACTCTAGTGCTCTATAACTCACCAATTTCACTCTCCTTTACCCCGAACCAAGACGGCTTCTTGAATAGGTTCGTACGGATCAACAAGCCGAGGAGGAAGCGAGAGGCAAAAACGTTTGTAAAAATACTTACGATCGTTGTCAGCATCGAGATAATCGCAAAGCCTTGGATAGAGCTAGTCCCGAAGAAATACAATACCACAGCTGCGATCAAAGCCGTAACCTGCGCATCCAAAATGGTGACCAAGGAACGTCGTTCACCTGCACGGAATGCAGATAGAATCGTCTTACCGGAACGGATCTCTTCCTGAATACGTTCATAGGTAATAATATTCGCGTCCACGGCCATCCCGATTCCCAAAATGAAACCAGCAATCCCTGGCAGTGTAAGCGTCGCATCCATCCAATCCAAGAAGAGCAGGGAGAGATAGATGAAAGCTGCCAATGTAATATTCGCGACCAGACCTGGCAAACGATAAACCACCAGCATGAACAGGAAGATAAAGGCTCCACCGATATATCCTGCATACAAGGTTTTTTCCAAGGACATCGCACCAAGTGTAGCCCCTACAGATGTTACCTGTTTCTCAATCAGTTTGGCCGGCATTGCACCGGAGTTAAGTAAGTCAGCCAACTCTTGCGCCGATTCTTGCGTGTAGTTACCGGTAATTTGTGCACTACCACCGGAAATGACAGACTGAATCGTTGGGTTGGTCTGCATTGTATCATCTAGGAAGATTCCCATTGGTTTCCCAAGATTTGCACGAGTCACGTCTTCTAGAAGTTTTGGTTCTTTAAATTTGACGGTAACCAACGGTCTTTTCAGTTCGTCGTAACCGACTGCTGCTCCCCCTGGCGCCAAATCGCTACCTCTCATCAACGTCTTACCTTGTACGTCACGGAACGTAAGTACGGCTGGCTTGCCGATCAACTCGCGAAGCTTTTCCTGATCAGCATCATGGGAAGCAATCTTCACGCGGATTCGGTCCGGCAGCTCGACGTTTACCTCTGGTTCAGTAACGCCACCGATATTCACCCGTTTTTCAACCATTTGCGCTGTTGCAGCCAATAATGTTGTATCGACCTTTTGTCCTTCATTCAGGGGCTCTACCTGATACAAAATCTCAAAGCCACCCTTTAGATCCAATCCTAGTGTGATATTGCTTGCTACTTGTCCAGTCGTGGTAAACAAACCGCCCAACAAGCCTACCACAACTAGGAACAAAACAAGTCTGCTCCATTTAATCATGTAATACCCCTCTTTCCTAGCCGTGCCTCGTCGTCGACACGAAAACCAATATGCCCATTATAGCGAAGTAAGAAAAAACGTGTCAATTGATGCTGGAAAAGCGAACCATGGTAACCAACCCCTTATCTTGCATCGCGCGTTTTTACCTATACGATTTAGATAAGAAGAAGTTTCACTAAGAATTTTTGTACATTTGAATCATGAGGTAATTCATATACTTGTTTGGCTTCAAGGACAAAATGTCGTTGACAAGCTGGTGAATCGGCGGCATTTCTTTATAGCTGTTCGTGACGCATTCCCAAACGTCTTCAGGTGCCACGTTGTCGTACCCCAAGAGAGCAAATTCCTCTGCCTTACTTGCACAAAGACTTGCGACTTGCCCATACCATTCCTGTTTTTGCGCTTGGTCCATCCCAATTTCCCCCTCAAAGTAGTCATGCCGACAGCGGCACGTCCATATTCTTTACTGAGTGAATTTATCCTTGCAAAGGAGCCTTCCATGAAACAATCCTTCTTTTACGGAACGGTCATCCTCATTATTGCTGGTGGCATCACCAAAGTGTTTGGTTTTGCTCACAGGATCGTGTTGTCGCGCATTATCGGAGCGGAAGGAATGGGGCTTTATCAAATGGTTGTGCCCCTTTTATACTTTCTGATTACTGTGACGACATTCGGACTTCCGGTTGCCATTGCAAAGCAAGTGGCAGAGACGGAAGCGGCTAATAATCCGCGGCTGACTCGCCGATTTCTGTTACTAGCCTTGTCGGTCGCCGGCGGGATCAGCCTCTTCATCTGTGTCCTGCTCCTCTTGTTCTCTCAATGGATTTCTGGAATGCTATTTGCGGACCCTCGTGCACACATTGTTTTGCTCGCTGCCATTCCGGTCATCCCGATTTCCGGCATTTCTCTTGTCCTGCGAGGGTACTTCCAAGGCAAGCAAAACATGATCCCTACTGCGGTTTCTCAGCTTATAGAGCAGGTCGTCCGAATGGCATTGGTCGTTGTTATGACGATGTCGTTTCTTTCGGCAGGCATTGAGTACGCCACAGCAGGCGCTGTCGCCAGCATTATTTTTGGAGAAGCCGCCGGACTCTTGTACATTCTCTGGCAGTATCGCAAAGGCAGCAAAAAAGCAGCAGCTCAGCTTCTGGATAAGCCCCTTCTCATGACGGTTTCAGCAAGCAAAAAAAGCTTGTCGCAACTCATCCATGTCGCACTCCCTGTCACGCTTAGCCGTATCATCGGCTCCATCGCTTACGTGCTAGAGCCGATGCTCGTACCGTACGCACTCGTCATCGCAGGTTTTACCACCTCGACTGCTACTGGTTTGTACGGGCAGTTTGCTGGAATGGCCGTCCCTTTGTTACTTTTTCCCACTTTTTTAACGTATTCCTTGTCCGTTTCCCTCGTTCCTGCTGTGGCGGAAGCGGCCTATCAAAAAAATGCTCCACTCGTGCATCGCCGCATTTATCAAGCCATGCGGATTACACTCGTCATCGGAGCACCTTGTACCGTCTTGCTCACCATTTTTGCAGAACCATTATGTGTCCTGCTCTACGGCAATGAGTATCGGGAGGTTGGCGTGCTGCTAAAAGAGCTGGCACCGTTCTCCGTCTTCCTGTTTTTCCAAGCACCGCTTGCAGCCGCCTTGCAAGGCCTCGATTACGCTCAGGTCGTCTTTCGAAATACGCTGATCAGTGCCATCGTCAAAACTGTCGCCATGTTTTTTTTCACGGCACATCCAGCATTCGGCATTCACGGCGCTGTCATTGCTCTTAATATCGGCATTACACTTGGAACGTTATTGCATTTTGCCAGCCTGATCAAAAAAATTGGTTTTACGGTAGACCTTCGGGAATTTGGCAAAATCGCGGTCGCTATGCTACTCATGGGTTATTCCGGTTCCTACATTGCCAAGCACTGGTTTACAGACGTATCGATTGGACAGCTATTGACTGCAAGCACCTTCATTAGCACCCTGCTGTACTTTGTCCTGCTCGTCGCCATGCGCGTCTTGGGCAAGCAAGACGTGCGTCGCATTCCGTGGATCGGCGAACAACTCGCCGTGTTCTTCCCTCGCCGCTAGCGCTATTGCAGCGGCTTGTCTTTTTTGTCCAAATACATGATGCCACGTTCGTCAATGCTGCAAAAAGAAACCTCTCGAATGTCTTTGATTCCGTATTTCCGGATTTCTCGTTTCAGCCAAAGCTGGTTTTGTCCGATCTTGTTCAGTGCCTCCGTCCTCACCTTGCCATCGAGAATCAGTGGGATGGGCAGACCTTTATACGAGACAGGACCGACCTGTTGCTTTTTCATCAACGAGAGATCTTCCCTCGTAACCTTCTCTTTTTGCTCCTTTAAAAACACACTCATCTGTCCGGTTGGCTCCAACAACGCAAATTCAACATCGGCAATGTTTTTTACGTCTTTTTGCCGCAGATGTACCATCAAGTCATCCATGTTCAAGCGATTGCGACGCATCGCCTGCTCCCTGATTTGCCCATTTTCTATAATCAAATCGGCAGAGCCGTCCACAGTATCGCGGAATTTCTTGCTCTTCAATGACACATAAGCGAAAGCGACTTCCAATAAGGCAATCAACAGCATCGGCAAGTAAAACCGAAGGGCGGGCTTATCGACATCCTCAATCGCCAGTGCAGCCATTTCTGCAAGCATGATCGAGATGACTACATCAAAAACGGACAGCTTTCCCAATTCCCGCTTTCCCATCAACCGCACTAAGATCAAGAGGAAAAAATACGAGAAAAGGGTGCGAAGTAACACCATTGTAAGATTATCCACTTTCGCTGCCCCCCAAAGAACATTTGATACTAGTGTTCAACAGGGGGCAGGGAAAGTATTAGCACCAATTACAGCCACTTTCGCTTGCGGAAAATGTGGAGCATGGCAAACGTCATGGCTAGCATAATCACGAGTGCCACGATCAGCATATACGGTTCGGCTTCTTCACCCAGCCATGCAAAAGTATTCATCCCGAATAGTCCGGTGATAAATGTCAACGGAAGGATGATCGTAGAGATGATCGTAAGAACCCGCATCGTCTCCGTTGTTTTGGCGCTAATGATGGTGTAGTACGTATCCAACGCACCGTTAACCAGATCACGGAAGGTTTCCGTCGAATCCGAAATCCGCTCCAAGTGGTCTGTTAGGTCGGTGTAGAACGGAACGTTTTCCTCGGAAATATCGAAGGAGTAGCGGCCGTTGACGTTCGCGAAAATTCTTTTTTGTGGCATGATCACACGCCTGATTAAAATAATCGTTCGCTTCAACGCCAGGAACTCTTCGGTAATTTCCTCCATCTGATGTTCATAAATCTCGTCCTCCAGCTCGTCAATCCGCACACTAATCCGATCAATAATGGGAAAATATTCATCGGTAATCCCGTCTACAATGGCATACAGCAAATAGTCAGGACCTCTGTTTAAGTAAGAAATGTTGCGGTGACACATGGCAGCGATCCGACCGATGGTATTCATCGGGGACTTGTGGATCGTCACGATGTAGTTAGGGCCGAGAAAAACGTTCAGTTCTACCGTTGTGATCTCGTCATCGCTTTCTTCATTGTAACGCAGGGCGTGAAAAACGAAGAAATAGTAGTCATCGTACTTGTCTACCTTGGCACGTGGACTGACGTGCAGGCAGTCCTCAATTGCCAACGGGTGAAAGTCGAAAATCTTGGCAATATAGGGCAGTTCATTGTTTCCCACATCATACAGATCGATCCAGAGAAGATCCTCTGGTGATTTCAGCCATTGATCCTTCGTTGCCAGATCAACGTCGTGAAACATCTTCTGTTCAGAGTGGTTATAAAAGTACGTTTTGATCAATCTTCCTCACCCCCGTCTCGTTCCCCATCCATCATACGAAAATTCCTATCAATGTTCAACGCGAAGATGAATACGTGAGCCAAGCCTCTCATATAGATGTACAAACACTTCCAATAAGGGGGTACATACCGTGCGAAGTGCATCCACCTCTGTACTGACAGGTCTATTGTATACGACATGTCTTGTTTTAATTGGAGCGTTACTCGCGACCTTGCTCCTTAGCTTCACCTCGATACGGGAAGGCACGCTGCCCTATTTTACGTACGTGATCAATGCCATCGCCCTCTTGATCGGGGGATTCGTTACTGGACGTCGTTGTGGCGGCAGGGGCTGGTACTATGGCGGACTTACCGGACTCACTTACTTCCTTTTCATCCTCTTGATCGGCTTCCTCGGCTTTGACGCCCCGATGCAATGGGGGACCTTCCTGTTCTTGTTCGGCGCTTTTGGAGTGGCTGCGTTAGGTGGGATTCTCGGCGTGAATTCGGCCAATTCCAACAACAAACATAAAGGTAGTAAACCTAAAGTTATCAAGCCTCGCCGCTAAAACAAGACAGAAAAAAGCAGGTGGATCACCCACCTGCTTTTCGCATGTATTATTTGGATTCTTCTTTTGCTTCCTCGATCTTTGCTGGTTCACTCTTTGCAGGTTCGTTGCTGGAAGAAACTACGCTGTTGATCGCACCACGATCGAACGTAACGTTTACGTTGTGAGCAATACGCAAAGTGATAGTATCATCAGACAGGTCTTGGATCGTTCCATGCACTCCACCGATTGTTACGATCTTGTCGCCTTTTTTCAGAGCACCAAGCATAGCGTTGCGTTGTTTTGCCTTCTTTTGTTGCGGACGAATCAGCAAGAAGTAAAAAATCGCAAACATGATGATAATCGGTAAAAACTGAGTCAAGCCTTCCATGAAAAAAATCCCCCTCGATTAAAAAGATCTATCTTCACCCAATCCATATTGAGCGAAAAACTGGTCGCGGAAATCTTGCAAGCGGTCTTCGGCAATCGCCTGACGCACCTGTTCCATTAACTTCACCAAGAAGTGCAGGTTATGGTAGGTAGTTAATCGGATTCCAAAGGTTTCCTCCGACTTGACCAGGTGTCGGATGTAAGCACGTGTGTAATTTTTGCAGGTGTAGCAATCGCAATTTGGATCAAGTGGGGTAAAGTCGCGCGCGTATTTTGCGTTGCGGATGACCAGTCTTCCCTGGCTTGTCATGCATGTCCCATTGCGGGCAATTCTTGTCGGCAACACACAATCAAACATGTCGATGCCGCGGATCGCTCCCTCGATAAGAGCATCTGGCGAACCAACCCCCATCAAATAGCGGGCTTTGCTTGTCGGAAGCAGTGGAACGGTATGCTCCAGCACTTCGTACATCAAAGGAAACGGTTCTCCCACGCTCAAACCGCCGATGGCGTATCCTGGGAAATCCATGGAAACGAGATCGCGTGCACTTTGTGCCCGTAAATCGTTGAACATACCACCCTGAACGATTCCAAACAACGCTTGTTCGTTTGGACGAGTATGCGCCTTCAAACAACGCTCTGCCCAGCGGGTTGTTCGCTCCATTGATTTTTTTACGTAATCGTACTCCGCAGGATAAGGAGCACACTCATCGAATGCCATGAAAATATCAGCACCCAACGCGTTTTGAATCTGTGTAGCCTCTTCAGGACCAATAAACAGCTTTTCGCCGTTTAGGTGGGAACGGAAGGATACTCCTTCCTCCGTGATCTTGCGGAGGTTACTAAGGCTAAACACTTGAAAACCGCCGGAATCAGTCAGAATCGCACGGTCCCAATTCATAAAGCCGTGCAGTCCGCCTGCCTCCCGAACAATTTCATGCCCTGGACGTAGAAACAAATGGTAGGTATTACTGAGGATGATGCCCGCGCCAATCGCTTTTAACTCCTCGGGGCTCATCGTCTTTACTGTCGCTTGTGTACCGACAGGCATAAAGACAGGGGTGTCAATCGTCCCATGAGGGGTATGTAGCTTACCGAGACGTGCACCAGTTTGTTTGCATGTTTTGATTAACTCGTAGCGTACAGCCAAATCTTTGCACTCCTCAAGCTATGTATGTAAGTCTTACCTATTATAGAAAAACTTCTGGATGAAGTAAACCCACCTGACTAATAAGTATACACTTATACAGGTGGGTTGTTCACATTTTTATAAAATTAACATCGCATCGCCAAAACTGAAGAAGCGATATTCCTCTTCCACAGCCGTCTTGTAGGTACGCATCACATTCTCTTTCCCAGCCAAAGCACTGACTAACATGACAAGCGTAGACTTCGGCAAATGGAAGTTTGTCAGGAGCCCGTCCAGGATGGAAAACGTGTAGCCCGGGTAAATGAAAATATCCGTCCAACCAGAGGTTGCGACCAGCTTTCCTCCATTCGCGCGTCCTACTGTCTCCAATGTGCGGCATGATGTCGTCCCGACAGCGATTACTCTTCTACCTTCTGCTTTTGCCTGGTTCACCAGCTCTGCTGTTTCCTCAGGAATCTCATAGTACTCCGCGTGCATGACATGTTCTTCTACGGAATCCGCTGATACAGGGCGAAAAGTCCCAAGTCCCACATGCAGTGTCACGTAAGCAAGCTGTACGCCTTTTGCAGCGATTTGCTCCAAGTATGGCTTCGTGAAGTGGAGGCCGGCTGTCGGAGCTGCTGCTGAACCGCGCTCCTTCGCATAGACTGTCTGGTAACGCTCACTGTCCTCCAATTGTGCGTGAATATACGGAGGCAAAGGCATCGAGCCCAATTGGTCGAGTATCTCATAAAAAATTCCCTCGTACAAAAAGCGCACGATTCGTCCACCCGTCTCGGTCACGTCTTCACAAACACAACGCAATAAACCGTTACCAAAAACCACTTCTGTCCCCGGCTTCATCCGCTTCCCGGGCTTCACCAGCGTCTCCCAGCGATCGTCACCAAGTGATTTCAACAAAAGGATTTCTATTTTCGCACCAGTGTCAGCCTTCTCTCCAATCAGTCTGGCAGGTAAAACGCGGCTGTCATTCATGACGAGTACGTCCCCTGCTTGGAGATGATCGATTAAATTGGTAAATTGCTGGTGAACGATATTGCCTGTTTGTTTCTCTAACACGAGCAATCTCGATGAAGTTCGGTCTTCTAGCGGGTGCTGGGCAATCAAATGCTCCGGCAAATCAAAATCAAATTGTTGCACGTCCACGAAATCGTTGCTCCTTTTTGCGGTAGATCTTGTGGCAAACGACTTACTTTTCGATTGTCACATCCTGGTAGTAGTGTTGCAAGATATCTTTGTAGTCATACCCTTCCTCTGCCATTGCACGAGCTCCGTATTGCGAAACACCAAGTCCGTGCCCAAAGCCAGTGCCTCGGAAGATGAATTGCGAGCCATTGACCATTTCTACTTCAAACTTCGTGCTGCGCAGAGGGGAGCCACCTTGTTGAAAAACTGAACGGAAAGCATCAGGTGAAGAAACGACGATCGACTTCCCGTTTGCTTCCATCGCGATCACACGTCCAGATGGACCGCGTTCTGTCACTTTCAGGCTCGTTACGTTTCCTGAAATGCGCGGAGCTTTGTTCTTGTCATGCGCGGCATTGATCATAGCTGCAACCTCTGTAGAGGTAAACGGACCGCGCGTCCACGAATACGCATTTTCTTCTTTTACTTCTGAGAGGATCGTTACTTCTGCACCAGTAGGGAGTACGGACAACACACGATGCGTCGTTGTACTTGGACCTGAGCGCAAATTGGTATTCTCGGTCGAAATGACCGCGATTCTTTTTCCCTCTGAATTGCTCTGGCCTGTTTCAGTTACCAGATCATTTCTTACATAGCCAAGCGTTCCATCTGCTAAAGCTACGCGGTACCATACGCTCGCATTGTCCATTGGATAGGTGTCTTTACTCTCGACAGATCGCAAATAAGGAACTGGATTGCCCCATACTTCTGTGCCGTCAGCAGTCATGCCGCCAGCATTGGAATAGAAAAGTGACTCGGCTGGTTTGCCTTGGTAGTAAATGATTTCGCCTTCTGTCTCGTCGACGGCCTTCCGTACATCATCAGACTCTTTTGTATAGCCATAGTACGCCTGTTCGAAAACCGTGTCTGATACATTGGCAACTCCATACTTATTGCCTTGCCACACAGCACGAGTTCTCGACAGGACTGCCTGTGTTTTCAATGCTTCCATCGGCCAGCCCGGAGCCATTTCAGAGCCAACGACTCCATACAGATACTCTTCCATAGGAAGCTCATTTACTAGCGTCAAGTGACCATTGTATTCCGATAGCTCCATCTCACCGCGATAGGTGCGCTGCTCTCGCTCCACAACGCCAATCACCGATTCATCGCCTGCTTTATTCGCTTCGACAGTCAGCTTTACTTGAGGAGAAAATACATACTTCCAAATCACTTCGTCCGGTGATCCGTATACATCCTGCTTCAATATAACATAAGATTGACTGTCTGGCTCCTGATAGGAGAAGGAAGGAAATGCGGCGTTTGCTCTTCGTTTCAATTCTTTCACAGCTTCTGGACTAACCTCGTCGCCGATCCATACCGCATATTTGACTTTATCCCCATCTGATACCATCACGGGATAAGCAGGAATACCTGCTGCTTCAAATGACGCTTGGAATTGTTCAGCTTCCTCTAGGCTTTTGAATTTACCCGCTTCGAGTCGATGTGGACCTTTTACCAGCGGATTCTGCCCGATTGCTTGGGCAACCGTTTTTGCCTGATTGGCAGCAGCCTGATACGTGTCATACGTCCCGCTTACGACCTGATAGACGTTCTGACCGTTGCGCTTTGCCACCTGGATGGAGCCCTCGTATTTTCGTTGGCTCATTTGCTGTGCAATCTGCTGTGCGCGATTCCAGTCACCTGTTTCGGCAACGATCAAATGATATTCATCAACCCGGTAACGAGTTGCATCTCCCTTTAATTCGGGTAAATCTGTCTTGCCTTCGGGTCCGTTGAGTACGACTTCCATTCCATTTTCAGCCGTCAGCGTAACGGAAGGAACTACTCCCCGATAGCCTTGTCCTGTATCCACAAATAGCGCAACTCTAATATTGTCGCCGGCTGCCTGCGCTGGTACTTGTCCTCCTACGAGAACTACTGATAGCAGGCCCACCGAAAGGACTTTCCCCATCCATTTCTTTCTCATGTCGTCCATTGTCCTTTCTCCACCTGATTTTCAACAAAAATTGGCATGTCTTCCCATGTTTTTCGACAATCGCAAGCTGATCTCCTGCCTTTTTCGTAAAATGGGACCAAACGCCCGCACGCAAAAAAACCACCGGAACGATGAGCTCCGATGGCCTTCACACTTGCCTATTTAAACAGCCGGAATACATACATGCCAAGAGACAAAACGATGCTAATCACAATACAAGTCACAATCGGAAAGTAGAACTTGACGTTTTCCTTTTCTACCACGATATCTCCCGGCAAACGCCCCAGCGGCAAAAATCTGCCTCCTACCTGCCACAAAAGACCAATTACGATTAAAGCAGCACCACCAATAATAAGTAGCTTGGCTACAGGATTCACGATTTCATCTCCCGACCAAAGTGTTGGTACGCACTCGGGGTAAGAACCCGCCCCCGCGGCGTCCGCTGCATAAAGCCAATCTGCATGAGGTATGGTTCGCAAACATCTTCCACCGTTTGTGACTCTTCTCCGATGGTTGCTGCGATCGTATCCAGTCCAACCGGACCACCGTCAAAGCGATCAATAATCGCTAGCAATAGTTTGTGGTCGATATGATCCAGACCGCAGGCATCCACTTGCAATCTTTCCAGCGCTTCTTTGGCAATCTCTGTCGTAATGACGCCTTCGCCTTTTACTTGGGCAAAATCGCGAACTCGCTTCAGCAGACGGTTTGATACTCGGGGTGTTCCCCGTGAACGCCTGGCAATCTCCTCTGCTCCGCCTTCTCGAATGACAACCTGAAGGATGTCGGCTGCCCGTGAAACGATGAAGGTCAGTTCCGGGACTGTATAAAACTCCAGGCGATTTACAACCCCAAAGCGATCTCTAAGCGGTGCGGACAGCATGCCAGCCCGCGTCGTAGCCCCGACCAGTGTAAATGGCGGCAAATCCAAACGAACACTGCGAGCGCTTGGCCCTTTACCGATAATGATGTCCAGCGCAAAATCCTCCATAGCCGGATACAAAACTTCCTCGACACTTCGGTTGAGCCTGTGAATCTCGTCAATAAACAGGACGTCGCCTTCTTGCAAATTCGTCAAAATCGCGGCTAAATCACCGGGGCGCTCAATTGCCGGACCGGACGTCGTTCGGATATTCACACCCAGCTCATTTGCAATAATTTGCGACAAAGTCGTCTTCCCTAGTCCAGGCGGACCGTACAGCAGTACGTGATCCAATGACTCTTTCCGCATCTTGGCCGCTTCAATAAAGATTTTCAAGTTTTCCTTCACATGCTGCTGACCGATGTATTCGTTTAAATAACGAGGACGGAGGCTCAGCTCCGCCGCATCTTCTTCCCAATTCATATGCGTCGTGATGATCCGAGAATCCAAAATCCTACCCCCTCATGAGCAACGCAAGCCCTTGTTTGATGAGCTTTTCTACACCATCGCCCTCTTTTGATTTCTCAGACAGCGCGTTTCTGATTTTTTGCAGTTCACCATCAGAGTAACCCAGTGCGGTCAATGCATCGAGTGCTTCGTTCAGTGCAGACACGGCTTGCTCGCCTGCTGTCAAATCACCCGCTGCAATAGTCAAAATCGCAGATGGTGTGTACCCTACCAATTTATCCTTCAAATCGAGGATAATGCGCTGGGCAGTCTTTTTCCCAATCCCCGGAAATTTCGTCAAATAGGTAACATTCTCCTGTTGAACCGCCATCACCAGTTGCTCAGGCGTCGCCGCTGCCAGAATCGCCAATCCGCCCTTTGGACCGATTCCGCTAACATCAAGCAGCTTGCGGAACAAATCGCGTTCGTCACGGGTAGCGAAGCCATACAACAGGATGGCATCTTCCCGCACATGGTGGTGGGTAAACAATTTGGTTTTGCTGCCTTCATATCGAACGAATTGGTACGGATTTGGACAGAACAGTCGATAACCAATTCCACCGGTTTCGATAACTATGTATTCCGAATCGAGATAACTAAGTGTACCTTCTACAAAATCAATCATTTCTTGACCCCTTCCGAAATGGAAATGAACGCGCGAAACTGTGCGTGCGTAATAGCAATGCCCAATGCGTCCGCCACGTCGTCAGGCTTTGGTACTTCTTTTAACCGCAATAGGAGCTTCGTCATTTCCTGTATTTGCTTCTTCTCTGCTCCCCCGTATCCAGTCACGGCTTGCTTGACCTGCATCGGGGTATATTCATAGACCGGCACACCAGCCAGCTCTGCCGCAAGTATAATAACCCCTCGCGCTTGACCAACTGTAAAGGCCGTCGTCACGTTTTTATTAAAGAAAAGCTTTTCGACGGACATTTCATCGGGACGATATGTTTCCAGAAGGCTCTGCATTGCCTCAAAAATCTGTTTCAATCTAAGTGGCACTGGCAATCCTGCTTCTGTCTGAATGCTTCCGTATTGGACGGGACGCAATTGGCTGCCCTCTTTATCCACAACCCCGAAGCCAACGATCGCAATGCCAGGGTCAATTCCTAATATGCGCATAGTCCACTCTCCGTGAGCAAAGATTCTACTCTCTACTGTAACACAAAGCACAAAAAAAGCGAACGTGCATTTCCATATAAAAACCCGCTCCTTCTTATAAGGAACGGGTTATACGGCGTCTGTTAGTGTTTGTTCATTCCGAGTGACTCCGACACATCATGCTGCATGTGGGCATAGTCGTCTACGCCACTCTGCATGTGCTCTTTGATCTTATTGATCTGTTGGTAATTGAGCTTGTTGTGCCCCTGATTCAACTGAACGTACAAACGCTGATGGAACTGGTCTTTGTAGCTACCTCTAGGCATGGTAGACATAGTCTAAAGACTCCTCCTTCGATCACCGTATGAAATCAGTATGGCGTAAGCGCAATGGCGTTATGATACCAAGATTTACGCTACATGAGCCAGACATCTTATTGAAACGATAAGCAGTGGAGGTGTTGGTTGTTGCGAAGCAAAGTCCTTATTTTTTGTATATGCTTTTTCGTAATCGCACTGTCAATGCCGTACTCTGTGTTTGCCAAAGTCAAGAATAACATCTCGGTCACCGTTTCGGTGTCACCCGAGTCCTCCTTCCAAACGACCATGTCCTTCCGTGATCAAAAGCAATTTACGAAGCGGCTATTGGGTTCTACTACCGAAGTCGCCTCTTACAACCCTCACTGGATACGCGCTACATTGACTGTAAAAAAACGAACGTATGTATATGATCACGATGGCCAGCTTTATGAGAAAAAAATGCCTCGTCGTTATATATTGGCAAACGATGTTCGCCAGCGGATTGAAGAAATGGTCAAGTCCGTTGAAGCTATCCATTTTGCACAAGCCATTCCCTGGGAACAGGTGAAAAAAACGTTGAAACGGATGGAATTCGGTACCGTCATTGATTTAGAGACGGGACAACGATTTGATGTCCAACGCCGAGCAGGTAGTCGCCATGCTGATGTTCAACCTTTGACACGCAAGGATACACAAATCATGAAGAACATTTATCAAGGAAAATGGTCGTGGAAGCGCAGAGCCATTCTGGTAGAGGTAGACGGTACTTATTTTGCAGCATCCATGCACGGAATGCCGCATGGCGCTGGTGCGATTAAAGGAAATGAATTCCCGGGGCATTTTTGCATCCACTTTTTCGGCAGCTCCACCCATCGACGAACAGAGCCAGATCCAAGTCACAGCATGATGATTCTCAAAGCCTCCGGAGCACTTGCGACTACAATAAAAGGGGCGTCTCCTGAAGAACTCGTCGGCTATTTCCTCACCGCTCTGCATGAGCACGACACCCATGCTATGCGAATGACAACCGACGGATTCTCACTTCCTGAAGGGCTGACCGCGATCGAATCTGTGCGATCGTCAGAAATCGTCATCCCGTCAGACGAACGCGGTCCCTTCTTGATAGAGGTTCCTGTTCGGCTCTCATACATCGCCCGGGAAGGCGGGAATTTTCGACAGACATGGACGTTTCTTTTGCACCGGGAAGTGCCGGGGGAACGTTGGCGAATCATTGCGGTTGAACTAAATCCTTAGCAATGGAATCAAAAATCCCTTTCCAGTCCCATACGTGCTTGTTACACGAAAGGCTCGAAAGGGATTTCTTTTGGTTCACCCGTTTTCATTGGCCACTCCATTGGTATTCGCCATAGGTGGACAACACACTGTTATACTCTGCCAAATTCCGAATGCGAATCCCCCGTTTCAGATTCTCCCATTCCTCTTTTGGCAGACTCGCTTCCATTTTCGCAGTATCGATTCGATAAAACGTTTGCACGACATCCTGTTCAGCAGGCAGACCATGAAAGAGAGTAAGCATACCATCCGCAGCTATTCCGATATGTCCATTCTCCTTGCACGCTGGCGCTATATCCTGCTCGCGTTTCATCAAGATCATCTTGACAGGTTCTGCTTGTACAATTTCCCATCCATGATAGTTACCCATGACGTCTGCCAGTTGCTCGGTATGAACAGACACATGTTCTTCATCTCGCACCCCACACAAATAGTGGCGAGTTAAAACCAGTTCGTACGAATTACCTGCTACTACATCCGCTTTGCCTGTATAGTTTAGGAAACGGGCAAGGACCGAATCATTTCCGTCCTTTCCTACTAACAGGATACCGACTACAACGCCCGTGGCTAATGCTGCACCCCATGTCGCATAGACCATCCATGCTTTCTTCTCATTCACATTGAACCCCTTCTTTATATAGGCTTTTCTTCCTATCATTGCCACAAAGAAAAATGGACATACACGACTAATGGGGGATTGATCTTATATTTTTTTATTTTTGTCAATACAAAAAATTAATATACTATTTCATCTAGCTATCTATCCAGGGTCTGAATCTAATGATAAACTATTTTTGCTTGGCATTATTGTAAACTTATGGAGGTCATTTCAAACATGAAAAAAACGAACAAAAAAATGCTGACTGCTTTTCTCCTCAGCACTTCTTTGGTTGTTGGCGCACTCTCTTTTCCTCTTACTCCTGTAAGCGCGCAAACAGGTTCTGTCCTCAAGCTCCGCCTGTTGGAAACGACAGATATCCACACCAACATCGTTAACTATGACTACTATCAAGACAAAAACACAGACGAGTTTGGCCTAGCAAAAACAGCCACATTGGTCAAAAAAGCAAGAGAAGAAGTGAAAAACAGCATCCTGATTGACAACGGTGACTTGTTGCAAGGAAACCCATTGGGCGACTACGTAGCAAAAATTGACCCGTTGAAAGCTGGAGATACTCACCCTGCTTACAAAGCAATGAACCTGATGGACTATGATGTTGCCAATATCGGTAACCACGAGTTCAACTTTGGTTTGGAGTTCTTGGACACCAGCTTGAAGGGTGCGAAATTCCCTTACATAAACTCCAACGTCTATGTAGACGACAAGGACAAAAACCCGAACAATGACAAAAACATGTACACTCCTTACGAAATTCTGGAGCGTACTTTTAAAGATGAGAACGGCAAAGATGTAAAACTCAAAGTAGGCGTAATCGGTTTTGTTCCGCCACAAATTATGCAATGGGACAAGGCTAACCTGGAAGGAAAAGTAATCGCGAAGGACATCGTGGAAACCGCCAATAAATTCGTACCTGAAATGAAGAAAAAAGGTGCGGACATCATCATCGCGGTTCCTCACTCCGGAATTGGCCCGATCGAGGGTGGTCCTCAATTGGAGAACGCTAGCTACCAACTGAGTAAAGTAGATGGTATCGACGCGATCCTGTTCGGACATTCCCACTCAGTATTCCCTGGTCCTGGATTCGATAAAATTCCAGGCGTTGATGCAGAAAAAGGAACGATCAACGGTAAACCAGCCGTTATGCCTGGCTTCTGGGGTAACCACCTCGGCGTGATCGACCTGACGCTGAAACAAGAAAAAGGCAAATGGACAGTGGCTGAGTCCGCTACAAAAGTAGTTCCGATCTATGACAAAGCGAACAAAGCATCCTTGGCTGATGCAGACAAAGCTATCGTAGATGCAGTAAAAGAAGATCACGATAAAACAGTTGAATGGGTTCGTTCTGCTGTAGGGAAAACATCTTCCCCGATCTTCAGCTACTTCGCACTTGTACAAGATGACCCATCTATCCAAATCGTAACCAATGCACAAAAATGGTTCGTTGAGAAAAACGTGAAGGGTACAGAATACGAAGGCATTCCAGTTCTGTCTGCTGGTGCACCATTTAAAGCAGGCGGCCGTAACGGAGTAAGCTACTACTCCAATATCCCAGCTGGTACAATCGCCATCAAAAACGTATCTGACCTGTACATCTACCCGAACACATTGAAAGCAGTTTTGGTCGATGGAGCTACGGTGAAAGAATGGTTGGAACGCTCCGCTGGACAGTTCAACCAAATCGATACGAAGAAAACTGATGAGCAGCCACTCATCAACGAGTCTTTCCCAACGTACAACTTTGATGTAATTGACGGTGTTACTTATCAAATCGATGTTACACAGCCATCCAAATACGCTGTAGATGGAAAAGTAGCAAACAAAGATGCAAACCGGGTGAAAAACCTGTCTTATAACGGCAAACCAGTAAAACCTGAAGACAAATTCATCGTTGTAACCAACAACTACCGTGCAAGCGGCGGCGGTGCGTTCCCAGGTCTGGATGGCAAAAACATCATAATCGATTCTCCAGATGAAAACCGTCAAATCGTAATCGACTACATCCTGAACCAAAAAAATATCGACCCAGCAGCAGACAACAACTGGTCTTTTGCTCCAGTAGATGCGAAGCTGAATGTTACATTCACTTCTTCTCCTGACGCAAAACCATTTGCTGAAAAATTGTCCCATATCAAGTTCATCAACGTATTGGAATCTGGGTTTGCGAAATTCTCTATTGATCTGTCTAAGCCTGCTTCCAAGTAAGCTTGTCGACAACACAAACATCCCTCTTTCGAGAGGGATGTTTTGTTTTATCCGACTATCCGACAAAATGGTATTGACCCCACGGAGAGCGCTGGAAAATTCGTTCTCCATCGTTTAAAAAGCGTTGGCGATTCGCCATCAATTTGCCTTCCATTTGGATCAGTTGCATGACGCCCTTCATGTGGTATCCTGGACGCTGACTATACAAGCCCGTTACCTCCCGCAAGAAATTATCCGGATAGCGAAGCAATTGATGAACAGCCCAAATCTGGGTATCAGATAAATAGTTGACGTTACTATAGGCTTCCATCGCTTCCACAAAGGAATCCATGCGGTACTCTTGCATCAATAGCATCCGCGACATCAATTGCACGAGGTCAACAAGCTGAAGATCATGACCTACTGTATCAAGGTCAATCAAATAGCAATTGCCTCGCTCCGTAAGCAAAAAGTTATGACTCGCCACGTCTCTATGCGCGAGTGTCCCCTTCTCCATGGCTAAAAACATTTCTGGCGTCAAAGGCAGCTTGTAGGCAGATTGCAGCAGCTCCTTGCCATCTCGAAGAACGTGATCTGCCTGGTGCGAAATGAGTTGCTCCAGTTTTGTCTGGGGTCCTTTTTGTTCCACCGACCACATCAACCGCTCAAAGTATTCCAAGCGGCTCTCCCATTTATCTAAAAGAGCCGGTTTTCCTTCATACGCATACGTATGAGCAATAGGAAAACCTTGAGCTGCAACATGAAAACGTGCTAATGTTTCCGCTGTTTTTTTGACATCGAAAAGAGAAGCGTTATCTGCTTCATGCCCATCAATCATTTTCATGATGGTGTAATAACGGTCTTCAAATGCAAAAATTTTGGACCCTTCCTGACTCGCCACATACTGCACGGTATGATGAAAGCCCTTTTCATGCAGTGCATCCGCTAACTCTGTCACCCACACAGCTTTTTCGACCTGCTTATATCCTTTGAGTATCCAGTGGCCCCGGTCTGTTTTTAACAGGTTGACGTTTCGCTTCGGCTTCGCCCCATAAATTTGACAGCGAAAAGCCTTTTCAATGGTGGATAAGATTCCCTTGTTCATCCCATACCCTCTCAGTAAGAAGAGGATTCTTCATGCCCATCTCCCCAGTTCGGCCAAACCCCTTGTTCAGGCATGGAAGCCATACACGGGGAAGGTGGGAACATCATGTTATTGTGAATCCCCTGTGGAGAACGATTGTACTTGCCTTTTCGTCCTCTGTACTCCGAGACTTCAGAAGAACACTCACATGATGATGACTCCACTGGTTCCGGGCACACAGGCTTCTTCGCTCGTGGCCGCTTTAATGGCATGGGCGGAAATGGTGGTGGGCATGGATAAGGAAACGGCATCGGTCTAATCGGTGGTGGGCAAGGCGGAAATGGATTGATTGGTCGAAATTGTTCTGGACTCACAATCGGTCGATTTGGTACAAACGGGCTAAACCACGGTGGGCAAGGCGGAAATGGCGGGAATGGTGGCATGAACGTCGGTGGGAACGGCGGGAATGGACGCACCTGTGGCATTGGCCTGCGCTGTTGCTCTGGACTTACCCTCGTCGATGGCTTCAGCTTCTGTTGCGGGCTCACTTTTGAAGGTGGCTTGAGCTGCTGTTGTGGACTCACCTTTGAAGGCGGCTTGAGCTGCTGTTGTGGACTCACCTTTGAAGGCGGCTTCTGCGGACGTAACGGACTCACCCTTGGGGGTGGATAGTTTGGCTGCATCGGTTGCACTGGACTTACCCGTGGCGGTGGATAGTTCGGCTGCATCGGTTGCAACGGACTTACCCGTGGGGGCGGATAGTTCGGCTGCATCGGTTGCAACGGACTTACCCGTGGCGGTGGATAGTTTGGTTGCATCGGTTGCAATGGACTTACCCGCGGCGGTGGATAGTTTGGTTGCATCGGTTGCAATGGACTTACCCGTGGCGGCGGATAATTCGGCTGTGGGCAAGGAGGGCATCCATATGCTGGCGGTCGTGTAGGCTGTAATGGCAAGACCTGTGTAGGTGGTCTATATGGAATGCTGGGCACATTTGGATTCGGTGGAATTGCTGGTGGATAAATATACGGACTCACTCCGGTTGGAGGTGGAGTCGGCATGAGTGGACGTATAGGAACAGGTGGAACCGGAGGCAGCACATTTGGCTTCCCTGAAATGTTCGGTGGTTTATACGGTGTTGGCTTCTCAATCGGTTTTTCGATTGGTTTTTCGATCGGCTCCGTTGGTTTTGGAATAGGCTGTGTTGGTGGTGGAGGTGGTAATGTTGGTGGTGCCGTTGGCCTGACTACCTCTGGTGAAACAGAAGGGACTGGTGGTCTTGGCATTTCTTTGGGAGGTCTAGGCATCTCCTTGGGTGGCCTCGTAGGAATGGGAGCCGGCGGTAGAGTAGGTCTGGTCTCCTCCGTGGACTCGATTTGTACCTCTCCTGATTCTTCCGGCTCAATTGGACGCCTTTCGATTTGTTGCGGTACCTCCATCTCTTCCTCTTCCGTAATCGGTCTTTCTTTCACATAAGGGGCCGCCTCACTCATTGGATGGGGGGGCGTCGTTCTTTGCGATGGTCGGACAGGAACTTGTTTCGCCGGAATCTTGATTCTCGCTCCAGGATAAATTGTATCGGGAGTTTTTAATTGACTATTAAGGCGTAACAGTTCTTTGTAATCGACGCCATATTTTTTGGCGATCTTCCACATCGTATCGCCTTTTTGGACGATGTGTATTCTCAATGTTTTTCTCCTCCCTTGCACCAAACTCCCTAACATCGTATGCAGTCATGGGCGTTTTGCTCCTTGACGCCACTCCTTTGTTGGGAAGGAGCAGAAAAAGAAAAAACCAATCCCTCTAGGAATTGGTCTGATGCATATAAAATGGATACGTCCCGAGCTGACGAACTTGACAACCAATGGCTTCAATCTCCGCAAACGCTCCTGGCAACAAGACGTCGTCCATCTTCTGTTCAATGTCGATAACAAAATAATAGCTTCCGAGTGCTCTTTTCGTCGGACGTGATTCGATGCGAGACAAGTTGACCTTTCTCCAAGCAAAAGCAGCCAGTACTTGATACAATGCTCCCGGAAAATCTTCTGGCAGCGTGACTAGTATCGTCGTCTTTTCCTTGCGGGAAACCGGTAGATCCAGACTTTCCTGACCGACGAGAACAAAGCGCGTGTAGTTATTCGAATAATCTTGAATTTGTTCACGCGCAAACTCCAAAGGATAAATCTCTACATTCAATCGAGTACCAACAGCAGCCCACGGCTCTTCTGGATGCTCACTCACCATTTTTGCGGCCAATGCCGTACTGTTTACCGTTTCGATCGCTGCTTCTGGCAAATTCTCACGCAAAAAGTTATGACTTTGTGCAATCGCTTGAGGATGTGACAGCACTCTCGTAATCGCTGACAATGGCAATGGTTGCTCTCTTTTTGCCACCAGCAGGTTTTGCGTAATAGGCAGTGCGAGTTCCGCCAAAATAGGCAAATCTACTTCGTGAATGAGCCAATCCAGTGTAGAATTGACTGTACCTTCAATGGAGTTTTCCATCGGTACGACACCGTATGCCACTTCCTTTTTGGAAACAGCGTTTAGTACTTCAATAATACTTGGGTACGGAACGAAAGACAGCTTTTGTCCGAGCGACAATATCCGCCCTGCTTCTTCGGTAAACGTTCCACGCGGTCCTAGAAAAGCAAGTTTCTTCTCCATGGCTACTCCTATCCACTATGGTCTATCTCTGATGGATTTCTACCTGTACGCCATTTTCGTCCGGTTGCAAGATCATCACGCGGTACGAGATGTCGTGCCCTTTCATCACTCTGTCCACAAATGCACGCAGCTTCTCTAATTCTTCATCCGAAGAGAAAAAGCAGAGGATCGTTGGTCCAGCGCCGCTTAAAGCAGCTCCCAGTGCCCCGTGTTCAGTCGCTTTGTCCAGGATTTCGTTCAAGCCAGGCACAAGCTTTGCTCGATACGGCTGATGCAACCGATCCGACATTGCCCGTCCCATCAGGTCTAGTCTGCCTTGTGCCAGTGCAGCAACTAGCAAACTACTATGACCCACATTATATACAACATCCTCTCTGCTGTACACCTGTGGCAAGACGTTCCGCGCTTTTTCTGTCGCGAGCATGAATTCTGGGATCACGACGAGTGTTTGCAATCCCGCAGGAGCGGAAAACCGCACATAAGGAATGGGGTCTCCTTCTACTTCAGGCATCGTCGCAACAATGATACCGCCAAACATCGAAGCACCCGCATTATCCGGATGCCCTTCCAGACGCGTTGCCTTTTCAAACAGTTGCTCACGAGTAAATGGTTCGCCAGCGAGATGATTCGCTGCTACGAGTGCACCTACAATCGCAGCAGCACTACTCCCCAAGCCCCTCGTCAGAGGAGCGTCACTGGAAGCACGGATCGCGAGCTCAGGAATGGCGAGACCTGCTTCCTGAAACACTCTCGCCGCAACCTTGTACAGAAGATTGTTTTTGTCAGTCGGTGTTCCTTGTAGCTCCTTGCCCATCATCTCTACTGTCGTATGATCACTGATTTCCATTTCTACGACAGAATACAACTGGAAAGCCATTCCCAGCGCATCGAATCCCGGTCCCAGATTCGCTGTCGTTGCCGGTATGGTTACTTTTACACGTTGCCCATTCATGATACAAATTCTCTCCCACTTTGACGAACCAGCTCCATAACAGCTTCATGTGTCGCTGGAACAGAGCGTGGCTCTTCCCCTACCAGCTTCAAAGCGATATTTGGATCTTTTAGTCCGTTTCCAGTCAGCACGCATACGATCTGGCTGCCGGGTTGAAGCTTTCCAGCCTTATGCAGCTTGATAATGCCAGCCAACGATGCTGCCGAAGCAGGCTCACAAAACACACCTTCACTCTTCGCAAGTAAATGATAGGCATGCAAAATTTCTTCGTCCGTCACGCTATCGACGAGACCGCTTGATTTCGAAATGGCATTCAAGGCGCCATCCTTGCTCGCCGGGTTGCCAATGCGAATAGCTGTCGCAATCGTTTCAGGGTTGGCTACTGGTTCGCCATGAACTAACGGAGCTGCTCCCGCTGCCTGGAATCCGTACATCTTAGGCAAGCGACTCGATTTTTTGGCTGCGAAATATTCCTCGAAGCCCTTCCAATATGCTGTAATGTTACCTGCATTGCCAACTGGAATGGCCAAAATGTCAGGTGCGTCCGTCAGCGCATCGCACACTTCAAATGCCGCGGTCTTTTGTCCCTCAATTCGGTAAGGGTTCACGGAATTCACCAGTGTAATTGGCTCTTTCGCCGTGATTTCGCGAACGATATCCAGCGCTTCATCAAAATTACCGTCAATCGCGATGACTTCTGCACCATAGGCGATAGCCTGCGCCAGCTTACCCAGTGCGATATTGCCGTTCGGGATCAGAACGATGCAACGCAATCCTGAGCGTGCCGCATACGCCGCTGCTGCTGCTGATGTATTCCCCGTCGAAGCGCACATGATCGTACTGCTTCCCTCTTCTACCGCTTTGACTACAGCCATGACCATGCCTCTATCTTTGAAAGAGCCGGTCGGATTGAGTCCCTCATACTTGACGTACAGCTCCACCCCCAATTGTTTGGATAGGTTCGGGGCATGGATCAGGGGAGTATTTCCTTCATGCAAGCTAACCAGCGGAGTTTTTTCTGTGATCGGGAGAAATTCCCGGTAGCGTGCAAGGATGCCAGACTGTCGATCAGATGCCATTATTTGTCTCCCCCTTCTACACGGTAGCAGCTCTGCACAGTTGATACGATATCCATCTGCTCCATATAAGCCAGTACCGCATCCATATCACTTTTTGAGGACAGGTGTGTAATCATGATAATCTCCGCCTCACCGTTGTTAAACGGTTGCTGGATGACCTGCTCAAGGGAAATATTTTTATCTGCCAATAGCTGAGTAATTTGAGCAAGAACACCGCGTTTATCCGCAACGACGATGCGCAGGAAGTATTTCGAGAATTTTTCGCTGTCTTCTTTCAATACTTTTTCTTTGTATGGAGCAACCATTCCGCGTCCATTCACTCCTAGCTTTCTGTTTTTGACGACAGTGACGAGGTCTGACACAACGGCGGTAGCAGTCGGCAATTCACCTGCGCCCGGCCCGTAAAACATGGTCTCCCCTACCGCTTCCCCATGTACGTACACGGCATTAAAGACGCCATTTACGGAAGCGAGTGGATGAGATTTTGGAACCAGAGTCGGCTGCACACTTACCTCAATCGCCTCTTCGTCACGGCGAGCCAGTCCGAGCAGCTTGATTTCATAGCCCAGTTGTTTGCCATAGGCGATATCTTCCTTGCTCACGGAACTGATCCCTTTTACGTCCACATCTTCGAGCTTCATCGGTACACGGAAGCCCAGGGTTGCCAGAATGGCCATTTTGCGGGCGGCATCAAAGCCTTCTACATCGGAGGTAGGGTCCTGCTCCGCATAGCCCAGTGCTTGCGCTTCTTTCAATACCTCGCTATATTCTGCGCCCTCTTGACTCATTTTGGTCATGATGTAATTGGTCGTCCCGTTGACGATCCCCATCATTTTCGCGATGCGGTCTGAGGAGAACCCTTCTACTAACGCGCGCAAGATCGGTATGCCACCTGCCACGCTTGCCTCGTAGAAGACGTCACAGCCCTTTTCTTGCGCCTTCTCTAAAATTTCGGCCCCGTGCAACGCCATCAGATCCTTGTTGGCAGTTACTACGTGCTTGCCCCGTTCGAGTGCACCCAAAATGTATTCCTTTGCAGGGTGAATTCCACCAATTACTTCTACGATGACTTCAATTTCCGGATCATCCAAAAGACTAGCAGGGTCAGTGGTCAGCGCACCCACCATGGATGAAATATTCCGAGATTTTTCCGCATCCTGAACAAGAATACGGGAAATCTCAATACTGAGGCCGGTTTGCTTTTGCAAATCCTCTTGATGTGCTTGAATAATGCGGACGACACCAGTCCCGACTGTCCCAAATCCCATTAATCCCAATTTAATGCTCTGCTTCTCCATGTCTCTCCCCTGCCTTTTCTTTATTTTTTTACTTAGCCTCTACCGACGATCATCGCTTTGCGAACGCCCGGGATCAACTGCAAGTTATCCAAAAACTCCGTGCTAGATACGCGAAGATTAGCCATATCGACTGACATGGATATGGTAGCAATCCCTTGAAGTGGAATCGTCTGATTGATGGTCAACACGTTTCCACCTTGATCGGCTACATATGTGAGCACTTTGGACAAGTAACCTGACATGTGATCCAAAGAGAACGTAAACGTCATAATTTTTTCGCTCATCATCGCATTGAACGGAAAAACGCCATCTTTGTACTTATAAAAAGCACTGCGGCTCAATCCCACGCGTTCAACCGCTTCATTCACGGTATCCACTTCGCCTGATTCCAGCATCTTCTTGGCTTCAATCGTTTTGGCAATCGATTCTGGCAGGATGTCAGATCGAATCAAGTAGAATTTTTCTTCCTTTTTCATGCGTTGTGTCCTCCTGAGAAAAACAGTTGTTTCTTCATAGAGGACATTATAACGGATAGCATGTAATGTGACAATCCTTATCCGTCACTTTTTTTCATCGGATCATATTTGGTTTTCTTTGATTACATGAGGGGGAGCTTCTTCGCGCACAATAATGCGTATCGTATGGAGGAGGTGAAAGGCAAATGGCCGGACGTGGAAAGTCAGATAAATCGGAGCGCCGTAACAATCACCCAGCGGGTAAGCCAAGCAGTCTTGAACAGTTTGGCAATGACATGCGGGGCAAAAAGATGGCACAATCCCCCAACGTGATTGAAGATCCGAGTGGAAACGGATAAACAAGCGCAAAAAAACCCGGGACACCATGATCCCGGGTTTTCCTGATTCGATTAGTATGCCAAAGAGGACAGACCGTTGATATGAGTCAAGTAGCGAACGTTACTCGCTTCTTTCATCAAGGTTGCTGGCAGGCCTTTCAGCTTCAGTTGGCTTGCACCAATTGTTCCGATCGCGTCTTTACGGCCCAGGCTACCCAATGTACCGGAGAATACCGGTTTGAAGGTATCCATTTTGGTGCCGTTGAAGTGCGCGAAGAGATTGTGTCCCACTACTTCGCCCATTTGCCATGCCAGTTGCGCAGTTGGAGGGAATGGACGGCCTTCTGGCCCCATTACGACCGCACTGTCACCTGCGAGGAATACATCAGGGTGAGAAGTGGATTGCAGGAATTCGGTAACAGTTGCACGTCCGCGGTTTACTTCCACGCCGCACTCCGCCACTACGCGATTTCCTTGTACGCCACCTGTCCATACCATTGTTTTGGTTTCAATGGTACCGCCATCTTTCAGGCAAACCGTGGTTTCTTTCATTTCCGTTACAGGTACGCCTGTCAGGAACTGAACGCCGCGTTTTTCCAAGCTCGTTTTCGCACGCTCAACCAGGTCAGGAGCAAAACCAGCCAAAATGGATGGACCTGCTTCTACGCAGTAGATGGATACGTCTGTAAAGTCAACGCCGTGTTTGTGGCACAGATTTGGCAACATATCAGCGAATTCCCCAACCAGCTCAATACCTGTCAGACCGCCACCACCTACAACGAAGGTAGCATCTGCTTTATTTTTGCTCGTCTTGTATTCAATCACGCACTCTTCGAGGTGTGCACGCAGACGATTTGCTTCTTCTACAGACTTCAGTGTAAAGCTGTACTCTTGCAGACCTGGGATCCCAAAGAATGCGGTTTCACTACCCAGCGCAATTACCAAAGCATCGTATTTGATGGACTCGCCGCTCGCCAATGTTACGCGTTGGGAATCGAGGCCAATATTTTCTACCGAATCTACTACGAGGTTAATCTCTTTGCCACGCAGCAATCTTTCCAGAGGGAGCGCCACGTTTTGTTCAGACAGGTTTCCTACTGCCAAGCGGTGCAGTTCCGTAATGATTTGGTGAGTAGGAAAACGGTTTACCACCGTGATCGACGCTTCTTCAGCCGTCATGTATTTACGTGCGGTCAATGCGCTGAGCAAACCGCCATAACCGCCGCCTAGAATCAGAATATGCTTCGCCATGCCCAATCCTCCGTCCTTGTCTTCCATTCCATAATAAAAAAACTAGCGTTTTTGTTGTTGACGTTCTGCTGATACTTCCAGGAATGCTTGTGCGAAACGCAATGTTTTTTGTACTTGCGGATCCTTGAGCATTTTGAGAATACCGAACAAACCGATAGTAGACTCTTCTACATGAACACGGTCATTGGCTTCAATGGCTGCTTGCGCAATACCTTTCGCTTTATCAGAGATCGGTTTTACGAACTCTTCCATTCCGCCTTTGATGTCGTCGATCAACACATGATCATTGGCTACTGTTTGTACCAAATCATATGTTTTGGTCAAAAGAGTAGTCAGTTCTGCCAATTTAGGCAGGTTCGCCACCAATACGTTCAGTGACTCTTGAATTTCCGGTTTCATCAACTGATCGAGTACATCTTGTTGCTGCGCTGGTGCCAGAGTTGCAGTGCTTGCTACTTCAGCAGCAGCTTGAGCTTGTTGCGTAGTTGTTTGAGACATAAAAAAAACGTCCTCCTTTGCTTTGGAATAGAGGCCTTTCATTCTCGATGCCTGTTCATACGAGTAACGGCCGCTATTCTCCCTGAAAATCCGGTAAAAAATTGTTTGTAACATTTTTCACAAAGTAAAGCAGACAACGGATTCGAATAATCAAAAGTGAATGATTTCACATGTATTTATTCAGGAAAGCGTACACAACAAATCATGAAGTGAACAGGCTCGATTTAGAACTCTATGTACTCTACTATATACCTTCTTCACAGGAACATCAAAGGAAAAAAACCGCTTCCTTAGGAAGAAGCGGTAGTTGAGAGCTTTTTATAGTAATCTTTGATGAGTTCATGGTGCTTTTCATTGATATCCGTAAAGATTAATTCAATGATTGATTGCTTGTCTTGGAACGTTTTTTCCACGATTTTCGCCATCATGACGATCTCCTGCGCTTGCTTCGGTATCTTGAAAGACAAGTGGAGAAAATCGCCCTTCGACACATAACCGTCCGTTCCCAAAACAAGACGGGTAGGAGAGAATTTTAGCAACACTGCCTCGCCTTTTTCTTCGATCGGTCTGGCTCCCATCACCTTGTAAGGGACAGAAATACCGAGATCTGGGGAGATGGGATCCTGCTTGCGCTTTTGTGTAATTTCTACCCCTACACTAATCGGAATCATCCCTAAAAGCTTGATCGGCCAAAGCGTTTGCTCCGAAACTACTTCCAAATCAATGGTATTCACTGCCGCATCCGTCTCCCAACGAATGCGTACAGTTGATCCGAGAAGCTCTGCTTTTGTTTCAGGCTTCATCTCGTAGGAAACTACGAGATAACTGCCCTTTGCATGTTCAACCAAAACTTGGACAGGTGTCTTCACCTGCTTGGAGATGATTAGCGGTAGCGCCGCACCGCGTTGGAGTCGTTTATCCCCCAAAAATGGGTTCAGTGATGGGATATCAATCATGGTTTTTGTCACTCCACAAAGTCAAACTCTAATTTGCCGATCCGAACGGTATCCCCGTCTTTTGCTCCCAGCTTACGCAGAGCATCATCTACACCCATGCTGCGCATTTGTCTTGCAAAACGTTGGGCTGCATCATAGCTGTTCAGATTGGTCATGCGTACGAGCTTCTCGATCTTTTCACCGCTGACGACGAATACTTCGTTATCACGCGTAATCTCGAATGCCTCTGGTTCTTTTTCCGCTCGGAACACCACGCGCTCTTCCACTTCCGCAACTTCCTCGACAGCAGGCTTGTCCGGAATCGTCGCCAAGGTATCCCCGATCGCATACATCAATTCTTGTACGCCTTGACGGGTTGCAGCAGAGATCTCGTACACCTTCACATCTGGAGCCTTTTCCTTGAAAATACGCAGGTTTTCCTCTGCTTCTGGCAGTTCCATTTTGTTCGCGACTACAATTTGCGGACGATCTTCGAGCTTCAGGTTATACATCGTCAGCTCTCGGTTGATCTGCAAATAATCCTCGTATGGATCGCGTCCATCTACCGCTGCCATGTCAATCACATGGACGATCAAGCGTGTCCGCTCTACGTGACGCAGGAATTGGTGACCAAGACCCACACCTTCATGCGCACCTTCAATCAATCCTGGCAAGTCAGCCATAACAAAGCTCTGCTCGCCCAAGTCCACAACACCCAGATTCGGTGTCAGCGTCGTAAAGTGGTACGCCGCAATTTTTGGCTTCGCCGCTGTTACACTGGACAGCAACGTGGATTTTCCTACACTCGGATAGCCAACCAAGCCCACATCTGCAATCAGCTTGAGCTCCATGACAATGTAACGCTCTTGACCTGGCTCTCCGTTCTCCGAGATGTGTGGGGCTGGATTCGAAGAGTTGGCAAAACGAATATTGCCTCGTCCTCCACGTCCGCCTTTTGCGATCACAGCACGTTGGCCCTGCTCCACCAGATCGGCAATCACTTCTTTGGTATCATCATCAATGACAGTTGTTCCCGGTGGAACGCGCACGACCATATCCTCCGCGCCTGCTCCGTGCTGAGATTTGTTGCGGCCATGCTCTCCGCGTGGGGCTTTGAAATGTCGTTGATAGCGGAAATCTACCAGTGTACGCAGACCTTCATCCACGACAAATACGACATCTCCACCTTGACCGCCATCTCCACCCGCTGGACCACCCAGCGGTACGTACTTCTCCCGGCGAAAGGAGACGGCTCCATTACCACCGTCCCCGCCTTTTACATATACTTTTACCTGATCGACAAACATGGTGTCACCTCTTTCATTCCGCGAATGGGACCACCAAATTTAGGACCCATTCTTCTTCCGTATGTATCCACTCGGTGACCTCCACCGTACTCTGTTCGCTTTTACGTATCAGCTTTTCCAATTCTTCCATTCCGGATGCACGAAGTACACCGGCCAGGTCAAAACGAAAATGAACGCCACGCTCATCCATCTGCAAGCTTACCTGCATGCTGGCTGCTTCGTACCCGCTCTGGTCTACATGATCGTTCACTGTGCATAATATCTCTGACACCAACTGAAACAAGTCTTGCTCGTCCAAAACTACTCGCGTGAGATCCACATGATTGCACACGTCTACTTCTAAAAGCAATTCATTGTTCAGTGCGTTAAATGTCAAGAAGAAGACGGACAACAAGGAGCTATTCAATCGGGCAACCATCGATTCCTGCATCGCCATCTGTGCGATGCGCTTCAAATGGGCCTCTCCTTGTTCAGTACGGTTCAAATGCAAATAGCCGAGCAGAACCTGAACGTGGTTCAACCAGTCATGCCGCTGCCTGTTCAGAACGGTCAGCAGTTGGTCTGTCTGATGCGTAAACAGCCTCCGCTCGTCCCCCATCACATTCACCCAAGTCGATAAGAATATCTTTCCCATCTATTGTACCATAAAAAAACCTCTTTCGAGGCAAAATCATAGAAGAGCGACCGCGTTTTACTGGAAGTTTTTATGCGCTCCGAAATTTTAAAATTCCTACTCGTTAAAAAAGAGCCGGACAAAAAGAAAACCCAGCTATATCGCTGGGTTTTTCTTAACAAATATTTACGCTTCGGAAGCAACTGGCTCGATCACAACTTGTTTGCGATCACGGCCCAGACGCTTGAAACGAACAACACCATCTGCAGTTGCAAACAGAGTGTCGTCTCCGCCTTTCATTACGTTCGCACCTGGGTAAATCTTTGTTCCGCGTTGACGAACGAGAATGTTACCAGCAGTAACGAATTGCCCGTCGCCACGTTTCACGCCCAGACGTTTGGAAATGGAATCGCGACCGTTCTTTGTGGAACCTACCCCTTTTTTCGATGCGAAAAACTGAAGGTCCAAGTTAAACAGCATGTTCATATCAGACACCTCCCTGCCATTTACGATCATTTACTTTTACGTATTTACCGTAATTCGCCTCAACTGACAAAAGAGCAATAACCATGCTCTCTGCCAAAAGCTGTTGTTTCTCGCGTGTAGCCTCATCATCCGAAGAAGAAAGACTCCACTTCAAGAACCCACCGCCTTCTTGTGCGACAGCGACATCAGGAGTGATGCCGGTCAAAGGTTGGATGGCGTTTAATATACCAAAGCTGATGCCTGATACAGCAGAACAAACGATGTCTGCCCCATAGGCACCCGCATTGGCATGTCCGGAAATACTAATTTCATGGATACCGTGCTGCGCACGGCTCACGATCACTTCAATCATAACAAGTCACCAATTAAGCGTTGATCTTCTCGATCACAACTTTGGTGAATGGTTGACGGTGACCTTGCTTGCGACGGTAGTTTTTCTTGGCTTTGTATTTGTACACGATAATCTTTGCAGATTTACCGTGTTTTTCTACTTTACCAGTTACCGTTGCACCAGCTACTGTAGGAGCTCCTGCAGTAACTTTGCCGTCTTTGCTTACGAAGAGAACTTTGTCAAAAGTAACAACGTCTCCTTCGTTGCCAGCCAATTTCTCGATGAAGAGAACTGCTCCCTCTTCAACTTTGTATTGCTTTCCACCGGTTTCGATAATTGCGTACACTGTGTGCACCTCCTATACTCAGACTCGCCTTTACAGGTGCGTCGACGAGCGACGGCTTATGTACCTGATTCGTGCGGTTACAGTATGCACGAGACATATCTGCATGACAACCATTAGGTTATCATAGCTACAATAGCCCAGTCAAGTTATTTCGATTGTAACCGCTCCGCCTCTGCCCGATTTCCTACGTATCCAATTCGAAACTCGTCTGGGTTCATAGAAGGGACAAGCTGCTTATATACATGAACTGGCCATGTAATTGCTTCTGCTTTTTCCCACTCCTCTATCATGTCCAACAATCTTGGCGGCAGATCCACGAGAACTGCCTCCGCATCTTGGCTCTTTGCCAATGCGGTTACTTCGCCGTACAAGCGCCGGAACAGCTCGTCTACTCGCCAAACTCTCCCTCGGCCCTTGCAAGCCTCACATGGCTCCGTCAGCCGCTCCGTCAGGCTCGCACGCACTCTTTTTCGTGTCATCTCGACTAATCCAAGCGACGTCATCCCGAGAACAGTCGAAGGCACAGGGTCCCTCTTCAGCTCTTGTTTCAAACGCGAGATCACGCGCTCCTTATTGCTCTGCTCTTTCATGTCGATGAAATCTATGATCACGATTCCACCGATATCTCTCAACCGCAGTTGCCAGGCAACTTCAGTTACCGCCTCCAGATTGGTCGCCGTCACTGCCTGCTCCCGCTGTTGCCCTCCCCCACCTGTGAATGAACCGGTATTGACATCGATGACCGACATCGCTTCAGTCCTGTCGATGACCAAAAACCCTCCACTCTTGAGTGGCACATGTCGATCACGAGCACGAATCAGCTCCGCCTCGACACCCAGGAAATCAAAGAGCGGTTGTTTGCCCTGATACCAGCGAAGCTTCTCTTGTACTTCCGGAGCAAAAGCTGCCAACGCCGCTTTTACCTGCTGATGAGTCGCCGCACCTTCTACCAACAGCTCGTCCATTCCGTTTGCCAAGCCATCTCGGAGCGCCACTTCGATCAACTCTGCATCCTGAAAAATCCGCCCGCTCGAGCGCAGTCCCTCCGCTGTTCGCAGCATGTCCTGCCAGCGATTACGCAAATAGACCAGTTCGCTAATGAGTGTCTGCTCTTCTGCTTCCGCTGCTTCCGTGCGCAGAATACAGCCTTCTCCTTGCGCTACTGTCGAAGAGATCACCTGATGCAGTCGTTTTCGTTTGGTATCATCGGTTATTTTACGCGAAAGCGATATGCTATCTTCAGTCGGAAGGTATACCAGATAACGCCCCTGCAAGCTGATTCGCATCGTGATTTTTGGCGCCTTCATTTCCATCGCCTCTTTACTCACTTGAACCAATACCTTTTGGCCTACGTGAACACGTTCCGCAATACTTGGTTTCGCTGCTCCACCCGACTCCACACCGACCGTGTCATCTACATACAAATATGCATTTTGGCCTGTACCAATATCAACAAAGGCGGATTGGATACCTGGCTTCACATCCGCGACCCGTCCTTGATAAATGTCACCAACGCCTGCGTGTGCTCCCACATCCTGTGTACGCCATTCCTGCAATTTCCCGTCTTCCATAAATGCAATGCGGATGCTGCCACCTTGTGCACTGATTGCTACTTGCTTCACTGCCTTCACTCCTTATTCCCCGTGCAAACATTGCCCAAAAGAAGGATAACCGGGCTCATAGGAAGTAATCTAACATAGCTGCCAAGTCAAGGTAAAGGAGATATCCATGATTCATACTGGTGATATAAAAATTAGAGCCTTATCCCCCAAGGATTCCACTCACTTAGTCAAATGGCTTTCTGACGAGCGCGTTTTGGCCTATTATGAAGGTCGCGATCGGCCACATGACGAGAAGCTCGTGCAGCAAAGTTTTTTTCCGGAAGACGACGGTGAAACTCGCTGCCTGATCTTGTACGCGGACAAACCGATTGGCTATGCGCAATTTTATCCGCTCGATACCCCGGAAAAACAACTGTATGGGTATGCAAAAGACGATGTCGTTTACGGCATGGACCAGTTCATCGGAGAGCCTGCTTACTGGAATCGCGGTATCGGCACTCAGCTCGTTACAGCCATCCTCCACTATCTCCACACGGAAAAACGAGCACAAAAAGTAGCAATTGACCCGCAAGCCTGGAATGAACGAGCTTTGCGTTGCTACGAAAAATGTGGCTTTCGAAAAGTAAAAGAGCTTCCTCTGCACGAATGGCACGAAGGAAGCATGCGTGATTGCTGGCTGATGGAATGGGTCGCTCCTGCTGACTAAGGACTAAAAGCTAAAGGAGCTTCCCCACTGCGGCGTCGTGCTTTTGCTCAAACAGAAGGGCATGCAATAGCTGTTCTTCTGCCAAAAGTCCCGCCCCTTGCACGTAGAAAAGATGGGAGCATCCCCGCCGCAGCTTGTGTGAGACAGCCAGTACCGTCTCCTCAGGATGCACGCGTATCGCTTGAACGGCAGCTTCCTCTTGCTGCCGGTCGTATTTTTCCACAAGAAAACGAAAAAATTGATACGGAAACCGCACAAATGCCTGAATGTTCAACGTCAATAAATAAATCCCGATCACTGCTAAGTTGTACTTCAACTCCAAGCTGGACATCCCCACCATGATGCCCGCAAACAGCGTACTCCCCGTCATCGATATCATCGTCGCCTGCCTATACGACATAAACCAGCATAGAACAGCCAACAAGATTCTCCCGCCATCCAACGGCCAGATTGGCAACAAGTTAAACAGCGCAATCGTCAAATTACTAACCAAGAAAAAGCGGGCCCACTCTTCCGTCCATATCCCCATAAACCAAAATAAGTACGAAGCAGCCATCATCACCATATTCAAGAAGGGCCCAGCAAGTGCCACGACAATCTCATCCATAGGGTCCGTGGCGTACGAGTCTTCCATCGTCGCTACTCCACCAAAAGGCAGAAGCTGCACTTCCTTTACGGTCCATCCGAGCTCACGCGCCATCGCTACATGCCCCAATTCATGGATCAGCACGATGACAAACAAGGTAATGACTTCCAAAAAATGGCCTGTCACTATGGACAAGCCAATCACCGCCCAAAATAGCAGGTGAATGCGAAACCGAATGTCAAGCCAGCCTCCCCTATTCAAACGGTATCACTTCCAGGGGATTGACAAATTGCTCGTTCACTTTCGCTCCTAGATACAAATGACGGGATGTCTGGTCCATTACCCGTGCGGTTCCAATGACTTGACCAGGTGTAAGGACCTCGTCCTTCGTCACCCCTATACTATCGAGATTTCCCAACCATATTTCCCGCCCTTGGGTCAAACGAACAATCACTGTCGTCCCGTAATCAGGCTTTTCACCGACAAACGCGACCCAGCCAGCTTCTCCGATTGTGATTTGATCGTTCATTCCCGTATGCAGGATCACATTTGCACTCTCTGGATCATAGGATTTTACGACTTTCCAGCTACCGGGGAGCTTCCACACAGCATTTGTGTCCTTTGTTGTGCTCGTGGCTGGCACGGCAGGGGGATTGGTAGGTATCGATGGAAGCATCGTCGGAATCGGACCAAATCTCGCTTCATACCAGTCCGCTACTCCTGAAAAATTAAAGTCCCGTGTCATGACTTCCCTCGCGGAGCTTTTCCAAGAGGCAGGGATGAGCGTAGTTTGAAACAAAACATAAGCAGTACCAATCAATAAGACAGATGCTAAAATTTGCACGCCCCACTTTTCATGGGACGGTGGCTGGTCCATCATATCATTCTCGCGCGGCGAGTAACTGAATGGGTTTGGCGTTTCTTCGATGGGATCTTTCCAATCATCGACGAAGGGAGTATAGCTGTCTCGTGACTGTGTTCGGATTCTCTCCAAACGCTCCCTCCGTCTTTCTTTTACACGATCTACTCTTTCAAACATGTCCATCCCTCCGCAGGCCAAGCCTTTAGTATCATCCTATGACTTGTCTACCTGCTTTATGACGACCTGGCCCTCTCCAACGCCCCAGCTTATCGGTTGAAAACACGCAAAAAAGACAGTCTCCCCATTGAGAGACTGCCTTTGAATCAGTCAATTTTACAGTTTAGTTACGCTAGCAGCTTGCGGTCCACGGCTACCTTGAACGATTTCGAACTCAACCTTTTGACCTTCGTCAAGAGATTTGAAACCTTCTGACTGGATTGCGCTGTAGTGTACGAATACGTCGTCGCCACCCTCAACTTGGATGAAGCCGTATCCTTTTTCTGCGTTAAACCATTTTACGATACCTTGTTGCATGAAACAAAACCTCCCTGAACATTACGCCCCACGAGGCGAAAGAGTGTAGCGTTAACCTCTTTTTTACAGATAAGCCTTTTGCGTCAAGGAAAAAAAGTCATACGAATTGCGATTGACAATTGGTGACGTCACTCACAATACGCACGACTCCATACCAATCAATCAAACACTATAACTTGTAAAAATGGTTAACTTAGGATGATTTTAGCATAAGTATTTGCATTTGTCACGCATTTCATGAGTGCTCAAAAAGTCTTCTATTCAGCACCGAGAAAGTGGCGAGAACCTGAAGACTTTTGAACAAACTCCTTTAATCAAAACGCAACTTATCCTTACGCATCCCAATATTGAGTACCACACCGATGATCAGGAAGTTGGTTACGAGCGAGCTCCCTCCGTAGCTAATGAATGGAAGCGGAATACCCGTAATCGGCATCAATTGAATCGTCATCCCGATGTTCTCGAAGATCTGGAAGGTAAGCATCCCTACGACACCTGCGACAACGTAAGAGCCGAACGGATCTTTAGCCTCCATCGCGATGCGGATCATTCGATAAATCAAGACGAAAAACAGAATCATCAGCAAGCCCGCTCCTACAAAGCCCAGCTTCTCTGCAATGACGGTAAAGATAAAATCACTTTCTCCTACCGGCACCCATCCAAAGCTCGCTTGCGTCGGCGTATCAATCCCTTTTCCGAACAATTGCCCTGAGCCGATGGCAATCAATGCTTGCTTGAGCTGGAACCCTCGTCCCATTGGTTCAAGATCCGGGTTCATCCAAAAGACGATCCGATCCCATTGATACGGCTTGATAATCTTGAAAAAGATATCCTGCTTGTATTGATACAACAGCGTCATGGCGGCAAAAAAACTGCCAATCAGCCCGCCCACATACAATACATGCTTCATCCGTATACCACCAACGATGAGCATAGTGGCAAGCATCCCCGTATAAACCATGGCCGTACCCAAATCGGGCTGAATCAAAATTAAAAGCAATGGTACGCCAACCAGAGCCATTACCGGAATCAGCTTATAAAAATAGTAAAACCGATCCGGATCCGTTGCCCTCTTGGACAAGAAGCGGGCCACCGTTATGATCGTGAACAGCTTCATTGGTTCAGAAGGCTGAAACAACACAGGACCAAGGTCATACCAACTCGTCGTATTGTTAATGGGCTTCGTTTGAAATACCCCGATCAAAAGAATCAGACCGAGCGCATATAAGACATAAGCCATGTTGTGGAATAGACGATAGTCAAATAGCAATGTCACACCTAGTACAATAAATCCAATGACATACCAAAGGACCTGCTGATGCGCCTTATCTACACCTGCCGCAGAACCGGAAATCCCCAAATAGCTGAAGACACCCAGCCCTGCCAAAATCAAAATGATGGTCCAGTCAATTGTTTTTAAATGACGTTTTTCCAGGTCCATCCGTTTCCTCCTAGAAAACGTGACTCCCCTCTATAAAAGAAGGGAGCCAAGTATTACCTATTTTAATCCAAAGAATTTACGCATTTTGTGGAACACGCCCGCTTTTTCTTCCAATGGTTGTAATGGAACAGCTTCACCCAAAAGGCGACGAGCAACATTCCGATACGCGATGGAAGCACGCGATTCGTGATTCATTACAGCCGGCTCACCTTGGTTCGCGGATTTAATGATATGATCATCATCCGGCACTACACCAATTAAGTCAATGGCTAACAAATCCAAAATGTCTTCTACATCCAGCATGTCGCCATTTTTCACCATATGGGAGCGAACGCGATTAATAACCAGCTTCGGCATTCCGATTTTTTCTCGCTCTAATAGGCCAATAATCCTATCAGCATCACGCACAGCGGCTTTTTCAGGTGTGGTCACGACGATTGCTTGATCAGCCCCTGCCACTGCATTGCGGAAGCCTTGCTCAATACCCGCAGGGCAATCGATGATGACATAATCATATTCCCGCTTCAACTGCGTAATGATTTCCTCCATCTGCTCAGGAGTTACTGCTGATTTGTCCTTGGTCTGAGCAGCCGGGAGTAATGCCAGATTGTCAAACCGCTTGTCTTTGATCAGAGCTTGCGGCAGTCGGCATGCGCCTTCTGCAACGTCTACCAGATCATAAATAATTCGGTTCTCAAGTCCCATGACTACATCAAGATTGCGCAAGCCAATATCAGTATCTACCATGCAAACTTTTTGTCCCAACAATGCGAGCGCCGTTCCCAAATTGGCGGAAGTGGTCGTCTTACCCACGCCGCCTTTACCGGAAGTTACGACAATTCCAATCCCCACGTCCGTTCCTCCTCTTTCCCTCAACCCTCACGCTTTTTCTCACCCAAATCAGGGCGGATTCGCGACAAGTAGTTCATTTTCGCTACCAGCATGATCTCATTTTCCAGATAGGCAAATTCTGTGCCTCCGGAATTATTCGTCCATTCCTCACCCGGTTTGCTGATCACATCTGCAATCCGCAACTGGGTAGGACTCATGACTGCAGCCGCAATAATTACCTGTGAGTCACCGGAAATACCTGCGTGCGCGTACCCTCTGAGATGCCCCAGCACGTAGATGCTTCCTGTACTGCGAACCGTCCCCCCGGGATTGACATCTCCCAATAAGAGCAAATCACCGTCAAACTCCAGTACTTGCCCAGAGCGTACCGTATTTACCTGTATGGAAAAATGGGTTTTCAGGCGTTCAGCCATAGCTTCTTCCCGCGTGATCAAATCAGATTCGATTGTATGGATCACCAGGTTGCCCTTCGTTCGAATAATTTGAGTCAACTGCTCTTGTTGCTCGGGTGAGCAGTATCGTTTTCCCAATTTTATAGATACCCGAATGAGTGGCCCTGACAAAATCTGTTGGTGGCTATGCTCTATTTTTTCACGCATATCGGCCAGCAGTTCGTCGAAGGAACAGGTATCATCCATAAAGAAGACGAGCCCCTCTTTAGTCCCTTTGATCGTGACCTTGCTTTTCACAGTCGTCACCGGTTTCACCTCGACCGATACCATTCGCCATGCAGAAAGATTTTTCCTGCTCTGTATGAAAAAATTGCCGAATCGGGTCAGATGGTGGCAGTTTACAAGGGCTTGACTCCATTATTCTCTTGGGCTTGATTGCCCTGGACAACCATTGCGGTTACTTCGCGGACGGTGGATTTGGCTTTGGAACCCCGCCAGTAAGGACACCAGGATTCAGTTCATTGTAGGCTTCGAGCAATCGACGCGAGATCGGACCAGTCGCATCAGAACTGGATGTACCGTCTCTCAAACTGTTCGGCGCAATAACGACGAAGACCAGTTGAGGATTTTCATAAGGCGCAAAGCCGACAACCAGTGCATTTTCCGCTGGCTGCGACGTTTGTGCCGTACCAGACTTGGCTGCCACTGTGAAAGGTAACCCATTGAAACGTTGAACGGTACCACCTGGCTGAGTAACCATCCGCATTCCTTCTCTTACCACCTGGATATACTTCGGATCGATATCAACCCGGTTGAGCACTTGTGGTTCAATAACCGAGAGCGTTTGTCCTGGTTTCTTCGGGTCGGTAGTGCCTTTACGAATTTCTTTTACAAGATGTGGGCGTACCCGATATCCTCCATTCGCAATGGTCGATACGTATTGCCCCAGCTGCATCGGCGTGAACAGATCGTATTGACCAATCATCACGTCCGCCAAGTTTCCGTAGTAAAGGTTCTGGTTTTCCCAACCGGTATGTTCATTCGGCAGATCCACACCTGTTTTCACACCAAGACCAAACTGGGCATTGTAGTAATCATAGACAGAGAACTGCTTCTCCCAGCCATCTTTCCCTTTTCTTGCTAAGCGAATCGCCATTTCGTACATATACGTATTGTTCGACACTTGCAAGGCACGACGAGCGTTAACAGGTCCATGACCACTTGCCTTCCAGTTGCGTTTATACGTGTTACCGACTTTCAAACCGCCTCGGTCATAGATGACTTCGTTCGGTGTAGTCAGCCCCTCCTGAAGCGCAATCATGACAGACAGTGGCTTGTAGGTAGAAGCAGGTGGATACGGCGTATAAATGAATCGGTTTGATTCATTCGGCAAAATGAGCGAGGCGTAATTCTCGTTGAATTTCTTACGGTCGTAATACAGATTCAAATCGTAATCTGGATAACTCGCCATCGCCAATATTTCGCCCGTATTTGGATTCATCACCAATACGTGCGCGTCTTTAAATTCTTTTGGCGTAGAAGGGCGCTTCTTGAATGCTTCAACCTCTTCTTTCAAGATGGCCTCTACCTTACTTTGATAACGCCAGTCCATAGCCAAAACGAGATCGTTTCCTGGCTCAGGGGCTTGACGCATCTGCTTCTCTACCGTCTCCGAATTTTTGTTCACGTGTACTTCCATAATCCCGTTTTTGCCGCGCAAATAACGTTCATAGGAGCTCTCCAGACCGGTTACACCGACACGATCAATAGCGTTGTAGCCTTGTGCCTGATATTCTTTCAAACTCTCAGGACGAATGGCATTGATGTACCCGAGAAAGTGAGTACCAAATGCCGAACCATCCGGATCTTCCAAAATTTGGCGAACAGGCTCCAGCTCCACACTAATTCCCGGCAGTTCGGTACGTCGTTCTTCGATTTGGAACATTTCCTGCTCCGTAATGTTGACCTTGACACGTCTCGGAATGTAGCTAGCCATCTGCGGTGAACGCATCTCCTGCAACAAAGAGAGCTTGTGCCATTGAAATTGGCGTTGCTGCTCTGTCAACGGCAGCTTGATATCCATGTCGAACAACGAGGCATAGCGCAGCAAATCCATGTCGGACTTTTCTGCTAAGCCGTCAGGGGTTGGCAAAACTCCGATCTGATCCTTCACTTTTTTGGCGAGGTCATTGCGATCTTCCTTGTCCAATTTGAAAGTGAGGGTCATATTGGCGTTTATCGCCATTTTTAACAGCTCGAAGTCCGTAGTGTTCGCTTCCGTAATAGCGGGTGTACCCGGTTTGGCAGCATTCAGTTTCTTAATAAGATCTGCTCGCTCCTTGTCATCAAAAGGAGAACGGACGCGCATCCCGAGATACACCGCAGTTTTTACCAGCTCAAAGTCCGACATCTGATCGACGGTCTCTACTTTCGGAACGGCTTTTAACTTCGCCGCAACCTTTACCTTGAGATCGTTTGTTTCTTGCGCATTGAAAGCAACAGGCAAAGTTGATCTCAGTTCAATCGTCTTCTTTAACAATTCCTTATCCGTACCAATTTTGCCGCCATCGGGAATGAGGATTTTTGCCAGACGATCCGCGACTTTCTCTTCGTCAATGTCCTGCCCTTGTTCTTCAACGTATTGAACGGTGTACACTGGCTTATTCGAAACGAGTACCTCACCATTTTTATCCAAGATACGGCCTCGAGGAGCAGAAATCGGCAGTTCACGAATACTGAACTTTTCCAATTCATGCTTGTACTGTTCGCCTTCCACCAACTGCACAAAGGCTAGCCGTAAAATAATGGCAGCGAAGAACAAAAATACAATCACAAACAATATATTGAGCCGAATAGGTATGTCTGATTTCGGTTCTTTGACTTCTTCCACGAACTCTCCTCTCCTTTGCCCTTACTGCATGTGCATTTCCTTTTTCGCCAGAATCTTGTTGCATACATTCTTGATCGGAAAGTATACCAGTAAGCCAAAAGCGAGATTAAACAGCACACTAGGCAAAATTTGATGTGTCAAAATCCATTGAACATCGAAGGGGGCAGCGGAAAACAAGCGGAACAAGGAATACAAAAGCCACTCATGTCCGAACAAAATCAGGAAGCTAGTAATGAAAACCATCCCGAATCCTCTCTGGAACAAAAGAACGATCATCCCTGCAAAGTAGCTGGCCACCATCATGGACATGGTATAGATTCCAATTAGTTGCCCAAACAAGACATCTTGTAAAAATCCGAAGGCAATCCCGTAATACAAGCCCTCACGCCTGCCGAGATACATTGAAATAAAGATACAGCAGACAAGCGCAAACCGGGGGACTATCATCCAAGACAGACCCCCAGTACCAGGTGAAAATACTTGCATCACAGTTCCTTCCAGTACAAACATGACCACGACGCCCAGCGTCAATAAAAATCGCGCCATTACTGACCACCCCCGCTAGCAGGTGGAGCCGGAGGCACAGTTGTCTGCGTTTGTGTCTGGCCGGCTGGCTGTTGCGGGATCAATTCGCCATTGGGAGCGATTGTAAAATCTCGTTCCACAACCATGACTTCATTCAATTGTGAAAAATCAGCGCTTGGCTGGATGTAGGCAGTTTGAGTCAAGCCGTAATCATCTGGCTCTACGCGAACAATATAGCCGATCGGCAAATTAGGAGGTACGACGCCTCCCAAACCTGACGAAATAACTTGCTGATCTTTTTTAATGGCCTGTCCCCAAGGGATTTTACGCATGACGAGTAATCTCTTTTGCGGATCGTATTCCTCGATGACACCACTAATCTGACGGTATACCGGCTTGCCTCCGACCTGTTCCTGCGTCAAAATCCCCGCAGAAATATGGTCCCGCCGTTCATAGCTCGTCAACAATTCAACTGTAGATGAAAAGTTGGCAACACTCTGTACGCGCCCAATCATTCCTTTGGCAGTGATGACCGCCATATCCTTTTTGATGCCACTTTTCAAACCTTGGTCGATGGTAACAACGTTGTTCCATGTATCAGGGTTTCTGGCTACGACCTCTGCAAAATGAAGCCTGTAAGATTTGAGTGAATCTTTTGCCCCCACCATTTCTCGAAGGCGCTCATTATCTGCCTTGAGTGTGTGCAATTCGGCACTTAGACGGGCATATTGATCCAAACTTGCCTTGAGTGCCTTGTTTTCTTCATATACGCCGTACGCGTCTTCAATTTCCTGAAAAAAGCCAGAAACAGCCTGGGCAGGGCGATAGAAAAAGCCCTGCACCACGCTGAAGGTATCTTTGAAGAACATTTCTGGCCAGGTCAGGCTAACCCGATCACGAGAAGTGAAGCCCACGACGGAGATAAGCAGGACCAAGCCTACAAGTACAATGATAAGCCGCTTATTCCCGAAAAACGACATGCCCTACCCTCCGTTTATTTACCCCGTTTTAGTCGGGAAGAGGTGATGCCTTGCTTGGATTTGAACAGGTGAATGTTCTCCAATGCACGACCTGTTCCAATCGCTACGCAATCCAGTGCGTTTTCCGCGACATGCACGGGCATACCCGTTTCCTTACTTAACAGGCGATCCATGTTACGCAAGAGCGCACCGCCGCCTGTGAGTACAATTCCACGATCCATGATGTCCGCCGCAAGCTCAGGCGGGCTTTTTTCGAGTGTTACCTTGACCGATTCCACTATAGCAGAAATGGTTTCCGCCAATGCTTCCGCAATCTCTGTGCTGCTTACCGAGAGCGTTTTTGGCAATCCGGTTACAAGGTCACGACCGCGAATGTCAACGTTTTCGACCTCATCAGGCGCAATCGCAGAGCCGATCTCCAGCTTCAATGTTTCTGCTGTCCGTTCCCCGATCATCAAGTTGTAACGGCGCTTGATGTACTGAATAATCGCCTCGTCCATCTCATCCCCGGCCACACGAATGGAGCGAGATGTAACAATCCCCCCGAGAGAAATGATAGCGACTTCTGTCGTACCACCACCAATGTCTACGACCATACTTCCAGTCGGTTCCCACACTGGCAGGTCTGCACCGATCGCTGCTGCAAACGGCTCCTCAATCGTATAGGCTTCCTTCGCCCCAGCCTGCTTTGTAGCGTCTTCGACTGCACGCTTTTCCACCGCAGTAATACCCGAAGGTACACAGACCATTACGTTTGGACGACGTGTAAACAGCCCTTGATTTTTTTGTGCTTGATTGATGAAATAACGCATCATTGTTGCAGTTGTATCAAAGTCAGCGATAACCCCGTCTTTCATAGGGCGAACCGCTACGATATTACCCGGCGTACGACCGATCATACTTTTCGCAGCATTCCCTACTGCTTCAATGGAATTGTTATTAGTACGAATCGCTACTACAGAAGGTTCACGCACCACAATTCCTTTACCCTTCACAAAAACAAGTGTATTGGCAGTGCCGAGGTCAATCCCCAAGTCACGTGTAAATCCACCAAACATAAAAAAACTCCTTCCAAATATTTATCCAAATGACAAGCATAAGAGAACCTCTATCGAGGCCTCTCTAAGATAGAGCGACCGCGTTTTTGTGGAAGGTTTCATGCGCACAAGAATTCCTAAACGTATCGATGATAAATCTTGCACGTAAAAACATGTTACAAGTACCCTTGCTCCTTGAGACTAACGTACTTGCCTTCCCCGATAATAACATGATCCAACAATGAAATCCCCACCAGTTCACCAGCGTCACGCAATGTATGCGTAATCGCGATGTCTTCCCTGCTAGGTGTCGGATCACCGCTCGGATGGTTATGTAGGCATATCACCGATGCGCTGCTACGACGGATCGCTTCTTTAAAGACTTCTCTCGGGTGTACGATGGAAGCGTCCAGACTGCCTACAAAAATCGTCTGCTTGCCAATCACATGGTTCTTGGTATTCAGAAAGAGACAGACAAAATGTTCCTGTGTCAAATGAGCAAGCTCTGGCGACATCAAATCAGCTACGTCCCGTGGTAAACGGATAGAAGCCCTATACTCTCGAGGCACTCCCATCAATCTACGCCCAAGCTCAAACGCAGCATGTAATTCAATCGCTTTGACTGGACCAATTCCTTTTAGCTCTGTTAACTCAGCATGAGAGGCTTGGGCTAAACCACGCAGGTCTCCAAACCTGGCTAACAAGCGCTGAGCCAGCTGATGAGCCGTCTCTTGTTCCCTGCCTGTCCGCAGTAAAATGGCAAGAAGTTCAGTATCAGACAGATGGACCGCTCCTTCGCGAAGCAGTCGTTCACGTGGACGGTCATAGTAAGGGACGTTTTTCAACAGCATTTTGTTACAGGTATTTGTTGCCATTTTATATCCGCCTCCAGCCATATTCACATTATCGAAAACGGCTGACATGGAGAGGTTCATGAGGCTTATGGCCGTCGCCGCTTGCTTCAAGCATGACAACTTTACAATATCGGCATCCCAAAACGTGTCAAAAGAGTAGACGTCAGGCCTAACGGAAGACCTACAACAGTGAAGTAGTCTCCGGTTATTCCTTCCACGAGCGTGGCTCCAATACCCTGAATGGCGTATGAGCCCGCTTTATCCATCGGCTCACCTGTCGCAATGTACGACTTGATTTCTTGCTCTGTTAAAGCTCGAATTCTTACGTGTGTTAGACTATGTGAGACTTCCGCACGGCCTGTCTCCACATCTATCAAGGCGACTCCACTATAAACGGTGTGCTCTTGCCCCTGAAGCATGGACAACATACGAAATGCGTCCATTTCATCAACAGGCTTGCCCAGTATTTGGCCATCAAGAACGACTACCGTATCAGATCCTAAAACGACGCCTTCCGTCAAGCGAGAAGCCACTTCCTTGGCCTTGCGCAAAGACAATTCTTCTACTACTTCGCTCGCAGATAAATGCTCTGCTGTCGTCTCATCTACATCACTGGTGATGACGGTAAATGATAAGCCTAAAGTTTGCAGAAGCTCCCTTCGACGCGGCGAAGATGAAGCCAGAATGAGAGGAACATTTTTTTTCGTCATTTTTCAACCTACTTTATTCGTCGATGTATCCAAAATGCGAGGGCTAAGCCTCCGATACTGGCTAGATTTAGTTTTACCTGAAAGTTCAGTTCGTACTTCAAAATTTCTAAATCTGCCGCAGGTGACCAAGTAATCTCTTTGCTCTTGGTCAAAAAAGGTAGCCAGGGACTTAAAATCTCCCCGATAATGCTGCCAAACAAAAGTCCACTCACCAACAGAAACACGAGAGTAAGCGTTTCTTTCCCCATTTTCCCAACTCCCTTTTTATAAGGGATTCTCTTTTTGCCAAACATAAGTTTAGCAAATGGGGAGAAGCGAAACAATCCCTGATTGCTCTTGGTAGTTACTGTATAGAAAGAAAAGGCCTCCTGCAAGAAAACCTTGCGGAAGACCATATAAACATGCATTTATGTGGCAGAACGCGCATTTTGAATCCAGCTCGCGTAGCTCTCGAAAAAGGCAAGGACACCCGCCTGTACTTGCCACGCATAGGATTCGGCGCTTTCTACTTTTTTGCCAGCGCTTGCTTCTGCCATTTTGTCTCTGGCTGCCAGCGCTTGATTTACCCCATTTACCATCCCATCTAGCAATGGCTTCCAGGCTTCTTTGGCTTCCATTTTACGGCTTTCCTCCAGAAATTGGCGGTGAATTTCTTTTAATTCTGCTGTTTCGTTTGCCGTTGGCGATAGTTGGCCCGTCGTAATAATCAGCCCTGATTGTGCTGAAAGTTTTTGGACGAGTTTCACACCGTGGGTGAAAAAGGCATTCACGTTAGGGTCACCGGATGCGTTGGCGGCTTTTCCGACAGGGACAGTCCCTTCAAAGGCGGGAAAGGAAAATTCTTTGACGTATATATCCATGCCTTTGTTTTTCAAGCTGGTGGCAAAGCCTAGCACAGCATCTCTTGTGGGTGCCGCGGCTGCGAACATGTACTGCTTGCTTGCGTCCTTATAAAGCAAATGAGGAATCCCCGCTTTCTCCAGTGGTTCTACAGCTGTTTGCGGCGATGCATCCGGCTGGAATACTCCTGCCTGTGCAACGTACATGTTTACGGCTGGCAGTTGTAGAGCTATCGCTTTTTGACCCACTGCGTTACCATTCGTCGGCGTCTCTTGCGTTGGCTGGCTTTCATTAGGCAAAACAGGTCCTCCCACGCCATTTTTCCCAGCCGTTTGTTCAGTGCCTGCACCCGGCGCGGTAAGTGTCTGGACCGTATCACTCAGAACATTGCCGTACGACTCGGAAAATTCTTTTTGGGAAAAGACCGTCAAAACAAGAAATCCGAACAAGAGTCCAATTGCTATAGCCCCACCTGTTGTTAAAGTCGTACGCCAAAAGGGTCCCTTTGGCCATAACGCTGCGAGCCGACTCCCCGGACTACTCCTGTATTCCTTCTCTTCGGTATCGTCGAAAGAATAATCGGATTCATAGGTATCGTTTGGCTCCTGATCGAAATCAATGTTCGGCTTCGTTTCTTTCACGGCGGCTCCACGCAGTTGCATCATGCGTTCCCATGCTTCGTTGCCCTTCTCTTTAAACGGGTCAGTAAACGGCAAGGGAGGCGCTTGAATACGAACTCGAGGCGTGTCATCCTTTGGGGTGCGCTTTCTACTTGCTTCCTTTGGGATATCGTCCCGCTTTTCATCCCAAAACCTTCCGTTCATTTTGACCGTCACACGATTTTTATTTTGTCCGCTCATACGCTTGCCCTCCTAGTCACAGGCTCTTTGTACTAGCATACGTTTTGCTCGGACGGGTTATGACTTCTATCTAGTGATTCTATTAAATTTGTTTCTACTACTTATTCCACATGCAATATCAGTAGGCTTCGTTCATATACAAAACGACTGCTATGCCAATCGTCACAAAAGGCGCAAACGGCACTTCGCATGTTATACTTACTTTTCGTATCAGTAACAAAATGAGAGAGACCAGCAAGGCTGCCATGCTCGCAATGGTCAGAACGACTACGAAATCGCGGACCCCAAGTCCATAGCAGACAAGAGCGAACAGCTTCACATCCCCCATCCCAAGCGCGAGCGGCCTGTGCCAGCTAATCCATCCAAACATCAGTAAACTAAGAATCGCAAAGAATCCCGCCATCAGCCATTCCATCGGCGAAGAGAGAACATACTCCATAAAAGAAATCAGTACAAACCCTGCACCTAATGCAAGATTGGGTATTCGTCTATGACGAAAATCTACCCACGAGAGGTAAAGGCAGAGCCCGAATAATATCACTGCGTTTGCCATTCTTCTTCCCCCAGTCGAAAACTGTTCCTAAGAATACCTTTCATTCCTGGGATAAAAAAACTGCCCAGAATGTCCTGGACAGCCTCTCGATTAATGAACTTGTTTTACGGATTCCAAGTGAACAAAAGGCCAGCGTGGACGAGACCGCCGCCAAACCCATACAACAGGATCGTATCCCCTGCCTTTACTTTGCCTTCCTTGATCCCCAAGGCGAGCGACAATGGAATGGTAGCTGCTGATGTGTTGCCGTAGTGTGTGAGACTGTACAATGTCTTTTCGAGAGGGAACTGACTCTTCTCGCAAATGGATTCGATCATACGCAAATTGGCACTGTGCGGGATGAACCAGTCGACATCTTCGAGCGTTTTGCCTGCCCGGCTCACAACCTCCTGCATCCCTTTTGGAACAGTTGTTACTGCCCACTTGTACACTTCTCTCCCATTTTGGACCATGCATCCATTCCCACTCAATTCTCGTCCGTCCATATGCTTTGACAAGCCCGATCGGTACACATGAATCCCGCCGTCCCCCTTTGAGCCTAAATAGGCGGACAAAAAACCAGGAGCTGTAGAGTCTTGCTCAACCAACACTGCACCCGCTCCGTCTCCGAACAGGATGCACGTCGTACGATCTGTATAGTCGGTTACTTTTGTTAACGTTTCTGCACCTACCACCAACACTTTGCGATGCAACCCAGAGTTGATGAGCGCATTTGCCGTATGGAGCGCATACGTAAATCCTGCACAGGTAGCGGAGAGATCCATGGCTCCCGCTTGCTCGACTTGAAAATGCGCCTGGATTTGACTCGCGACGCTTGGAAATGGATAGTCTGGCGTACTAGTTGCGACCAAAATCATATCCACATCGCGGACATCCTTCCCATAATTTGCAATCATATCGTGGATTGCAGCGATGGCCAGATCACTGGTAAATTCATCTTCCCTTGCCATACGGCGCTCATGAATACCCGTTCGTTGCAAAATCCACTCATTCGATGTATCCACTAGCTTTTCCATATCTGTATTGGTAAGAACGCGACTCGGCACATACGTACCGATGGCGGTAATTCGCGACTTGAAGGGGCTTGTATTTGTCATCATCCGATCATCACCTTTCTTTTCTATGATCTGATTATAACACTAGATATTAGTATCTGGTACTAATTTTAAAAATAAAAATCTATGAAGGGCATTTTGGTTTGAGTCAACATAGTGGAGGAGAAGAAAAAGCACAGTTCTCTTCGACTCTGACACGCCAGCAGGGGGATTCACTGGCCGTCTCCACTACAAAAAGGGGACCGTCGAGCCAAAGCCACCCTACGGGCGGACGTTTCTCAAAGGAGAAGTGTTCGACAAGCGTGGTCCCCTTTTTGTAGTGGAGACTGGGTAGGCCTTGTCAAGGTCTACGAGCCCTGTGCTTTTTCTTCTCACCAGCATTGTTGGTTTATCGATACCTTTTAGAACATAGGTAGATCATCCTTAGCAGTATTACCCAAAACTTTCCCGTAGAAAATAAAAAGACTTGAAACCCGTAGGTTCCAAGCCTTCATATGCCTCTATCCGTTATTTCTCTAGCTTTTCAGCGAGCCAGTAAGCGGATTTCCAAATGTCTCCTGCACCCATTGTCAACACGAGATCGCCTTCTTGCAATCCTTTGAAGACATGCTCCTGCATTTGTTCCTTCGTCGGAATGTATTGCGCACGCGGGTGGCTGTTGGTGCGGATTTTTTGCACCAGCACCTCGGAGGTAACTCCTTCAATCTTTTCTTCTCCCGCTGGAGAGTAGATATCCGTGATGATCACTTCGTCTGCTTCTGCAAAGGCTCGGCTGAATTCATCCATGAGGAAATACGTGCGTGTGTAGCGTTGTGGCTGAAACACAGCGATTACACGTCTGCCCGACGCCCTCGCCCCGCTTAGTGTGGCGATAATTTCCGTTGGATGATGCGCGTAGTCGTCTACGACCAGGACGCCTCGTACATCTCCGATAATTTGGAATCTGCGCTTGGCACCGCTAAAAGTAGACAGTGCCTGTGCAATTTTTTCAAACGAAAGGCCAATATCCAAGCAAACAATGATCGCAGCCAGCGCATTTGCAATATTATGCTTGCCTGGGACTACGAGACACAATTCGCCCAATCGTTCATCCTTGTGATAAATCTGGCACGTGCTGCAACGATCTCCACATTCAATCGAAGTGGCAGAAAACTGTGCTTGCGCCACAAAATTCGGATCGACTGCATACGTCACGACCGTTTTTTCGACGGACGGCATGACTTCACGTACATGTGGATCATCGATACACAGGATCGCTTTTCCATTCGGTTTGAGATGGCTCAAGAACTGGACGTACGCCTGTTTCAAATTGTTGAAGTCGCCATCGAAATGCTCCAGATGATCTGCTTCGATGCTCGTCACAATTTCATACATCGGTCTGTATTCCAAAAAGGAACCGTCGCTCTCGTCTGCCTCGGCAATGACATAATCACTGGCACCAGCCTTTGCGTTGGTACCAGCACTCATCAATTCACCACCGATGATGAAAGTCGGGTCTACACCGCACTCTTCCAGCACGTGAGAGATCATCGATGTCGTGGTCGTCTTGCCGTGTGCTCCGGCAACTGCTACTCCTGTGCGTTCATTCAATATGCGAGCAAGCATTTGGGAACGGTGCATGACTGGAATTCCTAATGCTTGACCTGCGATCACCTCAGGATTGTCTTTGGAAATACTGGTGGAGTATACGATGCTGTCTGCTCCCTCCACGTGGGCAGCATTATGGCCAATATGAATGACCGCCCCTCTTGCTTCCAGCTTTTTCGCCAAATCATTCATGGCGACATCGGAGCCGGTTACCTTGTATCCAAGGTCGATCAAGACGCGGGCAATGGCACTCATACCATAACCGCCGATGCCCACAAAGTGGACGTGTTGGGCCTGATCCACCCTATTCACCTGCCTCTTCTACTATAGTGGGAAAGAATGCGCGTACTTGGGCGATGAAGTAGAGCGAACCGCAGACGACCAACCAGTCATCCGCCTTCGCCGATTGCTTCTCCCGCATCCAAGAAAGGAGAAACGCCCGCCAGTCTGGGACTGCATCGAGAAACTCTTGCTCCCAGCCACCGGCTAAAAACGACTCTTGTAAGCTATTGGCTTCGGCTGCACGCGGGAAGTCAAAGGTTGTCACATGCAGCTTTTTGATTTTTGACTTTACTGGTGCGAGCGACTCTGCCATTTTGGCAAGCGGCTTATCTGCCAATCCAGAAAAGAGCAAATGCAACTGTACTCCGTCCGGCAACAACCGATCCAGACTGCTTACAAGCGCCTCCATTCCTTCCTGATTGTGTGCCCCATCCAAGATAACCATTGGTCTTGGAGAGATGACTTCTAGACGACCAGGCCAACGCGTTTGTTGCAAACCGCGAGATATTTCTTCTTCCTCCAGCAAGAAAGAGAAGTAATTCCGCAGGATATCGATGGTCATTAAAGCAACGGCTGCATTGGTTGTTTGGTGAATGCCATTCATGGTAAGACGGTAGGATGCTTCCGCACGACGGTGAATGCTTTTGTAACGAAACTGTTGTTCACCCAGTTGCTCCTCTACCTGCTCCGCCTGAAAATGTTCACCAATATGATATAGCGTACTCTTCGATTGTCTTGTGCGCTCCTCAAAAATCGCAAGAAGTTCCGGCCTAACCTCACCTGTGACTACTGGAACACCCGGCTTGATAATCCCTGCTTTTTCCCGGGCAATATCTTCCAAGCTTTCTCCCAACACTTGCGTATGGTCCATGCCGATATTCGTGATGACCGAAACAAGCGGAAGGACGACGTTCGTCGAATCCAATCGCCCGCCTAGTCCTGTTTCCCATACGACTACCGCTGGTCTCGCCACTCTTGAAAAATAAAGAATGGCGATCAGCGTAATCACTTCAAATTCGGTAGGGGAGCCGAACTCTGTTTCTTGTTCACAGCGTTGCACCCATACCTTGACTTCATTCACCAACTGCAATAGATCTTCTTCCGCGATCATGCTGCCGTTGTAACGGATGCGCTCACGGAAATCAACCAAATAAGGGGAGGTAAATGTACCTACACTATATCCAGCTTCCATCAGCATTTGCGTCAGGAATGCGCAGGTTGAACCTTTTCCATTGGTACCAGCTACATGAATAAATGGGATTCTCCGCTCAGGATGTCCTACTTGCTCCAAAACCCACTGCATTCTCTCAAGCCCCGGCCGTTGACCGAACCTGAGCAATCCATGCAGCCAGTCGAGCGCTTGCGTATATTCTACAAACCCTTCTTCTGCATGCATACCACAATGCTCCATTCTCAAAAATATGCGATGGTATAGCGGATCATTCGCCCTTCAATTCGGCAAGTCGTGCAATCACTTTATCCCGCTTATCCATGTAGTCTGCCATTTTCGCTTTTTCCTCTGCGACTACTTTTTCCGGTGCCTTGGCCATAAATCCAGCATTGTTGAGCTTTTTCTCAATGCGCTCCACTTCGCCGTTGAGTGTCGCCACTTCTTTTTCCAGACGCTTTAGCTCTTGCTCGATATCGAGCAAGCCTGCCAGTGGAAGGAACAATTCAGCTCCCGTGATCACAGCAGACATCGCTTTATCAGGCGTAGCCAGATCCAGGCTGATTTCCAGACGCTCAGGGTTGCAGAAACGAGTGAGGTAGTGTTCACCGCGTGTCAGACGCTCAGCGGACAATGCATCGCTTGGCTTGATCAAAAGCTCAATTTTCTTGGACATCGGTACGTTTACTTCTGCACGGATGTTGCGTACGCTGCGGATGATATCCATCAACTGGTTCATTTCGCTTTCTGCTTCAGCAAAAATCCACTGCTCGTTAACGGTTGGCCAAGGTGCTACTGTGATGCTCTCGCCTTGGTGAGGCAATGCCTGCCAAATTTCCTCCGTCATGAACGGCATAAACGGATGCAATAGCTTGAGCGTTTGATCCAGAACCGTTACCAGAACGGATTGGGTTGTTTTCTTCGCCGCTTCATCGTTACCATACAGCGGCAGCTTCGCCATCTCGATATACCAGTCACACAGGTCATCCCAAATGAAGTTGTACAGCACACGGCCTGTTTCCCCAAATTCAAATGCGTCAGACAGACGGGTTACATCTGCGATTGTCGCTTGCAGGCGGGAGAGAATCCATTTATCTGGTGTAGACAGCTCACCGCTCAAATCGATTTCCTCGTATTTGAAGTCTGCCAGGTTCATCAAGGCAAAACGGGACGCATTCCAAATCTTGTTCGCGAAGTTGCGGTTTGCCTCCACCTTTTCCCAGTAGAATCGTTGGTCATTTCCTGGGGAGTTCCCTGTCGCCAGTGTGTATCGCAGTGCATCCGCACCGTACTTCTCAATCACTTCCATCGGATCGACACCGTTTCCGAGTGATTTGGACATTTTGCGGCCCTCGGAGTCGCGAATAATGCCGTGGATCAAGACGGATTCAAACGGACTTTTCCCGGTAAATTCAAGACCTGAGAACATCATGCGAGCAACCCAGAAGAAAATGATATCGTAACCTGTTACCAGGACGTTCGTTGGATAGAAGTACTTCATGTCCTCAGATTCTTCCGGCCAGCCTAGTGTGGAAAACGGCCATAGACCAGAGGAGAACCATGTATCGAGAACGTCGTTGTCCTGCTCCAGCTTGTGGCTGTGGCAGCTTGGGCACTCAGTCACATCCGTGCGAGATACAATCGTTTCGTTACAATCTCCGCAATACCATGCAGGAATTCGGTGACCCCACCAAAGCTGACGGGAGATGCACCAGTCGCGGATGTTTTCAATCCAACGCAGGTAATTCGTCTTGAAGCGCTCTGGGACGAATTTCACGCTCTCAGGGCTGTTTGCATTAGCCAGTGCTTCGTCAGCCAAAGGCTGCATTTTTACGAACCATTGGGTAGAAAGGTATGGTTCTACAACTGCATCGCTGCGCTCACTATGTCCAACCTGATGAATATGCTCCTCAACCTTGAACATAACACCTTGCTCGGTTAAATCTTTGATGATTTGCTTGCGGCATGCAAAGCGATCCAAGCCTTTATAGATACCAGCCAGCTCGTTCATCGTGCCCGTCTCATCCATGACAACGATTTGTGGCAACTGATGACGAAGACCCAATTCAAAGTCATTCGGATCGTGTGCTGGCGTAATTTTTACAGCGCCAGAACCAAACTCAGGATCAACGTAGTCATCTGCGACGATTGGAATTTCGCGTCCTACGATTGGCAAAATAACGGTTTTGCCGATCATGTCCTTGTAACGTTCATCTTCCGGATGTACCGCTACAGCCGTATCACCGAGCATTGTTTCAGGACGGGTTGTAGCTACTTCGATATAACCAGTGCCATCTGCCAATGGGTAACGCATGTGATGCAGCGCACCTTTTACTTCCTTGTAGATCACTTCAATATCGGACAGAGCTGTACGGGCAGCAGGGTCCCAGTTAATAATGCGGTTGCCACGATAGATCAAGCCTTTTTCGTACAGACGAACAAATACTTCGCGTACAGCTTGGGACAAGCCTTCATCCATCGTAAAACGCTCACGGGAGTAATCCAGGGCAAGACCGAGCTTTTCCCACTGCTCACGAATATGCGAAGCGTAGATGTGCTTCCACTCCCATACCTTTTCCACGAATTTTTCGCGGCCCAGATCATGGCGAGAGACGCCTTCTTCACGCAAGGTAGCTTCTACGCGGGCTTGAGTTGCAATACCAGCGTGGTCCATACCTGGCAAGAACAAGGTGCTGTAGCCTTGCATACGCTTGGTACGCGTAATGATATCTTGCAAAGTCGTATCGAGCGCATGGCCTAAGTGCAATTTACCAGTTACGTTCGGCGGTGGAATGACAATCGTAAACGGACGTTTATTCGGGTCACGTTCTGCCTTGAAAAATTGTTTCTCGATCCAATACGGATACCATTTGTTCTCTGCTGCTTTTGGATCATAGTTTTTCGGCAGCAATTGGTCGATGTCGGTTGTTGGCTGTGTAGACATGTACGACTCCTCCTATTAGCATGACTTGCTTTGCAAAAAATAAAAAAACCCTTCATCGCAAAGGACGAAAGGATTATTTTCGCGGTACCACCTTTGTTAACACACGATAAACGTCAAGCTTATGGTGTGTTCACTCTGACAAGATAACGGTTGCGAACCGGTTTCGGCTAGGCACATGCTTTCACCGAAAAAACTCCTGGGCGACCTTCAGCCATTCATAACCTTAGAGAATCTCGCAGCAACTGATTCTCCTCTCTGCTAAGGTGTTCTGACTTACTCTTCCCACTCATTGTTCCTATCGTATGTAGTTGTCGTATGATTAGCTTTCACTATTATATACAATCACGCTGTTTGGCGTCAAACCCGGGTTTCGCCCACTTTTCCAACTGCAATGCCCAGTGCTTCGGTAAAACCGAGCACGCCCAAAATATCGAGAATTTCTTCTCGGACATTAACGATTTCTACCTGTTTGCCCATAGCCAACAGTTCTTTCGTGGTAAAAAACAGGCTTCCAATACCGGAAGAATCTACAAAGGAGACACCTTGAAAATCGACGGTAACGGATTGATTTCGCCCTCCATACTGCTGGAGCAATTCACCTACTCGATCTCCTACAGCCATGTCCAACTCTCCGACGAAAAACAATGTAGCCTGTCCGTTCGCCTCTGTTGCGCGGTAGTCCATGCTCAAACTCCTCTCAATAGGTATCGGTACACCCAATCTGCTCGTCCTTTTACTATATTACCCATTTTCATTCACTTGCAAACATTTGGCTTTTTGGAAATGGTTGCTTAACGCGAAAGGATACATTCTAAAATAAGCTTGGTACCTGCCAGCGAGCTGCTCAAATAAACACGATCACAGTATTGCAAGATCACGTGAAAACCGGCCCCAAGCGAGTGGCGCGTAGAAAATCCTTGTTGTAGGGTAGCTCGCGGAATATCCTCGAGTAAAATTCCTTGCCCTTCATCATGGATCACAGCGCGGCACATCTGTCTGTCATTTGTTAGGTATAACGTAACCACACCGCCATTTCCGTGCTTCAACGTATTGGAAGCAGCTTCGTTGACCGCAACGAGAAACTGCAGCAAGCGCTTATCAGAAATGCCATGTGGTTCCAAAGCTTGCTTGAACAATTTACGCAGTTCTGCAAGCTGCTCTGGTAAACGGATGTCGATTGCCAAGAGCTTATGACCTTCCCGAAGCAAGAAAAATAATTCTTCATCACTAAGCAACAATAGCTTACCTTCTGTGACCACACCCAGAATATCTCTGTAGATCTCCCATTCCCGTCTTTTGCGTTTTCGTTCTTCTGCAATGACGGCGGTGACATCAATCAAGGCGATACCACAGGTCCGATCTGGCAATACAGATGTGTATAATTCAAACACCTTTGTGCCATCAGTGGTGACAATTTGCTCCCTTACAGAACCGCCCGATCCAGCCGCATCTTCGACCAGTCGTTGCATTTCTTGCTCTACTTCCAAACTCGCTCGAACGTCACCCAGCGGACGCACTTTCCCTTCATCGTAAAGATAGAGGAAAACGGTCTCGATCTGACGCAGTATGGATAACTTCTGAATCTCTTGTTTTATTAATCGCCCCCGCTCGTCGTCTCGATCCTTCCAATGTAACAAGACGTCTGCCGGGTCCAATTCGCCACTCATGTGCCATGTATGAAATTCTTCCAGAAGCAACCGCTCCAGAACATCTTCCCGTCGCAAAACTTTTTCGATATCGATAATGTAGTACGGATCACCTGCTATACCGCGCAATCCGGTACCAATAATTCGGAAATCATAGGCGAGCTCTATTTCTATGCGTCCGTGCAAAACATGATCAGAACTGCTTAACCCAATGGTCGTCCGACTCACTGCTACCAGCTTCGCCTGGAACGATTCCTTCGTTGCTAGGTTCGTCACCTTTACAGTGCGGGGCGGAACTACTTTGTTTGCTGCACCGCCAGAACGTAGCGCGACAAGGCAATTATCACAAGTGGGATTGTCCGGACAACGCTCACACAAAATCACAGTTCATCCTCCTATTCACGCGCAACTACACGAGGGCTATACTCTCTTCAGGCTCAAATTGAAGAATCAACACAGAAATATCATCCGTTTGGTTTCGCTGCTGTGTGATCTCCAATAAGTAGGCCTCAACTCGATTCATCGATTCCTGCTTACTATCACCAGGCAAATTTAATAAGGAGGATAGTTCTTCAAGCCATTGTCTGCTACCTCGAAACACTTCTTTTCTCCCTGAATCCAGCAAACCATCTGTGTAGAGCAATAGCATGCCCTCTTCTTCTAAGGGTACCTCCTCCATTTGATACGTGCTATCGGGCAAAAGCCCTAGGCCGACCCCACCCTTGCTAGCTAAAATGGCTTGATTCGACTTGGACAAATAAAAAGGCTGCGGATGTCCTGCCCTGCCAAATCGAATTTTGTGTTCCATCTCATCATAGACAGCAACCAGCATCGTAATGTAAGAACGGGTCTTCACTAAATCTGCATAAAGCAACTGATTGAGTCGTTCCAAAATCTCATCCGGCGAGTAACTGGACTGCAAAACCTGCCGTACAGCAATCCTAATCCCCGTTGCCCAGATACTGGCCAAAAAACCGTGCCCGGACACATCCGCAATGATAAAACAGGTGTAGCGATCATTGATTTGTCTATAGTCAATGTAATCTCCGCCTACATAGTCGACTGGCACGTATACCGTTCTTGTTCGCAAACTGGTTAGCTGCAATTCTTCTGTGGGAATGAGCATCGACTGCATGCGTCTAGCAAGCCTCATCTCCATCTCAATTTCTCGCTGCCCTGTTGACTGGTCCTGTTGACATCTGAGGATCAACGCCCGAATATTTACAAGGAGCAGCCCATAAAAAGCTTTCTCCAGCTCTTTTAGCTCACGGTCATTGACGTTACTCTGGGCGAACAAGCGGACATAGCGCGGTGTTTGAGCGGTGTCACACTGTTCCGAGACAACAATGCGCTCTTCTACTTCGCGCTGTACTTTTGCGTTCTCTTTATTTCCACGCTCGATTCGAAAATAAACAGCACCTAAAGCCGATTCAAACGTGATCGACAAGAAGCAAGGCTTGTCCATTTTCACGAACCACGTGTCGACCAGTTCTTCTATAAATGGCATGAGACTCTCGTAATTGACTTGGCGCTTGCTTTGCTCATTGCTGGTCATCACCAGATACTCATAATTCTGTTTCAATTCCATTAGTTTGACCAATTGATGATTCATCCCCGAGCCACTCCCATACACACTTTAGCATAATTCTTTCTTTCGGGAATTGCGAAAAGGGTTATGGCAATTTTCAAAAACATTGTGATCACCTTTATTCGTTTCGTCCTAGCCTTCCTGCCCTACACCTTCCCTTTTCAGGCACCATTCAAACCACTATCTACTTTTAATCAAAATGTTTTAGGCATTTGCTCAAGGTTGTAGACACTGTCCAAAGTTGCCGCGCATATGCTGGAATGAGGTGATTGTGATGAATTTTCGTTGGAAGTATAACCCCACGTATTTACGGATCAAATACGGGTGCAAACAAGTGCTCTTTCCGCTGTTGGTTTTTCAGTTTATCCGAACGGTAGTGTTTCCTACCTCTTTTGATGTCGTCCTTCTCGGTTTGCTAGCCATGCTCTATGTTGCCATCTCCCTTGAATGGTTATAAAAAAGAAAAACAACGCCCCACGCGGTGAGACGTTGCTTATTAAAAGGCTTGCTGGACCCAACGATGCAGGCGCATCAGGCGGTCCATATCTTTTTCAAAACGTTGGACAGCGTAAAACTCGGTCCACTCACGGGGATGATGATAATAAATATCCAAGTCTCTCATGATCCTCTCCGGATAGGACAGAAACGAGGCCAACAGCTCAATTTCTTCTGGTCGCAGCGGAAATATCTCGGCGTAGCGATGGAATAGCTGAGAAGCCCCAACCTCATCCCCCGCCATTTGAAAATAAGTACGATAAAATAGCGTCAAATCGCGAACTGGTGTATCAAAGCTGGCACGATCAAAATTAAGCAGCCGTCCTTTTCCCGATCGATCTGGCACAACATGCTCGGGATTCGGGTTACCATGGATCAACGATAAGCGAAAATGCGCGTGCGTCTCATGTCGCTCTCGCCAATCGGTCAATAAGTCTGTGGCTGTTTGTGCCATTTCCTCAAGAAACTCCTTGTTAGCCAAAAACACCAGATCAAAAGGGGAAGGATATTTGCGTTCCTGCGCAAGGGTTTCCGCCTTATTCATTTGGTCTTGCCAATATTGCCAACGGTTTAACAAGGAGTCGACAAGTGGCTCCACCTGTCTCGGATCATCGTAGCGGTAGTTTTGTGTCAAATGATGAAGCTCCGCCAAACGCTCCAAGGCAGGAGTCGCCCAAGACAAAGGTTGCTCGGCCCATTCCTCACTTCCTGGCTGCCAAGGGGTTACGTAAAAGGCAGTGTTACCCTGTTGAACAAAAGGATCATCGTATTTCGTGTACGTAAAAGGAACGGCTCCATCCCATCCGCGGTGCTGCAATTGACGCAGCATATCGCTTACGAAAACGAGACGTTGAGCGGGTACTTGCGCTCGTTTGCATACGAAGGAGCCGTAGGGAGTCGTCGCCTTAAATACATTTGGCTCCTTTAAAACGTCAATGCTCTGGGCATACATGTCATACTCTTTGAACAAAGGAGCAATGTCATCATACCGACTCATAGACTCCCTCCCTCCTCGAACGCTCGGCCCGCTCTGCAATATGCCGAAGCAGCAAGTCAACAGATTGTTGACTCTGCAAGGCGTGCTCAATACCAGCGATCGACGCTTCTCGATCCAGCGATACGCGCTTTACGTATGATTCGATACTCTTGTACACTTCACGAGGACGAGCCATAAAGGCGAGTATCAACGAATAGTTTCCATAGGTGAGTGGCTTGACTTCTTCATAGCCGTCAAAAAAAGCGTCAATCTGCTTCAGATCCTTATGGGTTAAAAAGTGATCGCGCAAAAAAGTGGCAACATCGCGTTGCTGGACTGAAATCACCGGCCTGAAAAAACCTCTCAAGTACAGCTTCCCGTTTATCATTCCCCAGTTGTCACGCAAAAGGTCCCGATGGGATACAGCAACCGCCTCCGGAGTAATTCGCTCATGGGCCAACATCGCAGCGGAACGGTCCATTCTTTGCAGCATAGGGGTCATGAGTTCCGATACCCAACGATTTTCCTTAGAATTCCGCCCAGATTTGGCTCGAAATGATTCGACCAACTCTTTGGCACGCCTTCCCTTTTCTTCTACTTGCTTCTTTTCCTGCTTGAGCAAATCACTTCCGGACAGTAAAGGACTTTCCTGCTGAGACTGATGCATCATCGCGATCACGCGGCCGCATTCCCTCGCAATGTCCTGGCCGGGCTGATAGTCTTCGAATTGTCTCTGATGGTCGGTCATGGTAACACCGCGTTTACCCAAAATCAAAAATGGCTTGGTGTCTCTCGTACGAATAAACCGCTCCACTTCTCGAAACCCCTGACGAGCCAGTCGTTCGCGCCAAGCAAACGACCAGCGCATCACATCTACACGCGGCCAAACGTGGAGTTCTTTGGGGCCCCGGTTTGTCTCCAGTAAATAGCAATCATCAAGGGGCGTAATTCGGATTACGCGCGCCCGATATTGCTGGCAAACCTCGGAGAGATCAATTTTATCCACGGTCCCCCACTCCTCTATTGTGGGATGTACAGAATCTGCCCTGCTACAAGCTGCTCGGAAGCTAATCGGTTTACTTCCATGATTTTGGAAACAGGCAAGGAGTATCGTTGTGAAATATGCTCTAACGTCTCATCTCGCTGAATAATGCACATTTTCAGTTGACTGGAACGCTCTTCTTTTCTTCGGACAAACGATGTAAGATTTTGCATGGCCTCCATCGTAGAAGGGTTGGCATTCGCCGCAGACCCATGTCGCGAAGAGCTAGATGAAGATTCCGCCTCCAACGCCAACGCTTCCTGTTTGGCACGACTCGCTTGTGAGAAGATGGAAGTAATGTTCACGTTACTTCTTTCTTCTTGGGAGGGTTTCCCAGAAATCGCCACTCGCACTTCTACATCCTCCGCGGCAGCCTCTGGTTGTGCAACGACTGGTTCTGCTTCTTGCTCAGGTTCTGGCTCGGACACAACACTGGCTTCCACCGCTTCTTGCACTGCTTCTTGCACTGCTTCTTGCACTGTTTCCTGCGACTCTGCTTGGACTGATGACCCAGTAGATTCGTTGGAAACTTGCTGGTATGCGATTGCCTGTTGATCGTGTAAAGCCAGTATAGGCTCCTCATGTCCTTGTTCTTTTTCGGCTATTTCTCTCATCTGCTCTTGCTCATCTGCCAATACGGACTGTTCGGAATAGGCGACGGAAGAATCGTACGACGAAGATTGTTGGGAATCGAAATCATACGAAATAGGAGCAGTCTCCCAGGACTCCGGAGGATTGGGCTGTGCCACTTCCAGCACATCACCGTATTGCTCGTAGTGTTCATCCTCATCGGATTGAGCAATAGCCGGAGTGTCGAACATGGAAGGAGATTCGGTTGATTCATAGGATGCTGGCAATGCCTGCCGCTCCAATTCCTCCTCCAACGCACTCAGCTTTTGATCAATGTCATCGAGGGACGTCTGTTCCGTATATTCTTGCCCGTCATCCCCAGTTGCAAAGCTGTATTCCCACGCTCCTTCGCCTGGACCTGCAGCCTGCGTTTCGATCTGCTCTGTTTGTTCAGTTCTATCCCCGAGGACTATCCCCAAAATCTTCAGATCGGCATCGATCAGCATTTGATGTGGTGATTCCAGCTTGTAGTCAAAGCTGTCCACAATTGCGTAGATGTCTCCGATCTCGGTAATCCGATCCAATGGAATGGTGATGTTCAACGGAATGCGATGACCGATCTGTTCCTCCCAGCCATAAAAGGCTTGATCCGATGCTTCCTGGCGAAAGGGAGTAAAAGTCATGGCCTCAACCAGCGATTCTCCTTCGCCGCCTGTCGCTTCTGCGGCTTCCCTGATTGGCTCGTACTTCCCTACTAATTGCAAGCAACCCGTGATCGAGATGTAGGAATCGTTTTCCAACACTTCCACATCTGGAACCAATTCCAGCTCTTGCAATTCACCTATTCCAGCTCTATCGGATGAGAGGAAAATGGTCTCCTTGATGGCAAAAGAGAGTTGCCCATCCTGTAATGCCATTCGTGCTCCTCCTTTCAAGTGCAGGACATTTCCCTATACTATATGGACAGGACGAGCCGTTTAGCACCGAAAAAAAAGGAAAAACCGGGGTTATCTATCTCCCCGGTTTTACAGACGCGATCCATTCAGCTATTGCTTTTTTCCCCTGATCAATACAATCGGGTACACCTACGCCGCTGTACGACGCACCTGCCACGATAACACCAGGGAGTTTTTCTTTTAATTGATTGTTCACATCCTGCACCCAAGCCTGGTGTCCGACAACATATGGAATGGCATTTTGCAGGCGTGATACGTTATAAAAATCCGGCTCTGCTCGAATCGTCATGATCTTGCGCAAATCGCGGAGGACAACCTCCAAAATTTCCTCATCCGTCTGCTCCATGAAGGATTGCTCTCCTGCTCTCCCTATGAAGCTACGCAGCAAGGCTTTGTTTTTCGGCGTCGTATGCGGCCATTTGCGATGCGCCCACGTACATGCGGTAATTTTGGCTCCAGAATGCCGCGGCACAATAAATCCTGTCCCTTCCATCCCTAAATCAATGGCTGACTCTGGAAATGCCATCGCGATGGTTGCAACCATATGCGGCTTCGCTTGGAGCAAAGTAGGAACTTGTACATAAGGACGGAACAACGGCTCTGCGATAGCATGTGGTACGGTAAACAGCACCGTATCTGTCTCGATCGTTTCTCCATTTTTCAATACCAAGGTGTATTTCCCGTCTGGCCGTTTCACCAGTTCTTTGACACCGGTATTCTTCGAGATGACTTCTTCTGGCAGGCTCTTCTCGATTGCCTCTACTAAGGACTGCAAGCCGTTCTTCAACGTCAGAAAAATGCCTTTTGGCTTTTCTTGCGTTTTTACTTGCGGGCGAGAATGCTTCATCGCTACGATCAAGCTGCGATGCTGTTCCTCCATTTTTGCGAACTGAGGAAAACTAGCAAGCAAGCTGAGCTTGTCGAGATCCCCGGAGTAGACACCGGACAATAAAGGCGCTATAAGATTATCAATAACTTCATTACCTAGCCTACGCCGAAAAAAGTCACCCACGGAGATATCGCCGTCTCCTTTTGATGCAGGAAGAACCAGATCCAAAGCTGCCCGAAGCTTGCCCGGCCAAGAAATGAGATCGGTCGTGACAAAAGGCATGAGCTTTGTCGGTACACCCATGACCGCTCCTTCTGGTATAGCCTTCAGGCGATCCTGATGCCAAATATAAGCTTGTCCGGTACTGTTGCGAACGAGATCATCCGCAAGCCCCAAGTCCACTGTCAGCTCAGCCGCACTCGTTTTCCGCTCGAGAAACGAATCGGGACCTTGCTCAATCACAAACCCTTCGTGACGCCATGTCTTGATTTTTCCACCAAGTCGTCCCTGCTCTTCAAGCAGTTGAAAACGGATGGGCAAGCCTTTTGCTTCGATTTCCTTTTGCAAGTAATAAGCAGCGGTCAACCCTGTGATGCCGCCGCCTATAATCGTAATATGATAGGTATTATCGCTCATATGATCGATCCCCTAATTCGCCAGCTTCTTTCCGACTGCATCAGCCAGACAGGAAATGAACGCAGGTCTGGCGTTAGGCATCGGTGGACGATAGTAATGTACCCCTAGCTCATCTGTAACCGCTTTGCATTCCACATCATTATCAAACAGAACTTCCAAATGCTCCGCAATAAATCCGACAGGACAGTAAACAAATGCTTGGTAGCCCTTTGCTTCGTACAGCTCTCTAGTCAAATCCTGTACATCTGGTCCCAACCACGGATCAGGTGTATTTCCGGCGCTTTGCCATCCGATTGCATAGGAAGTGATCCCTGCTTGCTCCGCAATGAGCTTTGCTGTCTCCTCCAGTTGCATGGGGTACGGATCACCTGACTTCAGGATTTTTTCCGGCAGGCTGTGCGCGGAGAAGATCACGACTGCTTGTCCACGCTCTTCATCCGTCATCGTAGCAAACGTCGCTTGAATAGCATCTGCCCAATATCCGATGAAGCCTGGCTCCAGATACCAGCTCTCAATGCTCTGGATGACAGGTCCGCCAATTGCCGCGGAATGCTCCTGTGCTCGTCCATTGTATTCTTTGACGCTGTAGCTGGAATAATGAGGCGCCAGAACAAGACTGACCGCTTCTGTAATCCCATCCTGCTTCATTTGCTCTACTGCGTCTTCGACAAATGGAGCGATATGCTTCAAACCAAGGTACCCTACAAATTCCCGATCTGGATAGCGTTTGTTCATTTCCTGCTCGAGAGCGCGCACCTGCTCATCCGTAATGTCTGCAAATCGATTCAATCCATCTACAGCCTCGTAACGCGCCATCAAATCATCAAGCAGTTCTTGCGGTGGCTTACGACCACGGCGAATGTGCGTATAATATGGTTCAATCTGTTCAGGACTGCGTGGCGTTCCATACGCCATTAACAAGAGTCCGATCTTCTGCTTTGACATGTAAGCGCCCCTCCTGATTAGACGTCCCTTTTGTAACTATGGATGAACTTCGTCAGTTGTTGCAGTGTTTCTACTTTGGCGTCAGGGAATACGCCGTGTCCCAGATTGAAAATGAAGCCTGGCTGTTTTGTGCCTTCGTCCAAAATTTCCTTCGCCTTCGCTTCGAGCTTCTCCCAAGGAGCCAATAGAAGCGTTGGGTCCAAATTGCCTTGCAGCGTCTTCGTCACACCCATCTCACGAGCAGTCGTAATCGAAGTACGCCAGTCTAGACCAACCACATCAACAGGCAAGCGGTTCCAATCCATCAAAAGATGACCAGCGCCGATACCAAAATAGATCGTTGGCACGTCCGTATCTTTTAGTGCGTTGAAGATACGAGTCATGACTGGAGTAATGTACTCGCGGTAATCTTCGTCATTTAATGCACCAACCCACGAATCAAATACTTGTACAGCTTGTGCACCTGCTTTGATTTGCGCTTTGAGATAGGTGATGGTCATATCCCCCAGTTTTTCCATCAGCGCCTGCCAAGCAACCGGCTCGGTATACATGAATGCTTTTGTCTTATGATAGTGCTTGGAAGGGCCGCCTTCGATCATATAGCTAGCTAGTGTAAATGGTGCACCCGCGAAACCGATTAATGGAACAGATAATTGCTGACGTAAAATCTTAATGGATTCAAGAATGTAAGGCACATGCGTTTCCGGATCGAGCTCAAGCAGACGCTCAACATCCTTCAAGGATTCGATTGGGTTCGCGATCACAGGACCAATGCCAGATTCGATATTCACATCCACGCCAATCGGTTTGAGTGGCGTCATGATGTCTGCAAACAAGATTGCAGCGTCGACGCCCAGTTGCTCAACTGGCAGACGTGTCACTTCCGCGCAAACTTCCGGTATGTAGTTCATTTCAAAAAAGCTATGCTTCGCGCGGATGGCGCGGTATTCTGGCTGATAACGCCCTGCCTGACGCATGTACCAAACCGGAACATGCTCTGTCGCTTCACCGCGACATGCTTTCAAAAACGTATCGTTAAAAGTTTTTGCGGTCATGAATAAACCTCGCTTTGCACAATTATGTTTCCTTCAATATGATACCATTCGTCATTCGACAAGTAATGTCTCTTTTGTGTCAAAATCTTTTCGTTTCTTCCATTTCCAATCCTATCCATCATTGTTTCCAAACTTCTCCTATTGAATGCGAACGTCCCCGGTAGAACTTCGCACAGTCATTTTGGGTCCACCTGATCCAATCGATGCCTTCACTTTGTATTCCTCGTTCTTTTCATAGGTAAGGTTAGACCAGGAGGTTTCAATGCTACCTGTATCTGTCGTAACTTCCAACTGTGCTGCAGCAGGCTCCTTGGCTACCGTCACTCGAATATCCCCCGTGTCCGTTCGAATGGAAACGTCATGGGTCAGCTCTGGCATTGTCAGTTTATCAATCTCTCCTGTGGAGCTTTCGATTACAACAGCCGAGCGAACATTCGCCAGATTGATATCACCTGTAGCTGTCTGAACGTCAAGTGCTTCTCCTTCATAGCCCGACACGTCCACATCTCCATTGCTGGTGGATATTTTCGTGTTCTTTGCCCGCAGCATTCCGCTCTTGATATCCCCTGTCATCGTTTCAAGCTGGACGTTCTCATACACTTTTTCTGGCAGGAAGAGCTCCAGCTTTACCTTCCCGTTGCGAGGATAAAACATATTGACATGAGGGCGTTCACGCAGTTCTACGAGCAGCGTACCCTCTGGTGAGACTACACTCTGAAATTCCAGTCGCTCCTGCTGTTGTTCGGATACTTCCCCAACCATCCGTACGCTCGCTTTTGGTTGCTTGCTTGCCATGATTTCCACATCAGCCGCTTCCGTCAGCAACTCGATCGCTTTTACTTCTTGTTCGATTATGCGCTCTTCATTGACTTGTTTTAACGAAAACGAGAAATTTTCTTGCTTCGTAAAGAGCCAGATGATTCCACATACACCGATGATGAACAAAAGAAGACTTATTCCAAAGAGTCTTTTCATCAAATTTCGCATCTCATTTCCCCCTGATCATCTTCACGTTGAACTGGAGATAACGCAAGAACTGGCGATACAGCCATTTCGTCAATCGCAGCAAGCCGATGGCAAACATTCCACCCAATCCTACGGAAACCATGCTGGAGAACAACAAGAACAGTCTCTCCTGGGAAGGGGCAGGAATCCCGTAATCCAAGAATATTCCGACTGGCGCGACCAAAAGCACCGCAGTCATCGCATACAACCCCATCAGTATACCGATCAAGCCTAAAAAAGGTCCCAAAACAAAGACGAGATTGAAAAATCCCAAACTGATCGTCGCGACAATCGCTCTCGTCATATTCCCTACCGATGCGTTCGAATGTGCTTGATCAATTCGGTAGCCAGCCAAAAGCTCGCGTGCCACTAGCTTCGGACTTCCCAAGCCTTCCGCAATTTCAAACTCGGTCTTCCCTTGTTTCATTCCCAAGAGAAAATGCTCTGTATAATCGGCAAGGATGTCTAAGCGTTCTTTATCAGGCAAAGCGCTAAGCAAAGCATTTAACTCATCCATAAACTCACGCCTTGTCATATCCGAGTCCCTCCTCTATAATCTCATTTACCCCGCGGTTAAATATTCGCCACTCCAAGACGAGGTCATTCATATAATGACGACCGCGACTTGTCAGTTGGTAATATTTCCGTGGGGGTCCCTCTTGTGATTCCGCCAAATAGGTCGTAAAAAATCCTTCCTGGGTCAAACGGCGAAGCAAGGGGTAAACCGTTCCTTCTGAGATATGGAATTTTTCTGAGATGCTCGCAACTAGTTCGTAGCCGTATCTGTCCTGCTTAGCTGTCAAGACGAGAACACACAGCTCCAGAACCCCTTTTTTAAACTGTACGTTCATCAACATCACCCATGTAAGAGCTTACCAAATGGCTACTATATATTGCAAGGTACTTCATAATAAAAGACGGACAGGGAGGTTTTTCTCCATCCCTGTCCGGTCAAACCTTATTTTACTTCAACAATGCGGTCTTCTACTTTTGGATTGACAGTTTTACGCTTGATCAAGCCTTCCTCCACAATGCTGTACATGGACAAGCCTGTGTTAAAGAATGGCTTTTTCAACGATTCGTAACCATCTCCACCTGCTGCCAGGAAGTCGATCGTTGCCACTTTATACGTTTTGGTCAGGTCAAGCGGCTTGTCGCCAACTTTTACTTCTACTACGCGCTCGCCAGCCGGCTTGGCTGGGTTGTACGTGAAGCTCATGCCGCTCACTTGCGGGAAGCGTCCTGCTCCCTCTTCTACCTTGCTCACGCCGTTTTCGAGGGCTTTCTTCAGCTCTTCGCCTTTTACTTCTACGACTGCCAGTGTATTGTTCTCGAATGGCAGGAGCGTGTACAAACCTTTTTTCGTAATATCGCCTGCTGGCAGTTGTGTACGGATTCCACCACCGTTAGCAAGTGCTACATCTGCCTCATAGCCTTTGATGGACTGCGTGCGCTCCAGCATGATATCTGTGATCAGGTTACCTACGTTTGTTTCTTTCGTACGAACCAGTGCACGATCACCATCGAGTGGCACTTCGGATTTCGCAATGACAACATTCATGACAGTATCGATCTTGCCCACGATTTCTTTTACCATCTTATCTACGTCCGGATCAGCTACAACTGCTTCATCGTACTCTTTCAAACCGCCGCTGAATGCTACCAGTTCTTTACCGAGGTAGTAGAGGTCAGCGCGTCCGAGAGACTTGCCGTACTCCCAGTCTTGTACGATGTACGTGCCGTTTACAAGTTCAGGTGCTTTCAGTGGAGTATGGGAGTGACCACCAACAATCAGGTCAATGCCAGGAACGTTTTTCGCGATTTCACGGTCTACGTTCACTCCGATGTGGGAAACAACAATGACGTGATCTACTTCTTTTTTCAGCTCAGGTACAACTACTTTCGCCACTTCTACCGGGTTTTTGAATATCAGCCCTTTTACGTTGTCAGGGTGAGTCAATACAGGTGTGTCTTCCGCTACGAAACCAACAAAGGCGAATTTCTTCCCGCCAATCTCTGCTTTGAAAACAGGTGGCAGCAATTCTTTTCCATCTGCCTTGAACACGTTAGCAGAGATGACTGGATGCTCGAGCATGTCACGTAGCTTAAGCAGTTGCTCATAACCGAAGTCAAACTCGTGGTTACCCGCAGCCATTACGTTGTAGTCGAGGCTGTTGAGGATGGGAACAACAGATTCGCCTTTGAATTGGTTCACGAAAACGGTACCTTGGAAGGTATCACCAGCGTCCAAGAGCAAGAAGTTTTCGTTCTCTGCACGCCATTCCTTGAGCAAGGTTGCGATTTTGGCAAAGCCGAATTCTTTTTGGTTCTTGTCTTCTTGAATATGACCATGTGTATCGTTGGTGTGGGCAATCGTTACATGCGTGGTAGCCGCATCACCCAATGCCTGGAAAAATTCACCGCGCGTTACAGTCGCTTTGTTGTCGAGCTTCATTTTATAGCCCAGTTTGTCAGCCATTTGTGTCAGCTTGGCAGACGTTACGGCTTGCGCAGGGTTTTTATAGTCGTCTTGTGTGAGAGCACCTTGGCTCTTTGCCCAGTCGAAATAAGGAGTAGACCAATGAGCACCTTTAGCCGCAGCTCCCACTTTTGCCTCTTTCAATTTGGAGAAAACAACAGTAGCTTCCGCGAGAGTCACGGCACGATCCAAAGCAAGATCGCCATTTTGACCCGCTGATACAATTGCCTTTTTCACCATCCAGTCAGTGTGCTGTACGGGATGCAATGGTGCTGCAAATGCTGAGGAAGACATCAGCGATGCAAATACGATTGATGCAAACGCCGTCATCGTAATCCGACGTGCCTTTTTCATGATAATTTCCCCTCTCGTCTATGTATAAATAAATAGGATAACGTTTTCATTATAGCAAAATTTGCTAGGACTATGGTGTGATATTTGTTTACTTTCTGTTTAGAAAGCTCTTGAAGGCTTCTGCCATTTTCTCTGGTGCCTCTACCATACCCATATGCCCTGCATCAGGCAGCAACACTTGCTCGACGTTATTTTTATCAACTGTAAAAGTTTTTTCAGCGGGAATGATCTGATCCTCTGATCCTGCGACTAATAGCACAGGTAAGGTCGTTTCTTGCAGCACATGATTGCGATCTACTCGATCACGCATGGCGATTAAGGTTTGGATGGCTCCAACCGGGCTCGTCGCAAAGCCAATTTCTTTTGCTAGCTGGACTTCTTCTCTCATCGTGTCGATATGGGAAGGGGCGAACAGCTTCGGTACAAGGGCTTTGATAAACGGCTCCATACCATTTTGGCGGATGTTGTCTGCTCCTTTATCCCGATTGGCTTTGGCAGCATCGTCATCCGGATATGGCGTCGAATGGATCAAGCCAAAGCTCGCCAGCTTGTCCGCGTATTGATTTGCAAATGCCAAGGTCACATAGCCACCGAGCGAATGTCCAAACAGATGAATCTTCGCTAAACCCAGCTCATCTACAAACAAAGCCAGATCGTCTGCAAAGCGCTCTATCGAATACGGTTCATCAGGGGCCGAGCTGTTTCCATGACCACGCAAATCGATCGCAATGACACGATGCGTTTTAGACAAGAACGGAACTAGCTTATGCCAGTAAGATGCGCTCCCACAAAAACCGTGGATCAAAACAAGCGATTCCCCCGTTCCTTCTTCTACATAGGCTATTTTGATGCCGTTACTCAGTTGGACTTCCTTTTTCATCGAATCCTACTCCTTTACTGTTTGTTTACTTCTTGTCAAAAAGTGCTACTGACCCTTACGATTGAAATATAACCCCTGTTCCGAAGAACATGAAAGAGGTGCAGCTAGTAGATGGTATACCCAAAAACAGGTTCTGTGATCGTCAGGCATGGGAGAGAAATGACGTACACGCACATTCAGGCAAATCAGACGCCATCTCGCTCCGTCTGTTTTTTCTTTCCCGGAGCCAGTTACTCGTTCGACAGGCCATATCTGTATTATTCTACCATGCTTTTTTTGAGCAAACAGTTCGATCTCGTCCATGTACACGCAGAATATGGAAAAGACAACCCCGATTTCGAAACCAGCTCATTCGCAAAACGAAGCGCTTGGATCAGCGAGGATATGCAAACGGTTGTCTCCCAGGTACTAGATCAGCAGGAGTATGAACGTGTTTTCTTTCTCGGTAAATCACTCGGAACAGTTCCGATTGCATGTTCTTTGCTCAAGGAACCTCGTTTTTCCCGTTCGTCAGCGATCCTGTTGACTCCGTTGCTGAGGGAGGAATTGGTCGTGGCAGACTTGCTTGCGCTGGAGCAAAATGTCTTTCTCGTCTCAGGTACTGCCGATCCCCACTACCATCAGCCTGCACTCGAAAGAATCATGACTTCCAAGCCAAATATCCATCGGTATCTGCCGCAAAACGCAAAGCACTCCCTAGACATCGGTCTGCAGGTTGATCTTTCCCTACAAGTCTTGCAGTCTATTATGGATGAACTTGGTTGTTTTTTGGACAAGTCGCTGGACATTTGCTCTCGTAATTGACACGAACAAACGGGAAAATGTTTAAGCAAAACGCTTCGATACCCGCTTCAGTGCTTTTTTCATTTGCTTGCGTCTGCATTGCAACACTTTTTGGATGAATTTTTTTTCGGACTTTTTCAAAAATCCTTTCGGTACCCTTTTGATCGCTTTTTTGATTTCCGAGGTAGGCAAAGATTGGATTTTTTTCACCATCTTGGCAAGCTGCTTTCGATTTTCCTTTGTGAAACGTTTCAATCCGTAGGGAATTCGTTGCTTCTTTTTGTCTCCGGTATGCAAGCAGAATTTGTATGCTTTTTTACAGGAGAACTTATTCTTTGCTCTGCGAAAATTCCATTTATCAGGATTGCCAAACAATGACATGCCATGATCGATGCCATACCATTTGTATTTCTTCCATGATTTTCTTCGGTAGAGAATCAAGTTGCGATTCGAACGGTCCGGGTTAAGAATCCATGTATCGAAAGCCACCAAACGCGCTAATTTTTTGGCATTTTTGATATACTTGTGCGGTTTTTTCTTTACGTAAGACTTCGCCTTTTTCCAAGGAATAACCTTCCTGGCGTTGGCTTCGATAGAGACAAGCCCGCGTCTCACATACCCTCGTGGTCCTCTTACACGAGCCTGTAAAACTTTTGCAACGGGTAACCCGAGTTTTTTGGCCAAGTATGCAGCAATGTATTCATTTGCGACAAGAATACGATAACTCTTACGATGATGTGTCCAAACATTTGATTTAAAGTATCCTTTCCGATTTTTCCGTTTGCGAACACTCCAAATCAACCGACCGTAACGCTTGCGCAAGTGCTTTCGAAAATGCCATTTTAATTTCACCACACTTGTCACCCCTGTCCTGTTTCTTACAGTATACGAGTCTGGATTCCAATTGGTGAAACCAAACAGCCAACACCTCCCGTTTTTGGGTATAAGAGGTGTTGGGCGTTTAGAGGTGCTGCTTCGCTGTTCTTTTACCGAAGCGGGATAAAAATTTCGTACGTGTTCTCGACCCGAGCAGACTCATGCATAGAAGGAACGTACCGTTGATCGTAGCGCTCCATACGAAGAGCATACTCATCTACCTGATGGTCACTTGCTTTGAGCCAACCAAACAAACTGTGGTACGTATCTTGGACCTGTTCCATCGGTCCTGTGTGGGTAAAGCGGGCGTATGTCTTCGCTGGAATCGTAAACCCGATCATGCCCTCAGGGATATGTTCGAAACGCTCTACTTCCACTACTATGTACTCGGTATACATTTGGTACGTCCGATTCTCGTCGCTGATGTCGTAACGAACATCCGGAGAAATCACGAGAGGAATCTCATCCTGGCGCTTCAAAAAAGTCTCCCACAGCTTTGGCATGTATTCCACAAGCATCGGAAACGAACCAGAGAAGCTAAGTCCAACCAGATGCTTTTGCGGTACGTGAACAATCGTCCCTTCCATGTCTCCACCTCATCATCTGCAATTTCCTTCGTATTTTGACAGGGGGTGGAAAAATCCTGCAAAAAAAATCAAAAAAGCACCTCCTGCATCAGCTAGGAAGTGCTCCCTTCTTTTCCTTCTTTATTCAAACGCTTTTTTCATCGCTTTGTAGCTTGCTTCAATCGTCCGTTCGATATCTTCATCAGTATGTGCCAAGGAAACGAACATACCCTCAAACTGGGACGGCGGGATCATGATGCCTTCCTCCAGCAGATAGCTAAAGTATGTCGAGAAACGCTCCAGATCGGATGTTTTCGCTGTGTCGTAGTTGATAACTGGCGTCTCTGTGAAGAACAGGCAAACCATGGAGCCTACGCGATTGAGCGTATGCGGAATGCCCAGCTTCTTGGCATTGTCAGCCAAGCCTTCAGCCAAACGAGCGGACATCTTCTCCAAGCGCTCGTAAGCGCCTGGTTTGCTGAGCTCCTGCAAGGTAGTCAAGCCTGCTGCCATCGCCAAAGGATTACCCGACAGCGTCCCTGCCTGATAGATTGGTCCTGCTGGAGCCACTTGCTGCATGATCTCCCGTTTGCCGCCGTATGCACCTACTGGCAAGCCACCGCCGATGACTTTCCCCATCGTAGTCAAATCAGGGGTAATGCCGTACAGCTCTTGTGCACCACCCAATGCTACACGGAAGCCAGTCATGACTTCATCGAAAATGAGCAGTGTCCCATGTTTCTCTGTAATTTCACGCAGTCCTTCAAGGAAGCCTGGCTGTGGAGGAACGACCCCCATGTTGCCGCCGATTGGCTCCACAATAACTGCTGCCAGATCATCGCCAAACGTTTCAAATGCCAGTTTGACGCTTTCCAGATCATTGTAAGGAACCGTAATCGTGTTGTGTGCTGTTCCTTCAGGTACGCCTGGGCTGTCTGGAAGTCCTAGTGTAGCCACACCGGAACCAGCCTTGATCAACAAGCTGTCCGCATGACCATGGTAGCAGCCTTCGAACTTCATGATTTTGTTGCGTTTGGTATAGCCACGCGCGAGGCGCAGAGCGCTCATCGTCGCCTCTGTACCGGAGTTCACCATACGCACGACTTCTACAGATGGCACGATCTCACAAACGAGCTTTGCCATTTCTGTTTCCCGCTCAGTCGGTGCGCCAAAGCTGGTTCCAAGCGCAGCTACTTCCGTAATCGCTGCAAGGACACGCGGATGCGCATGACCCAAGATCAATGGCCCCCACGAGCCGATGTAGTCAATATAGCTGTTCCCATCCACATCAAAAATACGGGAGCCTTCTCCTTTTGCGATGTAAACAGGATTGCCTCCTACGCTCTTAAAGGCACGAACCGGACTGTTTACTCCGCCTGGTATGTAATGCTGTGCTTCTGCAAATAACTGAGTAGATTTTTCTCTATTCATCTCGTGCTCACCTCGCCAGCCATTTTGCAACATCTTTTGCATGGTACGTAATGATCAAATCTGCACCTGCGCGCTTGAAACCAACCAACGTTTCCATAACGATACGCTCTTCATCGATCCAGCCATTCAGAGCCGCCGCTTTTACCATAGAATACTCTGCACTCACATTGTAAGCCACGATCGGCAGGTTGAAGTTCTCACGGAGACGAAGAACCATGTCCATGAAAGCAAGACCTGGCTTCACGATCAAGAAGTCCGCGCCTTCTTTTACATCGGAAGCTGCCTCGCGCAGACCTTCACGTGCATTGGCCGCGTCCATTTGATAGCTTTTGCGATCGCCGAATTGTGGAGTCGAGCCTGCCGCATCGCGGAACGGCCCGTAGAAGGCAGAAGCGTATTTCACCGCATAGGACATGATCGGAATGTGCTCAAAGCCAGCCTCGTCCAAAGCTTCACGGATTGCAATCACGAAACCATCCATCATGTTGGAAGGTGCAATAATATCTGCTCCAGCTTTTGCTTGAGAAACCGCGGTCTGACCCAAAAGCTTCAATGTTTCGTCATTCACGACTTCGCCTTCGTGAATCACACCACAGTGACCATGATCGGTGTATTCACACAGACACGTATCTGCAATCACGATCATTTCTGGATGTGCTTCCTTGATCAGACGCATCGCCTGTTGGGTAATCGCATCATCATTGTACGCCTCTGTTCCACATGCGTCTTTATGTGTTGGTACCCCAAACATCAAAACAGCTTGAATTCCCAGAGCTACGATTTCCTTCATCTCTTCGGCTAGTGTGTCCAAGGAGAGCTGATACACGCCTGGCATGGACGGAATCTCATTCTTAATACCGGTTCCTTCCACTACGAACAACGGATAAATCAAATCTTCCACCCGTACGTGGTTCTCCCGCACCAGATTGCGCATTGCCGCGCTTTTGCGAAGACGGCGATGACGGTCAAATGTTTGTGCCATGTCGATTCCCTCCCAGATTCTCTATGATAGCTGCTAGTAAACCTTCCACGGTGTACTCACTCGCTACCACATGAACAGAAAGCCCGTTTTGTTTTGCTGTATCTGCCGTTATTGGTCCGATACAGGCTATCTGAACATGCTTGAGCCAGTCTAGCGATGTATAGGGCTCCATCGCTGCCATAAAATGCGTCACCGTTGAAGAGCTGGTAAACAAGATGATATCGATGAGACCTTGCTGGAGTTTTTTCGCTGCGTCTGGTGCCTGCTCTGCATCAATGACAGTGTGATACACGTCTACTTCAGTCACAGCAAGTCCCAAGCGAGCCAACTCCTTTGGCAGTGCCTTGCGGGCAATATCTGCACGAGGCAGCAGAACGCGCTGACCAGGAAGCATTTGATCATACAAGCTCGATAGCAAGCCTTCCGCCACGTAATCAGACGGGATGACAGCTACTTCGAGCCCGTGATGCTCAAGCGCCTGAGCCGTCTTCGGGCCGACCGCAGCAATTTTACCAGTGAACGCATCGAGTCCTACCCCGACCTCGCGCATGCGCTCCAAGAAGAAGCGTACGCCATTCACACTCGTGAAGACTACCCAGTCGTATGTTGGCAACTGGGTGATGGCTTCGTCGAGCTTGGCAGTGTCCGTCGGCGGCATCATTTTTAACAGAGGAAATGCGTATGCTTCTCCACCTAACCGCTCGATATGTTCAACGAGCTCGCGAACTTGACTTCTCGCCCGCGTGACCATGATGCACTTGCCAGTCAGCGGCTTGTGCGATCCGTGGACAATCATTGCTCATTCTCCCGCAAGACTTGCGCAAGCACCTCTCCCGCTCCCTGTGCCAAGAGGGCTTCCGCCACTTGAATGCCCAGCGCTAACGGATCTTGGCCAGTCGCCGTGTTTTTGAACATTTGCTTCCCATCTGGGGAGCCAACCATTCCTGTCAAAGTAATTTCATTGTTCTCACCAACTGTCGCATATGCGCCAATCGGCACCTGACAGCCGCCTTGGAGTTTGTGCAGGAAGCTGCGCTCTGCTGTTACCGCCAAACGAGTCGGTGCGTCATCAAATTGCTTCAAGAGAGCGAGTGTCTCCTCATCGTCTGCACGGCATTCGATGGCGAGCGCACCTTGACCAACTGCTGGCAAGCTGATTTCAACAGGCAGGAACTGCGAGATTTCCCCTTCAAAATTCACGCGCTCAAGTCCAGCCGCAGCGAGGATGATCGCATCAAAATTACCTTCCGCAAGCTTGCGCATGCGCGTATCAATATTTCCACGCAGAGATTCAATCTGAATGTCAGGGCGATGTGCGAGAATTTGTGCAGAACGGCGCAAGCTACTAGTCCCTACCAAAGCTCCTTGTGGCAGTTCATCCAACGTCTTGCCATCCTTGGAAAGCAGAACATCCCGAGGATCAACACGCTTTGGGATCGCGCCGATTACCAAGCCCTCTGGCAATTCAGCCGGCATATCCTTCAAGCTGTGTACCGCAAAATCGGTTTCCTTATCGAACAAGGATTGCTCGATTTCTTTGACAAACAGCCCTTTTCCGCCTACTTTGGACAAGGTCACATCGAGGATTCGATCGCCTTTTGTCACGATTTCATGCAATTCAAAATCAGCTTCAGGTACGAACCCCTTCAGTTGATCTACGACCCAATTCGTTTGAGTGAGCGCCAATTTGCTGCGACGCGTTCCCACTTTCCATTTTCCCATGACAGCCTCCTTGATGAGCAGCCCCTACCACCAGTCGTGAAATGTAGAAGTAGTGAAGCCTAAAAAATTGATAAGTAGTAACAAAAACGCCAGGACGTTCCACTGCGCGAGTCTGCGCATCTGCACCGTATCCCGATAGCGTTGGTACAGCCATAGCGAATAAATCGCAAGAACCAACATGGAGAGCACTACTTTTGAATCTAGCAGAAATTTCTCCGGCAAAACCATTTTACCCCAAATGATCCCTAATACAATCGAGAGCAAGAGCATCGGTACACCCAGCATGTTCATTCGGTACGCGTAGCCTTCCAGTTGATCAAGGCTGGGCAAACGCCTGAGCAGCGGCGACCAGCGTCTTTCCTTGAGCATTTTGTGCTGAAGCAAGTACATGGCCGAGAAGATCATGGAGAGCGAGAACGCCCCGTAGCTAAACATGGCCAGTGTCACATGTGTCAGCAATAGCTCAGAGGTCAAGATACTCGATACAGCCTCAATCGGCGTTTCCGGCAAAAACATCGACATGACGAGCACGACGAATCCGATAATATTAGTAAAAAAAACCAGCAAATCAATCCGAAAAAAATAGTGAATGATAAGCGACAAGCCTACCAGCACCCATGAATAAAAAAAGAGCGTCTCAAACAGCGTAATGACTGGAAAATACCCCTTCATGACTGCTTGCGAGACAAAAAATGCGGTTTGCAAGGCCCAAACGACAACAAGCAACCCGAAAGCCAGACGATTGACTTTCCGGTTGCTTTGCAAGAAGTCGTTAAAATAGAAGAGAACACTTGCAGCGTAGAGAAAGATCGTCAAGTCGTAGATCCATCTCACCTCGGCCATGCACTCTCTCCCCCCACTTTCCCAATCGGTTTCTAACAGTAGCAGATAGATTGATTGTCAGGTCAGCTTAGTCAGGGAACCGGGAGGCCAATACCTGCTCCCGAGAAGAAGATGTCTGTTTATTTTTATCGTTAGCCCAGATTGCTTCCTGTTCTTTTCGCTCCAGGATCTCCTCCAACGCAAACATTTTCTCGAAAATATCCAGTACTTCTTCCCCATCTTTGGTAGCTGCCATTTCTTTTAAACGCACGACCGGATCGTGCAACAGTTGATTGACAATACCCTTGGTTGTCTTGCGGATGATGTGCATTTCCCGCTCAGACAGGTTCGGCAGCTTGTTTTCGATTTTTCGCATCGCTTCGCTTTGGATCGTATTTGCCTTGTCACGCAGTGCAGCGATGAGTGGCGCCACGCCAAGCGTCTGATACCAGGTCGTGAATGCCACGATCTCTTCTTGAATCATGACATCCAGACGTTCCGCTTCACGAGAACGTTCCGCAACGTTACTCGCAACGATGCCCTCGAGATCGTCAATATCATATAAAAAGACGTTATCAAGATCATGCAAATCAGGATTCAGGTCGCGAGGAACTGCGATATCCACCATGAACAACGGACGATGCTTCCTTTGTTTCATGATTGGAGCCAGTTCTTTTTTGCCGAGGACATAACCTGTCGCTCCGGTCGAGCTGATGACGATGTCTGCTGTGAGCAGTGCCTCTGGCAACTGCTCCATCGTACAGGAGTCACCCTTGAACTTTTCTGCCAAAAGCTGTGCTCGCTCCAATGTACGATTCGCTACCATAACGCGTTCCGAACCATTTGCGTGCAGGTGCTTGGCTGTCAGCTCGCTCATTTTGCCCGCTCCGACGATCAGGACAGACTTCCCTGCGAAGGAACCGAAGATTTTTTTCCCCAGTTCAACAGCAGCGTAACTGACAGAAACCGCGTTTTGTCCAATCGCTGTCTCTGTATGCGCACGCTTGGCGAACGTAATCGCTTGCTTGAACAAGGTGTTAAAGACAGTCCCTGTCGTTTGACGCTCCTGCGCCAACAGGAACGCATCCCGGACTTGTCCGAGGATTTGTGTTTCTCCCATTACCATCGAATCAAGACCGGAAGAGACTCGGAACAAGTGCTCGATTGCCTGTTCGTTCTCTTTTATATAGAGATGATCCTTAAATTGTTCTTTCTCCACGCCGAACCATTCTGCCAAAAAGCGGCGAGTATAGTCTCGGCCAATATTCGCCTGGTCGCAAACAACGTAAATTTCCGTCCGATTGCACGTTCCCAGGATGATACATTCTGCGATACTCTTCGTCTGGGAGAGAAGATGAAGAGCGCGTGCTGTCCCATCGTCGCTGAATGTAAACTTTTCGCGAATTTCGACAGGGGCTGTTTTGTAGTTTAAACCCAGCAAAAGAATATCCATAATGTCCTCCCAGAATAACAAACCTGTTAGCGGCATATGTAAAATGCACTATTATTATATCATTATGTCCCGAATCGGATAGGAGTAATTGTGAAAAATTTATTAACGGAGTGTACTTTGGGTATATCCCAGATAATCCGCTTGCGTTCCTTCTAGGAATACCTTATGATGTCGGCTATACATGAAAGCAGAAGAAAAATTGTGAAAATACCAGAAAGGAGAGGAAAGAAGCTTTGAGAAAACCTTGGATGGCAGACATAACGCTGCTCCTCGTCGCTTTTATCTGGGGAACCACGTTTTTGATCGTACAGCAGGCAATCGCATCGCTGCCTCCCAATACGTTTAACGCCGTACGCTTTACCATTGCTGCGTTATTTTTATTGATCATCTATTTCATCCGCAATCGTCATCGTAGGCAGACCTCTGAATGGAGAGGGCCACTGCTTCGTGCCGGCATCATCCTCGGCTTTTGGCTCTGTCTGGGATACGCCTTGCAGACCGTAGGACTTTTGTATACAACGCCTTCCAAAGCTGGCTTTATCACTGGTTTGTCCGTCGTATTGGTTCCACTCTTCTCGTTTTTGCTTTTGCGTGAGCGCGTCAAACCTTTCGCTATCGTCGGTGTGATTCTAGCAGCGTTCGGCTTGTATTTGCTGACGCAGAACCAGTCGTTCTCCTTTAATCTCGGTGATGCCCTGGTCTTCGTCGGTGCAATCTGCTTCGCCATGCAAATCGTCTCTACCGGCAAATACGCACCTCATTTTGCAGCATTGCCCCTTGCTATTACGCAATTAGGTACGGTAGGTGTGATGAGCTGGCTGTACGCCTTTTTCTTTGAGGATTGGAGTCGTGCTTTTGATCCGGCGATCTTGTTCATACCCGAGGTGGCCTTTGGTTTGATCATCACTTCTATTTTCGCCACAGCACTGGCCTTTCTCGCGCAGACGGCCTTGCAAAAACAAACCAGCTCGACGCGGGTCGCTCTCATTTTCGCTTTGGAACCCGTATTTGCCGCACTCACCTCCTACGTCTTTATTCATGAAGTATTGAGTGGAAGACAGTTGACCGGATGTCTCCTGATTTTTGCCGGCATGATTCTGGCTGAGCTGCCGATTCAAGAATGGTTGCGGAATTTCCGTCAGAGAAAACCAAATGACGGTCGTGAATCTGCCTGATGCGAAAAGCAAAAAAGTTCCTTCTCCCCTACGGGAAAGGAACTTTTTTTATGAACTCTTCTTGACCTCCAGCATTACGGCATCCACAAAAAGCTGCATAACCGGTCCGCACACTTCTTGCGGGTAACGCTCCGTTCGTTTGAGCCACCGCTTGAGCCGGAGCAGATGATACGCCGCTTGTGGCAGTCGCCCTCTTGTCCCATGATCAATGAGTGCGACTGCCGACAGACCGACCTTGGTCCATAGATGAAACTTCTCCACCCACGGCCTCGTTTCTTCTGCAAGCTTCTGATTCGTCATCCCTGCCAACAGCTTGTCAGCCGCCGCTTCCATCTTTTGAAAAAGAGCCGTCAAGTCCGCAATGGCTTTTTGCCGATCTCCCTGCAAAAAATGAAAGCGGAAGGTCAGGATCGCTTCTAGCAATCGCGGCGATTCCACCTCGCATAAAAACGAGCTTTGCACGTTATCCGCAAAGGTGAAGAAAGCATCTGCATCCTTTTGTCCCGCTACTTCCTCTACAGCTTGTTTCCATACCGTTTCAGGATCGTAGCCGATCGGATCTCGCAAATAAGCTGCCGTCGTAATCAAAGGAATCTTCGAGCATTCTGGTCTAGACATCGCATTCGCCACATAGCCTGCTGCGTATTGCCATAAGTCAGGGTCACGATGACGCAATGGACCGATATGTAGTTCGTTCGCCATCGCCAAATCATTCACCGGGTAGTTGTCCCAATAAAATGGCTGATGACCCGTGTACTCTTGAAAGCGAATCGCATCGCCGTCTGTCAGGTAGGGGGAGCAGACGAATCGTCCCGTCCAAAACAAATCGATTTCTTGCGGCAAATGCTGACCGAGGTACATGATGTACGCTTCTTTTCCAATCCCGTTGTATTGTGTAGGACAGACAGCCAGCTTGACTGGATCGCCCCAGCTACGTATCAAATCCCACACATAAAGCGTCGTATGGGCATGCGCTTCCGCCAAATGGGAAAACTCGGCTATATCCTTCTCATGCAACAGGTGCATGGGAATATCATCGAACAATAGCGCAAAGTAACGCACACCACGATTGTACAAATCCCGATACTTCCTGCCCAACAGCTCCAAATGCTGACGATTTGTATATTCCATGCTGAGTCCAGGACCCAAGCAATAAATAAACTGCATGTTACGAGTTTGTGCCCGCTGAATCAGCTCGTCTAACTGTTGATTGGCTTTCGCAGGAAGCGGCTCCATCCAGCGTTCCCGCAGATACTCGTCATCTTTTGGGGCATAGAAATACGCATTGTAATCATGTCGGTGCAAAAAGTCGATCATATCCAGCCGCTCTTCATGTGTCCAAGGTGTTCCATAAAAGCCTTCGATCACACCACGTACAGCAAAGCAAGCACTCCCGCTCACTCAGATGCTCCCTTCCCCACGACGAATTGGGTCTAAGAATTACTCATTGGCTGGAGCAGTCTCCTCAGCCTTGGTAGCCGTCTCCTTGGCTATTTCCTCGCTAGCACGGATACGACGCATGATTTCTGCCCACAGTTCATCCTTGCCTTGACCTGTCTCTGAGGAAAATACAATAATCGTATCATCCCCGCGCAAATTCAGGCTTTGACGGATGATCTTCGTATGCTGCAGCCAACGCCCACGAGCGATTTTATCACCTTTCGTCGCTACAACTACGGTAGGAATTCCGATTTGCTTACACCAATCGTACATCGCAATATCGTCTTTACTCGGAGCATGGCGAATATCGACCAGTTGAATAATGAATCGAAGCTCTTTCCGGTTTTTCAAATAGCCCTCGATCATTTTTCCCCATTGTTCCTTGATTGTCTTCGCTACCTTTGCATACCCATAACCCGGGAAGTCAACGAAGTAGAGCATTTGATTGACGCGGAAATAGTTCAATGTCTGGGTTTTACCCGGACGAGAACTAATCCGGGCAAGACCTTTGCGGTTCATCATTTTATTGAGCAGTGATGATTTTCCTACGTTAGAGCGTCCTACCAGCGCGATCTCATGGAGACCATCAGTTGGATACTGCTTTGGTCCAACCGCACTGATAATAAACTCTGATGATGTTACCTTCATGCTTTGTCACCTACTGGCTGTTTAGTTAGCGCGTGACGCAGCACTTCATCTAAATGATCAACTGGATAGAATGTCAGTTCACCGCGTACGCTCTCCGGGATATCCTCGATATCCTTCTCGTTGTCTTTTGGCAAAATGATCGTGGTTAAACCTGCACGGTGAGCAGACATACATTTTTCTTTCAGCCCGCCAATGGGTAGAACCCGACCTCGCAACGTAATCTCCCCGGTCATCCCCACTTCTTTTTTCACAGGGATTTTCGTGAGGGCGGATACGAGTGCGGTTGCCATCGTAATCCCAGCAGACGGACCGTCTTTTGGAATCGCCCCTTCTGGAAAGTGGATGTGGATATCGTTCTTCTCGTGGAAGGACGGATCAATTCCCCACTGCTCTGCACGGGAGCGAATATAGCTGAATGCAGCCTGCGCAGATTCCTTCATGACGTCACCCAGTTTTCCTGTCAGGGTGAGCTTTCCTTTTCCAGGCAAAATGCTGACTTCTACATTCAGCGTATCTCCGCCTGCTTGTGTCCAAGCCAGACCCGTAACAGAGCCAACTTGATCTTTTTTCTCCGCCAGTCCATAGCGATAGCGCGGTTTGCCGAGCAGTGTCTCCAACGTCTTGACCGTAACCATGACACGCTTCTTCTCACCGCTCACGATCAGCTTGGCAGCTTTGCGGCAGACGTTGGCCGCTTCGCGATTGAGGTTGCGAACACCCGCTTCTCGCGTGTACAGACGAACGAGCTTCAGCATCGCATCGTCGTTCATTTTCAGCTTATCTTTGCCCAGACCGTGATCCTGCATTTGCTTCGGCAAGAGGTAATCACGCAAAATGTTCAGCTTTTCCAGTTCGGTATAGCTGGAAATCGAGATGACCTCCATCCGGTCCAAGAGCGGACGCGGAATTGTATCGAGACTGTTTGCGGTCGTAATAAACATCACGTTCGTCAAATCATAGGTCTCTTCGATATAGTGATCACTGAATTTATCATTTTGGTTTGGATCGAGTACTTCGAGCAGGGCAGACGCAGGATCTCCACGGAAATCAGACGCGAGCTTGTCGATCTCATCCAGCAAAAAGACAGGGTTAATCGTACCAGCTTGCTTCATTCCTTGGATAATTCGTCCTGGGAGAGCACCTACATACGTGCGGCGGTGTCCACGAATCTCTGCTTCGTCGCGTACTCCACCCAAGGAAATGCGAACAAATTCACGCCCGATTGCACGCGCTACGGAACGGGCCAGAGATGTTTTCCCGACACCCGGAGGGCCTACCAGACAAAGGATCGGTCCACGCATGGAGTTTACCAGCTTTTGTACAGCCAAATACTCCAAGACACGTTCCTTCGGTTTATCCAAGCCGTAATGATCTTCATCGAGAACTTGCTGTGCATGAAGAATATCCAGATTGTCTTCTGTCGTCTTCGTCCAAGGCAGTGCAAACAAGGTATCGATATACGTACGGATGACCGAGCCTTCCGCAGAAGTCGCCGGCATCTTTTCCAGACGCTCGAGCTCCTTCTCGATCTTCGCTTTGATCCGCTCAGGAGCGTCTGATTTTTCGAGCTGAGCACGCAGCTCATCTACTTCGCCTTGGCGTCCGTCCTTATCGCCCAGCTCTTTTTGGATAGCTTTCATTTGCTCACGCAGGTAGTATTCCTTTTGCGTGCGCTCCATCTGTTTCTTCACGCGGTTGCCGATCTTGCGCTCCAGCTCAAGTACTTCGCGCTCGTTGTTCAAAATGGTCAAAAGAATTTCGAGACGTTCTTTAATGTTGGTCGTCTCCAAAATTTCTTGTTTGTCCTTCATCTTGAGCGGCAAATGCGAAGCAATCACATCCGCCAAACGTCCCGGTTCCTCAATGTCCTGCACAGAGGTTAACGTCTCTGGAGAAACCTTTTTGGACAGCTTGATGTACTGCTCAAAGTGGCCCAGCAAGGAACGCATTAAAGCTTCCACTTCATTTTGCTCTGTCTTTTCATCTTGCAAATATGTAATCGACACGACGAAATAATCTTCCTGTTGAAGATACTCCTCGATCTTCGCGCGCTGCAAGCCTTCTACCAATACACGGATTGTCCCATTCGGCAGCTTCAGCATTTGTTTCACACGCGCAACAGTACCAATACTGTAGATTTGCTCAGCATCTGGCTCTTCTATATGGACCTCTTCCTGTGTCGCAAGCAAAATCTTGTTATCGTCTACCATGGCTTGCTCCAATGCGCGGATGGACTTTTCCCGTCCAACGTCCAAATGGAGTACCATTGTCGGATAAACAAGCAATCCTCGCAACGGGAGAAGCGGTAATTCTCGTTTACCGGAACGTTCGCCCAAGCGGATGCACCTCTCCTTGTTGATCTACCCTCTTACAAAGAGCCTTATAACAGACAAAAACGGCCCTCAAAGCCGTTTTTTAAACGCCCGCCCGGCCCCAAAAAACGAGACAAAAAAGATCATACGCAATCATTTTTTGTGGAGCTCGTTTCAGGCCGGGCAAGGCCTCAGGCTCTTTGCAAGCAGAAGCTTTTTTCCATTGTAGCGCAAACACAATCCGATGTCTAATCCGCGAGCATACCCGACTGTTACAGGGATAGCGGAGAGGAAGCGAGATCCTCTGCTGGGATTTGCAAAGTAAATCCCGTCGCTTCTTCTTCTTGCATGGCAGCTTTCGGTACGGCTAGCTCGATTACCTCCGCGACAGTTGACACCGGTATGATTTCGATCCCTTTCATGTCAGCAAAAATGCTTTGCCAGTTTTCCTGTGGAATGAGGACTCTGGTCGCTCCCGCTTGTTTGGCGGCCTCTACCTTCGCGACTACACCCCCAACCGGCTTTACCTTCCCATGAATACTCACTTCGCCAGTCATAGCCAGTAAATTATCGACAGGCTGATTCAAAATCGCCGAGTAGATTGCTGTAGCAATGGTAATACCCGCAGAAGGCCCATCGACAGGGATACCTCCTGGAAAATTGATATGCAGATCATAATCATAAGGGCGGACGCCCATTCTGTTCAGGACAGTCAAAACGTTTTCGATCGATCCTTTTGCCATCGACTTCCGGCGGATCGTCCGGCTGCGGGTGCCCATCTCCTCTTCCTCAGCCATTCCTGTCATCGCCATTCGACCTTGACCAGGAATCACTGCGGGGGAAGCAGTCACTTCCAGCTCCATCACACTACCCATGTTCGGACCGTACACAGCAAGACCATTAACCAATCCGACTTGCGGCGTATCATGCACCTGTTTTTCGGGGCGTGGCGATTTTTGACTGCTGTGCATCACCCATTCCACATCGGCAGCATGGATGTCTTGGCGATCTTCCGTCAAGGCAATTCCCGCAGCGATTTGCAATGTATTGATCGCTTCACGTCCATTGGTCGCATAGCGCTCGATCACGGAAACAGCGCCGTCTTCAATATTCATATTCATTTTAGGCACAGCCGTACGCACGATACTCCCGATTTCTCCAGCCTTTAACGGGCGGAAAAAGATTTCCAGGCAACGGGAACGAAGCGCAGCAGGCAGTTCTTCTGGCAACCTCGTCGTCGCTCCCACCAGACGGAAATCAGCGGGCAAACCGTATTTGAAAACGTCATGAATATGCGAAGGAATTTGGTTATTTTCCTCACTGTAGTAAGCACTCTCTAGCATGACTTTGCGGTCTTCGAGAACCTTCAGTAACTTATTCATCTGCACAGGATGAAGTTCCCCTATTTCATCAAGAAAAAGCATGCCACCGTGCGCTTTCGTCACAGCGCCTGGCTTTGGCTGCGGAATACCCGCCTGCCCAAGCGAGCCTGCCCCTTGATAAATCGGATCATGTACAGAGCCGATTAACGGGTCAGCAATGCCGCGCTCATCAAAACGAGCAATCGTCGCATCGATTTCAATAAACTTGGCATCAGAAGAAAACGGAGATAGCTGATTTTTCTTCGCTTCTTCCAGCACGACCCTAGCCGCTGCGGTCTTGCCTACACCAGGTGGTCCATAAATAATGACATGCTGTGGGTTGGGACCACACAAAGCGGCACGCAACGCACGAAGCCCATCTTCCTGTCCGACAATTTCTTCCAAAGTCGCTGGTCTTGTTCTCTCTGACAGAGGTTCTGTCAACGCAACCATTCTCATCTTACGAATGGAATCAAGATCCTTGCGTGATTCCTTTTCGGTTGAGGTTTTCGTGTTTCTCTGCGCTCGCAGCAAGTTCCAAAAGTAGGTGCCGATCACGATACCAACAACCACTTCAATGACAGCAATGACCAATGTCGTATAGTCCATATGCAGTCCCTCCCATGCGTCTTCGCTTGCGGTCAGCTTTTGTCCCCCGAAGAGAGGGAATACGTTCATGACCGTTTTGTGCATATGTAAAGCTTCTCTTGAACGATATCAAGTAGTATTGCCCCGCAAGCGTAGACGTAAACCAACAACAAAAAAACCACCTCGCTTATCACGAGATGGTCTGTTAGACAATACTTATGCTGTCTCTTCGTGCAATTCCTGACCTTCTTTGGTCAACAGTTGCGGCTTCACTTTGTCGCGAACCGTTTCTTCAGTAATGACGCACTTGTTGACGTCTTCTCTGGAAGGCAGTTCATACATCATGTCGAGCATGATTTGTTCGATAATCGCACGCAGTCCGCGTGCACCAGTATTGCGCTTAATCGCTTCTTTGGCGATTTGCATGAGCGCACCGTTATCGAACTCCAGCTCAACACCGTCGAGACTCAGCAGTTTTTGGTACTGTTTCACCAAAGAGTTTTTCGGCTCTGTCAGGATACGCACAAGCGTCTCCTCATCCAGCGGCTCCAGAGTAGCAAGTACTGGCAAACGACCGACGAACTCCGGAATCAGACCAAATTTCAGCAGGTCTTCCGGCAAAATGTATTTCAGGTATTCTCCGGCTTTCAGATCGCCTTTTACGCCATCGCCGAAGTCTGCACCGAAACCGATGACTTTTTTACCCAAACGACGCTTGATAATCTGCTCGACGCCATCAAATGCACCACCGCAGATGAACAAAATGTTCGACGTGTCGATTTGGATGAACTCTTGGTGAGGATGCTTGCGTCCGCCTTGTGGTGGAACACTCGCAACCGTCCCCTCCAAAATTTTCAAAAGCGCTTGCTGAACGCCTTCACCAGATACATCACGCGTGATAGATGGGTTTTCCGATTTGCGGGCTACCTTATCAATCTCGTCGATGTATATGATTCCTTTTTCAGCCTTCTCCACATCATAGTCAGCAGCCTGAATGAGCTTGAGCAAGATGTTTTCAACGTCTTCACCCACATAGCCTGCTTCTGTCAGAGAAGTTGCATCCGCAATCGCGAAAGGTACATTCAGAATGCGCGCCAATGTTTGCGCGAGCAACGTTTTCCCGCTACCAGTCGGACCGATCAGCATGATGTTGGATTTTTGCAGCTCCACATCCTCGATCTTCGCCCCGGAATTAATCCGTTTGTAGTGATTGTACACCGCTACAGACAAGGACTTCTTCGCCATATCCTGACCAATGACATAGTCATCCAAGATTTTGCGAATTTCCACTGGCTTTGGAATTTCTTTCATATCGATTTCTTCTTCAGTGCCCAGTTCTTCCTGTACAATTTCATTGCACAGTTCGATACATTCGTCACAAATGTAAACACCAGGACCAGCTACCAGCTTGCGCACCTGTTCCTGGGACTTGCCGCAGAAGGAACACTTCAGTTGGCCTTTGTCGTCGTTAAACTTAAACATGCGCTTCACCTCACAACGGGTCAGTTTTTGCGTTCAATAATAGAGTCAATCAATCCGTAGGCCTTTGCTTCTTCTGCACTCATGAAATTGTCGCGATCCGTATCTTGCTCTACGCGTTCATAAGGCTGACCTGTCCGCTCAGACAAAATCTCATTTAGCTGACGCTTCGTTTTCATAATCCACTCCGCATGAATGCGAATGTCTTCTGCTTGCCCACGCACACCACCGAGCGGTTGGTGAATCATTACTTCGGCATTTGGCAGAGCGAAACGCTTGCCTTTTGCACCCGCAGCCAACAGGAACGCACCCATGCTGGCAGCCATGCCCACACAAATCGTGGACACATCCGGTTTGATGTACTGCATGGTGTCATAGATGGCCATTCCTGCTGTAACTGAACCACCTGGAGAGTTTATGTATAGCGATATGTCTTTGTCCGGATCTTCCGCCTGCAAGAAAAGTAGCTGAGCGACAACCAGATTGGCGATTTCATCATCAATCTCGGTGCCCAACAGAATAATCCGGTCTTTCAGGAGACGCGAGTAAATATCGTAGGAGCGCTCTCCCCTGCTTGTTTGCTCGATGACCATAGGGATTAGCATTATGTATTTTCCTCCTTTGCCGAAAAAAGTCAATGGTGGAAAAACAAGGCACGATACACTCGTGCCTTGTGGTCTTGACAGCCAGCGTCAGGGTTAGCCTGCCCACTGACCAATCATGCGTTCTTCTAAGCTTATGCTGTTACTTTGCTTTCTGCAACCAGCAAATCTACTGTTTTGCGAGTTTGCACATCGCGGTACAGAGCAGCCATGCCATCTTGTGCAGAGAAGATTTTGCGCAGCTCATCAGCTGGACGGCCGTATACGCCAGCCAGTTTATCCAGTTCTGCGTTTACGTCTTCTTCTGTTGCTTCGATGTTTTCTGCTTTGCCGATTGCTTCCAAAGTGAGGGAAGTGCGAACGCGGGATGTTGCGTCTGCACGCAATTGATCACGCAGTTGGCTCTCATCCATACCGGAGAACTGGTAGTACAGTTCCAGCGTCATGCCTTGGTATTGCAGACGTTGACCAAATTCATTTACCATTTGATCCAATTCATGCTCAACCATTACTGCTGGCAAATCGATCTCAGCGTTTTCAGCTGCTTTCAGAACGAGCTGCTCGCGAACATATTGATCTTTTTCTTGCGCTGTTTTTTCTTCGAGTTTTTTCTTGGTGTCTGCTTTCAGCTCTTCCAGCGTGTCGAACTCGCTCACATCTTTGGCAAACTCATCATCCAAAGCAGGCAGGTTTTTGCGCTTCAGGCTGTTCAGCTTCACTTTGAATACCGCTTCTTTACCAGCGAGGTTAGGAGAGTGGTACTCTTCAGGGAAAGTTACGGTAATTTCTTTTTCCTCGCCGATGTTCAAGCCAGCCAGTTGCTCTTCGAACCCTGCGATGAAAGTACCGGAACCCAGTTCCAGAGAGTAATCTTCCGCTTTACCGCCTTCAAAAGCTACTCCGTCTTGGAAGCCTTCGAAATCGATTACAGCGATATCGCCTGTTTGTGCGGCACCCTCTTCTACTGCAACGAGCTCAGCATGACGCTCTTGCATACGCTTCAGTTCAGCGTCAACGCTCTCTTCTGTTACAGAGAAGTCTTTTTCTTCGATGGACAGACCTTTGTAGTCGCCCAGCTTAACTTCAGGCTTCACAGTTACAGTCGCTTTGAAGATCAGGTTTTTCCCTTGTTCCATTTGCGTTACGTCTACTTCTGGACGATCTACTGGCTCGATACCAGCTTCACGAACAGCTTGTCCGTATGCAGTTGGAAGCAGAATGTCAAGAGCGTCTTGGTACAGAGATTCTACACCAAAACGGGATTCGAACATTTTGCGTGGTACTTTTCCTTTACGGAACCCTGGAACTTGAACTTTTTGAACCACTTTTTTAAACGCTTGATCTAATGCTGCGTCTACTTGCGTAGCATCTACTTCAACCGTCAGGACTCCCTGGTTATTCTCTACCTTTTCCCAATTTGCTGCCACGTAAACTTCCCCTCCTAAATCGAATCAACAGAACATCGCCAGCCGCGCCATGGTATCTTCGCAGGCTCGGATGATAATATTCTAGCCATTATAACCATTCTAGTATAGCACAAATCTTTTAGTTTTCAAGAAGACCTCATTGGTCGACGAACAGAATAGTTCCCTCCCAATTGTGAAACCAGGTTGCCTACATGATCATAAAACGCCACGGATATGTAAACTTCTGTCGGACTCGTTCCTGTCTCTTCTAAATGAGCATATGTCGGTACGTGGAAACCGCGCGGCATTTGCAGGCTGCCCGGATTCAGAAACAAGATGTCTCTCTCTACGCCACAGACAGGTACATGAGAGTGACCGAATACGACTACATTTGCTCCGACCTCTTCTGCACGGTAATGAAGGCGCAGAAGAGAGCCTTTTACTCCGAAAAGATGCCCGTGCGTTTGCAGGATGTGAAGGTCTCGCCATTCGGTCTCTTGCTCAGTCGGCACCTCTTCTGTCGAATCGCAATTGCCCCGGACAAGCGTCATGTTGGAAAACGGCTCGCGCTGATGGTCGACACAAAAATCGCCACAATGCAAAATTTTTTCGACATGATGTCGGTTGACGACCTGGCTTACTTCCCGAACCAAGCCGTGGCTATCGCTCATGATGAGAATTCCCATCACGCCTCACTCTCCTGTTTTCTCTCTTGTCTACTTGATGATTTCAAGCAGTTGTTGCATGGCACGAGCGCGGTGGCTGATCTGGTTCTTTTCTTCTGGCATGAGTTCGGCCATCATTTTGTCCATCGATGGGATGTAGAATACCGGATCATATCCGAAGCCGTTTGTACCTTTTGGCTCACGCGCGATTACGCCCTCACAAGCGCCAGTGGCAATGATTGGCTCTTCACCCGGAATCACCAACGCCAACGTACAACGGAAGCGAGCTGTGCGTTCCTGTGTCGACACCTCTTCCAGCTCTTTCAACAATTTACGCCAATTCTGCTCGTCTGTTGCATCTTCCCCGGCAAAGCGTGCGGAGTAAACGCCAGGGCGTCCTTCCAGCGCATCTACTTCCAGACCAGAATCGTCACCGAGGGCGGGCATATTCAAGTATATAGAGATTTCAATTGCTTTTTTCAGGGCGTTTCCTTCGAAGGTGTCCTTGTCTTCTACTACCTCTGGCACACCGTCAAATTCAGCGAGGCTAATTCCTTCCCAGCCTGCATCTGCAAACAGCCTGTTGAATTCTTTCACTTTTCCCTGATTACGTGTTGCGAGAACGACTTTTTTTCGATTAGGCATGACTTTCCTCCGCTACTGATTGTGCAAAAGAGAGCGTAACATCTGCGAGCGCCTCTTTTTGACTGTTAATCAGGTTGTCAATGCCGACTTTTGCAAGGGCAATCATTTCTTGTAGCTGTTCAGGTGAAAACGGAGCATCCTCCCCTGTTCCTTGCAGCTCGACGAACTTTCCTTTTCCCGTCATAACGACATTCATGTCGACAATCGCTGTAGAATCTTCTTTGTAGTTGAGATCGAGCACTGCTTCCTCGCCGACTACCCCTACGGAGGTGGCTGCCAGGAAGTCGTTGAGCGGCAACTGTTTCCATGTGCCACTATCCACCAGCTTTTGCATCGCGTCTACCATTGCTACGAAGGCTCCGGTAATCGAAGCTGTCCGTGTACCTCCGTCTGCCTGAATGACATCGCAATCCAACCAAATGGTGCGTTCACCCATTGCTTCCAGATTCACAACGGAGCGCAGAGCACGTCCGATCAGACGCTGAATTTCCATTGTTCGTCCGCCGACTTTTCCTTTGGACGACTCACGCGCGTTGCGGGTCGCTGTTGCTCGGGGAAGCATGGAATACTCGGCTGTGATCCAGCCCTTCCCGCCACCACGCATAAAAGGCGGTACCCGGTCCTCCAAAGTCGCCGTACAAATCACCTTTGTGTCTCCGACTTCAATCAGGCACGATCCTTCTGCGTGTTTAATGTAATTGCGCGTAATCGTTACAGGGCGCAATTGATCATGGGCACGGCCATCCACTCTCATTCCAAGTTCCTCCTAAATCGCTTTGTTACACTCCGCTCATTATACCAGAGGCAGGAAACGATCTGCCACTGCACAAACGCCTCTTCCTTATTTACGTCAATTGCAAATATTCTTGTCACTTCCTCCCTCATACAAAAATTACTTGCGGCCACCAATGGATTTAAATATCATCTAATTAGATATTCAATTAATTTGATGGTAGGTGAATCTGCTTATGAGCTTCCTGTTTCTCTTGAAAAAGCCGAATTTACGGCGTCTTTTAACCGCCAATTTCTTAAGCGGAATTGGAGATTGGTTTAACAGCGTTGCTGTGCTCGCCTTGCTGCTCGAAACAACGGGAACAGCTATCGCTGTGGGCATTACCCTCGCACTACGTACGATGCCTCACTTGATTTTTGGTCCGCTCGGTGGTCTAATGGCAGACCGTTTTGATCGAAAAAAAGTGATGGTCGCCTGTGATCTCGTTCGCGGATTCATTGCTCTTTCATTTCTGTTCGTGTCAGAAAAGTCAGATTTGTGGATCGTCTATGCGGGGACGTTCTTGTTGGTTGCCTTTTCGTCGCTCTACAATCCGGCTCGAATGTCCCTGCTCCCCAAAATCGTAGACCCTGAGGAATTGGCGACGGCGAACGCACTTGACCAAAGTATCTTTGGAATTGTCATGGCCATCGGTTCGTTGATCGGCGGTATTTTTGTTGCACTATGGGGAAGTGATCTCGCTTTTCTTTTCAATGCCCTCTCCTTTTTCGCATCGGCTCTGTTTTTGGCTAGACTGAAGGTACACTCCTTCCCAGGCGATTCCGTTCATACCGTGCAACAGCGTCAGGCTGCTAAAGTCTCTACCTACGGAGAGGTGGTCCGCGCCATCACATCCACACCGATTGTGTACGCCATCTTGTTGCTAAAAGCCGTATGGCCAATCGGCGGGGGGATTATCAATGTCCTGATCAGTGTCTATGCCTATCAAGTGTTTACTGCCGGTGAATGGGGAATTGGTCTGTTGTATGGTGCAATCGGACTTGGCTTCATCATCGGGGGGATGCTCGCTCAGCGCTTTCAACGATACTTTAACGAAGTGGCTGCGAGCAGCTTCGCTTTGGAAGGATTTGCACTGCTATTGACCAGCTTTTCACCCACGATTTATGTAACGGCACTGTTCTTTGCGTTATCCACCGTCGCGGGAGGAATGGGGAACGCCAGCCTGAATACGTTGATCATGCGCCATGTCACCCCCAGCTACCATGGCAGAGTATTTGCCTTGGATGCGACGATCTCAAACATCCTGATCGGTCTATCCATGCTCCTTGGCGGTTGGATTCTGACGATGGCAGACCCACGCATAGTCGGCTTTGTGGCAGGTCTTTTTGTCACGATCCCATCGCTTGTGCTCGGACTTGTTATTTGGAGGACCGTACGCGCGAGTGATGACGTACGATTGGCGAACAAAAACCACGCTCGTTAATACGGGCGTGGTTCGTTCCTTACATCTGTATGGGATTGAGTTGAATCGGGCGGCTCACTGGCTTAGTGAACTCGCCACTGGCTAGCGGTTTTCCTTCCACCAGCAACTGCACTTGCTTGGCTCCCGTCGTTTCTGTCAATGACAAGACAAGCGATTGCAGGGCTTCTGGGCTCGCTTCCTTGCCATCGTCATACTTGAGGATGTCACTGCTCAAATTGACCGTCACCAAATCTTTTTCCTGCTTCACATCCAGAACACGTGTCGTACGGAGCAAGGAACTAAAGAGCTGAGATCCTTGTTTCGGTCCTTTGATCAACTCTTCAACGGTTGCCTTGGCGATATCAGCCGTTTCAGGAACCAGGCGAGTGACTGGGACATAATACGTACGTGTATCATCCAACTGTCCTTGGAAATAAACCGTTACGCTGGAGGTATCTCCTGGTACCGCCCCATCGCCCAGTTCGAGATTGACTCCTTGATTCCGGTCTAATAGCGTTATCGGTGTTTTGGCTGCTGGCATTTCCGTCAACGGCGTTCCGTTCACCCAAATTTGCACAGTTTTGACGTTACTAAATTCGGTCAACGCCCGGGTGACTGCATCGACAATTTTCTTCTCGTCTTTCTCCTCGTACGTTTTGAAGTCTTTGGAAAAATCGACAGTGGCTACACCGTTTTTGATGACAAGTCCTTTTACTTCTGTCCCTTTCGGCAAGACAGCGGAGAAGCCACCCTGGAGCATGCTCTCTACCGGACCACCTTTTACCATGTAGCTCAATACTTGTTTGGCAGGACCTTCTGATTTCGGAAGAGTCATCGAGACAGGAACGATATATCCGTTAGCATCCTGCAAATATACCATTCTCTCTCCAGTCTCCTGAACGACCGGTTGTGCGCCTTCTTTTGCAGCATCCGGGGACGGCGTGCCGTTTGGCAAATCAACTGATACCTCTGACTGTGGCGGTGCATCAATACTAATCGTTTCCTTTTCCGGGCCAAAGAGACCGCAGCCCGACAAAAGCACTGCGCTAACCCCCAGCACGGCCGTCATTTTCCCGATGTGCTTTATCTTCATTTCCCCAGCCTCCTCCAAACACTTTGTACTACCATGTATACGAGCTAGGCTTGGGTTTATGCGTTGAAAGTTTGTCTCGCCAGACAAGGTCTGCCATCAGGGATGGACGGATTTTTCCAATGAGTTGTGCTGGACGTTCACTTTGCAATCCAGCCATTCTTCTGCAATGGTTCGGAATTTGTGGGCGTCTCCACTCGTCACAAACAGATGTTCCGGGCGTTCTATTTGCTTGCTTTCGGCGTCCGTCGCAATTTGCAGGGACAATTCTCGCGCAGTCTCTTCTGCGGAGTTAATCAAGCGTACTCGATCTCCCATCACTTCCGAAATGACTGGTGCTAACAACGGATAGTGTGTACAGCCCAAAATTAACGTGTCCAAATCTTCGTGCAAGAACGGGGCGAGCGTTTCTTTTACAACTCTTCTTGCTTCCTCCGAGTTCGCCATGTGGCTCTCCACCAGTGGCACAAACGCGGGGCAAGCCATGCCAGCGACGTACAAATCCGGTTGAATCCGTAAAAGCGCACGCTCATACGCTTTGGTACGAATGGTCGTTTCCGTCCCGATGACACCGACCCTTCCATTTTTCGTGACTTGAACAGCCGCACGCGCGCCTGGCTCAATCACCCCAATGACGGGCAGCGGCAAATCCTCCATCGCTTCCTCCAGCACGACAGCAGTCGCTGTATTACAGGCGATCACTAATGCTTTTAACGGTGTACGCATCACATAATCGATCATTTGAAAGCTGTAGGCACGAATCTCTTCCGGCGATTTGGAGCCATACGGACAACGGGCATTATCGCCTACATAAACAATCCGTTCTTCGGGTAGCTGACGCATGACTTCCTTCGCAACAGTTAATCCTCCCACTCCTGAATCAATAACGGCAATCGCTCGTTCTCTACTCATGCTAATGTGTCTCCCCTGTTGAAATGAATATAGTACAGCATACCACTCAAACATTTGTGCTACTACCATATGCGGAGATGAAATTTCTTGTACTCCGCAAATGTCGCACCTTCTCTAGGCGCCTTTCATAATGTGGGGAGAGATGATGTGCCCACGAGGAGGAGAATCTTTTGGTAGAAGAAGCCAAGAATTTGCTGGACTGGAGCCAATGGGGCCGACAATGGATCGAGCATTTGCGAAGACACAAGTCCCTCAACCGAGAACTCGAACGGCATCTGCACAAATTCGAAGAAACATTTACACGGATCGGAAGGGAAGCATCCAAGCTTGGTTCAACACAAGAAAGCGACGAGCTACCTGCTCTCATCACTCGCGCAGAACAAGTGCAGGAGCAATTCCATCACTTTTTACGACTGGCTCAGTTGAGTGAAGATGAGGAAAATTTGGCAGGAGAAGGGAGGGAACCTGTTCAGGAATCCATGAATGCACAGCCAGCGGTCGCGGAAGAAGTACAAGTGCCTGTTGTGCCAGAACCCGTTTCCTATCCCGGTGCACGCGAGCCAGTGCGTGCAGCACGCCCCGTAGCTGTCGGCCGACATACCCTCCCTCCGCTCCCTTATGCCTACAACGCATTGGAGCCGTACATCGATGAAGCTACCATGCAAATCCATCACACCAAACTGCACCAGAAGTATGTAGACGATCTCAATACAGCAGAACGGAAGCTGGCAGAGGCTCGAGAAAGTGGCAACTTCGATCTCATACGCCATTGGGAACGCGAGCTAGCCTTTAATGGGGCCGGTCATTACTTGCATACGATCTTTTGGCCATCCATGAGTCCAAATGGCGGTGGCACACCTTCTGGTGATCTTGCAGCGGCAATCAATCGGTATTTCGGTTCGTATGACGCCTTTAAGAGACAATTTAGTCAGGCGGCAGAAAAGGTAGAAGGTCCTGGGTGGGCGATCCTCGTTTGGTCCCCTCGAACACATCATCTGGAGATTCTTACAGCCGAAAAGCACCAGAACCTGTCACAATGGGATGTGATTCCGCTACTGGCGTTGGACGTATGGGAGCATGCCTATTTCCTGGCGTATCAAAACCAGCGAGACAAGTATGTAGAAAACTGGTGGAATATCGTCAATTGGCCCTATGTGGAAGAGCGATTCGAGAAAGCACGAAAACTGCGCTGGGAGCCTTATTGACTTGTATCTCCCCTTCATTGACAAACCCCCGTCATCCCAAATGTCAGGAATGAGAGGGGGTTTTTGCTTTGCTGGCGGAACTTATTCGTTATAGGGGACAAATTCGATCTTTTGCACCTTGATCGGATTTTGGAGGGGCTTGGCATTCTCATCTGTTTTCTGGGCAGCGATCTTGTCTACCACTTCCATCCCTGCAAATACATGACCAAAAACAGTGTGGCGATTGTCGAGGTAAGCTCGCCCGCCAATTTCTTTATACTTCGCTTCTGCGTTCAAAGGTAGCGCCGACAAATCGAGGTACTCCTGATCTACCTTCGGGCTTTGTACAATGTAGAAATGCGTGCTGTTCGTATTAGGTCCAGCGTTCCCCATGCTGAGCGCTCCTCTGAAGTTGAACAGATCCCGGCTAAACTCGTCTTCAAACGAATCGCCGTAAATACTCGGCAGCTCCTTGCCGTCCGGCCCTTTCAAATCTCCCGCCTGAATCATGAAATCGTTGATCACACGGTGAAAAATCATATTGTTGTATTGCCCTTTTTTCGAGAGAGTCTTAAAGTTTTCCACTGCTTTTGGAGCTTTGTTCGGGAACAGTCTCACCTTGATCACACCGGCATCAGTCGTGATCACGCATATTTCTTCACCTTTGCGTGGCTTTTCCAACTGAAACAGCTTCACATCTGACACATCAATGCCAGAGTCCTGCCAAATGACGCCCCACGCCTTCCAGTTCACCGGGTCTGTCCCGAGCCTGGCCAAGCCGAGATAATCCGTTTTTTCAATGGCCTTGTTATCTGCGGTATACCCGACGTATTTGAATTTCACAATCGCGCGGTAGTTATTGTAAGCGTCTTCCTTCGTGACGGTGTACAGCTTGTCTACTTTTGCTTCGATCACCTGAATGTTTTTGTATTGCGCCAATCCTTCTACGTAGGTTTTCATCGCAAAATTCGTCAAGGAGTCATCTGCTACCAGCTTTGCTACCTCAGCAGGTTTGGATCGTTGCTTCACCAAGGACGCTATGAAATCATTGACTTCCTGCTTATCTCCCCCATGTGGACGGAACTGGTTGACCTGAACTTCGTTACGATAATCATGAATAGCGTTTGCAGCAGCTTGTTGGACAAAAGTCGGACTCAGTAACGGGATTGCAATACTTGCAACGACTGCTAGAGAAACGAGTTTTTTCATTCTTTCCGCCCCCACTTATAGAAGATTGTTCCATAAAAACAGTATAGCTCAATCTGCAAATCGATGTCTGAAATATTTTAAAAATTCTGCTAAATAAAGCAAGAAGATCCCGTTTTTTCCCATAAAATCTCTTGCGTCTTTTTGCGTCCCTCCCCCGTCTAACCCATGTAACCTTCATGAAGCTACAACAAAAAAACAACTAATCATAACGGCCATATGCCATATAAGGGAGAGACTCACCATGAATAAAAAAACCATCACTGTATTTGCTACTTCTATTTTGACTTGCTCTGTTTTTGCTGGAGTTCTCGGCACGACTTGGGCTAACCAGGCTACTCCCCTAGTAACCACGAAGCAAGAAACAAACGCAAACGAAGCAGCCAAGCAGAATATGTTCCGGAATATCAAACTAGCGGAGCCTGCTCTCTTGTACACCTTAAAAGGGGAAGCAAGTGTTTTTGAAGGAACGTACCAATACGCAGTCAAGCAAGGGAAGCACGTCTTGGCAAAAGGCTACGGCACTGCTTCAAAAGGTGGCCCAGAATGGGGAACTTTTGCGCAAACGATTAAGATTGCAAGAAGTGAACTGATCGGAAACGAGCCATTGATGCTCGAGATGTTTGAAATCAATCAAGAGAACGGCGCGATCATCAACAAGCTTTCGATCCCATTAGATAGCTCCGATACAGTAAAAAACACCAAAGTTTTTCGTAACCTGAAGCTTGTGGCACCGTCTGTCGTGTATACCGTATCTGGCGAAGCTAGCGTTTTCGAAGGCACCTATCAGTATGCCGTGAAGCAAGGCGAACAGGTAGTTGCCAAAGGCTTTGGAACAGCATCGAAAGGCGGCCCGGAATGGGGTGAATTCTCCGAGGAGATTGTCATTCCGCTGAGCAAACTGTCCAAAAATAAGCCAAGCACCCTCGAACTGTTTGAAATCGATCAAGAAAGCGGCGAAATGAAAAATAAAATGATGCTTCCATTGAAGTAAGGAGGGTGTCCAGTATCGTGAATCAAACTGAACTGGCACAGAGAGCCATTTCCGGTGATGAAGACAGCTTTACGCTTCTGATCCAAGAGAGTAGAGAAAAAATATATCGCATGGCTTTTACTTATGTACGAAACAAGGAAGACGCGCTGGAAATCGTGCAGGAAACTGTCTACCGTGCCTTCATCTCCGTACACAAATTGAAGCAGCCGCAATATTTTCAAACGTGGCTGACCAAAATCGCTGTCAACTGCGCATTGGATCACATTCGCAAAGCAAAAAATGTCGTTTATATGGATAAAGAGCATGAAGGCAGCTACGAGCAGAAACCGCGAGAAGATGTCATCGACTTGCATGATGCCTTGGGCCAACTCGATGAAAAATCCCGAACCGTCATCATGCTGAGATATTTCGAAGACATGCCCATCAAGGACATTGCCGATGTGCTAGACATACCCCTCAGTTCCGTAAAGTCGATCATTTACCGCGGACTGGAGAAATTGAAAGTGAACATTGGGGAGCGTGAATTTCTTGGATAAAAAATTGGACGATTACAAACAAGCCTATCACGATATCGAAATTCCCGAAGAGTTGGCGGCAGTCACCGAGCAAGCCATCGATCGCGGGAAGCTTCATCGAAAACGTGCGAAAGCAAGAACCCGTTGGTTGAAGCACGCTGGCGTAAGCGCAGCCGCTGTCTTTGTTCTTTTCACGGTCAGCGTGAATACGATGCCCGCTTTCGCAAGTGCTTTGGAAAACGTTCCTGGTCTCGGCAAGCTGGTGAAAATATTGCAATTCAATAAAGGCAGTGCAGGCGGCGGTACTCCTCAGGATGCCGTAGATGTTAGCTTCATTTCAGTCCAGAAGCAAGGAGACCAGGAAAACATCATCTTGAACTTTACCCAGGATAATGAGGTACAGCAGAACGCCAGCTCCTTCCACGTGAGTTTTACTGAATACCCGAATACGATGACGTTTACTGTTGGTGGTGCGAGAAGATTTTCGGCTGTCAAAGATTTCGAGACATTGAAGCAAAGTCCGTATATCGAAGATGCCTACGAGATTATTTCATTGGACGATTCTCTCGTGCGGTTTAATGTGACCTTTAAGGAAGCGATTGCTTATGAGGTGAAAGAGTATAAGGGACCGGCACAGATTGTGATTACGATTTCGCCAAAAGAAGTGACGCCAGAAAAGCAGCAGCCTGTGTACTCAGTACGGACCGCTTCCGTGCCGTATGGAGAGACGCTCGGGGCTATGGAGGAATCTCTGTTGGTCGCGGACAATATGCGAGTTTTGAAGGACAACCAAGGTGGATACTTTGTCGAGGCAGGGTATTATCGTACGGAATCTGAGGCTCAGGAGAAAATGAAGCAGTTGAAGGATGAGTTTGGGATTGTAGAGCCGTTGTTTGTGGAGAAGAGGGAGTATTTGGAGGTGCCTGGGGGGATTGTGGCGAGGTAAGTCTCCCCTCCCCCTTCCCTCCTATCAATCGTCAGATTATTCTGGGAGGATAGAAAAGCTGTGAACATGATAGGAAAGTTCCTAGTGACTCTATATAATAAGCTCTCAAGAGCGCTCTTATCTGTTTTTAATTTGAATCGGGAGGTTTCATGATGAATACCAAAACTGTTGGTTATGAAGCCAGCTATCGTGATCAATTGGTAGAGATTTGGTATCGTGCTGTTTGCCGTACTCACCATTTTTTGACGAAAGAAGATATTGCGTTTTATAAAAACATGGTAAAAAATGAAGCACTATCTGCCGTTGAAGTATGGATGGAACTAAACGAAAAGAAAGAGCCTGTAGGCTTTATTGGCCTTGATGGACCGAAAATCGAAATGCTGTTCGTTTGATCCAGAATACCACGGGAAAGGGATTGGCAGCAGATTACTCGAACATGCGGAACGCAAGTATGGTCCTAATCTGAAAGTAGATGTCAACGAACAAAACGAAGGGGCTCACGCTTTCTACAAACGGTATGGGTTTGTGCAAACAGGAAGATCTGAACTGGATGGTTCGGGAAGGCCGTTTCCTTTGCTTCATTTAGATTTGCAACGTTAATTTTCATTTGTTTCAAAAAACAAGACTGTCTCCTGTAGTAGAATTCTCTACTTGCGAGACAGTCTTGTTCTACTTATTTGCCTTGAAAACTACCAAGGGCATTCACACAAAGGGCCATTTCTGACGCATCCTTTTTGGCATCCTGCAAATGCGCTTGCTCCGAGCTTTTGGAGTAATTTTTTGAACATGCTTATCACCTCTCGTTTTACATAAAATGTATTTACAGGAATATAATACAATATTTATATGAAAATTGAAATCGTTTTCTGAAATTTCAAGAAGTAATATTTTTGTCGCTTCTTCTATTATTCTCTTCTGCTGCTTCCATTTTGTTAATGAACGTCCCGAGTACCTTTAATACTTGAAACAAGACGACCAAAATCGCGATGACCGTCACCCATAATACCCCGAACCCAATCATCCAGCCTGTAGACATGCTCATCCCTGCCTTTTTCGCAAAATATGTTTGAACGTACTGATTTCTCCGCTAATAGCCATGAGCAGTGAGATGCACACACTCGAAAAGAAGATAGCGATTACCCCATTGGTGATTTCGAAACTGCCGGACATGAAATACTGGTCAACACTCGCCCAGCGCTCGCTCCATTGCCCCACATAAACGACCAGACTGATGAATAAAAGGTTACGCAAAACAAGCTTCCACGATAAAAAATGGTTTCCCGCCATTCCGCCGCATCCGCAAGAAATCTTCTTTCTGCCTCTTACTAGATTGATACTGATCGCAAGTGTGTACGCCCCCAGCAACAAAATCGCCAGGGACAGTCCTAACGTTGTAAAAAGACCAAGCAGCAAGGAAATCGCTACGGTGGCTTGCAACACCAGATCAAGATACGTAAAGTGTTTGGACCACGAGTAGGGTATGATCTGATAGGCTCGCACAATGGACAAATGCGTGCCCATATCGCTTATTTTTGAGACAAACGTGCTGAGAAATAAAAATGCGAGAATCAGCCGAAACAGCAAACCAAGCTCTTCCATAACACCCCTCCTCCATTACGCAAACCATTTCGCCTGCATGCGGTACATGCGCGAATATTCTCCGTTTGCATCCATTAGCTCATCATGATGCCCTACTTCGATTAGTTGGCCATGCTTCATGACAAAAATCCGATCCGCCATTCGTGCCGCAGCCATCCGATGGGAAATAAAAATCGCCGTCTTGTTCTGTGTGAGAGCATCAAATTGTTGAAATACCTCCAGCTCTGCCTGCGGATCAAGTGCCGCCGTAGGCTCATCCAGAATAAAAATCTCTCCTCTTCTGTACAAAGCCCGAGCCAACGCGATCTTCTGCCACTGTCCGCCTGACAGGTCTTCGCCATCCTGTAGCGTCCGACCCAAAATCGTATCGTATCCACTGGGGAGCTTGCGAATAAAGGTATCTGCACCGGTCTCAACCGCTACTTGCCTCATCTGCGCGGGATTAATCTCCTGCGTCACTCTCCCAATGGTAATGTTCTCTCCAGCCGTGAAATTGTACCGAATGAAGTCTTGGAAAATGACCGTGATATTTCGTTGCAGGTCGGAAATATCGAGCTCACGAATCGACTGATTGTCGAACAGAATATCTCCCGAATGGATCGGATAAAGTCCCATCAAGCATTTGACGAGCGTCGTTTTTCCAGAGCCATTATCGCCAACAATCGCAATACGCTCCCCCGGATTAATCGTAAAGGAAACTTCATTGATCACATTGCGTTCCATTTTGGGATAGCAAAACGAAACCCGATCAAACGTAATACCAGATTGCAGCTTGTTGGGAAACTCCGCTTTGCCAGTGAGCTGCGGAATCGTTTTATCCTCATATTCCAGAAAGTCAAACAGATCAGCGATGTACAGGCATCTGTTGACGATATGTGCGAGGTTAAAGGTCATTAACGAAAGCAGTTGCTGCGTATTCTGTACCGCTTGTGCAATGGCTACAAAATCCCCAACCTTCAGGGCGCTCGCACGAAGCAGCGATACGACCAATCCCAAGCAGCCAATATACATCGAGGAGGTAAATATCCCTGAGAGAATCAGTGCTTTTTCCCTGCGGTGGAGGAGACGAAGTACCTCTTTCATATTTTTCAAATACAGGCGAGACCATCTACCTAGTAAAAAGTCCTTTAGCTGAAACAGTCGGACCTCTTTGGAGCTGTCACGCTCATTCAGGATTGAGCTGATGTAAGAGGCTTCGCGAATCTCTGGCGTCTGTAGCCTTGCGAGAAAGTATTCCGACATACCAAATTTGATTTGGACGATTAAAAGTGGGATCACGGCTAACAAGCTCATCACAGCTAATCCCCAGTGAATGCTAAGCAAAAACACCGAATAGGAAATCAGAGTAATCAGATTTTTTCCGAGATCTAATACCCTTTCCACAGGGTCCAGAAAGCGTTCCCCCATTGCCTCTGCCCGGATACGGTGGTGATGATTGTAAAATTCCGGATCATCGAAATAAGAGAGCGGAACAGATGCTGCTTTCTTTGCTACCAAATGCTCCAAATGATATTCCAATCGTTGCTCTGTATGGGCATCGAGAACACGTAAGACCGTTTCCAACGCATTCGTCACCAGCGTCACGGAAAACAATCCCGCAAGCAGCCAAAGCAATGGCTGGTAATCATCCGTCTGATCCAGCGCAATGGCAGTAACCTCATTCACCATTTCTTTCATGATCCAGATCGTAGCCAACGGGGAAAATGCCAGGATGATTCTGAGAGCGATGGAACAAATGAGCCACAGCTTGCCATGTGCCCAAATCAAGCGAACGGTTTTTGCAAAATAAGAACGTGTCATGCCGGTTCACCTGCTAGCGCCAGGAGCTTCTTTTTGGTTTCCACGGCAGTTATCGGCTTGGCACGAATGACGTCCTGCTCATCGATTACCAAAACGCTGGGGAAATGATTGATCTTGTATGCCTCCAGCATAGGTTCGTTGCCAATTAAGACAGGGATGCCGGATATGTTGTTTTCTTGCAGCCATTGGGAAGTGGATAGCTGTTCGGATTCTGTCGAGATGATCACGGATGCATCTGTGAGTACCCTTCCCTCGGACAATAGTTCGTGTACGTGATTGGCACAGTGCCCGCAGCCTGTATGGGTGAAGTTCACGATGAGTGGACGGGGCAGATGATTTAGTTGTTGTTCTTGACCGTTGAGCGTGAGGAAAGGTAGCGATTGCAATTTGGTGCCGATTGCAGGTCCAGTTTCCGGGATGAAAGGGTGGAAGTGATGGACCTGATCTCGTGTTTGTTTTAATAGGGTGAGAACTTTTGCCAATATAAAGGCAAAGATAAGTAGAAAGATCATGTTTACGGCTATGAGCAAATCTATCGATCCCCTTCCATGCGACTCGAGATTATACGCGAGACGTAACATATTTTTACAGAGAAAATACCATAATATTCTAGTTTTGTCATTGTTTTATGTTTCAAATATGTTTGTTGGTAGAAAAGATTTTACACTTAAGCCCCCTCAGACAGAGGTCTTACCAAAACACATAAGAAAACTCCAAACCAGTAGTTCATTACTCGTTTGGAGTTCAACTTTTTATTCATGACGTACTTCTATCTATTGTCATTTAAACCCTCATCTGCCCCGCGATCGTCAAATGCGCCTCACCTGCTACCCGAATAACAGGCTCCTCTCCAGATCGATCAACCGTTACATACAGCTTTCCTGGCCGACCAATCGCATGTCCTTGCCCTACGACGAGCTGTGTCACTTTTCCAGCAGGTAGCCTTTCTTCCAATGCCAGATAGCCAGCCAGTGCCCCGTTTGCAGCACCTGTCACAGGGTCTTCCGCAATCCCGATCGCAGGCGCAAAATCCCTTGTATACAAGTCATAGCCTTCAGGGGCATCCCACGTAAACAAATGGGTGGTTGTGATGCCGTGTTCCCTGTTCATTTCTGCTAGTGAAGAGAACAATGGCTGCGCTGCATCGATTGCCTGACGAGTGCGGACTGGAACGAGTAGATGCCTATTACCTGTGGAAGCAAGCTTCATCGGATATCGATCGTCCAGATCAGCCAGTGTAATACCAACCAGCCTCGCTACCTCTTCTCTGTCTAAATCAATTTCCTTCACAGAAGGCTTGATTTGAGTCATTTCCACTCGCTGTAACTGACCATCCTCCCTCACCAATTGAACAGGAATCAACCCAACGTTTGTCTCAAACACGATACGGCTTCCCTTTTCCAACCATCCCCGTTCTGTCGCCAATAGCCAAGCAGAACCTACTGTCGCATGGCCGCAGAAATCGATCTCAACGGAAGGAGAAAAGTAGCGAATACGAAAATCTGCTTCCGGATGGTCGGACGGCATCAAAAAGGCAGACTCAGGAAGATTCAACTCATTGGCAATTTTCTGCATTTGTTGTAAAGTCAAAGTACCTGCTTCCGGGATGACGCCCGCGGGATTGCCAGCAAACGGCTCTTTCGTAAACGCGTCCACATGATATACGCTCACATGATTCATGGTTGTCTCTCTCCTTTTTTAAACGAATGCTTCTCTTGCTTTTCATCTTAAAGGGATGTAACCGCGCTGTAAAATGAAGCTTTCGCATACGAACCATGATAAAAACTTCATGAAAGGAGCAGCTCCATGACTTTGTTTCAGATGGAAGTCCTAGTAGCGATCACGAACGCTGGTAACTTCACACGAGCAGGAGAACAAATCGGATTGAGCCAGTCGGGAGTGAGTCATACCATCGGCGCACTGGAGAAGGAGCTTGGCATTTCCTTGTTCACCCGCAATCGTAGCGGTGTTAAGCTGACCACAGCCGGTGAAAAAATAGTCGCCGCTGCCCGGACCATATTGGAAAACGTCTCGCTGATAAAACAGGTGGCTGCCGAATCAAGCGAGCATTTGGAGGCAATGCTCCGGATTGCTTCTTTTCCCAGCGTAACCGCTCAGCTCCTGCCTAAATTGCTACAGGCGATGCAGAGTCGCTATCCGCATATCCAAATAAAGCTATATGAAGGAAGCTATCAAGAAATCAAAGAATGGGTTCGCTCAGGGGTTGTCGATGTCGGTTTTCATGTGTGGCCCGATGACGAGCTGGAGGGAATCCTGCTGACGACAGATGCCCTGTATGCTGTCGTGCCAGCCAATCATCTTCTGGCAACGGAGCGCTCGCTTACCTTGGAACAATTAGCCTGCGAATCGTTTCTCATGCCCATGGCGGGTTGTCACTTGTTGATTGGCGCGGAGTTTGCCAAGGCTGGGCTTACGCCGAATGTTTCCTATGAAATCGCCGACAATACAACGATACTGGCCATGGTAGAAAGCGGTGTCGGGGTGACAGTCGTGCCGTCACTGACTCTACCCACGCAACTACCCGATGTCGCTGTCATACAAATCACGCCACCTCTCTCCCGGCAAATCGGCTTGGCTGTAAGTTCGCTTCGTGAAGCCCCACCTGCCGTTCAAGCTTTTTTGCGGGAAGCAGAGCGCATTGCACCCACACTATAAAAAGGACGTGCTTCTTCGTTGAAAAAATGGCTCATTCTCCTACTTGCTCTCTCCGTGATCAGCAGTGTGATTTTAGGAATTACCATTCAAGCCGGTACGTTGGTGCCGTTGATTAATCAAAGCTTTTTAATTGGTCTTTTCCTGCTAATCGTTGGGAGTATTGCCGTCGTTACACGCTCTGGATTTTTTACTATTTTTCTGCGTGGATTCAAGCAACTGAAAGGGATGTTTTTCCGAAAACCTCGCATGATGGACAGTGATATTGTTCAAGCTAACGACCCTGCTTTCGAGGAAAAGAAAGAGTCATTCGTCCGAATCGGAACCTCGCTTTTTCTCACATCAGGTACTGGACTGATTGTCTTCTCAATTGTTCTGACCTGTTTCTACTATTTATAATCTCACTAGAAAGGGCTGTCCCATCGATCGGGAACAGCCCTTCTTCCTCTCTTACGACTCTATCAAATGGCAAGCCACCCAATGCCCGGGTTGCGCCTCCTGCCACTTCGGCACTTCTTCCGCACAACGAGGTTGTACGAGTGGGCAGCGTGTACGAAAACCGCAGCCACTCGGCTTGTTGGCTGGACTCGGCAAATCTCCTTGCAAAACGATACGCTCTCGCTTCACCGTCGGGTCAGGCACCGGCACAGAAGAGAGCAAAGCCTGCGTATAGGGATGCAACGGACGAGCGTACAGCTCATAGCTCGATGCCAGCTCGACCATTTTCCCCAAATACATGACGCCAATCCGGTTGGAAATATGTTTGACCATAGACAGATCATGCGCGATGAACAAATAGGTCAATCCGCGATCATGCTGCAAATCCTCCAATAAATTGACGACTTGCGCTTGAATCGAGACGTCAAGTGCGGAGATCGGCTCATCGGCAATGATAAATTCCGGCTCTACTGCCAACGCCCGCGCGATTCCGATCCGTTGACGCTGTCCCCCACTGAATTCATGTGGAAAACGCTGCGCATGATCCTTATGCAAGCCCACTAGATGGAGCAGTTCCGCCACACGCTCTCGTCTCATCCCGCGATTCAAATGATGGATGTCCAAGCCCTCTGCAATGATGTCCTCCACGGTCATACGCGGGTTCAGACTTGCTTGCGGGTCCTGGAAAATCATCTGGGCATCCCGATTGAACTGCCCCGCTTCTTTTCCCCGAAGCTGATGAACATTCTTCCCTTTGAACAGTACTTCGCCATCTGTATGGTCATACAGGCGAATAATCGTCCTGCCTAGCGTAGACTTCCCGCAGCCACTTTCGCCGACCAGACCGAACGTCTCTCCTTTGTTGATCGTAAACGAAACACCATCGACTGCTTTCAAATCAAATCCCGTTCCTAGCGAAAAATACTTCTTTAAATCACGAACATCAAGCAAAGCCTCTGTCATACGCCCTGCCTCCCTGCTGCCACTAGCTCCTCTATTCGCGGTGCTCGTGGATCGTGGAGCCAGCAAGCTGCCTGATGTCCACGCCCGAATTCCCCCGTCACGGGCATCTGCTGTTCGCATATCTCCATCGCAAAATCACAGCGGGCAGCAAACGGACAGCCGACTGGCGGATGGAACAAATCTGGAGGGCTGCCTTCGATGGGAATCAGCCGTTGCTTTTCGCCCTCATCCAGACGAGGGAGGGAGCGCATCAGTCCCCATGTATACGGATGACGAGGATTCGCAAAAACGTCCTCAACCGTCCCAGTCTCGACAACCATCCCCGCATACATGACAACCATGCGATGAGCGATCTCGGCTACGACTCCCAAATCATGCGTAATAATCACAACAGATAACTCCTGTTCCTCTTGCAGTCGCTTGAGCAAATCCAAAATCTGCGCCTGAATCGTCACATCCAGTGCTGTCGTCGGCTCATCAGCAATCACCAGCTTGGGTTGGCAAGCAAGAGCAATCGCAATGACTACACGCTGACGCATGCCTCCGCTGAATTGGTGCGGGTACTGATCGATTCGCTTTTCCGGATCGGGAATTCCTACGAGTGAGAGCATCTCGATCGCTCGCTTTCGCGCTTCCTCTTTTGATACCTGGTGACTGCGAACGAACCCCTCTACGATTTGTGTCCCTACCTTCATCGTGGGATTGAGTGCTGTCATCGGGTCTTGAAACACCATGCCGATCTGCGTTCCGCGAATACCCAGCAGCTCTTTTTTGGGCAGATGACTGATTTGGGCTCCTTCAAATACAACCTTGCCCCCGACAATTTTTCCGGGTGGATTAGGGATTAAGCCCATAATCGCTTGAGCCGTAACACTCTTGCCACATCCACTCTCCCCTACGATGGCAACTGTCTCCCCTTTATCCACGTAAAAGGACACGCCCCGCACACCTTGAACCTCTCCACCATACGTTTTGAAATTCACCCGCAAGTTATCGATTGTCAGCAAATGCTGATTCATCCTCATTCCTCCTGTCGTCTCTAATCGCGTAGACGCGGATCAAGTGCATCCTGTAAGCCGTCGCCGAATACGTTGAAGGCGAACATCGTCAGCGAGATCATCAATGCTGGAAAAAACAGTCGCCACCAATCGCCGGTCAAAATAACGCCCAAGCCATCGTTTGTCATCGTCCCCCAACTGGCAACGGGAGCTTGTACACCGAGTCCTAGAAAGCTGAGAAAAGATTCCGCAAAAATCGCCGATGGAATCGTAAAGGTCAAATTGACGATAATGACGCCAAATGTGTTGGGAATCAGATGCTTCAGCAAAATTCGTGAAAACTTCGCTCCCAGTACTTGGGCAGCCAAAATGAACTCTTGGTGTTTCAATTGCAGGATTTGCCCGCGCACTAACCGCGCCATACCGACCCACCCAGTAGCAGACAGGGCAATAATAATCGTCAGCATACCCGGCTCCATCACAACCATGAGCAAAATGACGACCAGCAAATACGGCAGCCCATACAAAATCTCGATAATACGCATGATAATCGTATCGATGCGATCCCCTCGCTTGCCTCGTCCTGCCATATAGCCTGCAATTCCCCCGACAGTCACTCCAATGACCAGGTCAATTAACGCCGCGACAATACCAATCGTCAAAGAAATCCTCGCCCCATACCACGTACGGGCAAACATGTCACGTCCCAGCTCATCCGTACCGAACCAATGCTCCGCGGAGATTTCCTGATTTTTGGTCAGCAAGCTCTGGTCGGAATAACTATACGGCACGAGATTCGGTCCAATGATCGCCATGCCAACCAAAGCGAGAATAATGAACAGCCCGAGCATAGCTAGCTTGTTTTTTAGCAGCTTCCGAACGACCTGCTGCCCATTGCTGAGACTCGGTCGTGCAATGACATTCGCCTGCGTATTTTTCGTCAACGGGCGAAATAACGGGTCCACTTTGTGCTCCATCGCCACAGTTTATCTCTCCTTGTTGGTCAGCTTGATTCGCGGGTCAATCAGGGTGTATGCGATATCAATCAGGAAAATGGTAAAAATCAGAATCGCACTGTAAAAAATCGTCGTACCCAAAATGACCGGATAGTCACGGTTGAAAATGCCGTCTACGAAATACTTGCCAATGCCGGGGATCGCAAAGATTTTCTCCACGACAAAGGTTCCCGTTATCAAACTGGCAATCAAAGGTCCGAGAAAGGTGACAACAGGCAGAATCGCATTGCGAATTCCATGTCTGACGACGATGATAAACATGGGTATCCCCTTTGCCTCTGCTGTTCGAATGTAGTTCTGGTTCATAACTTCAATCATGCTGGCACGCATGTAGCGGGTAATGACCGCAACTGGACCAAAGGCAAGCGCCAGGGACGGCAGTATCGTATGCATCCAGGTACCCCATGTCGCAACGGGAAAGAGCGGCAGCTTGATCGCGAAGAAATTGATCAGAAGCGGTGCCATAATGAAGCTCGGAATCGCCACCCCCAATACGGCAAGCGCCATAGCCACGTAGTCCAGCCATTTATTTCGATTGAGCGCTGCGATAATACCCAACGCAATTCCGAAAAGGAGTGCGATCCCGATCGCTTGCGCACCTAACCACGCAGATGCTGCAAAGCCATCGGAAATCATGTCATTGACTCCACGAGAGTCTGATTTGATGGATGGGCCCAAGTCGAGCATTAACAGATTTTTCAGATACAAAACGTATTGAACAGGTAACGGTTCGTCCAGATTGTATTTGGCACGTAAATTATTGAGAATTTGCTCTGGTAGCTGATCCGACTCGGAGGCAAACGGGTTCCCCGGAATGGCATGCATCAAGGCAAACGTCAGCGTCACGATAATCCACAGGGTGACGAACATCATCAAAATACGTTTTACCAGATAGTTTGACATGGAAGTCCTCCTCGTTTACTTAGCCAGCTCGTAAATGGCATGCGCGTAAATGGCCATAGCACGCAGCAGGTCGTCAATCTCGGCATATTCATCAGTCAGATGAGCCATGGATTCCTTGCCCGGAAAAAGCGGGCCGAAAGCAACACCATACGGCATGATTTTGGCGTAGGTAGCTCCTCCTGAGGAAAGGAGGGTTGCTGGTTCTCCCGTGTGCTCCTCGTACACCTGCGACAAGGTTTGGATCACAGGATGATCTTTGGGTACATAATGCGACTTGGATGTCCGTAAAGCGGAAATCGTCCAGCCCAGCTCGACTGTCCTTTGTTTCAATTTCTCAACGTACTCCTCACAGGAAACAGTCGCCGGATAGCGTATATTGAGCCGAACTGTCCCCCCTTCGCAGGAATCGTAACGCAAAATCCCCGCGTTGACCGTCAGCTTGCCTGACACTTCATCCTCGCAAGCCATATGTAGATGGTGAGCAAAATAATCTTCATGCAGGACATCGGCCAACATCGTAAGAAAGGACGAACAGGAGCCACCAAACGGATACAAGCGCAAAAAAGTCGCCAACAAGGTTCCTGCATTCACGCCTTGGAATGGCGCCATCCCATGAGCCGGCTTTCCTGCCAGCGTGAACTGCAACTGTCCCAGCCCTACCAGTTCCATACGACCTGTTGTGTGGTTTTCATTCAGAAACATTTCCCACTCTTCCGCCAATCGGGAAAGGACGACCTCCTGCCGAGCCTGAAAGTCCAGTCGTACAAGTGCGACTGCTTTTTCGGGAACACTGTTGCCTTGATCACCGGAGACAAATGACGCTAACTGCCAGACTCCATTTCGTTCGATTGGTTCCATCGCTGGAATCGTCAATGTCGGGTTGATCTGTCCCTTTTCTGCATGTGTCATCGGAAAGGAGGAATCAGGTGAAAAGCCAATCGGCGGAATGCGATCATGCTGGGCAAAATGCTTCATGCACAGCCAACCGCTCTCTTCATCTGTTCCGATGATCATTCGCACGCGTTTTGTCAGTGGCAAGCCTGAATCCTTAACCAGCTTCAACGCATAGTACGCTGCCATCGCTGGGCCTTTGTCGTCAATCGCTCCACGCGCATAGATTCGACCGTCGCGAATGCTCGGTTCAAAAGGCGGAGTCGTCCAACCTTCTCCCACAGTGACGACATCGATATGAACGAGCACGCCGATCTCGTCTTCCCCGTCGCCTAACTCAATTGTCCCTGCGTAACCATCCAGGTTTTTGGTCTGGAAGCCATCCAGCTCACCGCGTGCGAGCATTGTTTCAAGCGCCGCGGCAACACCTTCACCAAATGGCTTTCCTTCTTTTGCCGTCGTCATATCTTCGATGCTGTTTATGGAAAGAAAGGATTTCAAATCATCCAGGTATTGCTCTCTTTGCAGAAGCGCTTGCTGCTTCCAGTAATCACTCATATGCGTTCCCCTGCTTTCATCCGATGTAGATAGGCAAGAAACGATTCACCTTTCGAGGAAATTTGACTCCCTTGTCTTCCTTTTCCCACTTGAATCAGCTCATCCTGCTGCAAAAGCTTCAAGCGATAGCGTAGCTGTTGCAAGGTAACTGAGTGGCCTCTTTCTTGCAACTGCGCAAGTAGCGTATAGCGTCCACCGCTCCCTTGTCCTAACTCCTGCAAAATAGCCGTGATTTCATCCAGAAATCCTCGTTTTTTATATGCAGTGACGATACTTTCACATTCATTGTATAGACCATCTACAGGCAACCGCGCTTCCGGTATTTCCCGCAGAAACGGCAAATGATACGGATACGCTTCATCCTCCACGACGTGTGCTAAATACTCGATCACATTTTCGAGCTCGCGAATATTTCCAGGCCAATCATACTCATGGAGTGCCCGCATCGCTTCATTGGTCAACGTAAACGGTGGGCGGCGCAAATCATAGGAGTATTTCTTTATAAATTGATGAGCCAACCACGGAATATCCTCCCTTCTGTTCCGCAAAGGCGGCAAATGAATCGGCAAGATATTCAGGCGATAATACAAATCAGCTCGGAAGGCTCCTTCTGTAATCATCCGTTGCAAATCTTGATTCGTTGCTGCGATGACGCGAATATCTGTCGGGATGATCTTGCTGCCGCCTACGCGCATAATCTGGCGTTCTTGCAATACACGCAACAGTCGGTTTTGAATAGCCGCGCTGGCATCTCCAATCTCATCAAGAAAAATGGTTCCTTTGTGAGCTAATTCAAACCAGCCGATATGTCCACCTTTACGTGCTCCGGTAAAAGCTCCTTCTTCATAGCCGAACAGCTCGCTTTCCAAAAGAGATTCCGATATGGCAGCGAAGTTGACCCCAACAAACGGCTCTCTTCGACGTGGCGAAGCATTGTGGATAGCCTGGGCGAGCAATTCCTTCCCTGTCCCTGTTTCTCCCAACAACAGCACAGTGGAGTTGCTTCTTGCGATTTTGCGGGCAATCTGAATGACTTTTTGTACAGGCGCGCTCTCCCCATAGAAATCATCAAATTGGTATTTGGCTACCAATCCTTTGCTGTAAAGGCGCATGCGATAATCATGCTCCAGCTTTTCAATTTCTGCAGCCTGGCGAAACAAGAGCAGACTCCCGAGAAAGCTGCCTTCCATGACGATGTGCATTTTGCGGAAAAAGTAGGTTTTGTTCGCCCAATCTACCAAAACATCCTTATTCTCTTCACACTGCCGGATCAACTGATAAAAATTCGCAGGCAAGCAATTGGACGCCCGTTCACCGACGACTTCATTCCCTTCCATCTGCAACGTATCGATTGCTTTCTGATTGACAAAACGGATGTTTTCTTTTTCATCCATGGCAATCACTGCGTCCTCGATCCGATTGACGATGGCCTCTAAATATTTGCTCAACAGATGCGCATGCTGAATCTCGTTGTTCAGCTCTTTGGTGATATCGACCAGCGATTGCATGGCGCGTGCGGTTACCTTTTGAAAATTGCCGTATTTAAAATGAGAGTAGATGGCAAGCCACGTAGATAAATCAATGATCCGATACCCGATATCGACCACTTTGCGAATATGCGGGGGGACATGCTCTGCCTCTCCTGGCGTTACCGCAATCTCGATGTCAGATGGATAGTCAGCACCTGGATAATAAGGATACAGTTCAAAATCCATCCCAGAGGCACGTAGCAATTCCACATTTTCTTTAGCAGTCTCCTTGGTGTCACTGACGAGAAGCACTTTCACGCCTTTCGGAATCTCCAGCATGCCGCGCAAATTATGATACGGCAGCATTCGCTTGGCTACGATGATACTGGATTCTTTCGGCACATACGGTTGTACAAGTGGGACGATGCTTTTGGTGGATACAATAACGAGGGCACCAGGCGTGATCGGGCGCAACGGAAGCTGGTCGACTCGCATCGCCTCGACATGGATATCATCGCCGATTCCCAATTCATGATATTGACTAACAACGGACTGTAGAAACTCATCCATTCTTGCAATAAATATGATCGATTTTTTGTCCATATCAGCCGCTCCAAGATGTAAAGTGAAGACAAGAACGTTTCAAATATTCGTTCTTGTCTTCGCTTATTTTACTTATTACTTATTGCCGATTTCTACCCATTTGTAGTCAATCGTGCCGACTGGATGGCGAATGATGCCTTTAATGTTTGGCTGCTCCATAAATACTTTTGTGCCGAAATAGATAGGTACGAGTGGCATATCATCCATGAAAATTTTCTCCGCGTCATGCATGAGCTTGAAACGCTCGGGTTCGTCGGCAGTGTTGCGAATCTTCTCGACCAGTGCGTCATACTCTTTGTTGCTGTAATTGATACGGTTTCCAGGATGGTCAGTCACGAATAGCTCAAGGTAGTTGACCGGGTCTCCATAGTCGGCAGGGATCGTCGAGCGGGAGAATTGGAGAGTGCGAGCACGCTGTTCTGCCAGGAATACTTTCCATTCTTTGTTTTCCAGCTTCACATCTACCCCGAGATTTTTCTTGTACATTTCCTGCAAAACTTGTGCGATGGCCTTGTGCGCATCACTAGTGTTATACGTCATGGTGACAGGTGGGAGGGTTGTCCAGCCTTCTTCTTCCATCCCTTTTTTCAGCAGTGCTTTTGCTTGCTCTACATCGTTATCCTGGAAGAAATCGCCACCCTTTGTGCGGAAATCCGTTCCGTCTGGCTCCGGGAAGCCCAATGGCACGTGAGCCATGGCAGGTGTTTGTTTCCCTTGCACGACATTGTCAATCAGTGTCTTACGATCGATGGCCAGTGCAAATGCTTTCCGAATATTGGCGTTCGTGAATGGAGGCATTGTGGTGTTCATCCGGTAGTAGTAGATGGACGCTTCCGTCTCTACCTTTGCTTCTCCAGAATCGATCAACTGTTTCTTCATATCATTAGGGACAGTCTGGATCATGTCGAGCTGACCCGTTTTGTACATTTGGAATTGCGTATTTTCATCGTTGACCATGACAAACTCGATCCCCGCATATTTGATCGAATCACGGTCCCAGTAGCCGTCGTTTTTCACCAGCTTTACTGATTGGTCATGTACCCAATCTTCCATTTTGAACGGTCCATTCGTTACGATGCTTGCAGCGCCTTCCGCCCATTTCGGATTGCTCTCTACGACTTTTTTATTCACCGGGAAGAAGGTCGGCTGCGTCAGGATGTGGAGGAAGTAACCTGTTGGTGCCTTCAGCTTTACCTCAAACGTCTTCTCGTCTACGGCTTTTACCTGTACGCCGTCTGCATTTCCTGTTCCTTTGTTGAACGCTTCTGCTCCATCGATGTAATAGGCGAGGAAAGCAGACGGGAATGCATTGTTCGGATCGACAATGCGCTTAAACGCAAACTCGAAATCCTGCGCTGTCACGGGGTCACCATTCGACCATTTGCTATCGCGCAATGTAAAGGTATACGTTTTCCCATCCTCACTCACTGCCCATTTCTCGGCCATGGCTGCTTGCGGCTTGTGATCCTTGTCCAGTCGAACCAAGCCTTCCATTGTGGCATTCAACACTTCATTGGAAGTACTGTCAAAGCCTTTTGGCGGATCGAGCGAAGGTGGTTCGGTCTTCAGGTTGAGCTTGAGTTTTGCAGCGGCGTTGGCTTGTCCACCTGTATCTGTGGACACTTGACCTGCTGTCCCTCCCCCTGCTGGCTGTGTCGGCGTTGCCGACTGACTACAACCTGTAATGGCAAGGACAGTGACAAGTGCAGCGGTACTAAGCAGCTTCCATCCTTTTCGCATGTTCATTGCATGTGACCCCCTTTTCTTTTTGAACAACGATGAATCTCTGTTGCTTTATGAATAAACGGCACCGCTGGGAATGCCATTTATACACGTAAAGAAAAATCTGTCTTGGCGAGACGGAAGGATGTCTCAATCCGTCCAACAACGTTACCACTCATGTTTGTAATGGGCGGGTTGGTGTATTCCGCGAGTTTGTCCAAAGGACCGTCCATGCCGATTCCCAGTTGACGAAGCACTTCATTGACGACCGGATTGATCGCCCGTGGTCCTCCATCCTCGATTTTGATGGCAATGCCCAATCCTGTTTCTCTATCGCCCAGGCAATACACGGACTCTGCGCCTGCCTTCCCTACGATACGCCCGGCAAAGGCTGACATGAGGTCTGTGCAATATCGATTCTCGCCTCCAACCATTTCGGGATGAGTGGTCATGGCATCCGTAATTCGCTGAACCGCTTTTCGTCGCTCTGAATTCTCGATCACCTCTGGTCTCGCCAGCTTGGCGAATGCCCACGCGTAATGAGCGAGCGGCAATTGATGGACGGGAACCCCACATCCATCTGTCCCGAGGTTGATTTTGTCTTTGGGGTAGCCTGTTATGTCCTCGACTACTTCGAGAATCCTTTGCTGCACTGGATGCGTAGGCAAATGATAGGTAGTCACGTCCTCCCCCATATGTGTTGCGGTGGCAACCATGCCGGAGTGCTTGCCGGAGCAATTCGAGAAGATGGGTGTAAGCGGCTTGTCTTCCCGAATCAGTTGTTTGTAGCTCTCCTCATGACGTGGCACATGTGTCCCGCATTGCAATGCCGCTTCTGGCTGACCTGCTCGCGCAAGCATCGAGAGCGCCCGCGTGCGATGGCGTGGCTCTCCACTGTGAGAAGCGCAACAGAGCGAAAGATCAGCCGGCTCAAAACCATACCGATCTGCCGCACCCGTCTCGATTACCGGAATCGTCTGCAACGGCTTCATACTGGAGCGTGCATATGTAAGGCGATGGGGATCACCATACGAATAGAGCAATGTCCCCTGCGAATCAACGACTGCGATATGTCCGAGATGTGAGCTCTCTACCTGTTCTCCCCGGTATACGTTGGCAACGACGTTCATAGCAAGTCTCCTTTGAGTGTGAATAGTAGAATGTTTGTACTTTTCTACAGTAAGCAATTAACGTGCCAACGCAAGGATATGACAGTTAATAATGAATTTTCTGCTATTTTACCTATGAGTAACGGGACAAAAATAACAGACCGCACGATAAATAAGCCACCCTATATACATTAATGAGTTGTCCTTTTAAATGATTAGGCTACCTTTATCATCAAACAAAAGAAAAACACCCCTTTGTATCCCGCAATCGGAAATAGGGTGTCCTGAATAGCCTTTCTCTTATTGTTTGGCAACGCGCTGCAAATCCGCTTCGACCATCATGTGAATGAGCTCTTCCAGCCTCGTTTTCGGTGTCCAGCCGAGCTCTCTTTTCGCTTTTTCCGGATTGCCCAACAAAATGTCCACTTCAGCTGGCCGATACAATTCCGGATCGATCACGACATAATCCAGGTAGTTCAACCCAACATAGTCGAAGGCGATTTTGCACATCTCTTCTACCGTCGAAGTTTTTCCTGTCGCAATGACATAGTCATCCGGCTTTTCCTGCTGGAGCATCAGCCACATCGCTTCCACAAAATCGCCAGCAAAGCCCCAATCCCGCTTCGCCTGGATATTCCCCAGCCGCAGCTCCTTTTGCTTGTTCGAGGCAATTCTTGCGACAGCATGTGTCACTTTCCTCGTTACGAATTCCAACCCACGCAAAGGTGATTCATGATTGAATAAAATGCCGTTGGTGCTAAACATCTGAAAGCTTTCCCGATAGTTTTTGGTCATCCAGTAGCCAAACAGCTTGGAGACTGCATATGGGCTTCTTGGGTAAAAAGGCGTTTGCTCCGATTGCTGTGGCTCCTGGATTAATCCGTACAGCTCACTTGATGAAGCCTGATACATTTTGATGGCAGGGTCCGTTTCCCGAATCGCCTCCAGAACATGCAGGACGCCCATTCCTGTTACTTGCGCGGTCAAAATAGGCTGCTCCCACGACGAACCGACAAAGCTCTGCGCACCTAAATGATACACTTCCTCTGGTCTACATGCCTTCAGTGCACGCGTCAACGACGACACATCCAATAGATCACCTTCCTTGTACTCTACGTGATCTGCGATGTTCAAATACTCCAGCCGCCACCTGTCCACCGTGCTCCGGCGTGGTACCAGCCCTACCACATGGTACCCCTTCTCCAGCAAAAATTTTGCCAGATAAGCGCCATCCTGACCTGTGATTCCTGTAAGGAAAGCTGTTTTCATCCGCTTCCACTCCCCTTCTTCAGGCTGTGCTGTACTGTTCATTCCGGTAAGTTCCCTTGAGCATCTCTTAAGCTTATGCCGGACCATGTTCATACGTTCAGTTGTCAGGATAGGGTCAAGAATAGAAGTCCGAAATAAACTAATGAAGGCAAACCATTGTCATTGATCAAGGAGGAGATAAGCAAGTGATAAATATTTTAAACTAACCAAAAGAGGTGTTTCGACTGCTATGTCGCGCATTACTGTCGTGATTCCAACCTATAATCGGGAAAAGTATCTTCCCACAGCCATCGAAAGTGTGTTAAACCAGACGCACAGGGAATGGAAGCTCCTCATTGTAGATGACGCCTCTACAGACCACACGCATGCCATCGTAGAAAAGTACCTCGATGATCCCCGCATTCACTACGTGCTACTCCCTGAAAATTCAGGGATCGGCAAAACAATGGCTGCTGCTCTGGAACGAATTGACACACCCTACTTTGTCTCACTTGATTCGGATGACTGGTTCGACGAAAAGACTTTAGAAATTTTGTTGGATGAAATGGAACGCCAGCCCGAAACCACGAACGTCGTGTTCTCCAACACTGTTTTTTGGAAGGAAGTGGGTGACACGCGAGAACTGTCCGAAATCATGCGGCCTCCGATCTATAAAGATAAGTATGATTACCTGGAAGCTCCGATGGTTTGGCCTCGTTTTTATCGGACACAAGCGGTTCGTGATGTCGGCGGATTTGAATGTGATGATCCTATGCAGGGAAGGTTTTCTCATGACAAGTACATGTTATTAAAATTGATCGGAACAGGTGATATTCACTGGGTCGATGCGAACCTCTATCATTATTTAATTCACGAGAGCAACAATTCCCACACAAAAAACTGGCCGCAATGGACAAAAGCAAGAAAGTACATCCTTACGAAAATCTTGAAACTATGGGGCGACGAGTACGAGCCTGTTTTTGTGTACACACCCGAGGGATGGATTTATGTAAACGAGCTCATTCCGAAAAAAAAGCCTTCCTAACTATTCTGCGACAATCTGTTTAAACAAGGTCAATGCCCGCGCCACAGCTTGATCCATGTTGTAGTATTGATAGTCCGCGAGCCTGCCCGCAAAAAGTACTTGATCGCGTATTTGCTCCGCTTCTTGTTTATAGAGGCTATATCGTTGGCTATTTTCCTTACGCGGAATGGGATAATAAGGCTCGTTTTCGCCAGGTGAATACGGCTGTGGATATACGAAGGATATGGTTGTATGAGGAACGACTTGACCTGTGAGGTGCTTTTGTTCGAGGATTCTGGTGAAATCATACTCATTGGGATAATTGACAGTCCCCACTTCTTGGTACCATGCCTTTTGATGCGTTTCAAAATGAAAGCGCAGGCTCCGATAAGGCAACCGTCCATGCTTATAGCCAAAGAAGGTATCGATCGGGCCTGTGTAGATCATTCGTTTATACCTAATTTCATCCGCGATTTCTTGATAGTCCGTATTGAGGAGCACCTTTATATTCGGATGGTGGAGCATGCGATGAATCATTGCCGTAAAGCCATGCAGCGGAATTCCTTGATACGTGTCCTGAAAATACCGATTGTCCCTGCTGACATACACAGGAACCCTTGCGGAAACAGACTGATCCAGCTCCTCCGGCTTCAAATCCCATTGCTTGATCGTATACCGATGAAAGACTTTTTGATAAATGAATTCAGCCAAAAAACCAAGCTCTTCATGTGCACTATCCCGAAGCTTCAGAATCGGAATCTTCGCCCCGAATCCATAGTGACGGATCAGTAAGCTCTCCAGTTTCTGCGCATGTTGCGGGGAAAACAAAGCGGACAATGCATTTAGATTGAAAGGCAACGGTATTTTTATGCCATCGACATAGGCACGCACCTCATGAAAGTACGGCCGCCACTGGGTAAAACGCGACAAATAGTCCCAGACCAGCTTGGAATTCGTATGAAAGGTGTGCGAACCGTATTTGTGAATCAGTACCCCCTGCTCGTCATAGCAATCATAGGCATTTCCCCCGATATGATTACGCCTCTCTACCACCAATACTTTCTGATCAAGCTCATTGGCAATCCGCTCTGCGAGTGTAGCACCCGTGAATCCAGCTCCGACAATCAGCCAATCCACCTTCATGTTAGACTCACACCCTCCCGTCTTAATCACATCCACTCACTCACTTACCATTTCGTTAATACCCTAGTAAATGATGTCGTACTCTACACGCGGGAGTGAACTCTACATGAATGCAAACTGGCACGCACACTACACACGCTGGAACGAGTGTGAATCCCTCGATCCAGAGCTTCGTCAGCAGTTAACCGCCATGCAGGCTGATGAAAAGCAGCTTGCGGATTGCTTCTCTGCCCCGATTGCATTTGGAACCGGAGGTATGAGAGGGGTCATGGAGCCGGGAATAAACCGCATCAATTTATACACGATTCGCAAAGCAAGCGCAGGGCTGGCTCTTTATTTGCTCGAGACTTACCCGGATCATGCGGTCAAAAAAGTCGTCATTGCCTATGATTCACGGAAACACTCACAGTTGTTTGCCAAAGAAACCGCCAAAGTTCTCGGTCAGTACGGGATTACTACATGTATATTCAAACAATTGACGCCTACCCCTCTGCTTTCCTTTGCCGTGCGCCACTATTGTGCGTGTGCGGGCATTGTCATTACAGCAAGCCACAATCCGCCGGAATATAACGGCTACAAAATTTATGGTGCTGATGGGGGGCAAATTACGCTCGCGACAGCCGAACGACTGATGGAACAGATGGTCTCAGCCGGAAATGAACTCGAAATCACCCCAGCCGATGAACAAGAGCTGTACAAAAATGGACTTCTCCACTACATTGATGATTCTCTCTTGCATGCATATTTGGAAAAAGTAAAGCAATTGCGCGTCCATCCAGATTTATCTCCTGCGATACGGGAGCAAGTAAAAATCGTTTTTACTCCCTTGCACGGCACGACGCATGACTCCATCACGCGTGGATTGGACTTGTTTGGATATACACAAGTGAGTGTCGTGGAAGAGCAAGCTGTCCCCGATCCTAACTTTTCGACCGTATCCTCGCCTAATCCCGAAGAGCCTGAGGCCTTTCGATTCGCGATTTCATACGCCAAACAGGTGGATGCCGACGTGATCATGGGGACGGACCCTGATGGAGATCGTCTCGGTGTGCTCGTCAAAACTCAGGCAGGAGACTACAGCGTTCTGACAGGGAATCAATTGGGAGCCTTGCTTCTTCATTACCTGCTGGAAACCAAACAAAAAAAGGGGGAGCTCCCCTCTAACGGCATTGTATTGAAAACAATCGTCACGTCCGAAATGGGCAGAGCCATCTCGACAGGCTTCGGTGTATCGACAGAAGACACTTTGACAGGCTTCAAATATATTGGTGAAAAAATCGAAGCCTACGAGAAGAGTGGAGCCTACGTCTTCCAATTTGGTTACGAAGAAAGTTACGGATACTTAATCGGCGATTTTGTCCGGGATAAGGATGCCGTACAAACTGCTTTGTTGCTTGCTGACATGTGCGCGTATTACAAATCTCAGCACAAAAGCCTCGATGACACACTGAATGACTTATTCAACCGTTACGGTCATTATGCGGAAGAGCTGATTTCTTTCACGTGCAAAGGAGGAGATGGCATGCAAAAAATATCGGCAACGATGTCTTCCCTGCGCAATCAGCCACCTTCCCAAATCGCCTCCCACCCCATCATAGCCATCGAAGATTATGCCAGCGGAATCCGCACAGATTGTCAAACAGGTACAACCACGCCGCTCACCTTGCCTGCATCAGATACCATCAAATACTTTTTCCACGATCATTCGTGGTTTTGTGTCAGACCATCAGGCACGGAGCCAAAAATCAAAATCTATTTAGGCGTGAAAGGAACGAGTAAGCAGGAAAGCCAAGAAAAGCTTTTCACCTTGAAACACGCTGTCTTGCAGTTGATCGGATTCTAGTATGGACTAGATCTCCAGGTACGGACCGGATTGAGGAGGATGTCCGCCCGCGACTGTTCCGTAACGAGGAGGATGATAAGCTTGTTCTGGTGTTCGTTCAGGAAAACCTGACTGAAGAAGCAAGTCTCGTCTTACAAAAAAAGCATTGACGCCCTTCGAATCTGTCCCTACCAAGGCATATCCCAAGCTGGTTCCCAAAATGGCCAAGGAACTCAAGCTGGCACCATAGTAGGTATTACCCCCCCATTTAAAATCCGGTTGATACACGATCACCATTTTTTGTGGAGGCGGAAAAGCCGCATTGTACTCAATCACGACAAGTCGCGGGGTGTAAGCAGAAAGAGCTTGCCATACCCAGTAGTCATTGCCGTCAATGTCGATAGAAAGCAGATCAAATTCTTTTTGGACACCATTTTTTTCGAATAACCCAGCAATATTTTCTCTCGTGATCAACTCATTCTTGATGATGACCTGGGGATAGGAAGCATAATCCGTAGACATTTTATTGCAACTGTTCAGGTCGCCTTCCATCGCCAATCCACTCCATCCGTGCTGCGCGACGAGATTTTTGAGCATACATTCCGAGCCATCTCCAACTCCGAATTCTACACAATAGCGATTCGTAGTTCCGATTCGCGAAAATATTTCTTCAATGATGCCGTCTTCTCCGTTTTGGGAATACACTCGTTTTTCATATCGGTTTAACACATCCATTCTTTCCATACCTCCATTTACAACATCCGTCTTTACGTATCTTATTTTTCTTTTGACGGATACGATTGGTCATTTAATGAACAGGCTGCAAAACAGGCTATTTGCCTGCATCTCATACAAAATGTTCCAAGTAAGAGGCGCCAGCCGTTTCAAGGCCCTCCTCGGGACAATATAGTAAGGATAAAGTTTATCAATAGGAGCCTAGTAGGCATTTTGTAAGACAGAGGAGATGTATAATTGTGAGTTTGCCCATCGTGTTTATTCACAGAACGGCTGAAGAGCATGTAGGATTATGCATGCAACAGGCGAAATACAGCAATCCTTCCTCGCGTGTCATTCTCATCGGAAGCCCAGAAAACAAGTATCTTTCTGCGGAAAATACTGAGCACTTCCTGTTGAGTCGTTTCTACCAAAGCGCCCAAGCTTTTTCTTATGTTTACAAGCACTCCACTTCCAACACCTACGAATACAATCTGTTTTGCTTCCAGCGCTGGTTTATTTTGCGCGATTTTATGAGGAGTCAAGGGATAGAACGTTGCTGTTACCTAGACTCGGACGTAATGCTATACACCGATATCAGTAAGCGAGACAACGAGGAATTCGATGACTTTACATTTGAGTATACCTGGACGACCGTTTGCGACCTGGAAAAACTCAATCAATTTTGCGATTACGCGACCAAATTTTTTCGCGATCCTCTTCACTACCAGACTCTGCTTCAATTCGCAAAAGAAATCGGAGATGCCCCCGTTTCTGACATGGTGTTGTTTATCCTGTTTCACAATTACGCGCTTCGCCGCAAAGCTACGTATGGTATCGTTGCCAACGGCTTTTTCGATCATAATCTCAACTGTCCTTTTGCTCCAGCCTGCCCGCAGGCTGACAACCTAGATGGGAAGAAGCAGATTTATCAGAAGAATGGCGCCCTTTATTGCAAAATAACGGGCACGACCGACTACCTTAGCGCTTATTCCTTGCACTTTCAAGGGCATGCGAAAGCATATATCCCCTACTTTCGCTCACAGGACATCCCGAACACAGATGATTTCATGTATTTCGATTATCCGACCTGCAAATGGGTGCCGGCCCAACCCTGATCCCAATAAAATTCCCATTGGAAACGAGCTGTGCGCCGTTCCCTTTTTTCACGTTTTTCCATATTCATAATATGTTAAGCTGTTCATCCTTCGCTATGAGCATCATGGACAGGGGGGATTCGACTCATGAAAGCATTGATTACCGGAGTAACGGGATTTGCCGGCAGTCACTTGGCTGAGTATCTACTGTCGCGGGGAGATGTAGATGTTTACGGCACATTCCGGTCCCTTACCAAAAAAGAGCAGCTGGGGCACCTGATGGACCGCGTGCAAATGGAAAACTGTGAATTAAAAGATCCCCAATCTGTAAATGAACTCATCCAGAGAATAAAGCCCGATCTCATTTTTCACCTGGCCGCTCAGAGCTTCGTCCCCACCTCGGTGTCGTCTCCTGCAGATACGATGGTGAACAATATTGTGCCACAGTTAAATTTGTTCGAGGCAGTACGCAACCATGCTGTTCCGTGCAAAATTCAAATTGCTTGCTCCAGTGAGGAATACGGTCTGGTTTATCCGGAGGAAATCCCCATTAAGGAGACCAACCCCCTCCGTCCTCTCAATCCATACGCGGTCAGTAAAATTGCCCAGGATTATCTCGGGTATCAATATCATCACAGCTACGGTCTGGCGATCATCCGTACACGCACATTTCATCATACAGGTCCGAGAAGAGGCGAAAGCTATGTGACCTCTAATTTTGCCAAACAAATTGCCCAGATTGAGCTTGGTCTGCAAGAGCCAAAAGTACATGTCGGCAATCTTGAGGCGATTCGAGACTTCACGGATGTACGAGATATTGTCAAGGCGTATTGGTTGGCGATTACCCGGGGCGAACCGGGTGATGTATACAATATATCCGCAGGTACTCGTTATACCATCGAGGACATGTTGAAGACGCTACTGGCCTTGACTGATGTGCAAGTAGAAATACACGTTGACACCAATCGGTTGCGCCCCTCTGATGTAGACATCGTATTGGGAGACTCTTCGCTATTTCGAGAAAAGACGGGATGGGAGCCCGAGGTCTCTTTCCAGCAAACGATGGAAGATTTATTGAATTACTGGCGCTCTGTCCTACGCCAACAGATCAGCCCTTGAAAACGTCGAGTGGATGAGTAGAAAAAATCAGGAGGGAACTTCTTATGTCCATGCAATCCCTTCCTCTCGTCAGTGTCATCACCCCTTCGTACAATCAGGCAAAATTTATCAAACGAACAATCGAAAGTGTACTGACACAGGACTATCCCCATATTGAGCATATAGTAGTCGATGGAGCCTCCACTGACGGTACACAGAATATTTTGCAGCAATACAGCCATCTTGGGGACCGCTTCCGCTTCGTTTCCGAACCAGATCGCGGCCAATCCCATGCTATCAATAAAGGATTGCAAATGGCACGTGGTGAGATTATCGGATGGCTCAATTCAGATGATACGTATTTTCCCGGTGCCATTCGAAAGGCTGTTGCAGCCTTGCAGCAGCATCCCGATTGGGGCGTAGTATACGGAAAAGGGCTCCACATTGATGAGGATGACAAAGTAAAATATCCGTACATTTGGGTGGAGTTTGACAGAAAAAAATTGTTTCATTTCAACATCATCTGCCAACCCGCAGCTTTCCTGCGAAAGCATGCCTTTGAAGCAGTTGGTGGTGTAAATGAAGAACACGACTGGTGCATGGATTACGATTTGTGGAACCGAATTTCCCTGCATTATCCGATTGGAACGATTCCGGAATTCTTGGCTAACTCACGCTTATATGACGCGTGCAAAACGTTTGTCTATGAATTAGAACCAGGGTTTTCCGAAATTTTGAAAACAAGCGTGAAGCATCATGGCACCATCTCAAATGAATGGCTCTATCACTATACGCAGAATCATTACAAGCAAGGAGCCTTTTGGTTTCTCAATAAACTAAAAGCGTATCATGCTTTCGGGCCCTCTCCTCGAATCATTGCATCCAACCGCTACTCGGACGCGTGGGCTCCCCAAAACCTGCGAATGACTATCGAAGCCAGCCATGGACCGATGAACGCTTTGCTTATCAAAGGAAGCAACCAAGATATCGCCGCCCTTCTTCATTTCCATGTCATGAGGAATGGAAAATTCGTATACAAATTCCAAGTTACCCAAGGGCGTTTTCAAGTCGTGATTCCCATTACCTCAGAGGGACAGCAATGTGAAGTGAGTATTTTTTGCAGCCAGCAGATCCTTCAGAACCACCCCAACAATCCTGAAATCAAACGATCTGTCAGCTACCACCTGGAAGAAATCCTCCCGCTTTCCTATGAGGAATACCAATTTTATCAGGAATTTACCAAAGGCAAGACCCATATCGAAAATTGGGTAAATCGCAGAGTCCCTTCGCCTCGAATTTAAATGCGGACGAGAAAGGCAGGTTGACACGAATTGAATCTGGCGAAAAAACGGATTGTGGTTACTGGTGGATCAGGATTTCTAGGAAGCCACGTCGTTCATCAATTGCGCAAGCTGGACTGTACGGACATCTTCATCCCTAGAAGCCATGAATACGATCTTCGCAAAGAACATGATGTGAACAAGATGTTGCAAGATTTCCGTCCCGATATCATTCTCCACTTAGCTGCCGTCGTCGGAGGAATCGGGGCGAATCAAAAAAACCCCGGAAAATACTTTTACGATAATTTGATCATGGGGACTCAGCTCATGGAGCAATCCCGCTTATTCGGTGTCGAAAAATTCGTAGCCATCGGAACCATTTGCTCCTACCCGAAGCATGCGTCTGTACCGTTCCAGGAAGAAGATATATGGAATGGTTACCCAGAAGAAACCAATGCTCCCTATGGCTTAGCCAAGAAAATGATGCTGGTGCAATCGCAAGCCTATCGCGAGCAATACGGGTTCAATTCCATTTATTTGCTTCCTGTCAATTTGTACGGTCCAGGCGACAACTTCGATTTGGAAACCTCACACGTCATCCCTGCCATCATTCGAAAATGTGTGGACGCAATTCGCAATGACGAGAAGAAGATCGTTCTCTGGGGCACAGGCAGCGTCACACGGGAGTTTATTTATGTCGAAGATGCCGCACAGGCGATTATTGCTGCAACTATGAGCTATGATCAATCTGAACCGGTCAATATCGGTTCTGGTCATGAAATCTCCATCAAAAGCTTAGCGGAAACAATCAAACAGCTAAGCGGCTTCCAAGGAGAGATCGAATGGGATAAAACCAAGCCAGACGGACAACCGCGCCGCCTTTTAGATGTGACCAAAGCAAAAGAACGGTTCGGCTTCGCGGCACAAACGTCCTTACTTGCTGGTTTGGAGAAAACGATTGCTTGGTACATGGCACATCCGCACATGCAAGGGAGGATCCCTACATGAGAGTCGGAATAAACCTAATGTCAGTGATTCCTGGCAAAATCGGCGGGATGGAACAGTATGTCAGGAACTTGCTGGCCTACTCGATGAATGCTGGGGACGGCCATCAGTGGTTTCTTTTTTTATCCTCACACAATTTCCATACCTTTGAGGCGCAAAAAAACGTGCGCAAATTCATGGTCCCCGACCACGGTAATGCACACGCGATGCTTCATTTTTGGATGAACTCCCTGAAGTTGAATTTGTGGTTTTGTCCGCTGCTCGTATTGAATCCAGCCGATGTCACAATCCCTTCTGTTATCAACATTCCTGATATCCAACACGAGTATTACCCCGAGTTTTTCGATGCTCATTCCTTGCGCTGGCGACTAGACAATTACAAATCCTCTGCAGAGCGTTGCAGTGCCGTGCTGACTCTCTCGGAATTTTCCAGGCAAACGATCCTCCAAAAATTCGGGCTTCCTCCGCATAAAGTACATGCGATTCACCTGGATGCCTCGCGAGAATTTTCCTTACCGCATAATGAGGCGCTCAACCAGCAGGTCATACAAAAGTATAAGCTGCCTAGCGAATACGGCTTTTTCCCCGCGAATACATGGCATCACAAAAATCACCTGAATGTATTCAAAGCACTTGTCACTTTGCGGGATAAACACAATATACGAATTCCCATGGTTTTCACCGGTTTTGCTCAAGAGGCTCATCAAAACGTCATGAATTACATCACAAATAACCACCTATGGGACCAAGTCAAATGGCTCCATTACGTACCGCAGGAAGAGATGCCTTATTTGTACCGGAATGCTCAGTTCCTTTGCTTCCCTTCCCTCTTCGAAGGCTTTGGCATTCCGCTGGTAGAAGCCATGAAGTCCAACATTCCAATCGTATGCTCCAATGCAGGGAGCATTCCTGAGGTCGTGGGTGACGCTGCTCTCACCTTCGACCCGAATATTTCTGATGATATCGCAGTGAAGCTCGCCCATCTTTATTTGAAACCTGAGGCAAGAGCAGACCTGGTTACCAAAGGTATCCATCAAGCCAAGCATTTTTCGTGGGAGAAATGCGCACGTGAAACACTGGCTGTCTTTTCTTCCGTCGCACGCTAATGTCATGTGAAAGGAGGTCATCTTTGTATGTCACGCATGCAGCAAATTCGGGAGACGTGGAGGAAGGAGCGTCGAATCCCGTTTCCATTAACTGAACAAGAGACTTGGGATTTTTGGCTGTTGGAAGCACCGACAAACGATTTGAAAAAGTCGAAGATCAAGCATATCGCAAAAACGATGGGCATCCGCACCTTGATCGAGACCGGTACGTTTAAGGGCGACATGCTGCAAGCGATGAAATACCATTTCGACTTGCTCATTTCCATCGAGCTGGATGAAGCCTTGTTTATCACGGCAAAAGAGAGATTTTCAGGCGACAGCCACATCCATATCCTCCACGGTGACAGTGGAGAAATATTGACCAACCTGATGCACTCTGTCACAACACCTTGTCTGTTTTGGCTGGACGGCCATTACATTCCCCGCTCATCTGAGGCAGCCAAAGGAGACCTGGATACCCCTATCTTGAAGGAACTTACTGCCATTCTGCAGCATTCTGTTCAAAATCACGTCATTTTGATTGATGATGCTCGTTGCTTTATTGGTCCCAATCCATTGTTGAACGATTACCCCACGATCCAGCAACTACGAGAATTCGTTCATTCTCTTCGTCCCGACCTCTTATTCGTCGTAGGAAATGACATCATCATGATCTACAATCCACTTGAAGGAGCATCAAATTCGATGAAGAAAGTTGACTTTCACCTGCCGTTTGACAATCAAACCTTTACCGTCTATGGGGACGGCTCCGATCAAAGCGTCCTGTACTTTATGGAGTATTACAAAGGATACTATGAAGACTACGTTATCCTTCCTCTGAGAAAAATCGTACAACCTGACCATGTTTGCCTAGACATCGGAGCGAACATCGGTCCGATCTCGCTCGCACTAAGCTATCTCGCGCCTCAAGGCAAGGTATACGCATTCGAACCCTCCGATGTCAATTATCCTTATCTCCTGCGAAATCTTGCTGAGAATCACATCACCAATGTCGAGCCACTCCAGCTTGGAATAGCGGACCGGAACGGGAACATTCATTTTACTGACGACCCGCGTGGAGGTGGATGGTCTTATATCCCGCATGGGCCAGAAGCCGTGGAGAAATCCACCCAATTCATATCATGTGTCAGGCTGGATGACTGGGTAGAGCAGAATATGATCTCGCGCATCGACCTCATTAAAATTGACGTAGAAGGCTCGGAGGTCGTCGTTTTGGAAAGTGCCCTGCGAACACTTAAGCAGTGGGACCCGGATGTCATCATTGAATTCAACCCAGATAGCATCAAGGAAAACTTCGGCAGACATCCACTCGTGCTATACACACTGCTGGAGAAATTGTTTACCCACCTGTATATGTTTAAGCGGGACAATACGGTGGTAAAAGTGAAGAACTACAACCACTTGCTAGACGAAATGAAACCTTTCCACGCTGATCTGTTCTGTACGAACAAGACTTTCCTCGATTAAGCACACATGATAAAAACATGGCTGCAGGCTCGCCATGTTTTTTGTTTCGTTGCTATTTGAAAGTGGCCACTACCTTTCTCAATCCATCCTCCAGCTTTACACGCTGATTCCACCCTAGAGCTTGCAGCGGTCGAATATCTGCTTGTGAATGCATGATTTCCATGTCGGTATACGCAATCGATCCGAAATTTAGAACCGTGCTTGATTGAGTAATCTGATGAACCAGTTCTACAAACTCTCGGATGGAGGTTGCTGTACCTGTCCCTACCTGGTATTCCGTAAAGCCTGCCGGTAGACGAGCAGCATGCGCCAACAACACACGAAAGGCAGAAACAACATCATCCACATAAATAAAGTCCCTTGCTTGCTTTCCTTCTGTAAGCCTTAGTTCGGGCTGATTTTCGAGACAGCTTTTCATGACAGTAGAGACAAATTTATTCGTTTTGTCATAAGGACCATACACATGCTCCAGCCTGACGTTGATGAATTGCAGGGAAGATGTATCTGCTAGGCATTTTCCCCATTCTCGAAACTGACGCTTCGTCAAATTGTATGGTTGTAGATGTTTGGGTAATCGGACGGGCGCACTGGAAAACGTATCTGTATTCAGAAAAACAGGGGTTCCAGAGCGTATGGCCACATCCAGCAGTTTCAGCGGAAAGGTCACATTGGTATCTACGATCGTGGCATTGCTTTCGTTGTTGCGTCCATAACAGGTTGCTGTATGGATAATCGCATCGATTCTCCCCTGCTCGAAAAAAGGAGCTTCCCATTGACCTCGATCCGTATCATAGGTAATCAAATCAGGTAATATGTCCTGGATACGCGAGCAATCGGAAGTGCTCCTTTTTAAAATGATGACAGTATGTCCGTCCAATCGCAGCGCTTTTACGAGCTGGCTTCCGAGAAAGCCTGTCGCACCGGTCACTAGTATCTTCATTTGGGATCGCTCCCCTTCACCTGCTTGGCACTCTTCTTATATCCAGTTCAAGTCAATGTTGTGAATTTGTTTTTCTTGCATGACCCTCCGAAAGTGATCGGCTTTCGTTTTCAAGCCTTCGATCAGCCATTCATGATTTTCTACGACGATTTTTTCTATGTGAAGGTGTAAATTTTGCTCCACGATTTTTTCCAACAGTTCAAATTCTGCCCCCTCAATATCGATTTTGATCAATTTGATCGGGCGGTTGAGCATTTGGATGAACTGTGTCAAATCGATGACCTCTACTTCTACATACTTTTCAGGATTCGTAACCGGATGATTGGTCAAAAGGGAAGAGGCATACGCAGACCCCGCCGGATCTGTATGGTAATGTTCATGCAAATGCAAGCGCAGCTTGTCGTTTTTATGCCAAACCGCTTTGTTTATACATACGACATTGGGATAGGAGCCAACCCTTTTTTTCAATTCCTCAAATACGTATGGATTCGGTTCAAACGCAAAGACAAGGGCGCCTTTATCCGCCATTTTTTGAGAAATGACCCCGTAATTTGCCCCACAATCGATGGTAATGTCACCGTATCCGATCGGAGAAAAAACCTCTTCACTGTTCTCGTTTAATCCGCCCACTCCTGCTTCCTCCTTCATGTTCGGCTGGTTGCCCATGCTGCTTTTCCGGATTTCCACAGTTCTTCCAGGTAGTTTTTATCTCTGAGCGTATCCATCGGATGCCAAAAACCAGTATGCTTGAAGGCCATCAGTTGATTCGCCTTGGCCAAGCTCTCCAGCGGATCTTTTTCCAATACCGTCTCATCACCCGCAATATAGTCGAATACGCCCGGTTCCATGACAAAAAAACCAGCATTGATCCACCCGCCGTCCCCCTTTGGCTTCTCCTGGAATCCTGTTACAGTGCTCCCATCGGCAATATCCAATGCTCCGAATCTGCCTGGCGGTTGAGTCGTGGTGATCGTTGCGAGTTTTTTATGCGTCCGATGAAATTTTACTAGCTTTTCAATATCAATGTCGGATAAGCCATCTCCATACGTCAGCATGAAGGTTTCTTCTCCCACATACTTCTGTATCCGCTTCACCCTTCCACCTGTCCCTGTGTCTTTCCCTGTATCAATCAATGTGACTCGCCACGGAGCAGCATTATGATTGTGAAAAGTGACCTGATTATCGTTACGAAAATCAAAAGTCACATCAGAATGGTGAAGGAAGTAGTGCGCGAAGTATTCCTTGATCATATAGCCTTTGTACCCGAGACAGATGATGAAATCATGAAAACCATACTTGGAATAAGTGGACATGATATGACAAATGATGGGCCATTCACCGATCTCAATGAGCGGTTTCGGACGAAGATGCGTTTCTTCTCCAATGCGTGTGCCATACCCTCCTGCTAGGATGACGACTTTCATTGGCTGCCCTCCTTCCTCTGGTGTTCACTGGGCCCTATCTGTATACGCTGCGATTTGGGCCAAACAGATCTCCCTTACGTCTTGCTTTTGCTGATAAGCCTTATGCCACGAAATGATACTGTCCAAGGTCTGTTCGAGTGACCACTTGGGCTTCCAGCCTAGTACGCTTTTGGCTTTGGAACAGTCCAGCTTTAAATATTGGGCTTCGTGCCATTGTGGATCGGTTCGCTCTACTTCAAAGCGGGCACCAGCTCCCCATCGCTCACACAATTGCTGGACGATCCACTCTACCGATTTGGCCTCTTCCTCATTCGGACCAAAATTCCAGCTCTGAGCGTAATCCTTGCCATTTCCCCACATTTTTTCGGCGAGCATCAAATACCCTGTTAACGGCTCAAGGACGTGCTGCCACGGCCGAATCGCTTTTGGATTTCGGATAGTGATTTTCTCTCCCTTTATCAGGGCACTCATGCAGTCCGGTATCAAGCGATCAAGAGCCCAATCACCGCCGCCGATTACATTACCTGCTCGCACTGAAGCAACGGCTACACCATGCTGGTGATACTGGTCGGGGTGAAAGAAAGCATTGCGATAGGAGGCAGTCACTTGCTCCGAACATGCTTTGCTGTTCGAGTACGGATCATAGCCCCCCAACACATCCTGCTCACGGTATCCCCACACCCACTCCCGGTTTTCGTAAACCTTATCCGTCGTCACATTGATGATCGCTTTTATGTTCATTCCGTTTTGCACAGCCACTCTCGCCGCTTCGAATACATTCACCGTACCCATGACATTGATTTCGTAGGTTTCCGCTGGATAGTGATACGACAAACGTACCAGCGGCTGGGCGGCCATGTGAATGATGATATCCGGGTTTGCTTGGTTGATCGCTTTTTGAACACTTTCCTTCGATCTGATATCATCAATGATCGAATCAACTAATGAGCTGATTTGGGCACACTCAAAAATACTCGGATTCGTCGGCGGCGACAGCGCATACCCTGTTACCTTCGCCCCTAAATGATGCAGCCATAAGCATAGCCATGCCCCTTTGAACCCGGTATGACCTGTGATCAACACTTTTTTGTCTCGCCAAAACGCTGGATCAATCATCGTGATCACCGTGCTTCCCGATCTGCTCCCGAATCGCTGACCACGTCATTCCGAGTCGAACGATATCTTCTTCCACTAGCTGACTTCCCATCTGTACCTCGATGAATTCCAGCTCGGTCGTGGCTTTGATTGCATGTTTGGCTCCTACCGGGATTTGCAATACGTCACCTGGTTCAACCTGGCTCAACTGATCATCCAAGATGAACTCGCCGCAGCCTTCTACGATGATCCATACTTCGCTACGATGGTGATGGTACTGATAGCTCAAATTTTTCCCTGCGTATACATGGATTCTTTTCGTTAATACTTCCACATCGTCTTCATTCTTCTGAAAATGCATAACTTGATACCATCCCCAGCGCCGCTCTTCATACATTGGGCGCTTTGTCCAATCCAAAGCCAAATTTTTGACCATATGACTTTGTTCCTTGGAAGAAACGAGGATGCCATCAGGGCTGGCCGCCACGATCATATCCGATAAGCCGATGGACACGATAGGTATGTCCAATTCGTTGATAACGTGCGTATTCGTACAACTCTCATCAAGCAAAACCTTACCGATTGCATTCTCGCTCATTTCTTCCGTGAGCGTATTCCACGTCCCTAAGTCCTTCCAGTCTCCGTCATACGGGAGAACGACTACTCTCTCTGCCTTTTCTACAATCTCATAGTCAAAGCTGATCGCAGGCATTTGGCTATATTGCTCAAGCATGCGGTTGTATTCAGTAGGCAATCCTTTTTGCTCTAATTCGCGAATGAGATAACCCAATCGAAAAGCAAAAATTCCACAATTCCATAGCGCCTTCTTTTCTACTAAATCCTGCGCTTGCTCAAGTGACGGCTTTTCTTTGAAGCTTTTTACTTTTTGATAGGCATGAGGCCTTTCACTCTGATCCGACTCTGATTCTAGCTGTGGAACAATGTAGCCGTATTTCGTAGATGGATACGTAGGCTTCACTCCGATTAATGCGAGATTCGCGCCTGATTTGAGTATAGTGTTCTCCAGCTCCTTGATCCTGTCCATGAAGCGATCCTCAACGAATGGATCAACAGGCATGACGGCTATGACCTCATCCGGGTCCAGTGTCAAAGCAGAGTACAAATAGGTCACCGCTAAAGCAATGGCAGGGAAGGTATCTCTTTTTTCCGGCTCCACGATCAAAGGAACGCCTTCTCCAAGTTGGCTTTGAAGCAAGTCTACATGTGAGCGGCCTGTTGAAATATAAACAGGCTCCGACCAATTGCGGGAGGCCAGTTGCCTCCACACTCGTTGAACCATCGCCTCTGGTTGGGAATGTGCATTGCCTACCAACTTCAAGAACTGTTTGGACCTGACATCATTGGAGAGCGGCCACAGCCTTTTCCCTGAACCACCCGATAGCAATATCAGTTTCACCCAGGCCACCTCTATCCGTTTATATCGTGTTGTATGCACCATCTTATGCGTCTGTCGCAGTCGATGCTCTATCGTCCAATGAAAATGGTCAAATAACACGAGGAATGATAGAAGCCTATAGAAACTGAATCCAACGATTGGAGATATAATCGAAAATGTAAGAACCTGCTTGGGGAAGATGGGGAGCCGTGAAAAACCTCATAAAGTGCTTCGTGTATCCTTGAAAATGAAGAGAAAACAACGGCAGATATCCCCCCGTTGCCTTATCCTTACAGCACAACACACCATTTATCGAGTAAATTTTCTTATAGCCGTACAAGTTTTCCATTGAGGTAGCCTGCTGAATATTCCCATCAATTATGCCATCATGAAACAAACCATTCGTGATTTGGTAATCCTTGAACCGGTCAAGAAATAGCAAGGCCAGCACCATATCCGTAATGAGAGGCTGATTGAATCGTACATGTTCCTTTCTTTGCATTGTGTATTGAACGACTTGCGCGAATGCAATTGGATTGGCAAAGTGAGACTTCATAAACTCGCAATATAGCTCCAACTTCTGCCTATCTACGAAATTTGTCCATACGAATTCCATCGTAAAGTTGTTAAAGCGCTGATGGTTCACGTCGGTAAACAGCATGACATCCGTATCGATATAACAGCATTTCGAAATCTGATGCTTTTTTATAAACGCCAACAAAATAAACCATCGTTGAAAACAAAACAGATTGTACTCATAGGGCATGAAATGAATATGTTTATAGACTCTCGTCATTTCTGCAGCAGCATGCATGTAATCGTCTATCATTTCGTGAATGACGCCGTTTATCGCATACCTTCTGTTTCCTCCATTCCCTATCAGATAGACGGGCGAATGGGGATTACTTCTTTTCGCTTGCTGCAAGCTGTATGTGAGATAATCATCGTCCCCTCGATGGATGATCACGATAGGCAAGGACATACTCTTTCCGCCTCCTTTTTCTCCCCATACTTTATGTAAGTGAAAGACCACGAGAAACGGGCATATGCCTCTTTTCCGGAAACCTGCATGCTGGCAAGCAACTTTACACTTGATGGGGACGAAATTAATGCATTTATATCATTCCCCCCAGCACTGTCCGAACATATCGTATAGGGCAAGCACTCTGCAATGAAGGAGGACATGTCGATGGGAAGATTTTGGACAGATCAGGAAATCCTCGATGAGATCAACAAACGACGATGGTACCATAAAATCGCGCTGCGACCTGGTATTGTCACTCCCGGGATTACGCTGCTGGAAAATGTATGGAATATGACGAGACAATCCAGAGAATACATCCCTTACGCGGGGAAACGCGTCCTTGATCTCGCTAGTTTTGATGGTATGTGGGCTTTTGAAGCGGAGCAGCGAGGGGCGAGTCTTGTCGTAGCTACGGACTGTATGCAGCCACTCTATTTGAATTTCGAGTTTTGCAAGAATATCCTGCAAAGCAAAGTTTTGCCGCTGTACAATACCAGCCCTTATAAACTATGGGAAGGGCTGCAAGTTTTGCTGATGGACGACTTTATAGAACCACTGCCATTTCCTCAACAAATACGGCACAATCAATTTGATGTCGTCCAGCATCTTGGACTGCTCTATCATCTGCGTGATCCAATGTGGACATTGTCGCAATGCCGAAGCGTAATTAAACCAGGTGGGCACCTCTTGTTGGAAACTGCCTGTATTTTGGATACAAACCAATCGATCATGGTCTACAACGGAGCTCCTGGACAAATGAACCGGATTTATAGGGACGATACGACTTGGTGGTTGCCATCCGTCCTTTGCATTGAGGAGATGCTGAAGGGCACATTGTTTGAAGTTATTCCTGAATCGGTTCGGACCATCCCCTCTGGCAAAATAAACAATTACGATGCAGGTCGTATCAGCCTCGTGGCAAGAGCCATTCCTGGCAGCTCGATCGACCCTAACTGTCACGCGGAATTGCTCCGTATTTTCCGCAATCCAGGGATCATTCCAGACTATTTGTAATGAAATCGGGTGCACAAGATCAACGATGCTTGTGTACCCGTTTTTCCATTCTTTCATAGTCTGAAGGTAGTGCATGCATTTTTATGATGGAAAGATGGGAGTGAATCTCGTGTCCCACTCACAGCAACCATTAGTGAGTATCATTACCCCCTCTTACAACCAAGGCCGGTTTATTCGTGAGACGATAAATAGCATATTGACCCAGGACTATGCAAACCTTGAGCATATCGTGGTAGATGGAGGCTCGACTGACGATACGCTCTCCATCTTGCAAGAATATGCACAAAAAGATCCGCGCTTCCGTTATATTTCCGAACCGGATCGCGGACAGTCTCATGCGCTAAACAAAGGTCTGGCAATGGCAAGAGGGGAAATCATTGGCTGGCTGAATTCAGACGACACCTATGTACCCGGCGCCATCATGATGGCTGTTCACGCTTTTGCGAGTAACCCGAGCTGGGGAATGCTTCACGGCAATTGCCAGGTGATGAACGAGTACGGTCAAGTATCCTCCACCTACCCGTCAGAACAAGCTGATTCCAAGAAGTTGTATCAGAGCTGCGTGATTTGCCAGCCATCCGCTTTCATCAGGACCCACGTTTTCAGGCATATGGGGGGCGTGGATGAAAAATTGCAATTTTGCATGGATTACGACCTGTGGATGCGCATCGCCAAATTTTATCCCATCGGTTACGTGCCTCACTACTTAGGAAATGCCCGAATCCACACGACCTGCAAATCAGCTACGCAATGGCATTCTGTCGGCGTACCTGAAGTATTACGATCACTTGCGAAAAATTATTCGTCCATCCCCAGCCATTGGATATCGTATGTTCCACAATACAAAGGCATGGGTGTACTCGACCTGTTGCGGCTCTATAAGTCCTTTCCATCTAATACAACCAGAATCACAAGCATGAATCGGGGAATGGACTTGTGGGCGCCTCCTGTCCTGCGCGCGATTGTGGAATCAGATCCGTCTGCGCCAGCTCAAATGTTGTTAGTGAAGGGCAAAATCCCTGGCTCCCCCGTAAAATTGCCGAAGCCGATTGTTTTGACTGCACTTGTGAATGGCATAAATGTAAAAAGCTATACCGTTGATAAACCCACTTTTGCCCTCGAAATTCCACTCGATCCGAATGCCACGACACTTCGTGTGGACATCGCTTCTTCCAGTGTCGGTGTACCGAGCACCCCTCAAGTCCAGCAGAGAATCGTGGGGGGATACATGGCCGAAGAGATTATTCCACTTTCGTATGACGAAGTGATCGTGTACAGAACTTTTTCAAGGAGTTAACCATTTAACTCGTATATAGCTTCGTTTCAATGACAGCCGCCGCTCCGGCTATGGCAAGCAGGAGCAACAAAGGATAGGCGGCTGGCACATACATATACACCCCCACAACCAAAGCGCCCACCCAAATTCCCACGCACCAATGGCAGCTCAACAATCTGCCTATCCATTGGCGCAATCTTCCGCCCTTAAATTGAAAGTCCCGAACCATTTGCCCCGACTCATCGGGTACATATAGCACTTCGTAAAATGGGTTTCGCAGAAAAGACGTGATCTCATCAAAAACAATCAAATGCGTGAGACGAAAGCTTGCCAGCACGAGAATGATTAGGTCGATCCAAGAGAGGTCAAACATTCCACCTCCACCTCTTTCCAATATTTTGTGCTTTTCTCATTTGTTCCACATTTAGTACCATTGTGATGCGACAAACCAGAGAAAGGCGTGATGAGATGAATCGCAACATAAAGAAAATGGCAACCATCCTTTCCCTGTCCGTCCTCGTAACCATGATCGGACAACCTGCATTTGCGAAAACAAGTTTTACCTCTTTGAAAAAAGGGATGAAGAGCTCGCGCGTGCTTGAAGTGGAAAAGATGCTCGATGCACTCCATTACGACTACAAGCTGGTAGTGGACAAGACATACAATAGCTACACAGTTTATAACGTCAAAGCTTTTCAGAAAAAATACAAGCTGCCGCAAACCGGAATTGTAAACAAAACTACTTACGATAAACTGAAGAGCGCGTACCAAGCTCGCAAGCAAGAGCAGCCGACACAGCCAAGCACACCTTCCAAGCCTAGCAAGCCTGCTGAGTCCAATGATTACGCTACGCTGAAATTGGGTGCTAACGGTGAGAACGTGAAGGAATTGCAAAAAATGCTCGCTGGCCTCGGATACAAAGTAACTGCCTCGGGTTATTACGATGAATCTACGCGCTTTGCCGTCATGCTATTCCAGTCGCGCAATAAACAGCCGTTGACTGGTGAAGCTGATGCCAAAACCTATACGGCCATTCAAACCCAATACAAGAACAACCCAGTGCAGCCCGGGCCAGATACAAAACCAACCACGCCAACAAATCCAACGACTCCCGTAACACCAAGCAAGCCTGAGCAACCGCAAAACCCTGGTGCTGACACGCAAGTTCCTCTTCCCGCTGGTTTGACGGCTGAGGAAAAAGAAATGGTTCAGCTCGTGAATCAAGAACGCACCAGCCGCGGCCTCGCCCCCTATCAAGTGGACATGCAGTTGGTGAACGTTGCACGTGTGAAAGCCCAAGAGATGGTAAGCAAAGGTTACTTTAGCCACACCTCTCCCACTTACGGCTCACCGTTTCAAATGATGGACGCTTTTGGTATTCGCTATTTAGCTGCTGCTGAAAATATTGCTCAAAACTACTCTGTAAGCAGCGCTCATCAAATGTTCATGAATTCCTCCGGGCACAAAACCAATATCATGAGTCCGACATACGACTACGTAGCCATTGCTGTTGTGAATGGCGGTCCGCACGGGAAGACGTTCGTGCAAATGTTCTTGAAAAAATAGAGGCGCGGAACGGAAAAGCCATCATTTCTACTGAAATGGTGGCTTTTCTTCCCTATTAGAAAGACACGGCGATCCGGTTATTGGCGGAAAAGTGTACCGTCTGATCGTTGCACAGCACGACACCCTCGACGACGATTCCCTTCCCCGTTTCTTGTTTCATAAAAGAAATCTGGAAGTTTTGGAACGATTCCGTCGATTCCGGTGTAATGGTTACGGGTTGGATCGGCGCTATCCAGTATTCCCCTCTCTCCATCGCTTGGGCAAACCAATCGTCCTCCAAGTATCTCCATCCTTTTAAGCCCGATGTACCTTGCACGGCCATCGTCTCCACGAGCTTCGGTGGCAATACCTGCCCTCCCATTTTAATTGAATCGACAGGCGAGACACGCAGGCAAACGATTGGATTTTTCAGTTCTACATTCCCCGTATTCTTCACCTGAAGTGTCCCAATCAACAGGTACGGCTTCTCAACTGATTCAGAGTGAATCAACGTGTAATCAAAATACACTTCTGCCGCTGTACGCATTTCAACCTGTTCAGGCACTTCTTCGACCGGATGAATGGTCACTACTTGTTCCAGCAGTTCTTCTTCTGCCAAGATCAGCAACTCTTCCCGTTCACTGTCTGATTCGCTGATTCCTTCTCTATTTGAGTCACTGGCCTCAGCACTCGGCTGGTCACTTTCCTGAATCATGATTTGTTCCTCTGCTAATGCCTTTTCTTTAACTCCCTGCTGACTTTCCTCATCAGAGGTAAAGAGCATCGTGGAATAAAACAGCTTTAAAATGTTGGGTGGTAAAAACGCCATTGGTTGAATGTGCAATCCATTTTGGAAATACTCCAAAACCCCTGACGCTAAGTGTAGCGCAATTTTTTCCGCATAAATTTTACGCTTGTTCACTTCCGTATAAAGCGGCAACTGCAACTGGATGTGAACAATCGTTGGTTGCTTTTGGTTTTTGGTTATTTTATAGTGACACGGGATTCCTGACTGCTGCATTTCTGAACGCAAGCACTTGACCAAATCTTGCCGCTTTTCATCCTCCGACTGAAAGAAAATCAGTCTAGGTTTTTCCAGGGCCCGCATTTCCTTCAAGCTGAACCGTATGGCGACATCCGTATTTTTCGCCAGAGACGGATTGTTTTGGCTTAAGACGACCTCCATCCCGCTATCAGAGAGAAATTTTTGAACGTTCCCCAATACCTCCCACTCGTAGGCGGTCCCTCCTGAAGAGATACCTGTAAAAAGGACGCAAACTTTACCTTTCAACCCCGAATCCAGGTCCACTCTTTTATTCGTCGAATCCCACTTCAATTGAAAGCCATTTTGCTTGCAAAATAAACGGAACGCTGGCAGAGCCGCATACGGCATGGACCCGCCACGTTGACCACTGTAATATACCTCAACATCCATTTCCATCTCTCCTCACGACACTTTCCTTCAGTCCGCGATATTGTATGAATGCCTAGTGTCCAAAGTGAACATTTTTGGCGATGACTGTTCCGAAGAAGCGCTTTGCGCATACGATGCTACAGAAAGGAGTGGTCATATGCCCACCTCACAAATGCCCCTAATCTCCATTATCATTCCTGTAAAAAATGAGGGGGACAATGTGCGTTCTACCATCACTTCCCTTTTAAATACAAGAACCACATATCCGTATGAAGTGATCGTAGTCGATGATGCCTCAACAGATAACGGTTGTCACTTTTTACAAGGCCAAGGGCAAAATGAAAAAATAAAATTAATCACAACAGAAGGCATTGGTGCTGCAGCAGCAAGAAACCTGGGTGTGAATCATGCCCGCGGCAACTACTTCATTTTTTGCGATGCCCATCTGTCTTTTGAAAACTTTTGGATCGATCGCATGATGGAGCTCATCCTTACCAAAAAAGCAGATGGCGTTGCTCCGGGAATCGCTTCCATGACGGAGCCACATAAAATTGGTTATGGGCAAAATTTGAATCAAAAGCTGGAGATCACCTGGTATCCAAAGCCAACAGGCCCGGCACCGGTTGCGATATTGCCAGGGGGATGCTTCCTGGTCACTAGAGAAGCTTTTATGAAAGTCGGGGGTTTTGACCGTGGCTTTCGCATATGGGGATTTGAAGATATCGAGTTTTCCATCAAAATGTGGCTATTCGGTTATACGTGTATGGTCCAGCCATCCGTAAAAATCTTGCATTTGTTTAGGCAAGTTCATCCTTACACAGTTGCACATGAGCACATTTATTACAACATGCTTCGAATGGCGTACAGCCATTTTAGCGAGCAGCGGATTGAGGCTACGAAAAAACTTGTGCTCTACGCAAATGCCAGTGAAATTGCGGATGATGTGCTGACTAGCGGGGCTGCCGCTCAGCGTGTTCGATACACTGCCCAAAGAAAATTCGACGACAATTGGTTCTTTCAAAAATTTCATATTCCATTCTGACAAGATAGTGACCTAAAAAATAGGCGCATGCTCAACATGCCAAACTCCCTTTGCCCACATAGTATGTAACTGCAAAGCAAACTCCCTAGGAAAGGAAGGATTCTTACGGTGAAACATCACGTGAAGCCCATTATGGGTCGCCAGCTCCCTACACCGACGCCTACAGCAACTCCTCCTATACCGAACAACCTGCAGGAAGAGTGCATTCGTGTCAATAAGGTGTATGACTGGGTAGTATTAGCGAACAGCTACCGAAACAAGATTGCCCTTCCCGACGATTGTCAAGCTCTGGTAGACGCTGCCATTCGTGCAGGGCAAGATATCACGCTCTCCTGCGTTGAGCCAGTTACTCCTGGTCCTACTTGCAGAGTCGTCAGTATTCGCCGCGAGAACATCACAGTCAATGGGACCACTGTTCGGGTCGGAGTCGTTCGCTTTGTGTTCGGAGCCACTGTGCTCGTTCGCGTCTTCGCAGACGGAACACCTCTCTGCGAATTCACAACGACAGTGCAATTCGATCAGGAAGTCGTTCTTTGCCTGCCTGAACCGCTTGATGAGGACAATATCTTGTGCCGAATCAGTGCTTTCGAGTGCTCACCAACCGGTACTGTTCTCCTCGGAGGCATGGTTCAACTCGACGTCATTGTCTGCGTAGAAATCCAGGTAGAAGCAGAAGTCAAACTGGAAGTATTGGCGAAATTCTGCTCTCCACGTCCAAACAACATTCCAATTCCATCGCCAACGCCGTCTTTCCGTTGCCCGCCGATCACATTCCCGCCACAATGCCCACCAATCTTCCCAGTACGCAACTGCGATTGCCAGGCGTCCGTCAATGCGTTGGTACCAAACGTCTCCATTTCTATTGGTATCCCACTCGCCTCAGCCGTCGGTACCGTCCAGCTCATCGCGGATATCTGCCCAAGCTGCGATCCATCCAGCAGCTCGTTTACCTTTAACTTCTTTGATGCTCTCCTGCCTGATGTCCTTGGTGATCAAAGCTTCAGCTTCTCGCCAACGACTATCAGCTCTCCGACATGCATTACCACACTGCCAATCCTGCCAATTGTGACAGGTCTGGTCGTAACAGGTACTGGTGTACGGACATTCACAGCAACAGGCGCTCAAGAAACGCTGACCTACTCTCTGACACTTGCCGAAACAGGACTCGGCCTGCCAGACGTTATCATTCTGACACTCACAGACTCTGCTGGTGTCCTCGTCTTCAGCGGCACCATTACAGTCGTTCCAGACGAACAATTACTGGTTGCCGATTGCATCACGTTCGGAGATATTGTCATCACCACTCCGTAAGAAAAAAATATTTGTTTCCAATCAGGCGGGAGAAGACCAGCACTTCTCCCGTTTTTTCTATAGATGAACCTTCACTACAATACAGGCACCAATTTCTACCCCGTACATATGTCTATATGGGAAAGCAAGACGGAAAAAGGAGGACAACACTGTGTACAAAAGGAGAATCTCCAATGCGAGTAAGTCGAAAGAAAATGAGAAGCTCCTCCTGCTTAAAAAACAAGCACACTACTACGAGGACAAAGCAAACCAACTCATGCAAGAAGTGTGGCACCTACAGAAGCAGATAGAAGAAACGTCCCAAAAAAACGGAGCATATAGAGAGCAGCTTGAACAATTGAACCAAACCCTCCACGATTTGGACAGCAAAGGGGCAGAATGGAAGCAGCGCTTAAACGATTCACAAGACATGCTTCAAGAAATGAAGAGCAAGCTCGACTACTACGAACGTCTCCTGAAACAACGGGAAAATACCATAACCGACCACCAGGAAACAGAGGCAAAACTAAAGAGTGCAATCGACAGCTTGCAAACCGAGATCAGAGAGCAACGAAAAGGTCCACGGCTTGAAGAAATCATGTCCAAACATCAAGCACAGGAAGCACACTTGCGCGAGCACATTGAATTACTCCAACGGCGTGTACAAAGCTACGAGCAAAAAGAGGCACAATGGCAAAAAGAGTTACACGAGCAAAATCAGCAGCAGTTGAGTCAAATCGAGGAAATCCTGCATGAACGCGAGCAGCATTTAGACATGATCGCACATCTGGAGCAGCAACAGCTTACATGGAAACAAGCTTTGGATCATGTAAATGAAGAGTTTGAGAGTTCGCAGATGAGGCAGCACGAGCAACTATCCAAAATTGAATCATTGAATCAGCAATTGGAAGACGCACGAGCACGGGAAGAGCAGGCACTCTCTGACCTACAGCAGTATACAGAAGCAAGCGCAAATTGGGAGCAGCGGGAGCAGGAACTTCACGATCTTGAGCAAGAGTTGCATGCTCAGACGCAACACCTACAAAAACGGGAACAGAAGCTTCTCGATCTTGAACAAGAGCTTCAGACACAATGGTTAGAACTGCATTCTCAAGCGGATCACCTGCAAACGAAAGAACAAGAGCAGCTCACTCTCAATCAAGAGCTCCAGACGAAGGGGCTAGAACTGCATTCTCAGACACAAGCTCTTCAAGCACGGGAGCAAGAACTTCTCAGTCTTGAACAAGAGTTGCAGGGGCAAAGCCAAGAACTGCAATCCTTAAAGCATAACCTCCAGACCAAAGAACAAGAGCTGCTTGTTACCGAGCAAAAGCTCGAGGCTAAGGAGCTGGAGCTGCATTCTCAGACACAAGAACTTCAAGCACAGCAGCAGGAACTTCTCGATCTTGAACAAGAGTTGCAGGGGCAAAGCCAAGAACTGCAATCCTTAATGCAAAACCTCCAGACCAAAGAACAAGAGCTGCTTGTTACCGAGCAAAAGCTCGAGGCTAGGGAGCTGGAGCTGCATTCTCAGACACAAGAACTTCAAGCACAGCAGCAGGAACTTCTCGATCTTGAACAAGAGCTGCAGGGGCAAAGCCAAGAACTGCAATCCTTAAAGCATAACCTCCAGACCAAA